>CAURBW010000007.1:0-267528 GCA_963523075.1 uncultured Clostridium sp.
CGCACGTACGGTTCTGTGAGGGGCAGTAGGCAATCCCTTCACAAAAAAAAAAAAATATTTGTAGAAAGGAGTGTCGAGACTGTCTACTCGACTAAAAACAATGAGGAAGTTAGAGCGGAAAGCGTTTCCTTATCTGCTGCTTGCTCCTACTTTATTTATATTCGGCCTGTTTTTGTTCTTTCCGGCACTAAATGGGTTGTGGATATCATTGACAAAGTGGGATGGGGTAAATCCCCAGGTATTTGTGGGGATCAAAAATTATATCAAGCTGTTTTCAGACCGGGGATTCTGGGATTCTTTTCTCCGTACCATTTTCTTCACCGGGGTATCTGTTCCGCTGGTGTACGTATCAGCCATGGGACTGGCGCTGCTGCTGTCAGGTGTGAGAAAGGGAAATGATTTTTTTCGGGCTGTTTTTTACTGGCCAACGATGATTTCCAGCATTATCGTAGGACTGACCTGGAGGTTCCTTCTGGGAGAAGAATTTGGTGTGATCAATTATCTTCTCACTGTCATGGGACATTCTCCGGTTAAATGGCTGACGGATCGGAATTATTCCATGGGCGTGGTTATTTTTGTGACTGCATGGAGCATGTCCGGTTATTATATGGTCATGTTTATATCCGGCATTAAGGCGATTTCCGAGACTTATTACGAGGCAGCAAGAATTGACGGGGCGGGTTTTTACCATCAGTTCCGCTACATTACGCTGCCGCTTTTAAAACCGACCAGTCTTCTGGTTCTGGTTTTATCCACGGTTACCATTATAAAAACATATCCATTGGTGTATGCTCTCACCCAGGGCGGACCTGCAGGTGCTACCAAATTTATGGTGCAGACGATTCAGGAAACTGGATTTGAGAAAAACCAGATGGGGTATGCCAGTGCGATGACAATGATCCTGTTTGTGCTGCTGGCCATGTTTACAGTGGTACAGTTTAAGGTAAATAAGGGAGGCGAGCAGGATGCAGACTAAAAGCAGAAAATATTTTTTAAACGGAGTAACCTGGGCGATTCTGCTGATTCTGTCCTTTTTATTTCTCATGCCTATCCTCTGGGTAATCGGTTCTTCCTTTAAAAGTACAGGGGAGCTGTTTTCCTGGCCGCCAAGTCTCATTGGAAAGAATCCTTCCTTTTCCAATTATCAGAAGGCATTGGAGGAGGGACATTTCGGGAGTTATTTTCTCAATACTGTATTCACCAGTATTGCTGCCACCTTTCTTACCATTGTGGTGAATGTGATGTCCGGTTATGCCTTTGCAAAATATCGGTTTAAGGGAGATAAAATTTTATTTGGCATCGTGCTGGCCACCCTGATGATTCCGCTGGAGGTCATCATGATTCCCATATTTAAGGTGATCGTAGCGACCGGTCTTTATAACAGCTTATGGGGGTTGATTATTCCAGCCGTGGCGTCGCCGACTGCCGTATTCCTGGTAAGACAGTATTACGTGGGGATTCCTGATGCATACATGGAAGCAGCAAGAATTGACGGAGCTTCGGAAACCAGCATTTTAACACGGATTATGCTTCCTCTGGCCAAACCGGTAATCTCTGTGCTCTGCATTTTTTCCTTTATGTGGAGATGGAACGACTACCTCTGGCCAAAGCTGGTCATCAATAGTAAGGAGCGTTACACCATACAGCTTGCGCTTGCAAATTATTCCGGTGAATACTCGGTTGACTGGAACAGCCTTTTAGCCATGTCAGTCATATCTATGATTCCGGTAATTATTGTGTTTGTAACTCTGCAAAGCCACATCATTGGCGGCATGACAGCCGGCGGAGTGAAAGAGTAGATGGGAGGAAAGAAAGCATGAAATACTTGGAATATCCGTTGTTTGCGGAAGGATTTGTCAATCGCTTCCTCATAAGCGAGGTTCATACCCAGGTTCGGAAGTTTACCAGATCTACCTTAAACGGCAGAGTAAACGAATGGCTGAAGAAGGGATTCGCCATTCATGAAAATCCGTGCCGGAAGGAATTCGTAGAGGAACGAAGACGAGAAGTACCCCAATATCCTGATTTTACAGAAATGACAAATGAAGATAAAGTGAAACAATATTTTCCATTTGGTAATCCGGGAGTTGACGCATCAGGCTTTTATTACCGTCCTACTTATTTAAGAATGTATGGCTTTACCATGCTCTGGTCTGATGTAAAAGACAGCATAGATTTTGAACTGGAGACATGCGGGGGATTAACGGTCTGGGTTAATGAACAGCTCATCTGTGACTTCACACCATTTACCAGAAACATGGTAAAGAAAACGGTGGTTTCCATTCCTCTGTTAAAAGGGGAAAACTCACTGGTGGTGTGTCTTGATGATCTGGCTGAACGTGATACGGACTACTATTTTCGAATGAAACGGCTGGGAGGAGCAGATTTAAAAATTCTCATCCCTGTTAAAGAAGAGGTAAATGAGAGCATTTTAGCAAAAATGGAGCAGATGCTAAATGGAATGAGCTTTGATAAAGAAGCTTATATCAGCGAGCTCCTGAAAATGAATCTTAATAATCCGTTTGATACTTCCCTTGACCTGGAGGTCATTGTAACTCCAGGTGAATTTATAGAAAAAATGGAACAATCGTGGAAGCTTATAGAAACCAGAAAATACACCATGAAGCCTGAACAAAAGGGGTTGGAATTGTTTCATACCGATGACATTTCACCGGGATACTATTACTTTACTGCTGTAATTTCCTATCAGGGAATCTCCGTAAAGAGAAAAATAGGGAATCAGCTTGTGAGAGAAGAATTTCTTTTAAGCGGAAATGAGGATGGTAATGTACGCAAAAAGCTGGCATTGGACGCAGTGCTTCGTTTTGCACCGGACAATACATATAAGGCGGCAGCTTTGCTTTATTTGAACCGGGAATACCAGCGGGCAGAAAATATTTTACTGGAAGAACTGGAGGGCGTCAGAAACAGAAAGGACTGTTCCGATTTTCATTTTATCATAATGATATATATTTATCGGATTTTTAACAGCCGTATCTCTGACGCGTTAAAGGAAGCTTTGGAAGAAACCATGGTAAATTACAGATACTGGATAGATGAGCCGGGAGACGATGTGATGTGGTTTTTCAGTGAAAATCATGCTCTCTTGTTCCATTGCTGTCAGTATTTAACAGGAACCTATCTGCCGGAACGTACTTTTATAAACAGCGGCAGGACAGGGGCAGAGGTAAAGGCAAGGGGAGAAGAACTGCTTCATCAGTGGTTTGACGGCTTTTTCCGGGAATTTATTACAGAATGGAATTCCAATGCTTATATCCCTGTGGATGTGCTGGGAATCGGTACTCTTTACAATCTGACTGATGAAGAAAATCCACTGCATAAAAAAGCAGAAAAGGCACTGGATATGATCTTTTATTCACTGGCAGTCAATGCCCATAAGGGAGCTGTGATGACAAGTTTTGGCCGCAGCTATGAAAAGGAAATGAAGGGGAATTATAATGCGGGAACGACATCTCTGCTTTATGTCGCATATAATGCGGGCTGCTTAAACAGAGCGTGCATTGGATACATTCCTCTTGTACTTGGTAATTATCAGCCCCCGGAGGAGTATAAAAAGTATGTTGTTATCAATGAAGAGGAAGAGATGATTTTTCAAAACACCCAGGGATTTGAAAATCATGTCAATCTCTATCTTTATAAAAACAGCCGTGCTCTTTTATCAACAGCTGCAGGTTTTAAACCCTTTATGAAGGGATATCAGGAGCATATTTTACAGGCAACTTTAGATGAAACGGCGCAGCTGTTTATCAATCACCCGGGGGAATCATTCCCATATGGAAGCGGAAGACCTAATTTCTGGGCTGGTAACGGAGTGCTTCCGCTGGGCGCACAATTCGAAAACACTGCAATTTTAAGATATCATATTGAGGAAGAAGAGCGGATCGGTTATACTCATGCTTACATTCCCATCAGTGCATTTTCCCGCTATAAGGGCGAGGATGGGGTAGTGGTGCTGGAAAAGGATGGAGCCTATATTGCCGTAAAAGCCCTTCAGGGGCTAGCCATACAGGAACACGGACCGAACCAGTTCCGGGAATTCATCAGCCAGGGCAGAGACAATGTCTGGGTTGTGCGGGTTGGCTGCTTAGGAGATAACCAAAGTCTGGACGATGTTTTTCTGGCTTTTAAAAACATTAACATCACCATGGACGGAAACAGTACTCTTGTTACGGATGAAAAAGGGACAGAGTATCTTCTTGAGACAGAAACCATATTAAAGGTCAACGGGGAAACAGTGTACCATTATCCGGAAACGGTAGAAGGCACGATCAGATGGAGGAACAGGACAACGTGATAGATTCAAAGACATTGGAAGAAAAATTAAACCTGGTATCAGAAAAAATGATGGTTTTAAGAAATAATGGAATGAAAGAAATATATCCAATCAGCCTGATTGATTTTAACTGCTGGGAATGGCCACAGGGAGTGGGTATATTCGGACTTTATAAATATTATGAAGTGAGTCAGAAAAAAGAGATTCTGGACTTTATAACTGACTGGTATGACAATCGGATCCGGGAAGGGATTCTGGAGCATAATGTGAATACGACATCTCCCATGCTCACCCTCACTTATCTGTATGAAAAAACCGGAAAGCCGGAATATCTGGAATTTATCAGGAATTGGTCTGACTGGATTATGAAGGATCAAAAACTGATCCGGACAGGAGATGGCTGCTTTCAGCATATGATCACGGGAAGTGCCAATGATCATGAGATACTGATTGATACGCTGTTTATGGCAGTTTTATTTCTGGCAAGAGCCGGTAAGCTCCTTGGGCGGAACGATTATTACGAGGAGGCAGACTATCAGATCCTTTCTCATATCAAATATTTATTAAATAAAGAAGAGGGACTGTTTTATCACGGTTTTAACTTTAAGAGAAATGATAACTACGGTGAAGTACTTTGGGGAAGAGGAAACTGCTGGTACACCATCGTCATCATGGAGCTGCTGGAAGACATTCCTATGGACGAAGGCCTGAAACGGTATTTTTTAAATGTTTACGAAAATCAGGTAGAGGCACTGAAGCGGTATGCAGATCCGGAAACCGGCTTATGGCATACCATCATTAACGATGATTCTTCCTATATAGAGATATCCTGCAGTGCTGCATTCCTGTATGGCATTATGAAGGGGGTACGCCTTGGAATATTAGAGAAAAAGGATTATCAGGAGTTAATTGAGCGGGGAATGAAGCATCTTTTGAATTATATTGAAGAAGATGGCACTGTTAAAAACGTTTCTTACGGGACACCAATTGGACTTAACGGAGAATTTTACAAGACAATTCCGTGCTGCCCGATGACCTATGGACAGGCACTTATGATTTTAGTGCTGCAAGAGGCTATGAATACTTATTGGCATTAGAAGGGACTGGTTGTGAAGATGAAAGAACGGGTTTTTTTTGAAGAATTTGACTCATTGTATTATTTTCATGGGGGCTCTGAAAACTGGGCAATGCAGGGGTTCCATTTTCACAACCAGTATGAAATTATTTTGTTTCTCACTGATGGAGCTTTAATGGAAATTGGAAACCGTACTTACCATGTAAGATCGGGAGATTTATTTCTTATTAACAATAAGGAATATCACCGTACCAGCTGCGGCACAGAGAAAACTTATCACAGATATGTTCTCATGTTTGAGCCGGAGCTGTTAAGCCATATGGCGGAGGTATTTCATTACGACTTTTCCCGATTCTTTGAGAACCGTCCCGATCCATTTCTGCATCGTCTCCATTTAGGAGGGGAAAATCTTAGAAAAGTGGAAAAGCTCTTTGAGAAAATAGAACAAAGCATTCATTCGGAAAACAGGGACAGGGCAGAATCAACCGTGAGAATTAAGCTGTCCATACTGGAGCTGATTGCTTCTGTCAATGAGATGTACCAGTTCTTTATGGAAAAAGAAAAAAATAAGCCTGCTCAGGAGTTTGAAGAAAAACTGGAAGAGGAATTTAAAGACCCGGTTCTTTACCGGGAGAGAATTGAGCAGCTAAAGAAGTACATTGCGTCTCATGTAGAAGAACGGCTGGATTTAAATGAGATTTCCCGCAGATTTTATATGAACCGTTATTATTTAAGCCATTATTTCAAAAAAGAAACGGGATTTTCCCTGACCCAGTATGTAGCAAATCAGAAGATTATTGCTGCTAAAGCTCTTTTAAAGGAAGGGCACTCTGTTACCGATGTTGCACTTGAGCTTTCTTATAACAGTGACAGTCATTTCATCTCTGTATTTAAAAAAATGACCGGAATTACACCGAAAAAGTACGCCCAGTCAAAAGAAAGCAAAAAAGAATGATTTCATGTCTGAAATATGAGGTTTTTGTACTGCTGTAAATGATAAAATGAACGTACTAAATAACAAAGGAGAGGTGTTTTATGAAAAAAACGGTATCGTGGCTGCTTATGGGGGCATTGGCGCTTGGAGCCTTAACAGGCTGTTCGGGCGGGGGAAAACAGGCAGAAAGCAAAGAGAAGAAGCTTGATGTTGTGTGGTTCAGCGACAACAAGGAAGGAGAATCTTTCATGAAGCTTGCAGATGAGTACATGAAAGAGCACCCGGATATCAAAATTGAGTTAATTGAGGTTCCGTATTCTGATATGGAGAGCAAGATTAAGAACATGATTAACGGAAAGGAAGCTCCTGCCATTGCCAGACTCACCAACTTAGGACCGTTTCAGAACCAGCTTGTTGATCTGGGACAATACGTATCAAATAAAGATGAGTTTGTAAACAGCTTTGGGGAAGGCTTAAAATTTGTGTTTGATGACAAGGTGCTGGCAGCTCCTATGGATGTAACGGCCAATGGACTTATTTATAATAAAACCGCTTTTGAAAAGGCCGGTGTTGCGGTACCGCAGTCAGAGGATGAGATCTGGACATGGGATGAGTGGAAAGCAGCCATGAAAACAGTAATGGAAAAAGGCGGCTGTAAATATGGTCTTGTATATGATAAATCGCCTCAGCGTTTTTCAACCCTTCTTTACCAGGCAGGAGGCGGCCTTTTAAATAAGGAACTGAATGCTGCAGATTTCAATACGGAAGAAAATAAACATGCCGTACAATTTTTTAAAGATCTTCATGATGAAGGGATCATTCCTTCCTCTGTATGGCTTGGCTCTGAAAACCCCAACAATTTATTCCGCACCGGTCAGGTAGCTATGCATTTTTCCGGAAGCTGGATGATTGCCAATTACAAAGATCAGATTACTGACTTCGAATGGGGAGTTACCTATCTTCCAAAAGAAGCAGTACGTTCTTCCGTACCAGGAGGAAAGTATCTGGCTGCTTTCCAGAATACAGGAGTGGAAAAAGAAGCAGCAGAATTTATTGAATGGATTTCCAAGGCTGAGAATAACGCAAAGTACTGCGAAGAGAACAGCTACTTATCTCAGGTAAAAGGAAATGAGAGCTTAAACTATGCCTTTGGCAAGGAATATTTTAATGTTTTTTCTAAGGAACTGGCTGCGACCTCAACACGTCCGGGATCAGAGTGGGGGTATCAGGCTTTGACCGGAGCCGTTCAGGGAGATCTTCGTGATAAGCTGGTGGAGGTTCTTGCAGGCAAGCTGTCAGTTGATCAGTACACAGAAGAAATGGATGGGTTGATTAACGAAAAACTGAAAGAACTGAAGGAATAATAAAAATAAAAAAATCCGGACTGCCGTAAATTCCTGTTGCGGCAGTCCGTTTTTATGCAGTTATATCTGAAAAAGAAAACCTTGACAAAAAAAAACAATATGTATATAATGATTAGGCGTGCATAAACGCGTCATGTTTTTGTGCGTAAATTAAGCTGAAGATGACAGCAACCACAGACAATATCACAGGAGGTGAATGGAATGCCAACATTTAACCAGTTAGTAAGAAAGGGAAGACAGACAGGCGTTAAGAAATCCACAGCACCAGCTCTGCAGAAGGGTTACAACTCTTTACAGAAGAAGGCGACTGACATTTCTGCTCCTCAGAAGAGAGGCGTTTGTACAGCAGTAAAAACTGCAACCCCTAAGAAACCTAACTCTGCTCTCAGAAAGATCGCCAGAGTTCGTCTTTCAAACGGAATCGAAGTAACAAGCTATATCCCAGGTGAGGGTCACAACCTTCAGGAGCATAGCGTTGTTTTAATTCGCGGCGGTAGAGTAAAAGACTTACCAGGTACCAGATATCATATCGTAAGAGGTACACTGGATACTGCAGGAGTAGCGAACAGAAGACAGGCTCGTTCCAAATACGGTGCTAAGAGACCTAAAGAGAAAAAATAATTAATACCACACATTTGAATTTCTAGTGCCGGACTTTAGATATTGAACCTGTAGGTTGCAGGATTATATAGATAGAAACCGAGCGCGAACGCAACTTCAATGTTTGTGAGTACCGAGGATCTAATGAATAGCTGTTTATTCGTATGAAAAGACGGCGATATTAAGGAGGGAAGTAACGTGCCACGTAAAGGACATACTCAAAAAAGAGACGTATTAGCAGACCCGCTTTACAATAACAAGGTTGTTACTAAGTTAATTAACAACATTATGTTAGATGGTAAAAGAGGTGTTGCTCAGAAGATCGTATACGGTGCATTCGGCCGTATCGAAGCAAAAGCCGGCAAACCAGCCGTTGAGGTCTTCGAAGAAGCGATGAACAACATTATGCCTGTACTTGAGGTAAAGGCAAAACGTATCGGTGGAGCTACTTATCAGGTACCGATCGAAGTAAAACCAGAGAGAAGACAGGCATTGGCCCTGAGATGGATCACTCTTTACTCTCGTAAAAGAGGAGAGAAAACTCAGGAAGAGAGACTGGCAAATGAGCTCCTTGATGCTGCTAACAACACCGGTGCAGCTGTAAAGAAGAAAGAAGATATGCACAAGATGGCTGAAGCAAACAAGGCATTTGCTCACTACAGATTCTAATAGGAGGAAAAAGCTTTGGCTGGAAGAGAATATCCATTGGAAAGAACCAGAAATATTGGTATTATGGCCCACATTGATGCAGGTAAGACTACATTAACCGAGCGTATCCTCTATTATACTGGTGTAAACTACAAAATCGGTGATACTCATGAAGGTACTGCAACCATGGACTGGATGGAGCAGGAACAGGAAAGAGGTATCACAATTACTTCAGCTGCTACAACCTGCCACTGGACCATGCATGAGAACACCAAGGTTAAACCAGGTGCGTTAGAGCATCGTATCAATATCATTGATACTCCAGGACACGTTGACTTTACTGTTGAAGTAGAGCGCTCCCTTCGAGTTCTCGATGGTGCAGTCGGCGTATTCTGCGCAAAGGGCGGTGTTGAACCACAGTCCGAGAACGTATGGCGTCAGGCTGATACCTACAACGTACCCCGTATGGCATTCATCAACAAGATGGATATCATGGGTGCAAACTTTTTCGGTGCAGTAGAGCAGATCAAGACACGTCTTGGTAAGAATGCTATCTGCATCCAGCTTCCAATCGGAGCAGAAGATGAATTCAAGGGAATTATCGATCTGTTTGAGATGAAAGCATATATCTACAACGATGACAAGGGTGATGATATCTCTATTGTTGATATCCCAGAGGATATGAAAGACGATGCAGAGCTTTACCGTGCAGAGTTAGTAGAGAAGATCTGTGAATTAGACGATGATCTGATGATGCAGTTTTTAGAGGGTGAAGAGCCTTCTACTGAAGAATTAAAGAAAGGTTTAAGAGCTGCAACCTGTGACTGTAAAGCCATTCCTGTATGCTGCGGAAGCGCATACAGAAACAAAGGCGTTCAGAAACTCCTTGATGCAATTCTTGAATTTATGCCAGCTCCTACTGACATTCCTTCTATTAAGGGTGTTGATATGGATGGCAACGAAATTGAGCGTCATTCTTCTGATGAAGAACCGTTCTCAGCACTTGCATTTAAGATTATGACTGACCCGTTCGTTGGTAAGCTTGCGTTCTTCCGTGTATACTCCGGTATTATGAATTCCGGTTCCTATGTACTGAATGCAACAAAGGGCAAAAAAGAGCGTGTTGGACGTATCCTTCAGATGCATGCTAACAAGAGAAGTGAGTTAGACAAAGTATATTCTGGTGATATTGCAGCAGCTGTTGGTTTTAAAGTTACCACAACTGGTGATACCATCTGTGATGAACAGCATCCGGTAATTCTTGAATCCATGGAATTCCCAGAGCCAGTTATCGATATCGCAATCGAGCCAAAGACCAAAGCTGGTCAGGGCAAGATGGGCGAGGCTTTGGCAAAGCTTGCTGAAGAAGATCCTACATTCCGTGCAAAAACCAATCAGGAAACTGGTCAGGTTATCATTTCCGGTATGGGTGAGCTTCATCTTGAGATCATCGTTGACCGTCTGCTTCGTGAGTTTAACGTAGAAGCAAACGTAGGTGCTCCTCAGGTTGCTTACAAGGAAACCTTTACAAAGCCAGTTGACGTTGACAGCAAGTATGCAAAACAGTCTGGTGGACGTGGTCAGTACGGTCACTGTAAGGTTCGCTTTGAGCCTATGGATGCCAACGGCGAAGAGCTGTTCAAATTTGAGTCAGCTGTTGTCGGCGGTTCTATTCCGAAAGAGTACATTCCTGCAGTTGGGGAAGGTATCGAGGAAGCAACCAAGGCTGGTATTCTTGGCGGATTCCCTGTAGTAGGTGTTAAAGCTACTGTATACGACGGTTCCTACCACGAAGTCGATTCCAGTGAAATGGCATTCCACATTGCCGGTTCCATGGCGTTTAAGGATGCGATGAACAAGGGCGGATCCATTCTTCTTGAACCGATCATGAAAGTAGAAGTAACTATGCCGGAAGATTACATGGGCGACGTTATCGGTGATATCAACTCCCGCCGTGGCCGTATCGAAGGTATGGAAGACATCGGCGGCGGTAAGATGATCAAAGCATACGTTCCGCTTTCCGAGATGTTTGGTTATTCCACAGATTTACGGTCCAGAACTCAGGGCCGCGGTAACTTCTCTATGTTCTTCGAGAAATATGAGCAGGTACCGAAGAATATTCAGGAAAAAGTTCTTACAGAGAAAAAGGGCAAATAATTCCTAACAGGTTCCACTGGATTCCGGGCTGCGAAGTCCGCCCGGAATCCCTCAAATAGGCTTGAAAATAGTGCACAAATAGCATATAATAAAAAACAGCCTAACATAAAATTAAGCTCAGAAAGAGCATAAATTAAGGAGGACGTTATAAAATGGCTAAAGCTAAGTTTGAAAGAAACAAAACCCATTGTAACATCGGTACCATCGGTCACGTTGACCACGGTAAAACAACTTTAACAGCTGCTATCACAAAGACACTTCATGAGAGATTAGGTACTGGACAGGCAGTAGCTTTCGAGAACATCGATAAGGCTCCAGAAGAGAGAGAGCGTGGTATTACTATCTCTACTTCTCACGTTGAGTATGAGACAGAGAAAAGACATTATGCACACGTTGACTGCCCAGGACATGCTGACTACGTTAAGAACATGATCACTGGTGCAGCTCAGATGGACGGCGCTATCTTAGTTGTAGCTGCTACCGATGGTGTTATGGCTCAGACAAGAGAGCACATCCTGCTTTCCCGTCAGGTAGGCGTTCCTTACATCGTTGTATTCATGAACAAGTGTGATATGGTTGACGATGCTGAGTTACTTGAGTTAGTAGACATGGAAATCCGTGAGCTGTTAAACGAGTATGAATTCCCAGGCGATGATACACCAATCATCCAGGGTTCTGCTTTAAAGGCTCTTGAAGATCCGTCTGGTACCTGGGGCGATAAGGTTCTGGAATTAATGGCTGCAGTAGACACCTGGATTCCTGATCCGGTTCGTGAAACAGATAAGCCGTTCTTAATGCCTATCGAGGACGTTTTCTCCATCACAGGACGTGGTACTGTTGCTACAGGTAGAGTAGAGCGTGGTACATTACATGTATCTGATGAAGTTGAAATCATTGGTATCCATGAAGAGACTCGTAAAGTTGTTGTAACCGGTATCGAAATGTTCCGTAAGTTACTTGACGAAGCTCAGGCTGGTGATAACATCGGTGCATTACTTCGTGGTGTTCAGAGAACTGAAATCGAAAGAGGACAGTGCCTTGTTAAACCAGGTTCTGTAAAATGCCATAAGAAATTTACAGCTCAGGTTTACGTTCTGACAAAAGATGAAGGTGGACGTCATACTCCTTTCTTCAACAACTACAGACCTCAGTTCTACTTCAGAACAACTGACGTAACTGGCGTTTGTGATTTACCAGCTGGCACAGAGATGTGTATGCCTGGCGATAACGTAGAAATGTCTGTTGAACTGATCCACCCAATCGCTATGGAGCAGGGTCTTCGTTTCGCTATTCGTGAAGGCGGACGTACAGTAGGTTCAGGCAGAGTTGCTACTATCGTTGAATAATTAAATTGAAAAGCCGAGCCCTTTGTTTATGAGGGTTTCGGCTTTTTTTGATATTCAGGAGTGAAGTCTGCATTTCTTTGCCTTAAGGTTTTATTACAAATACGTAATAAAAACGTTATTGTAAAAATGAGGGAAATTAGGTATCATTGTAGGGTATCTGATTATGACTGCATGGAGGGAATGCGAAGATGAAAAAAATTAAAATAGGCAGAGTCTTTACCGGACTTTTGGCGGCTGGATTTTTATGCTGTGCCTCTGCTTTCGTTTCGTTAGCGGATGAAGTATTTTCTGATGATCAGGCTGTGATCCAGTCCTGTCTCGTTAATTCGGATTTAACCAGCGTAACAGTAAAAGTATCTAATCACGCACCTGCTCAGGGAACTGACGGTGTACTTTACCTGGTGGAGCTTCAGCCCTATCAAAACAGTTTGGAAGGAAGAACTGATTATGCAGCAAAAGCATCTTTAGGAGATTCTGCCGCATTCACTTTTTCATTAAACCGTAATACGTTGCAGGACAGACTCTACAGTAAGTTTGTTGTGGCAGTCTGGGACGGCAGCAAATACATACCTGTCAGCAAGCCTCATTACATTACCAATCCTGAGGCAGTGGCTGCAAACAAGAATAAATTTAGTGATCCTCTTACAAAAAAAGGTTTGAACATTCAGCTTAATATGCTGGGAGATGCATTTGAACTGGGAGTGAAGCATGTTGCAACGAATATTTCATTCCATCAGATTCGGGGTCAGGGAATTGATTATCAATATGACGGCAAGACCTATCATTTTGATACCAATGTCATGAAAAGCTATGATGAGACAATCAGTGCCCTGTCAGGAAAAGGTATGACGGTAACTGCAATCATTTTGAACGGCTGGAATGCATCAGCTCCTGATCTGATTTATCCGGGAACCAAGAAGAGTTCCAATGCATTCTATTATATGTTCAATTCTGCGACTCCAGAGGGATTTGAGCAGACAAGAGCTATCGCATCCTTTCTTGCAGAACGTTATAACGGGTCCAATCCCAAATACGGAAAGATATCCAACTGGATTATAGGAAATGAAATTAACAATCAGCAGTGGAACTATGTAGGGGCAAGGGATTTAACCAGCTATGTTCAGGCCTATCAGAATGCATTCCGTATATTCTACACTGCAATTAAAAGCACCAGCGCCAATGACAGAGTTTATTACTCACTGGATTATAACTGGAATAATGAGATTGATAATAAACTGAAATACGGCGGCAGGCAGATAGTTGATTCATTTAATTCCATTGCTAACGAACAGGGACAGATGGACTGGGGATTATCCTATCATCCATATCCATGCCCCATGACAGAGCCGGAATTCTGGGATGATGATAAAACCGGACTGATTAAGAATGATTTCAATTCTCCTGTTATTAATTTTAAGAATTTAACCACATTGACTGATTATATGGCCCAGGAAAGCCTGAAGTCACCTATTGGCGAGGTTAGGCACATTATACTGACTGAACAGGGATTTACTGCAAAGACTCAGTCGGGAGAAGATGTTTCCCAGATACAGGCTGCAGCTTATGCTTATTCTTATTACATGGTTGACAGCAATCCTTATATTGACGCTTACATCTTAAGCCGTCAGGTTGACGCTCCGCTGGAGGTAAGAAGTGGTCTTGCCTTTGGACTTTGGGCCTGTGACATGAATAAGGGAGATGATATTGTGGCAACAAAACGGCGCAAGATCTGGCAGGTGTTCCACGATATAGATAAGAAAAAGAGCACTTTGGAAACTACTGAGTTTGCCAAATCCATAATCGGAATACAGAAATGGTCCGATGTGGTTCCCAACTTCAAATGGAAATCATTAGAGAAATAAATGTGCAGCTGTCATGAATATTCATGGCAGCTTTCTTTTTTCTTCAGATTTTAACAATTATGAAACACAAGAGTGGCGACAAATATATTATACTATAACGGGTTAGGCACAATGGTTTTGCCAGACCCTGACATATAAATCACTTATAAATAAAACACAAAGGAGAAAATATGGAGATAACTACCATACTCGGCGTTATAGTCGGTATTATTGCTGTTGTAGGTGCCATGATTTTTAAACACATTAATTTTTCTGTTCTTTTGAATCCTGCAGCATTTTTTGTTATTATTGTGGGTACCGTTGCCACTATTCTGAATTCATTTCCAGGAGAGAATATCAAAGCGATCGGATCTCTGTTCAGGATTCTTTTTACAAAGAAGAAAGGTCAGTCAGAAGCTGAAATGATAGAACTGATGTATGATTTATCAAAGAAAGCGCGTTCTGAGGGGCTTTTATCCCTTGAGGCAAGGGCGGAAGAGCTTGAGGATCCATTCCTGAAAAAAGGAGTTCGTCTGCTTGTTGATGGAACAGGGGAAGATGTGATCGAAGAAATTCTGGAAACTGAAATCAGTGCCATGGAAAAGCGCCATGAAATCAATGCCAGCATCTTTTCATCCGCTGGTACTTATGCTCCTACCCTGGGTGTTTTGGGAGCGGTGTTTGGACTGATAGCTGCCATGTCTTCAATCAATGATACGGAAAGAATGGCAGAAGCGATTGCTGCCGCATTTATTGCCACAATCCTTGGTATTTTTACCGGATATGTATTATGGAATCCATTTGCAAAAAAACTGAAGGTAAAAAGTCAGCAGGAAGTTATGGCAAAAGAAATCATCCTAAAAGGGATTATATCCATGCAGCATGGAGATTCACCTTTTGTACTCAGGGAGAAGTTACTTGCTTCTCTTCCTAAATATAAGCAGAAAAAGATTGAAGAGCAGAATAATAAGGAATAAGGTGATTACATATGTCAAAAAAGAGAGAGCAGGTACATCAGGAAGAAGAAGCTGGCGAGGCATGGCTTCTGCCGTATTCAGATTTGATGACATTGCTGCTGGCAGTTTTCATCGTCCTTTTTGCCGTTAGTAAGATTGATGCTCAGAAAGCACAGCAGATATCTCAGGAATTTTCCTCTTCCATGATGAATAAAGATTATACGGGCCAGGGTTCTGGCTCAGGTTCAGGATCAGGGGGATCTGAACCTCTTGTGAACAGTACACCATCTGAGTCTGCTTCGGTGGGGGGACCGCTGAATATTGAGACCGAAAGCGAGCTGGAAAGTTTCTTGGGTGAATATGAACTGAAAAAGCTGGAAACTCTGAAGAATGAAATCGATACGAGGTTACACGATGAAGGCATGGATCAGTCCGTATCAACAATGATTGATATGAGAGGTCTTGTCATCAGACTGAATAACGCCATTCTTTTTGATTCAGGCAGTGCAGATATTAAAAAACAGAGCGAGGATACTTTAATTGAAGTAGCCAGTCTGTTAAATACGGTTGACAACTTTATACGTATTGAAGGCCATACTGATAATGTGCCTATCAGCCGAAGCAAGTATCCATCTAACTGGGAGCTGTCAACTGCAAGAGCCGTGAATGTTGTTAAGCTTTTTATCAATAAATGTAATTATCCTCCCAATAAGCTGATTGCAGTGGGCTACGGTGAATTTAAACCTGTTGCAGATAATGAAACGGCTGAGGGCAAAACAAAAAACCGGCGTATTGATATTATAATTCTCAGTTCAAAATACAATAACCTGGAAGAGCCGCTTGTTGAATAGTGACTGGTCCTGCCATGGGTTAAAAAAACTGCGCAGCTTATAACCGCGCAGTTTTTTAAATTAATGCCAGTTCAGGGCACTGGAAGCATCCAGAAGCCCTCCGCTTGCAACCTTGCCTGATAGTGTATCCAGCTTTCTGCTGGAGTTTAAAATGATATTTTTTACGTCAGCCAGGCTTATATCGGCCCGGTAAGAATAGAGCATGGCGGCAACACCTGTCACCATAGGAGCTGCCATGGAAGTACCACTCATATATCCATAGGAATTATCTGGAATTGTGCTTAAAATATAGGTTCCGGGAGCAGCGATATCCACGCTTGCAGCTCCATAATTGGAATCCTTACTCAACGTTCCGTCAAACAGGATGTTTGCCACAGATATAATGTTGTCGTATGGAAGGGATGCAGGATATACCGGATACACATCCGTATTATAGCCAAGACCGGATACCCCTCCGTTGCCGCAGGAAACAACAAAAAGCATAGGGGAATTCTTAATTGTCTGTGCAAGTTCTTCGCTGTATCCGGTTGTTCCCATACTTAAATTACAGATAGAAGCCCCTTTTTGCTCTGCGTAGTGGATCGCTTTAATAACGGCGGCAGGAGAACCTACGCCTTCTTTTCCCCCAAGTGCTTTTAACGGCATAATTTTTACGTAGTTATTATCCGTAATGCCGGCTATTCCATAGGCGCCTCTGGCCGCGCTGATCGTTCCAGCTGCATGGGTGCCGTGACTGTCCTCGCTTCCGGAGAAGAGTTTATTATTATTTGAATAGAAATTCCAGCCATGAATATCATCCACATATCCATTGCCATCGTTGTCGACACCGTCTCCGTCCGTCTCCCCCGGGTTTGTCCAAATGGCATTACGCAGCTCCTGATGGTTGATATCAATACCTGTGTCAATGATTGCGACTATAACGGACCGTTTGTTTTGAGCCTGGTCGTAGAGAGCCCAGGCTGGCTGAATGTCAATGTCGACCCCTGGAACTGCATGGATAACTTTTGCTTCATAGTTGCCGGGACCTGGTTTGGGGATTGCCAGACCACCTCCGCTGTTGATTTCACTGTATAGATTGTCTACGTACTTAAATTTCTGCTCCAGTTCGATGAGACGAAATTCCCCATCATTTTTCAGACCCCACTGGTAAGTGGAAAACTCGTCAGATGGAGAGAGATTGTTCAGTCCAGGTCCCAGTGCCATAACATGTAAGTCTTGTCCCTGGTCTTTTGAAAATGTATGAAGCGGTTCACCTGATGCGTCTGAACTGCCGTCTGTTAACTGGGGATTCATCCAGAGTGAATACCCTGCAAATAGTATTGCGAGGGACAGGCATGCAGCGCGGATTATCTTTTTCATGATTTTTTACTCCTTATAAAATGAACTATCTTTGCGATTTCCTTATTATATCATAAACCCTACGCTGTTTGCTGGAAAATTATGTGAAAATAATATTAATTTTTATTATGAAACAGCCCGGCGTATTGCCGGGCTGCTAATTAAATCATTCCTCATCGTCTATTTCAGGATTTTCTGTATGCGTACTGCTGCTTTTCTGATTATCTTCCGCTTCTTTTACAGCAGCCCGTCTCGCAAGCTCAGCATTGGCCTCTGCCTGAGTGATGGTTCCTTCATCAACAAGCGTACTGATTTCTTCTTCTGTGAGGCTGGTTAAAACCGTGGTAGTCTTTGTGCTGTTCGTTGATGAAGTCTCCGAAGCAGTGGAATCCACTGGTGCAGGCGGTGCCTGCATGTTCTGCTGATATGCCCTTCCTTCAGGACTGATTTCCAGCGTATCAATATTTTGAGAAGTGCTTTGAACCGCGGCTTCAAAGTTCTTATCTGCTGCAGTTCCCACCGCTGTGATCTGCGCACTTTCTGCGGCTGCCTGTTCCGCCGCCTTTTTATCCTTTTCCTTTTGCAGTTGAAGCTGCTGCAGCTGGTCGTAGGATGATGAACCGGATACTCCTGATAGTTCCATTCTCATTTCCTCCTTTGTGTAGAATATACCAGAAGTATAACACCTACTTGTGTTCATACACTGAAAATAACCTGAAAGAATAAATAAAAATACAACCGTCTCTTACCGCTTTTTATTGAAATATCTTTTTCATCTGTGATATGATTACTTTGGTTAGAAAAGGAGGAAGGTAAATGGATAAAACGGTATACAGCCTGTTGGCAGGGGGACTGATTGTATCGTGTCAGGCGCTGCCGGATGAGCCTCTTTTCAGCTCTTATATTATGTCCCGTATGGCATATGCAGCTATGGAAGGCGGAGCGTCAGGTATCCGAGCCAACTCCATATCTGATATACGTGAAATAAAGAATACGGTGGACATGCCCATAATTGGCATCATAAAACAGCAATATAAAGGTTTTGAGCCAGTTATTACCCCAACCATCAGGGAAGTGGCAGCTTTGGTTTCAGAGGGAGTAGACATTATTGCACTGGACTGCACACGAAGGCATCGTCCGTCTGGACAGAAGCTGGAAGATTTTATTATGGAGGTCAGATTAAAATTTCCGGATCAGCTTTTCATGGCGGATTGTTCTGATTACGAGGAAGGGATGCTTGCTGCCCGCTTGGGAATTGATTTTATCGGGACTACCTTAAGCGGTTATACCCAGTATACCAGGAATGCCGTTCTTCCAAATCTGGAACTGATAAAACAGCTTTCTTCAGACAGTGGGAAACCTGTGATTGCAGAAGGCGGTATTAAAAACCCTGAACAGCTGAAGGAAGCATTCCAAGCGGGCGCCTGGGCGGCAGTGGTTGGAAGCGCCATTACAAGGCCAAGAGAGATAACCCGTGATTTTATAGCCGGTGCAAAGTGCCGCACTGGAGGAAAAACAGATAAAAGGGAGAGACAGAGTGATGAAAGGTGATTTTTTAACCAGGATTCGTGCAGAATATAATCAGTTTACAAAAGCTGAGAAAAAGGTGGCGGATTACATTCTTCAAAACTACAGAGAGGTGCTGTTTATGTCAATCACCGATCTGGCAGAAGCATGTGAAGTGGGAGATACCAGTGTATTTCGCTTTTGCAAGACTTTGGAGCTGAAAGGGTATCAGGAATTTAAAATGCAGCTTTCTTTAAGTCTGCATGATGAGACTACTGGTCAGGGGCGTTTGGAAGGAGACATCAGCCTAAAGGATTCTTTCGCAGAGGTATCCAGGAAAGTACTCAATACAAATATGAGTGCACTTGAAGAGACTTATTCATTATTAAATGAGGAAAGTTTTGACCGTGTAATCCGGTATCTTCATGAAGCAAAGAGGATTTGCTTTTTTGGAGTGGGAGCCAGCATGCTTTCTGCCATGAAGGCTGCTAACAAGTTTTTAAGGATTGAACCCAAGGTATCCTGTGTATCTGATTCTCATATGCAGGCAATGGTGGCTTCCATGATGGGAAAGGGAGAAGCAGCTGTCATATTTTCCTATTCAGGCGCTACGAAGGATACCATTCATGTGGCAGAGCTTGCAAAGAAAGCCGGAGCTGCAACCATCTGTATCACCCGATTTATAAAGTCACCTCTTACCTCTTATTCCGATGTAACCCTTCTTTGCGGAGCCAATGAAGGACCTTTGCAGGGAGGATCTACATCCTCAGAGATCAGCCAGCTTTTTTTGATCGATTTAATGTATACGGAATATTACAGAAGGTATTTTGAAACCTGTAATCAGGTCAATGAGAGGGTATCTTCATCGGTACTGGATAAAATGTGCTGATAGGACATGCAGAAAGGTGAGAGGAGAACCCGATGGGAGAAAAATATTTTCACAACAAGGTAATCTGGTTTACATTTTTATACAGTATTCTCGTAATCTGGGTTCATTCTTATAATGCAGTTTTGTTTTTAGGCAGAACCGGAGTTGCTTACCGGGTGGATATACTGGAGCGTTTCTGGGGTGACACAGTTGCCCAGATTGCAGTCCCGGGATTCTTTTTAATATCTTCGTATTTATTTTTTCGTGGATTTACATTAGAGAAGTTATGGGCCAAATGGAATTCCAGAATTCGAAGCATTCTGGTTCCCTATATTATGTGGAACCTTCTTTACTATCTGGGATATGTGATCGGCAGCCGGATTCCCTTTATTTCCAGGGTAATCGGCAAAGGGAAAATCCCCTTTAACTTTCAGGAAGCAGCGCAGGCAGTGCTCCACTATTCCTATAATTATGTATTCTGGTATTTAAATCAGCTGATCCTTCTTGTTCTTCTTGCACCGGTGATATACATGGCTGTAAGAAAAAAAGAAATTGGCAGGCTTTTACTTGCGGTGATTCTTGCGGCGATATATATGGGAGGCCAGCTTCCGTTTTTAAATCTGGATGCTTTGCTTTATTATTCCTTCGGGGCATATGCAGCTATTCATGGTAAAGACATTGCAGAAAGTTCTTTTCGCAGGAAGCATATTGCAGCAGGAGCCGTTCTTTTTCTAGCTGCCTGTCTGGCGAAGAACATAGATATTCCCGGTAATGTGAAGGGAGAGATTGCTGCCTCTACGGTCTGCTTCAGGCTCCTGATGCCTGTAAGTTTGTGGCTCATGGTTCCAGGCAGATACTTAAAAGAGGCAAATGACTGGATGAAACAGAATTTTTTTCTGTATGCCACACATTTTTCTGTGGTGCGGTTAATCAATAAAACGGGAGCATTGCTGCTCCCGCCGATTCCTGCCGTAACCATAGGCCTTTATATTATTATGCCGGTTTTTTGTATTCTTTTCAGCTGCTCCACCAGCTTCTTTTTAAGAAAATATCTGTCTCCGGTCTGGCGTCTGTTTAATGGAGGACGCTGATCCGGCTTATATCAGATGCGGTCAGCAGACCATCTTCCGGAAGCTCCGCATGGGAGAATGAGTCCGGAACTTTTCACTGGAAGCCCCACTTCATCGGACAAAACGCTTCCGCCGAATTTCTTTGTGATCTCTGTGGAAATCATATAGGACAGTACAGACGGAGCCAGTCCAGTGGTATAGGAGTTGATAAGGAAGAATAAAGGTGTATCGGACAAAAGCTGGGTACAGAGCTTAACGAATGGATATACGGAATCTTCGATCTTCCAGATTTCACCTTTTGGTCCTCTGCCATAAGACGGAGGATCCATAATAATCGCATCATAATGATTGCCTCTTCTGATTTCCCGTTCAACAAACTTAACACAGTCATCAACGATCCACCGGATGGAAGCCGATTCAAGCCCTGATGAGCGGGCATTTTCCTTAGCCCATCCAACCATACCCTTAGAAGCGTCCACATGGGTAACAACAGCGCCCGCCTTAGCAGCAGCAAGAGTTGCTCCGCCGGTGTAAGCAAATAAATTCAATACTTTTACAGGCCGTCCTGCACTCTTTATTTTATCACCGAACCAATCCCAGTTGGCAGCCTGTTCCGGAAAAAGTCCTGTATGTTTAAAACTGAAGGGCTTCAGCTGAAATGTCAATTCCTTATAGCTGATGGTCCACTGTTCCGGCAGATGAAAAAATTCCCATTCTCCCCCGCCCTTTGCGCTGCGGTGGTAATGACCGTTCATCTTTGTCCATCCTGGTTCCTTTTTGGGAGTGGACCAGATGACCTGAGGATCCGGACGAACCAGGAGGTAATTACCCCAACGCTCTAATTTTTCACCCTCTGAACAATCTATCACTTCATAATCTTTCCAGCCGTCTGCAATCCACATACTTGATGCCGCCTTTCTTTCTATATAAATACATTCATCTATCTTCATGATTCTATGATTATACTGGATGGAGCTTTTAGCGTCAAGGTGATTCACACCTTGTCTGATGGTTCTATATATTATAGTATAATGTTAAACAAAGAGGTGTAGACTTATGGGCTGTTTCCGGATGGGATTTTACTTCGGCTGTTGTGGATGCAATTACTGGTGCAACTGGCGGGGCTGTAACGGCTGCGGCTGGATCTGCAGCAACGGCTGCAACAGGCGCTGCTGTAACCGTTCAGGATGCTGCAGAAGGTGTGGATCATGCTGTGGGCGCGGAAATTGCTGCAGGAGAAATAACTGCTGCAGATAGACATTTCAAATAGATCAGAAAGAAAGGCAATGCCGGTATGGCTGGCTTTAGACCCCATACCGGCATTGCTGTTTTTCTGCCATGACAGACGTATATATAATACGGCAATAATTTTGTAATAGAATTGAAAGATTAAAACAGTTGAATAATCTAAGATTAATTGTTAAAATAAATATTAGTAAAAAAGGAAATCCCTGTAAGGAGTGAAGATATGAAAAGAAAAGGTCTCATTGCACTGGCAGCAGCAGCCATGCTGGCAGTCGGAGCGGCATCTTTGGACGCCTGGGCGGCCGAGGGGTGGGCGCAGTCAGGAAGTACCTGGGTGTATTATGATTCAAGCGGAGGTAAAGTAAGCAACACCTGGAAAAAGGGTGCGGATAATTTGTGGAGATATTTAGACAGCAATGGTGAGATGGCAGTCAATACCTGGGTTGAGAACACTTATTATATGGATTCCAACGGAATTCTCGTGACGGATAAGTGGATGAAGTTTAAGGACTCCAGCAGCAATGGAAATAAGTGGTACTATTTTGGCAGCAGCGGAAAAGCGATTATGGACAACTGGTCTAAGATCGACAATAAGTGGTACTACTTTGATTCCAACGGCGAGATGCTGACGGGCTGGATTCTTGACGACATGTATTATACCGGGGCGGACGGAGTCATGAAGACGGGCTGGCAGAAGCTTTATCCGCCGGACAGCAGCGACGAAGGCCGGATCTCGCCCGGAGATACAGATGAAGGAAAATACTGGTATTATTTTAACGACAACGGCAAAAAATATGTTCCAAAGGATTTCTCCGGAGATTATGGCACTTATAAGATTGATGGAATCGCATACTGTTTTGATGATAAAGGCGCGCTTCAGACCGGCTGGAAGAAGGTTGGAGTTGACAATGCGGAATATGAGATCCAGAATTACAAATATTATGATCCCAATGGAAAGCTGCGGGAAGGCTGGTATTCCACAGAGCCGCCTCAGGATATAACCGGATATGAGGAGAGTGTGGAGTGGTTTTATTTTTCCAGTTCAGGAATTCCAAAGGCTGGCCCGAAAGAGGGGGAGGCAAGTACTTCCAACCTGGTTAAGATCAAGGACAAAACATATCTGTTCAATGATCTGGGTGTTCCTGCCTATGGACTTCAGAAACTTAAGATTGTAAGCAGTTCTGAGTATGCATCTTTTTATTTCGGAGATAAGAAGACCAGCAGTATGCAGAAGGGGAAAGTTAAGGTAACAGAAGCGGACGGGAACGAATGCACGTATTATTTCAGTGACAGCGGCAGAGGTTATACAGGAGTCAAGGATGGCTATCTCTATTATATGGGAAAACTTCAGTGTGCAGATGAGGGTGCAAAGTATGAGCCGATCGCCATTCCCACAGGCAGTACAAAAACTACGTACGTTGTGAACACGTCAGGCAAGGTATCCAAGAGTACAACTGTAAAAAGTTCAGATGGTGTAAAATATAAGACAGGCAGCAATGGAACCCTTTTGAAAGTGGATGAACAAAATCCTTCTGGGAACGAAGGAATAGAACCTTCTGAACCAGTCTGGAAGTAAACATAAGCTTTAAAAAAGCGCAGAATCTGAGAAAAACAGATTTTGCGTTTTTTTGAAAAAAGTACTTGCATTACCAAGGAAAATATGGTATTCTGTTAAGGCTGTGGCATGATAGCTGTGAAACGTGAGGTTGCTGCTGAAAAGCAGGTTTTCCGTGGAGCGAATGTCAAGTTAGGAAACTGGCGACAAGTCACTGTACAATTTAACATTCTGTTTATTTCAAACAGATAGTCAGTGTGGGTCTTGAATGACACACACGGGAACGTGTACAGTCACCGCTTGTCGTACTTCTACTAAGTGCGAAAAGGAGGCGACTTTTTTTATGGCAAGTCAAGTAATGAGAATCACATTAAAGGCGTATGATCATCAGTTAGTTGATCAGTCTGCAGGCAAAATCATCGACACTGTAAAAAAGACAGGATCAAAAGTGAGCGGACCGGTGCCGTTACCAACCAAGAAGGAAGTGGTAACTATCTTAAGAGCGGTTCACAAGTACAAAGATTCCAGAGAGCAGTTCGAGCAGAGAACGCATAAGAGACTCATCGATATCATTACACCAAGCCAAAAAACTGTTGATGCATTATCCAGACTGGAAATGCCGGCAGGGGTGTATATCGATATCAAGATGAAGAACAAATAATCTTCATCGGAAGAAACAATTTAGGTAAGGTCCTGAAGGGTTTTAATATAGAAGCAACACTTTTTCCTCTAAGGAATCAACATCTCCATGAGCGGAAGCATTTACACATAAGGCTGCCGCGGGAGTTATAGTGTTCCACGTATATTGGACTGTTCTAGGATGATTGCGAAAGCAATCCGCTGTAGAATTAACAACCAGGAGGTAAAAACATGAAGAAGGGTATTTTAGCTACCAAAGTCGGAATGACACAGATCTTCAATGAAAACGGAGTATTAACTCCAGTAACAGTTCTTCAGGCTGGTCCTTGTGTAGTAACACAGGTTAAGACAGTTGAGAATGATGGTTACAATGCAGTACAGGTTGGTTATGTTGATAAGAGAGAAAAACTCATCAGCAAACCATTAAAAGGCCATTTTGATAAGGCTGGTGTATCTTACAAGAGATTTGTAAGAGAATTTAAGTTCGAGAATGCTTCTGAGTATTCTGTAAAAGATGAAATCAAAGCAGAAGTCTTCGCTGCAGGCGACAAGATCGATGCAACCGCAATCTCCAAAGGTAAAGGTTTCCAGGGTGCTATTAAGAGACACGGACAGTCCAGAGGACCTATGGCTCACGGTTCCAAGTTCCATCGTCATGCAGGTTCCAACGGTGCATGTTCTGATCCGAGCAAGGTATTCAAGGGCAAAAAGATGCCTGGACAGATGGGTAACAAGAAGGTAACAATCCAGAACCTTGAAATTGTAAGAGTTGATGCAGAAAACAACTTAATTTTGGTTAAGGGTGCGATACCAGGACCTAAGAAGTCTTTAGTAACAATCAAGGAAACAGTAAAAGCAGCTAACTAATGCTTTTATAAGAAAGGAGGATTACACAGATGGCAAACGTATCTGTTTACAATATGGAAGGTAAAGAAGTTGGCACATTAGAGTTAAGCGATGCAGTGTTTGGTGTAGAAGTTAATGAACACCTTGTACACATGGCAGTCGTAAGCCAGCTTGCAAATAAGCGCCAGGGAACACAGAAGGCTAAAACACGCGCTGAAGTATCCGGCGGCGGTAGAAAACCGTGGAAACAGAAAGGAACCGGTCATGCCAGACAGGGTTCAACAAGATCTCCTCAGTGGACAGGCGGCGGAGTTGTATTCGCACCAACACCAAGAGATTATACAATCAGACTGAACAAGAAGGAAAAGAGACTTGCTCTTAAATCCGCACTGACCAGCAGAGTGAACGACAACAAGTTCATCGTTGTTGATGAGTTGAAGTTTGATGAAATCAAGACAAAGAAATTCCAGGCTGTATTAGACAACTTAAAGGTATCCAAAGCTCTTGTAGTTGTTGGAGATGACAGCACTAACACAGTAATGAGCGCAAGAAACATCGCTGCTGTTAAGACTGCTTTTGTTAACACAATCAATGTATACGATATCTTAAAGTATAACACAGTTGTTGCTACCAAGACTGCTGTTGCAGCAATCGAGGAGGTGTACGCATAATGGCAGATATTAAATATTACGACGTGATTCAGAAACCAATCGTAACTGAGAAGAGCATGAACGCTATGGCGTCCAAAAAGTACACATTTTTAGTGCACACAGATGCGAACAAAACGATGATCAAGGAAGCTGTTGAAAAGATGTTCCCAGGCACCAAGGTAGCCAGCGTGAACACCATGAACTTAGATGGAAAGACCAAAAGAAGAGGAACAACCTTCGGTAAGACATCTAAGACCAAGAAAGCAATTGTTCAGTTAACAGCTGACAGCAAAGACATCGAAATTTTCGAAGGACTGTAAGATCGGAACGCTTGGCATGAAGTGATTCGGGCCCGGCGTCAACGATTTTCAGTTTCCTGAGTGATGAACATTATATCACAATAAACAAGATACGCCAGGTGGCGTTGAAACACCATACTGGTATACCTTGATGTCCAAAAGGCATGGACTAGAAAGCAGAAAGGAGATACAAAATGGGAATCAAAAAGTATAACCCATATACCCCTTCCAGAAGACAAATGACCGGATCTGATTTCAGCGAAATCACAAAGTCAACTCCTGAGAAATCCTTAATCAGCAAAACTATTAAGAAAACGGCCGGCCGTAATAACCAAGGTAAAATTACTGTCAGACATCGCGGAGGCGGCGTTAAAAGAAAATATAGAATCATTGACTTTAAGAGAAACAGCAAGGACGGCATTGCAGCAACTGTCATCGGTGTTGAATATGATCCCAACAGAACTGCTAATATCGCACTGATCAGCTATGTAGACGGAACAAAGGCTTATATCCTTGCTCCAGCTGGTTTAACAGACGGAATGACTGTTATGAGCGGCGAGACTGCAGAAGCAAGAGTAGGTAACTGCCTTCCATTAAGCAAGATCCCGGTTGGTGCTCAGGTTCATAACATTGAGCTTTACCCAGGAAAAGGCGGACAGCTGGTTCGTTCTGCTGGTAACAGCGCACAGTTAATGGCAAAAGAAGGAAAATATGCAACTCTTCGTTTACCTTCCGGCGAGATGAGAATGGTTCCGATCAACTGCAGAGCTACGATCGGTGTTGTTGGAAACGGCGATCATAACCTGATCAATATCGGTAAAGCTGGTAGAAAACGTCACATGGGATTCCGTCCTACAGTCCGCGGTTCTGTTATGAACCCGAATGACCATCCACACGGTGGTGGTGAAGGTAAGACTGGTATCGGACGTCCAGGTCCATCTACACCATGGGGCAAACCGGCACTTGGCTTAAAGACCAGAAAGAAAAACAAGCAGTCTAACAGATTAATCGTTAGAAGAAGAGATGGAAAGACCGTTAAATAATTGAAGGAGGTTAGAACCTATGGCTCGCTCACTTAAAAAAGGACCATTTGCAGATGCTCATTTACTGAAAAAAGTAGATGCTATGAACGCAGCAGGACAGAAGCAGGTAATTAAGACTTGGTCTCGCCGTTCTACAATCTTCCCGCAGATGGTTGGACATACAATTGCAGTTCATGATGGCAGAAAACACGTTCCGGTATATGTTACAGAAGATATGGTTGGACATAAACTTGGTGAATTCGTTGCTACCAGAACTTACAGAGGACATGGAAAAGACGAGAAGAAATCAGGTCGTAAGTAATAGAGAAGCAGACACCCTCAGGGTATTCTTATTTGAGGATTCCCACAGGGCGTTAAAGTTGAAAGGAGGATTCACCAATGGCTAAGGGACATAGAAGCCAGATTAAGAGAGAGAGAAATGCCCAGAAGGACACAAGACCGTCAGCAAAGTTATCCTATGCTAGGGTTTCAGTTCAGAAGGCATGCTTTGTATTAGATGCCATCAGAGGCAAAGACGCTGTTTCAGCACTTGGTATTGTAACTTACAATCCCAGATATGCTTCTACTTTAATAGAGAAGTTATTAAAATCAGCAATCGCTAATGCTGAGAACAATAACGGTATGGACCCGGCAAAACTTTATGTAGAAGAGTGTTTTGCAAACAAGGGACCGACAATGAAGAGAGTAAAACCAAGAGCACAGGGCCGCGCTTACAGAATCGAAAAGAGAATGAGCCACATCACCATCGTGCTTAATGAAAGATAAGGAGGCAAATAATGGGACAGAAAGTTAATCCACACGGCTTAAGAGTCGGTGTTATTAAAGACTGGGACTCAAAATGGTATGCTGAAGCTGATTTCGCAGACAACTTAGTAGAAGACTATGCAATCAGAAAATTCCTGAAGAAGAAATTATACAGCGCCGGCATTTCTAATATTGAAATTGAACGTGCATCTGACCGCGTTAAAGTTGTTATTCATACAGCAAAACCAGGTGTAGTAATCGGTAAGGGTGGAGCTGAGATTGAAAAAATCAAAGCAGAAGTTCAGAAGCTTACAGATAAAAAATTATTTGTTGATATCAAAGAAATTAAAAGACCAGACAAAGACGCTCAGTTAGTTGCTGAGTCCATCGCACAGCAGTTAGAGAATCGTGTATCCTTCCGTCGTGCTATGAAGTCTACCATGGGACGTTCCATGAAGTCAGGTATCAAAGGAATTAAGACTGCAGTTGCAGGACGTCTTGGCGGCGCTGATATGGCTCGTACTGAGTTCTACAGCGAAGGAACCATTCCGTTACAGACACTCAGAGCAGATATTGACTATGGTTTCGCAGAGGCAGATACTACCTTCGGTAAGATCGGTGTGAAGGTATGGATCTACAATGGCGAAGTACTTCCAACTAAAGGAAAAAAGGAAGGGAGCGATAAATAATGTTAATGCCTAAGAGAGTTAAGCGTCGTAAACAGTTCCGTGGAAGCATGGCTGGTAAAGCTTTAAGAGGCAATACAATCAGCAGTGGTGAGTTCGGTTTAGTCGCTTTAGACCCATGTTGGATCAAATCAAATCAGATCGAGGCAGCCCGTGTTGCCATGACCCGTTATATTAAGCGTGGCGGTAAAGTCTGGATCAAGATTTTCCCGGATAAGCCTGTAACAGCAAAGCCAGCAGAAACCCGAATGGGTTCCGGTAAGGGCGCTCTGGAATACTGGGTAGCAGTAGTAAAACCAGGTCGTGTATTATTCGAAATCGCTGGAGTACCTGAAGAAACAGCACGTGAAGCTTTACGTCTTGCTATGCACAAGTTACCATGCAGATGTAAAATTGCTGCTAAAGCAGATTTAGAAGGCGGTGAATGACAGTGAAAATGAATAAATATGTTGAAGAATTAAAAGGAAAATCAGTTGCCGAGCTGAATGTAGAATTAGTAGCTGCAAAGAAAGAACTTTTCAACTTAAGATTCCAGAATGCAACCAACCAGCTTGATAACACAAGCCGTATCAAAGAGGTTCGCAAAAACATTGCCAGAATTCAGACTGTTATAACTGAGAAGGCTAAATTAGCTTAAGTTGCAGCTTATTCAAAAGCATGACACACACGAGTGTGTGTTAACTTATAGATTGGGGCCCTGGAAGGCCAAAACTCGAAAGGAGAATACAGAACGTGGAAAGAAATCTTAGAAAAACCCGTACTGGTAAGGTTGTGAGCAACAAGATGGATAAGACCATTGTTGTAGCGATTGAAGACCATGTAGAACATCCTTTATACGGCAAGATCGTAAAAAGAACGTATAAATTAAAAGCACATGATGAGAAGAATGACTGCAACATGGGCGATACAGTAAAAGTTATGGAAACAAGACCGCTGTCCAAAGACAAGAGATGGAGACTTGTGGAAATTATCGAAAGAGCGAAATAATTTATTTCCAGGAAGGAGTAACAGGCATGATTCAGCAGGAAACCAGATTAAGGGTTGCCGACAATACCGGTGCAAAAGAACTTCTTTGTATCCGTGTTATGGGCGGATCTACAAGAAGATATGCTAATATTGGTGATGTTATCGTTGCCAGCGTAAAAGATGCAACACCTGGCGGTGTTGTAAAGAAAGGCGACGTTGTAAAAGCCGTTGTTGTACGTTCTGTAAAGGGCGCACGCCGTAAAGACGGATCATATATCAAGTTCGATGAGAATGCTGCCGTAATTATCAAAGATGACAAGACTCCAAAAGGAACTCGTATCTTTGGACCGGTTGCCAGAGAGTTAAGAGAGAAGCAGTTCATGAAAATTGTTTCCTTAGCTCCAGAAGTATTATAAGGAGGTGTCGGACTGTGCATAAAATTAAAAGAGATGACCTTGTGAAGGTTATCGCAGGAAAAGATAGAGACAAACAGGGTAAAGTTCTTCATGTAGATACGAAGAATAACAGAGTGGTAGTAGAAGGCGTTAACATGATCACAAAGCATGTGAAACCAGGCGCTGGAAACCCACAGGGCGGTATCGTACAGAAAGAAGCTGCACTTGATATCTCCAATGTAATGCTTGTTGTTGACGGAAAAGCAACCAGAGTCGGCTTTGAAGTAAAAGACGGCAAAAAAGTTCGTGTTGCGAAAGCAACCGGAAAAGTAATTGATTAATTCGGAGAGGAGGAATAAAAATTGGCTAGATTAAAAGATACGTACCAGTCAGAGATCGTAGAAGCTATGATCAAGAAATTTGGATATAAGAACATCATGGAAGTACCGAAGTTAGACAAGATTGTCATCAATATGGGTATTGGTGAAGCAAAGGAAAATGCCAAGATTTTAGACTCTGCAGTAAGAGATTTAGAAATCATCTCCGGTCAGAAGGCAGTTTTAACAAAAGCTAAAAAGTCAGTTGCTAACTTTAAACTCAGAGAAGGTATGCCAATCGGATGTAAAGTTACCTTACGCGGACAGAGAATGTATGAGTTTGCTGATCGTCTGATCAACCTTGCACTTCCCCGTGTACGTGACTTTAGAGGTGTAAATCCTAACGCATTTGATGGCAGAGGAAACTATGCACTTGGTATCAAAGAGCAGCTTATTTTCCCTGAAATTGAATACGATAAAGTTGACAAGGTAAGAGGTATGGACATTATATTTGTTACTACCGCTAAGACAGACGAAGAAGCCCGTGAACTTTTGACATTATTCAACATGCCATTTGCAAAATAGTAGGAGGAATTAATCCATGGCTAAGACTTCAATGAAGATCAAACAGCAGAGACCTGCTAAATTCTCCACAAGAGAATACAATCGCTGCAGAATCTGCGGTCGTCCGCATGCTTATTTAAGAAAATACGGAATCTGCAGAATCTGCTTCCGTGAATTAGCATATAAGGGTCAGATCCCAGGCGTTAAAAAAGCAAGCTGGTAAAATAAGGAAGGAGGCAATTTCAAAATGACAATGAGCGATCCAATCGCAGATATGCTTACAAGAATCCGTAATGCAAATACTGCAAAACATGATACAGTAGATGTACCTTCATCCAAGATGAAATTAGCTATTGCTGATATCCTTGTGAAAGAGGGATACATTAAGAAATATGATATCGTAGAAGATGGTGCATTCCAGACAATCCGGATCACATTAAAATACGGTAAAGATAAGAACGAAAAAATCATCACAGGTATCAAGAGAATTTCCAAACCAGGCTTACGTGTATATGCAAGCAAGGAAGAAATGCCAAGAGTACTGGGCGGTCTTGGAACTGCAATCATTTCCACAAACCAGGGCGTAATTACCGATAAGGAAGCACGCACTCAGGGTGTTGGCGGAGAAGTACTTGCATTTGTTTGGTAACTAACAAAGCATCTGAAAACAGAGGGAACGCATAGATTCCCTCCGAAAATTTAAGGAGGTAGACGGCATGTCACGTATAGGAAGAATGCCTATCGCGATTCCAGCAGGCGTAACTGTTGAAATTGCAGAAAATAATAAAGTGACTGTAAAAGGTCCTAAGGGAACTCTTGAGAGAGTATTACCCACAGAGATGACAATCAAAGAAGAAGATGGTCATATCGTTGTAACAAGACCAAACGATTTAAAGAAGATGAAATCTTTACACGGTCTTACAAGAACCTTAATCAACAACATGATCGTTGGTGTTACTGCAGGATATGAGAAAAAGCTTGAAATCAACGGTGTTGGTTACAGAGCTCAGAAGCAGGGCAAGAAGCTTGTTCTTTCCCTTGGCTATTCACATCCGGTAGAAATGGAAGATCCAGAAGGTATTGAGTCTACCATGGAAGGTCAGAACATCATCTTCGTTAAAGGCATTGATAAAGAAAAAGTTGGCCAGTACGCTGCTGAAATCAGAGATAAGAGAAGACCTGAGCCGTATAAGGGCAAGGGTATCAAGTATGCTGATGAAGTGATCAGACGTAAAGTTGGTAAGACTGGTAAGAAATAATTAAGGAGAGTGTAAAGATGGTTAGCAAACAGTCAAAAAGCGAAATCCGCGTTAAGAAGCACAACAGATTACGTAATCGTCTTGCAGGTACTGCAGAGAGACCACGTTTAGCTGTGTTTAGAAGTAATAATCATATGTATGCTCAAATTATTGACGATACAGTTGGTAAGACTTTAGTTGCTGCTTCTTCAGTAGAAAAAGAAGTAAAGGCAGAATTAGAGAAAACTAACAACGTTGATGCTGCAGCATATGTAGGTACCGTAGTTGCCAAAAGAGCAATTGAAAAAGGTATTAAAGAAGTTGTCTTTGACAGAGGCGGATTTATATATCAGGGTAAGATTCAGGCATTAGCAGACGCAGCCAGAGAAGCTGGTCTGGAATTCTAGTAGAGAGGAGAACACAGCGTGAAACATACAATTATTGATGCAAATCAGTTAGAATTAAACGACAAGGTGGTTGCTATCAAGCGTGTATCTAAAACCGTTAAGGGTGGACGTACCATGAGATTCTCTGCTTTAGTAGTCGTAGGCGATGGCAACGGCCATGTTGGTGCTGGTCTTGGCAAAGCCGGAGAAGTTCCAGAAGCAATCCGTAAAGGAAAAGAGGCTGCTGTTAAGAATATGGTTACTGTTCCGATCGATGAGAACAACAGTATTCCTCATGATCTGGTTGGAAACTTTGGAAGTGCTTCCGTACTTCTTAAGAGAGCTACTGAAGGTACAGGAGTTATCGCGGGAGGTCCTGCCCGTGCAGTTGTAGAGCTTGCAGGTATTAAGAATATCCGTACAAAATCCTTAGGTTCCAATAATAAAACGAATGTAGTATTAGCTACAATCGAAGGATTAACTCAGTTAAAGACTCCTGAGGAAGTTGCAAGGCTTCGCGGCAAATCTGTTGAAGAGATTTTAGGCTAAGGAGGATAAGAAAATGGCAGATAAATTAAAAATCACATTGGTGAAATCCCCGATCGGCGCTATACCGAAGCAGAAGGCAACCGTTTTAGCATTAGGCTTAAAGAAGCTTCACAAAACAGTTGAGATGCCGGACAATGGTGCAGTCAGAGGTATGATCGCTAACGTGCGTCATTTAGTAAAAGTTGAAGAGATTTAAGAGAAAACAGTAAGGAGGTGCAAGCGATGGATTTATCAAATTTACAGCCTGCGTTGGGTTCCAAACACAGCGATAACTTCAGAAGAGGCCGCGGTCACGGTTCAGGTAACGGTAAGACAGCAGGTAAAGGTCATAAAGGACAGAAGGCTCGTTCCGGAGCTACCAGACCAGGTTTCGAAGGTGGTCAGATGCCTTTATACAGACGTATTCCGAAGAGAGGCTTTAAAAATAGAAATACAAAAGAAATCATTGGCATTAATGTAGGCGCTTTAGAAGCATTCGACAACGGCACAGTAGTGACAGTTGAGACTTTATTAGAGAGCGGTATTGTTAAGAATCCGCGTGATGGAGTTAAGATCCTTGGAAATGGAGAATTAACCAAAAAGCTTACAGTAAAGGTAGGTGCTTTCAGCGAAGGCGCAAAAACCAAAATCGAGGCTTTAGGTGGAACCTGCGAGGTGATCTAATATGTTAAAAACACTCCGTAATGCATTCAAGATCAAGGACGTAAGAAAGAAACTCATCTATACGTTCCTGATGCTGGTGGTTACCAGAATTGGCTCACAGCTGCCGATTCCAGGAGTTGAAACAAGCTTTTTCAAAGATTTTTTTGCTCAGCAGAATAACGATGCGTTCGGATTTTTTAACGCAGTGACAGGAAGTTCTTTTACTAACATGTCCGTATTTGCACTGAGCATTACCCCCTACATCACATCTTCCATTATCATGCAGCTCCTTACCATTGCAATTCCCAAACTTGAGGAAATGCAGCAGGACGGTGAAGATGGAAGAAAGAAGATTGCAGAATACACCCGCTATGTAACAGTTGCTCTGGCTTTAATCGAGTCCATCGCTATGGCGATCGGATTCGGAGGCCAGGGTCTGTTAAAAGAATATAATGCGTTAAGCGTTATCATTGCAGTAGTTACCATGACAGCAGGTAGTGCGCTCCTTATGTGGATCGGTGAGCGGATTACGGAAAATGGTGTGGGTAATGGTATCTCCATTGTCCTTTTGTTTAATATCATTTCCAGTTTCCCTTCCGACGCATTTACGCTTTATACCAGATTTATGTCTGGTAAATCTGTTGCAGTAGCTGCAGTAGCAGCGATCATAATATTTGCAGTGATTGTCGCAATCGTTGTATTTGTCATCATCCTTCAGGATGGTGAAAGAAGAATTCCTGTGCAGTACTCCAAAAAGATGCAGGGACGCAAGATGGTAGGCGGACAAGCAACCAATATTCCGCTGAAGGTAAATACTGCCGGTGTTATCCCGGTTATTTTCGCTTCTTCCATCATGTCATTCCCGGTAGTGATCTCCCAGTTTTTCGGCAGCAGGATCAACTACGACAGCATCGGCGGACATATTTTAACCGCACTCAGTTCTTCTAACTGGTTTAAGCCGGAAAGACCGGTGTACACAATTGGTCTTGTGGTCTATATCGCACTTATCATCGTGTTTGCATATTTCTATACTTCAATTACATTCAATCCCCTTGAAGTCGCAAATAATATGAAAAAGTCCGGCGGTTTTATTCCGGGTATCCGCCCAGGTAAGCCAACCAGTGATTACCTTAATTCAATTTTAAACTATATCGTATTTATAGGAGCATGCGGTCTGACTATCGTCTGTATTATTCCGATTATGGTTTCCGGTTTATTTAACGTAAGCCGTCTTTCCTTCGGCGGTACATCCCTGATTATTATCGTCAGCGTTGTGCTGGAGACATTAAAGGCGATTGAGTCCCAGATGCTTGTGCGTTACTATAAAGGATTTTTAAACGATTAGAAAGCAAACCAAGGGAGGCACGCCGTGGCGTGTTTTTCCTTGGGATTTGTGCTATTTAAACCTTATGTTAATGGAGGGACTGTTGATGAAAATCATCATGTTAGGTGCCCCTGGTGCCGGCAAAGGTACCCAGGCTAAAAAAATTGCTGAGAAATATCAGATTCCTCATGTTTCCACCGGAGATATTTTCCGTTCCAACATAAAAGAAGGAACGCAGCTGGGAAGAAAAGCAAAGGAATATATGGATCAGGGAGCTCTTGTACCGGATGAACTGACCATCGGTATGCTGATGGACCGCATACAGAAGGAAGACTGCAAGGACGGTTATGTACTGGACGGATTTCCAAGAACCATTCCCCAGGCAGAAAGCCTTCAGAAAGCCATTACTGAGATGGGACAGCGGATAGACTTTGCGATTAACGTTGACGTTCCTGATGAGAATATCATCAACAGAATGTCGGGAAGACGTGCCTGCATATCCTGCGGAGCTACATATCACATTGTGTATAATCCAAGCAAGGTTCCTGGAGTATGCGATGTCTGCGGTTCAGAACTTGTCTTAAGAGATGATGATAAGCCGGAAACCGTAAAAAAACGTCTGTCGGTTTACCATGATCAGACCAGACCATTGATTGATTATTATAAAGAAGCCGGCGTGCTGGTGAATGTTGACGGGACACAGGATTTAAACAAAGTGTTCTCCGATATCACTGACATCCTAGGAGCATAGTTTATGTCAGTTACGATTAAATCTGCAAGAGAAATAGAACTTATGAGAGAGGCTGGAAGAATTCTTTGCATCACTCATGAAGAACTGAAGAAGGCCTTGAAACCGGGAATGACAACCTGGGATATTGACCATCTGGGTGAAGAGATCATAAGAAGCTATGGCTGTACGCCTTCTTTCTTAAATTATAACGGTTATCCTGCTTCCATCTGTGTATCAGTCAATGATGAGGTGGTTCACGGGATTCCTGATAAGAAGCGCGTACTGAGAGAAGGAGATATTGTGAGCCTTGATGCAGGAGTGATTTATAAAGGCTATCATTCTGACGCAGCAAGAACTTACGGGATCGGAGAGATCACTCCTGAAGCGGGACAACTCATGGAAGTGACAAAACAATGTTTCTTCGAAGGGATTAAATATGCAAAATCTGGCAATCATTTAGGTGAAATATCTGCGGCAATCCAGAAATATGCAGAAAAGTTCGGGTATGGCGTTGTCCGGGATTTAGTAGGTCACGGAATCGGTTCTCATCTGCATGAAGATCCTGAAATACCGAATTTTTCCACAAGAAGACGGGGAATTAAACTACAACCAGGCATGACACTGGCCATAGAACCCATGATTAACGAGGGGGCACTGGAAGTGGTCTGGCTTGATGATGACTGGACCGTTGTAACAGAGGACGGAAAGCTTTCCGCTCATTATGAGAATACAGTTCTTATCACAGAAGGTGAGCCGGAGATATTAAGTCTGGTTTCCGCTGTCTGCGGGGAATAGACCGATGAGTGAATACGCTGGTTTATTCGTAAGATCCACGGCAGGACACGACAAGGGAGAATATTTCTTCATATTGCGTGAGGAAGGCGAATATATATATCTGGTGGACGGAAAATTAAGACGTCTTGACTGCCCCAAGAAAAAAAAGAAAAAGCATGTAAACCCCCTGTTGTGGGAGAAACAGTCCCCGGGAAATAAAATCCGGGAAAATATAAGTGTCACCGATGAAGAGATCAAACATTTCATCCGATGTTTCAAAAGAGAAGATCAGGTTGTTAGGAGGTAAGCTTTATGTCAAAAGCAGATGTTATTGAAATTGAAGGCACCGTTGTGGAGAAGCTTCCCAATGCCATGTTCCAGGTTGAACTGGAAAACGGGCATCAGGTATTAGCTCACATAAGCGGAAAACTTCGCATGAACTACATTCGTATTTTACCAGGTGATAAAGTAACCATTGAGATGTCCCCTTATGATTTAAGCAAGGGAAGAATCATCTGGCGAGATAAATAAAGCGTCCGGGTCCGGCGCGTTCCAGATCAGGAACGCGACACGCCAGGGCAAAGGGTTAAGAAATATATAGGAAAAAGCGCTTGCATTTTAAAACAAACAGTGTTATAATGCTATAGCGACTTTGTTGAAATACTGGGTGTATTATGCCCATGAGGGCAGCACTGGTTTTAAGATAAAAACACACTGCGGGTATACTCAGAAAGCTCTTTTAGAAGGAGGCTCCTTTGCCGCCGGATTTATGAAAGATGAAATCAGGTGCCGGGGACTTACCTTCGCACGTAAGCGTCTGATAACGGACGCAAAGTGTTTCATGTGAAAGGGCGCATAACGGAAAGGAGAATTGCTGTGAAGGTTAGATCATCAGTCAAGCCGATTTGCGAAAAATGCAAAATCATCAAAAGAAAAGGCAGTATCAGAGTAATCTGTGAAAATCCTAAGCATAAGCAGAGACAAGGTTAAAATAATTAATGGAGGTGTACTACACACATGGCTCGTATTTCAGGTGTTGATTTACCAAGAGAAAAACGTGTTGAGATCGGTTTAACTTACATCTACGGTATCGGTAGAACCAGTTCAAACCGCATTCTTACAACTGCTGGCGTTAATCCTGACACTCGTGTTAAGGACTTAACCGATGACGAAGTAAAGAGAATTGCAGAAGTGATTACTGAATCTCAGACTGTAGAAGGTGATTTACGTAGAGAAATCGCTATGAACATCAAGAGACTTCAGGAAATCGGTTGCTATCGCGGAATCCGTCATAGAAAGAGCCTTCCGGTTCGTGGTCAGAAAACTAAGACTAACGCAAGAACTCGTAAGGGTCCAAGAAAAACTGTAGCAAATAAGAAAAAGTAAGATACTAAATTTAACAGCGAATCACGTTACATGTTTTAAAAACAGGAATAACAGGATTCAGATTTCGTACCCTGCGTTACGCGGCTGCGGGCAGGGCGGAGCAACTATAAAGAAAGTAGGTTAGTTTAAAATGGCTAAAAAAGTGTCCACTACTAAAAAAGTGACAAAAAAGCGCGTAAAGAAAAACGTTGAACGCGGACAAGCACATATCCAGTCATCTTTTAATAACACAATTGTGACATTAACGGATACACAGGGTAATGCATTATCCTGGGCAAGTGCTGGCGGTCTGGGATTTAGAGGTTCAAGGAAATCTACTCCATATGCAGCTCAGATGGCGGCAGAAACTGCTACTAAAGCAGCTCTTGTACATGGTTTAAAATCAGTAGACGTTATGGTTAAAGGTCCTGGTTCAGGCCGTGAAGCAGCTATTCGCGCACTTCAGGCATGCGGTTTAGAAGTAACCAGCATCAAGGACGTAACTCCTGTACCACATAACGGATGTCGTCCACCAAAACGTAGAAGAGTCTAATTAGGAGGTAATTACAGTGGCAGTTGACAGAGTTCCTGTTCTTAAAAGATGTAGATCCCTTGGTCTTGATCCAATCTATTTAGGAATAGATAAAAAATCAAAGAGAGAATTAAAAAGAGCAAACAGAAAGATGAGTGAGTACGGCATTCAGCTGAGAGAAAAGCAGAAAGCTAAATTCATCTACGGTGTGCTTGAGAAACCTTTCCGTAACTATTATGCCAAGGCTGAAAGAATGAATGGTATGGTTGGTGAAAACCTTATGATTCTTCTTGAGAGAAGACTTGACAATGTAGTATTCCGTATGGGATTCGGAAGAACAAGAAGAGAGACCAGACAGATGGTTGACCATAAGAGCATTCTTGTTAATGGCAAATGCGTAAACATTCCTTCCTTTATCGTAAAGGTTGGCGATGTAATCGAAGTAAAAGAAAAATGCAAAACCAATGCAAGATTTAAAAGTGTTCAGGAAACAACGGCTGGCCGTATGGTTCCGGCATGGCTTGATGTTGACCATGAGAATTTACGTGGTACTGTTAAAGAGTTACCAACAAGAGATGAGATTGATGTTCCAGTGAATGAAATGCTTATCGTCGAGTTGTACTCCAAATAATTGAAAGTCTGTTGATAGAAGCTGGCTTTCGCCCGGGGGCGTTATGCTTCCGGGCAAGGTTTGAGTATAAGACCCTCGATACAAAATACCCAAAAGGAGGGGCTATTAGTGTTCGATTTTGAAAAACCAAACATTGAGATTGCTGAAATCTCAGAAGACAAAAAATATGGCAAGTTTGTAGTTGAACCGCTTGAAAGAGGTTATGGCACGACTTTAGGTAATTCCTTAAGAAGAATCATGCTTTCTTCCTTACCGGGCGCTGCAGTCAGTCAGGTAAAAATCGACGGCGTTTTGCATGAATTCAGTTCTATTCCTGGAGTTAAGGAAGATGTAACTGAGATCATTATGAACATCAAGAGCTTATCTATTAAAAACAACAGCGATACCAACGAGGCAAAGGTTGCATACATCGAGTTTGAAGGCGAAGGTGTTGTAACTGCTGCTGATATCCAGGCAGATCCCGATATCGAGATCATGAACCCGGATCAGGTTATCGCTACGCTTAGCGGCGGCACAGACAGCAAGTTCTATATGGAACTTACTATCACAAAGGGCCGTGGTTATGTGAGTGCAGACAAGAATAAGAGTGAAGATTTACCGATAGGTGTGATTGCTGTTGATTCTATTTATACACCAGTAGAGCGCGTCAACATGACGGTAGAAAACACCCGAGTAGGTCAGGTTACCGATTATGATAAGCTGACATTAGATGTATTTACAAATGGTACTCTGGCACCGGATGAAGCAGTCAGCCTGGCTGCAAAGGTATTGAGTGAGCATTTGAACTTATTCATTGATTTATCTGAGAACGCCAAGACTGCAGAAGTCATGGTGGAGAAAGAAGACAATGAGAAGGAAAAAGTTCTGGAGATGAATATTGATGAACTGGAACTTTCTGTTCGTTCATATAATTGTCTCAAGAGAGCCGGAATCAATACGGTAGAGGAACTGTGCAACAGAACTTCTGAGGATATGATGAAGGTACGTAACTTAGGCCGCAAATCTTTAGAAGAAGTGTTGGCAAAGTTGAAGGAATTAGGCTTACAGCTGAATCCAAGCGATGATACCAATGCATAATTGATTCGCTTAAGCAGTTGATTTATGGAGATTAAGCACTGATACAGTAAGACCGAAGAAGCATGTATCCGTGTTCCACAAATGGAGGAATATTGAGATGGCAGGATATAGAAAACTGGGAAAAACTTCCAGTCAGAGAAAAGCATTAATCAGAAGCCAGGTAACTGCGTTGATCTATAATGGCAAGATCGTGACAACAGAAGCAAGAGCAAAGGAAATCCGCAAAGTTGCGGAAGGCCTGATCGCTCTGGCAGTTAAGGAGAAAGATAACTTCGAGACTGTTAAGGTTACAGCTAAGGTTGCCCGTAAAGATAAAGACGGCAAGAGAGTAAAAGAAGTTGTAAACGGCAAGAAAGTGACTGTTTATGATGAAGTTGAGAAAGAGATCAAGAAAGATCTTCCTTCCAGACTTCATGCAAGAAGACAGATGTTAAAAGTCCTTTACGATGTAACTGAAGTTCCGTCTGAAGCTGCAGGAAGAAAGAAGAATACAAAGTCTGTTGATCTTCCAAAGAAGCTGTTTGATGAGGTTGCACCAAAGTATGTATCCCGTAACGGTGGTTACACACGTATCGTTAAGATCGGCCAGCGTAAAGGTGATGCAGCAATGGAAGTAGTTCTTGAGCTTGTATAATTAATAATAAATCCCGGTATGGAAGCGATTCCTTATCGGGTTTTTTATTTCTCCCATCAATTAAGAAACGCAAGAATAAAGAAAGAATATCGTAAGTTGACGGACAATTGCTTTCAGGGCTATAATGTAAACTATAGAATATTATGGTTCTATTGTTAAAATGCGCTAAAATAAAATCGGGAGGTATTAAGTATGAAGCGTTTAAAGAGACTGGTGACTATCGTCTCTGCATTGGGGGTATTGATGGCCAGTATACCATTTGAAACAATGGCCGCTACCGTGAAAACCATAACGTCTGTAACGATTAACGTAGGCTTGGAAGACATCTCTACAGGAGACACTCTGCCTTCTGAAACTTCTTTTTCTACCACATCGGAAAGCGGCAATTATGTTTACACCAATAACAACAGATACGAAGTGTCAGACTTGAACTGGGTTACATCTGACAGCAAGGAAATGAAAATTGGCTCTGAACCGAAGATGAAGGTGACGCTGCATGCTACGAATGCTGATGAATATGCATTTAAAGGCGGCTATCAGTCGAGCAATATCACGATCAAAGGCGGTACCTATGTTTCCTCGAACCGTTCAGGTACAGATACTTTATATGTAACATTTACGTTTAAACCGGTGAAGGGTACCTATGATTCTCCGGAAGACGCCTACTGGAAGGATTCCGGCTATGGGAATGCCAAGTGGAGTGAGCCGGACAGCGGTTCCAGTGCTTACGATGTATATCTGTATCGCGGAAGTACAATTATTAAAAAAGTTGAGAAACTGAAAGCCACCACTTATAATTTCTACCCTTATATGACCAAGGCAGGAACTTACAGCTTTAAAGTACGTACAGTGCCATACAGCAGCACTGAGGATAAACACGGAAAGAACAGTGACTGGACCGAATCCGATGAGGTATATCTGCCTCAGGAGAAGGTATCGGACGGCAGCGGACAGGACAGCGATACGGCATCTACCGGAGCGGTAGGCTGGATTAAGAACGGAAATTCATGGAATTACCGTTATCCAGATGGAACTTATTTGAAGAATAACTGGTCTAAAATCAGTGACAAATGGTATCTTTTCGACGGCAGCGGTGTAATGCTGACCGGCTGGCAGCAAAAAGGTGACAAAACCTATTACTTTAACAATGACGGAGCCATGCTTACGGGCTGGTACAAATCCGATAATAAATGGTATTACCTAAATCCTTCTACAACAAACGGAGTTGAGGGTGCACTGATAACAGGCTGGATTTCCTACAATAACAAGTGGTATTATGCTGATTCCAAGGGCGTTATGCAGGAAGGCTGGAAGCAGATCGATGGCAATTGGTTCTATTTTTATCCAGGTGAGGGCTCAAAGGCAGTAAACACCAACATCAGCGGTTTTGCGGTGGATGGAGAGGGAATCTGGAGAAAGTAGGGAAGAAAGGAAGTAGATATTGATGAATTGGAGAAAAGGGAAAGGAATATGGTTACTGCTTTCATGCATGATCATGATTCTTGGAACCGGAATAACAGCATCAGCGTCAGGAAGCTTAAGGATCTACGTGGAGAATGGCAGCAAGAGTTCATGGACGGAGGGCATTAATGTTCCTGCTGTGAAAGTGAATTATTCGGAAGAAAGTCCCGACTGGAGCAAGAAAGAAGATCAATGGGAACCTGGAAAGAAGGTAAAGGGAACCATTCGGGTATCCGGTACTTATGAGAGATCGGATTGTACCGTGAAAGGTGCAAATCTGCTTTCTGTGAACAGTGAAGACGGAGAGACTGTCATCACCTTCTCGTATGTTCCTGTTGCAAAACTGGAATGTCCGGAAAAGGCAGGCTGGAGTGATAATGCAAAAACCAAAGCTTCATGGAAAAAGGTGCCGTTCGCTTCCAGATATCAGGTAGTTCTCTATCAGGAAGGCGGTATCTGGATTAAAAGTCTGACGACATCTTCCACATCAGCAGATCTTCTTCCTTATATGACCAGCGGTTATAAATACTTCTATACAGTGAAAGCGATCTTAAAGGATTCATCGGAAGAGGATTATTTAAAAGAAGGAGATATCACTACTTCTGATGATTCTGTAGTTCAGGAACTGGGAGAGACTTTAGGTGTTTGGGCGACTTACCAGGAAGGGAAGAAATACCGAGGAGAAGATGGCAGCTACGTGACTGACAGCTGGAAGATGATCAGCGGTAAATGGTATTATTTTAAGCCGGATGGCTATGCTGTAACCGGTTGGCAGAAAGTTGATGAGAAATGGTACTATATGGACTCAGAAGCTGTAATGAAGACCGGCTGGCAGGAGCTCAATGGAATATGGTACTACTTTAATACCGATGGAGATATGGCGACCGGATGGATTCAGCCGACTCCGGGCAAATGGTATTATCTCAACGGAGACGGAAGTCTGGCCATGAATACAACGGTAGATGGAAATTATAAGGTTAATGAATCGGGCTTATGGATACAATAAAGCAGATAGATGGTATGGATGGAAGCATCTGTACCATCTATCTGTTTTTCTAAGATAAAACTATATTCTCTCCAAATTTCGCTTTTAATCCTGTGTTTTTGCAAAAGATACTTACCGATGCTTGACTGTTATGCAATATTCAACTAAAATTATGTGGCATACGGATGTATCACTTTTAAAGAAAGGTTTACTATGGGAATAATTAAAACGTCTAAACTGATATTTGATTATATCAGAAAAGATGAAGAAGAAAATATTGAAGAAATTAAACGTGCCATCGACGGTGTGAGCCTGGATCTGGAAAAGGGTCAGTTCATTGCGGTACTTGGCCATAATGGATCTGGTAAATCTACCTTTGCAAAACAGCTCAATGCCATATTGCTTCCTACGGAAGGTACGGTATGGATTCAGGATTTAGATACTTCCAGGGAAGAAAATCTTTGGGAAGTCCGCAAAAAGACAGGAATGGTTTTTCAGAATCCGGATAATCAGATCATTGGAAATATTGTAGAAGAGGATGTGGGATTCGGCCCTGAGAATCTGGGTGTGCCTACAGAGGAGATCTGGAAACGGGTGGACGAGAGTTTGAAAAGTGTGGGAATGGCTGCATACCGCTTAAAGTCCCCTAACAGGCTGTCTGGTGGTCAAAAGCAGCGGGTTGCCATAGCAGGTGTAATGGCCATGAGACCCCAGTGCATCGTATTAGATGAGCCTACAGCCATGTTAGATCCCAACGGACGCAAAGAGGTGGTTAAAACAGTTCATGAACTGAACCGGAAAGAGGGAATCACAGTTCTACTTATCACCCATTACATGGAAGAGGTAACGGGTGCTGACAGAGTGATCGTTATGGATGAAGGCAGGGTAGTCATGGATGGCACGCCCCGTGAGATATTCTCTCAGGTTGAGAAGCTTAAATCCTACCGACTGGACGTTCCACAGGTCACAGAGCTTGCGTATGAGTTAAAACAAAAAGGTCTTGATCTGCCTGACGGCATATTGACACTAGATGAGCTGATGGAGAACCTTTTACCCCTGTTTGCGGAACGTTTTCCCGGAGAAGTGATTCTGGAGAACGGAGGAAGCCATGGCAATTAAAGCAGAGCATATTAATTATATCTATGGAAAAGGGACAGCCTTTGAGCAGCACGCATTAAAGGATGTGAACTTAGAGATACAGGATGGAGAATTCGTGGGCCTGATCGGCCATACCGGTTCCGGAAAGTCTACCTTAATCCAGCATTTAAACGGACTGCTCCGTGCTACAGATGGAAAACTATATTATAATGGAAGTAATATTTATGATGACGGTTATGACCTCAGAGCTTTGAGAAGTCATGTAGGACTTGTGTTTCAGTATCCGGAGCATCAGCTTTTTGAAATTGATGTATTTACCGATGTCTGCTTCGGACCTAAGAATCAGGGGCTGAACAAAGAAGATACGGCAAAACGGGCGAGGGAAGCACTTACCATGGTAGGTCTTGACGAAAGCTACTATAAACGGTCACCTTTTGAACTTTCCGGAGGTCAGAAAAGGCGTGTTGCAATTGCTGGCGTTCTCGCCATGAATCCAGATGTTCTGATTCTTGATGAGCCCACAGCCGGGCTGGATCCAAAAGGAAGAGATGAGATCCTGGATCAGATCAAGCGGCTTCATGAGGAACGGAACATGACTATTATTTTAGTCTCTCACAGCATGGAGGATGTGGCCAGGTACGTGGACCGGATTCTGGTCATGAATCATGGTGAAAAGGTGTTTGACGATACACCGAAGGAAGTGTTTCAGCATTATAAGGAACTGGAGGCGATGGGTCTGGCAGCTCCTGAGATTACTTATGTGGTTCAGACGCTGAAATCCCACGGTGTTCCTATTGATACCAGCATTACAACAATAGAAGAAGCCAGAGACGAGATTTTGAAGCTTCTGGGAAAATAGACAGGGAGATAGTATGCTGAAAGATATTACATTAGGGCAGTATTATCCGGTGGAATCCGTTCTTCATAAGCTGGATCCCCGGACAAAGCTGTTTGGGACCATGGTTTTTATCATATCCCTATTTATTGCAAATGATATCTGGGCTTATGTGATTGCTACTGTGTTTCTTGCAGCAGCCATAAAGCTCAGTAATGTTCCTCTTAAGTTTATGGTCAGAGGCTTAAAGGCGATTGTATTTCTGCTTCTGATCAGCGTCAGCTTCAATCTGTTTTTGACACCCGGCAAGGCGGTTCTGACTTTAGGATTTTTAAAGATCACAAAGGAAGGAATTATGGTGGCTGGTTTTATGGGAATCCGGCTGATTTATCTGGTGGTGGGATCCTCCATCATGACGCTGACGACAACACCAAACCAGCTGACTGACGGTCTGGAAAAGAGCCTTGGTTTCTTAAACCGTTTCCGTGTACCCGTTCATGAGGTTTCCATGATGATGTCCATTGCGCTGCGTTTCATACCGATTCTGGTAGAAGAAACCGATAAGATCATGAAAGCACAGATGGCAAGAGGTGCGGACTTTGAGACCGGGAATCTGATCCAGAAGGCGAAAAATATGATTCCTCTTCTGGTGCCCCTATTTATCTCTGCGTTTCGCCGTGCAACAGATCTTGCCATGGCGATGGAAGCCAGATGCTACCGGGGCGGAGAGGGCCGGACGAAAATGAAGCCTCTTAAGTATGGAAAACAGGATAGAGCCACATATCTGGTGTATTTTCTTTACCTTGCTGTTATCATAGGTCTCCGGATCCTGAGAGTGCAGAGCTTTTAAGAACAAAGGAGGATTTATGAAACGGGTTAAGATGATCGTTGCCTACGATGGAACCAATTACTGCGGCTGGCAGATTCAGAACAATGGAATCACCATTGAGGAGGTTTTAAACCGTACTCTGACAGATTTATTAAAGGAGCCGGTCACTGTAACGGGTGCCAGCCGGACAGATTCCGGAGTGCATTCTGAGGGAAATGTGGCAGTTTTTGATACAGAAAACCGAATGCCTGCAGACAAGATCTGTTTTGCCTTAAATCAGAGGCTGCCGGAAGACATTCGGGTGCTTCACTCGGAGGAAGTTCCGGGAAGTTACCACCCCAGGAAGCAAAACTGCATTAAAACATATGAATATAAAATTATGAATCGGAGAATCGAAGTTCCGACTATGCGGCTGTACAGCTATTTCTGTTACTTTCCTCTTGACGTGGAAAAGATGCGGGAAGGCGCAGCCTATCTGGTTGGAGAACATGATTTTAAAAGCTTCTGTACAGCCAGAGGGCAGGCAGAGGAAACGGTACGGAACATTTACAGTCTGGAGGTCCTGAAGTCTGATGATCTCATTACAATCCGGATCAAGGGCAATGGATTTTTATATAATATGGTGAGAATCATTGCAGGAACACTGATGAAAGTGGGCATGGGAGTTTATCCTCCGCGGCATGTGGAAGAGATTTTAGATGCCAGGGACCGGAATGCAGCAGGACCGAAAGCTGCGGCGAAAGGTCTTACATTGGCCAGCCTTGAGTATGAAAAAGAGCTTGAGAAAGAAATTAAGGGTGAAAATAAGGAGTGGAGTTATACTCTTTATCAGGATCGGATTGCCTCTCATGAGGTAGCAAGTCTGGTGATACACAGATGCAGGGAAGAGGATTTTGAACGGCTTCTGATCCGCGTAGTGCATCAGGCGGTAAGAAACGGAGCTCATACTGTATTGGTAAAGGACGAGGAACAGGAAAGCCGGATAATTTCAGGCAGGGCATACGGATTTTACAGCTTTTATCCGGACGAATCAGGAAATGGATGGATGGTAACTGGAAGCCAGCCTGCAAAGCCTTGATTTTAAAGGAAAAAACCCCTGCTTTTACAGGAAAAAAGGTTGACACACAGGTCGAAATGTAATATAATGTATAACTGTGACGTTAGACGAAAATGTTCAAGCCAAGCCCCGGAATGAGCATTTTGTAATATAACTTTTGGAAAGTTGTTTACAGCTTTTCGAGAAAAGGTGCCGCTTTTTGCACCGTCTATCCGTTTATGAAAACATGTTTTCATAATATGGAAATGCTTAAAAACACCATAATTTACAGGAGGTTGTCCAATGAAGACTTTTATGGCTAGTCCAGCAACAATTGAAAGAAAATGGTACGTAGTTGACGCTACAGGATATACATTAGGACGCTTGGCTTCAGAAGTAGCTAAAGTATTAAGAGGAAAGAACAAACCGATTTACACACCACATATGGATTGCGGTGATTATGTAATCGTAGTGAACGCAGATAAGGTTGAAGTTACCGGCAAGAAGTTAGATCAGAAGATTTACTACAGCCATTCTGATTACGTTGGCGGTATGAAAGAAACAACTTTAAGAGAAATGATGGCTAAGAAGCCTGAAAGAGTTATCGAATTAGCAGTTAAGGGAATGCTTCCAAAGGGACCTTTAGGAAGAAGCATGATAACAAAACTTCACGTATACGCTGGCGCAGAACATGATAACGCTGCTCAGAAACCAGAAGTTTTAGAATTCAAATTTTAATCAGAGGTGCTGAAAGGAGGAAGTTATCATGGCTAATACAAAATTTTACGGAACAGGTAGAAGAAAAAAATCTATCGCCAGAGTATATTTAGTACCAGGTACAGGTAAGATCACTGTTAATAAGAGAGACATCGATCAGTACTTCGGTCTTGAGACATTAAAGGTTGTTGTTCGTCAGCCATTAACAGCAACAGAGACAGCAGATAAGTTTGACGTTTTAGTAAACGTACACGGTGGTGGATTCACCGGACAGGCTGGTGCAATCAGACACGGTATCTCCAGAGCTTTACTTAAAGCAGACATTGAATTCCGTCCAGTTCTTAAGAAAGCAGGATATTTAACAAGAGATCCAAGAATGAAAGAAAGAAAGAAATACGGCTTAAAGGCAGCTCGTCGTGCGCCGCAGTTCTCAAAGAGATAATAATTGCATATTTAATAAAAATGCAAAAACCCCGAAAGTGCTTATACTTTCGGGGTTTTCTTGTGTTACGACCATTGAAGAAACAACCACAAAAAGCCACAAAAAACTCGCGTAGAGAACACACAGAGAACACACAGAGAACACACAGAGAACACTAAATTAGGTTTATTGCATCTAAAAGTACGCTGATATCCAGGTGTGTATAAACACGTTCACCATAGACGAGGTATTTAAAAAAATGAATAGCATTTCATGGCTGGAACATCAAAAAGCCATGAAAGACGAGGCGTTTAAGAATACAGAAAAAATACTGTATTGTTTTAATATGCTCAAAGAAAATGTTGGAGATGAAAAGGAGTATATAGCCATGATGGGTAAAAGAAAATCATGTAGCGTGGTTAGATATTCAAAAAATAAGGCGGAGAAGCCGGAAGAAGATCAATTATTACAGGACAGAATAGCATTGTACAACAGAAGCAAGTCTGATGTGGACCGGATCGAAAAAGCACTTGCTAAAATCAAAGTCAAAAAAGGATATGAAGTTATAGAGTATCGATATTTAAAACGAAAGGAGAAAGACGAGGTTTACACATTTGAGGAAATAGCAGATATTCTGGCAGGGCAGCAGGAATTTAATGATAATCTCAATGAAAAGACGGTAAGAAATTATAAAAACACGCGATATGGCAGTGTTCCTATTTGGTTCAGATGCAATTTAAAGTATTTTATATATAATAAAAACAACATATTTGTAGTAAAACATTGACAAAACAACATATATGTAGTAAAATAAATATATACAAAAGAGACGGGGTGTATAAGTTGCAGATACATGATTACATTACAATGGGTGGTAAAAATGCTATTAAGGAATATCTTAGTAGTCTACCCGAAGGAGAACGAGCGGAAGGCTACAGGATACGTCATAAAATAGTTGAAAAAGGAACAATAGCATTAGAAGCCCTGAATACAAGACAGCTGAAGGGAAAGCTATGGGAGATTAAGTTTTCGCAGAATCGAATAATGTATGTTTTAGCTGATAGTGATAATATATATTTCCTACATGCTTGCAAGAAACAAAAAGGAAAGGCTGAAAAGTTTGAATTAGAAAAAGCCATTCAAAGAGCAAAAGAAGCAGGGTTTACCGTTTGATAAACGGTAAACCTAAATGATAAATATAAAAGTAAGGAGTGTTGTATATGCCATTTCAAAATGTGACGAATGTAATTTTAAATGAAGAGGCTCAAGAGTTAAAGGAAATATGTACAGAGAACCCCGAAGTCATGAAGTCAGTCAGCGAGTTTGACAAAGAATTTGAATTAAGATTGAAACTCATTGAGGCGAGAAAAAAGGCAGGACTGACACAGAAAGAAGTAGAGGAAAGATCTGGTTTAGCACAGCAGGCAATTAGCAGAATTGAAACAGATAACAATATAAGCCCAAGCATTAAAAGCCTTATCAAATATGTTGATGCAATCGGGTACGAGTTAACCTTATCACCCAAAAGGAATCAGTAACATTGCAGCCTTGACACGCGCCCGTTTTGCAACCCTGTACAAGTCTGTTTAACTATGTTATAATTTTTACAATTCAAAACTTTACAATTTATAGTACGGCATTTCCTAATAAGGAAAGTGCCGTACTATTTTTGTGTTCGGAGGTGGTGATATTGGCACTTATGAAGTATTGCAACAGAAACGGATGCAATAAGTTAGTGCCGCAGGGGGTGCGTTATTGCGAGGCACATTCTATTAACAGGGCAGCAGAGAACAAAGAGAGACATAAGGAATATGACGCACATTGCCGGAACCAGACAGCCAAGGCATTTTATAATAGTGGTGAATGGAGAGCAGCAAGGGCAAGAACGTTAGCAAGAGATACCGGAATAGATATATATTTATATATTACGACAGGTGAAGTTGTACCGGCTGACATGGTGCATAATATGAAGACATATATGGATAAAATCACAGATGATTATGAGACAATGATAGTTACAAGAAAGGATAACAAAAATGTTGTTATTCTATCCGAAGAGTCTTATAACAATATGATGGAAAATATATATGTAATGGGAAATAAATGTAATTATGATTGGTTAATGGAATCAAAGGCTCAGTTAGAAAATGGAATGGTGTCCCTACATGATCTTCCTAAGGTAGAAGCTGATGAATAAGGTTTTTACGAAAAATGGATGGGATGATTATATTTATTGGCAGACGGAAGATAGAAAAACATTAAGAAAAATAAATCAATTAATTGAAGATATAGCTAGAAGTGGAAATGAAGGAGTTGGAAAGCCAGAAGCTCTAAGTGGTGGTAATCTGGCTGTTTTTTGGAGCAGAAGAATAAATGATAAAGATCGTTTGATATATAAAATTGACAATGAAAATATTTATATTCTGGCTTGCAGATACCATTAAGGTATTTTGCTCATAAAAAGGCAATGACACGGATCGTATCATCAACGTGACGGCATTCTACTACCATTTTCGGGGCTCTGCATTTAAAGTATTGTTAGGCAAAACGCCAAAACAAAACGAAGGAGTCTTAAAAATGAAAAAAAGAAATCTAATTAATTTTATTACAACAGGCAGTGTATTTGCTCTCTTCATCCTTTACACAATATTGCTTCTATATGTTGATGTAAAGCCTATTGGTCCCAATGGTTCACTTGTGGGTTTTGCAACGGTAAACGAACGGCTGCACAGTTTGTTTGGGGTCCATATGTGGCTCTATAACATCACGGATTGGTTAGGGCTTGTTGCGATATTGGTCGCATTGGGATTTGCCGTCTTGGGGGCTGTTCAGCTTATAAAAAGGAGAATTTTTTTGCGGGTGGACAGCAACATTCTTGTGCTGGGCGGATTTTATCTGCTTGTAATAGCTGCCTATACATTTTTTGAGATTTTCGTTGTGAATTACAGACCGATTCTCATTGAGAATGTATTGGAGGCATCCTATCCATCATCTACCACGATGCTCGTGATGTGTATTATGCCCACAGCTATGATGCAGCTTCATCAACGGATAAAAAGTAAAAACATACGAGTTGTCGTGAATTCCCTGCTTGGACTTTTTACGGCGTTTATGGTTGTTGGACGAATGGTGTCGGGAGTACACTGGTTTACAGATATTTTAGGTGGTGCATTGCTGAGTGTGTCACTTATTATGTTGTATTATTCGGTTAACAAATGGCTTTCATATAAATATCAATCGTCCTATTCTAATGTCTGAAGGCGTGAATTAAGAGCAATCGCACAGGAGACTATCCTGTGCGATTGCTCTTTTCGATACCTGTTTGCCATGAGGGTTCACAACATATCCCTATGAATGCTATCCCTTATATTTTCGGGGGTTTCTTGTTTTACAGGCAGTAAAGAAATAACCAAAAAAAGCCATAAAAACTCAAATCCGGATGGATGAGCTCCTGGCTCTGACACCTGCTAAACTACACTTATATATTACCATAAAAACCGTGAAAACTCAAGTCTACTAAATCCAGTTATAAAGGGATATACTATTGTATACATTAGGGAGGTATGTAGATGGGAGAACAAAATTGGCTTGAGGTCATGAATCGGCAACTGTGGAAAAAGCAGATACAGGAAACTAATCAATATACAGAAAAATATGGACTTAAATTATCTGAAGAAGATACGGAGATTCTGATTGCAGAGAAAAGTCACGTCCTAAAAGCGGAAAACAGAGTTGAATTTGGTCAGAGTATTCTTCCGCAAATCATATATATTTTCTGTGATTCAGCATTTATTTCACAAGATAACTATTTGGAAACTTTGATACGGCTGCAGGAAGTTTTCTTTTTGTATAAGAATGAAATGCAGGATGAGATTACAGATGAAGAACTGCTTAATTTTATGAGAGAACAGTTTGAAGATGTATGCTATGGGGATTTAGATTATCTGGATAGCACTTGTCTGGAAATCTTCAGCGAGGCAATTAGGGCTGGTTACAAGGGTTATAAAATCACACAGGGAAAGGGAGAGTTTTCCAAGATAGATATTGTTCAGAGGTGGGATAAAGACCTGTACTTACAGACGTTAAAAGAACTTTGCTGGAGGTAGTGCTTCGGTATGATGCGAAGTATTGTCCCCAAGACACGATTCTAACTTTGGAATATTCCAGAACGGTAAAATGGAACCATATTATTATAGTCAGATGAATAAGCAGCAACAAAGAATTTATCAGGTCATCAAGAGCGGCCTGGAATCACTTTCACAAAACTTTGATGTACAAAGAATTGATGGAGCTGAGCTAAGCGGGATCTTTTTCAAGTTAAGATTGGATTGTCCGGAGATATTCTATGCATCAACATTTCAATATTCTTTTTATGAGAATTCCACACTGATTAAGATGAAGCCGGTTTATTTATTTGATAAGAATAAAATCAGAGAGCATCAGGTGGCAATGACAGCCAGGGTGGAGAAGCTTGCCCGGGTGGTAAAAGATAAAAGTGACTGGGAAAAGGAACAATATATTCATGATTTTATCTGTGAAAATGTGACCTACGATAAGTTGAAGAAACAATATTCACATGAAATCCTGGGTCCATTGGGGCAGGGAATAGGAGTTTGTGAAGGAATCGCAAAATCGGTGAAGATCCTTTGTAATCAGCTTTCTATTCCCTGTATTGTTGCCATTTCAGAAAATAATCCGGAAAAGGGTATTAAATACCGGCACGCCTGGAACGTAGTTCGAATCAATGGAGTATGGTATCATTTGGATGCCACATTCGATAATACGTTGGGTAAAAAAGAATTGAGATATGATTATTACAACTTGGATGATAAGAATATCTTTAAAGATCATGAGCCTGTGATATACAAAGTTCCGGAGTGCGGCGATGGCGATCATTTCTTCTATAAAGAGAAGAAACTTTCATTCACCAAATTGGAAGATATAGCAAAGCGCTGCCAGCAGGCAATTAAAAAAGGAAAGGTTTTAACCTTTCATTGGAGAGGTGGATATCTCACCAAGGCTGTCATGGAGGAATTACTGGAAATTATAGCAGGAGTGGCCAGGGAGAAAGGCAGACACAGTCAAATTTCTATTAACTGGCCCCAGGCAATTATTCGTGTGAAATTCATTGAGGAGCAGGTGGAAGACTCGATTAAGATGGAGGACGCTTATGAAGAAGAGAATGAACTCTCATTTATTATTACACAGTAAAAAGTTTTTTATATCATAGAACACATTAATAAAATATTTTGTCACAACTGCCAACTTCTGACTGTCTAATTATAGAGACATAAAATTAAGGAGGAGCAAGTCATGCAAAGCGAAATATTTAATTTATTTGACAGGGCAGTGGAAGGAGATAAGGAGGCTCTTGAAGGATTAATTCTAAGCGTACAGGATATGATTTATAACCTTTCTCTCCGAATGCTGGGAATGCCTTGTGATGCAGAGGATGCAACGCAGGAAATTATTATTAAAGTTATTACTCAGCTCTCTGCATTTCGAAAAGAGAGTGCATTTTCTACATGGGTGTATCGTATCGCCGCCAACTATTTAATCAGTTACAAAAAGTCTATGTTCGCACAGCATCAGCTCAGTTTTGAGTTTTATGGGCAGGATATTGATAATGGGTTCATTCATAACACAAACCAATTAACGCAAAACGTGGACGAGAATCTTCTGGCTGAAGAGTTAAAACATTCCTGTACCAATGTTATGCTTCAGTGCCTCGACCCTGAAAGCCGTCTGATTTATGTTCTTGGTGTCATGATTAAGGTGGACAGTAAGATTTGTGGTGAAATTCTGGAGATTTCACCGGAAGCATACCGTCAGCGGCTGTCACGCATTCGAAAACAGGTTGGAGAGTTTTTGAATGAATATTGTGGCTTATCTCAGACAGGCAAATGTAATTGTAAGAAGCGTGTGGGATATGCCATTCAGACGGGACGGTTAAATCCCAATCATTTAGAGTATAGCAATATGTCCAGAGCTGATGAAAATACCATTTTAAATTTCACTCAGGCAATGGAAGAAATGGACCAGATGTCGTTTGTTTTTGCACAGCTTCCCAAATACCGTTCACCAGATGTGATTCATAAATTTATTAATGATCTTCTGGATACATATGCGATGAGAGTTATTGCTGGAAATGCCGGGGAGGAAATAACAGTATGAAGGAATTCTTATTGACGTTACTAATTGGTATAGTGGCAGGTGTTGTTGATGTGCTGCCAATGATAAAAATGAAGCTTGATAAATATTCGGTCGCTTCTGCATTTGTATTTTATCTGATTCTTCCATTTATTATATTAAATATTAAATTAAATGGAATAGCATGGTGGTTAAAAGGCGGAATGATTGGATTGGGTTTAGCGTTACCAGTTATCATTCTTGCGGCCAAGGAAGATAAAAAATCCATAGTACCGATGACCGTCATGTCGGCTGTATTGGGAACAGCGATTAATACGGCAGGTTATTATTTCATTTAAAATAGTGTTTTAGAGCCGGTTTTCCTGTATTGCAGCGCGGTATTCCGTGGGGGTGGCACCCACCAATGCCTTGAACTGTTTTGTGAAGTAGCTGTGGCTGGAAAAACCACAGTCAAAAGCGATTTCGGTTATGGGAGCATCAGTGGCTGAAAGCTGTTCTGCAGCTTTAAAAAGACGCCTCCGCTGAATATACTCCATGGGACTGTAATGCAGATACCGGCTGAATATACGCTGACATTCTCTGGTACAGATATTTGCTGTATCTGCAATTTCTTTTACCGTCATTACACTTCTTAAGTTTCCGTCAATCCATTCTAGCATTTGCTTCAAACGGAATTCCTGAAGAGTTGGCATTCTGCGTGAGGGCATGGTCTGATGTTTTTCCTTTGTGTAAAGCAGTATTTTTGACAGTGCTTCCCGAACTTCAAATTCATAACCGGATTTTTCCTCAGCGCAGGCAGCAAAAGCTATTTCAAACTGTTGAAAAAACGGTTCATCTTCTGCCACTTTTCCAAATTTTATAAAATCTGGTCCTGCATCCAATAAGGGGCGGACATACATTGTATCAAAAACACTTCCTGGCGTACCCCCTATGATTCCAGAATCAAATACAAAGGAATGATAGATACAGGGGGAAGGTACAGTTGCAGCAAAAGAATGCAGTACACCAGTATTGATAAAGTACCCTTCTCCTGCTTCAACGTGATACATATTGTCTCCGATCTGAATTAGTACGCTGCCCTGCAATAAAAGAAAGACTTCTAATTCCCGGTGCCAGTGGGAGGGGATGCAATCAGCAATGTATTGGTGGATATCTCCTTCATTTGCATGCAGATTAAAAAGCTGCAGGCCTTGTTCCTGCAATTCCTTCTTGTGACAATCTGTTGAAACAAAAGTTCTGTTTCGTATCATAAAATCTCCCTCTTTTGTCGCTTTTTTTATAGTATATGACGTTTTTGTGAAAGCAGCAATGGAAATTTACGCTTATAATGAAAATAAAAAAGCAGATAAAACCGTGGGTTTCCAGTACTGAATCTGTAAATGATCAAAGAGGGAGGGATTCCGTGCGGATAAATTACAAAAGTCGCGTTCTTGATATGACAAAAGGCAGTCCGTTTCAGTGTTATCGAACTGATTGGATAAGTCTGTTTTTCACTTTGGGCTGTACCTGTCTGGGGGTACATCGCTAAGAGAAAGGAACAAAGCATGATAAAAGCAGTTATTTTTGATTTGGACGGCTTGTTAATTGATAGTGAAGTCATTTCATATCAATTGTACCAGGAATTATTAAATAAATATGGGTATTCCTTTACCATAGAGGACTATGCACAAAATTACAGTGGAAAAACAGAATTAGGAAATATGGAAGCAATTGTAAAGAATTATCAGCTGCCTGTTTCTATAAAGGAAGGATTAGATTACACCTTATCAAGGGAGAAAGAGTATTTTATAAAAGGAGTTTCATTAAAATCAGGTGTCAGAGAGCTGTTGGATTATTTAAAGAAAAATAAATATAAGATTGCTCTGGCTTCTTCCAGTACCAAAGAGAGAGCTTTGTATGCTTTGATACAACAAGGAATTGAAAGTTATTTTGATGAAATGGTATTTGGTACAGAAGTAGAAAAAGGAAAACCAAATCCGGATATTTTTCTGAAAGCATGTGAAAAAGTTAAAGTTGATCCTGAGAACTGTCTTGTCCTGGAAGATAGTGAAGCCGGAATACAGGCTTCTTTTTCCGCTGGCATTCCTGTGATCTGCGTACCTGATATGAAAAAACCAACATTAAAATTTCAAAAGATGACAGAAATAATTCTGCCATCTTTGTTGGAAGTGCTATTTTATTTGGATAAGAAAACCATGACTGAAACAGTAAATTAATTATTAATAAAATTCATCCATTGCAGTATTTCTTCAAAAGACTTGATATTATCCAACGTTGGATATATAATTGATTTATCTTTACAGGTGAGGTGCTTTTCATGGTACAATTATTTATTCTTTTCTTTTTTAGTATTAAGCCTACACATGGCTATGAAATTCAGAGGTTTATTAGTCTGAACCGTATGTCTGAATGGAATAATATAAAATCCGGGTCGATATATTATGCAATTAAAAAATTGGAAAAAGACGGATACATCCGCATGTTTGATAAACCGGAAGAAGGAGAGAAGAAAAAACAGATATATGAAATAACGGATAAAGGCAGAGACGTACTTAAGAGACTGGCATATAACGAGATGCGTAAGCCTTTGCAGGGAGCAGCATCGGAAAAATTTCTTTTATATCCCATTATTGCCAGTCTACAAAAGGAAGAAATAATCCAATGCGTCAAAAAACATGTCAGTGATCTAAACGCGCAGAAGATTCGGATAGATGATTGGAGAAAAGAGAAGGAACAAAAAGCCTGTTCTATGGAAGTTATAACTTTAGATTATATGATAACAACCGTAAACAGTCAGATTATCTGGCATAATAGGATGTTAGAAAATCTGGACAATATAATGGGGGAATCAAAGGAGATTGTAAAGCTGATTAAGGAAACAGACTTTATGGAATATGAATGATAATTGATAAATATGCACCAAAATGAAATAAGATCGTTTTGGTGTAAAAAAATATCATTATATCCAATGTTGGATAGTGAGGAGTGAACTATGAATGTTCTGGTTATTTCGGGAAGCCCGAGAAAAAAAGACAGTTATCTTATATGCATGGAGATCGGAAATGAATTAAAGAAGTACGATTCTGCAATTGACTTTGAGTATTTGCAATTGAGTGAGTCTCATATTAAGGAATGTAAGGGCTGCGGTATCTGCTTTCAAAAAAGTGAATTATTATGTCCATGCAGAGAGGATGAGATAGGATTAATAAAGGAAAAGATGAAGAACGCAGATGCAATCATTATTTCCAGCCCTGTCTATGCCTATCAGGTTACGGGGCAGATGAAAAAGTTCATTGATCGTTTGTCTTATTTATTTCACAGACAGGAACTATGCGGAAAACCTGTACTTATTGTAATAACAACAGATGGCGGGGGGAGTAAACAGGTTTATAAGTATCTTAAAATGACGGTATCCGGCTGGGCAATGGACCTGGTTGGTGATTTACAGATAATTTCACCCATGTATTTTGAAAACAGGGAACCAAAAGGGGTTTTTGAGTTTAATAAGCGTACCTTTGAGAAAGGACAGAAGAAATTAAGAATTTTATCAAAAAAATTATATGAGAAAATGGTGCACCGTAATAAAAAAGTACCTGCGTATTATGATATATTTCTATTTAACTGCCTGCGAAGTAAAATATATACATCGGATGCAGATCGTATCTATTGGAAAGAAAAAGGCTGGATTGATGCCCCCTACTTTTATGATGTAGATTTAAATCCCATAAAACGTATTTTCGGAAAGATAATGAAGAGGCTCATTGATATGCTTGGTAAGAAGATATCTTCCAGAAGTTAGTCCTCTCCTCCAATCTCTGTAATACGAAATGGGTTTTGGATTGACAGGGAAACATTATGAGGAAATCAGGGAAGATCTGATTCATTAATGGACGAAGGAACTGGGAAATTATTTCTGAATCTAAGTCTTGACGAAACGAAATAAGCATGATAATATTTGTTCAATTAAATATTTGCATTACAAAGAATTATAAAATAATTCGGAGTATAAGAAAAGGCTATGAAAAGAAAGAGTAGCATTTTCAATTCCAAACAGAAAGATGCCGGTTGATGAGAGGCTCATGGATAGAAAGTGTGAATACATCTTGGAGCTGCGCACCGAACCGATTCAAGAAGTAGGCTGCGACGGAGAGCACACCGTAATCAGGTGCAAGGGTATCGCCAGGGCCGTACCCGATGAGGTAGACAATGTGAGTTGTCTATAAACTTAAGGTGGTAACACGAGAGTAACTCTCGTCCTTTTGGAAACATGAGGACGGGAGTTTTTTTATTTGAATTAACTCAGTTCTTTGTTTTCTGGATTTCTTATAGAGCATGCAAATATTAATAATAATATTAGAAGGAGATTTTGAGTTATGTTAACACCAAAAGAACAGATCCGTATCATCTGCAAAGGGGTTCACCAGTGTGTCAATGAAGAGGAGCTGCTTGTCAAACTGGAGAAATCTTATAAGCAGGAAGTGCCATTGATTATTAAGTTAGGACTTGATCCTTCCGCACCGGATATTCATCTGGGGCATGCTGTGGTTTTGAGAAAGATCAGACAGATGCAGGAGCTGGGACATCAGGCCGTTATTATCATTGGGGACTTTACAGGGAAAATAGGGGATCCTACAGGGAAATCGAAAGGAAGAGTGGCATTAAGTAATGAAAAGGTAAAAGAAAATGCACTGACTTATTGTGAACAAATATTTAAAATACTGGACAAAGAGAAAACAATGGTAAGATTCAACAGTGAGTGGCTTTCAAAGCTGAATTTTGAAGATGTCATCAGGCTGGCTGCAACGTCCACGGTTGCAAGAATGCTGGAACGGGATGATTTTCAAAATCGTTATAAGAATGGAGTTCCTATCGGTATTCATGAATTTTTTTACCCACTCATGCAGGCTTTTGATTCTGTTGAGATAAAAGCAGATATTGAATTAGGGGGAACGGACCAGACCTTTAACATTTTGATGGGGCGCACATTACAAAAATCAATGGGGATTGACCAGCAAATTGCTTTATTTATGCCGATTCTGGAGGGACTTGATGGTGTAGAGAAAATGAGTAAAAGCTTAGGAAACTATATTGGGGTAAGTGAGCCAGCGGAAATTATGTATAAAAAGGTGATGGAAGTGCCGGATGATTTGATAATTAGATATTATGAGCTGGCAACAGATGAACATCCGGATCAAATTGACAGGGTAAAAGCGGATTTGTCAAATGGAGTCAATCCACGGGATATTAAGTTCCAATTAGCAAAAATTATTACAGGGCTTTACCACAAAGACGAAGATGTGCAAAGCGCCATCTCTTACTATGAGATAGCGTTCAGTAAAAAAGCAATTCCAAATGATATACCAATATTGCTTTTGGATCTGGATAAAGATATGGTGAATGACAGTATTCCAGGACTGATTGAACTTGGTTATATAAAAAGCAAAAGTGAATTTATTCGTCTGATAAGACAAGGCGGAATCCAGATCAATGGTGAGAAAATGAACGAAGATGAGATATACAGTGTTTTGTTCAATGGTGATGTCATGAAGATTGGCAAAAAAAGATTTGTAAAAATTAATAAGTAATTTTATTCCTGCCTGTATATGGAAGACCTCTCACCAGATTCTGGTGGGAGGTTTGAAAGTATTTATTGACGATGCTGATAATATGTGCTATCTTAATTGTAATTGGAAGTGTTATTACCAAAATAACCCATCAGCGGATTTGAAAGGAGAATGTGATATGTCAGATGCATTATTTATGAAAGAGGTAATAAAAGGATAACTGAATAATGGGCATATGACAAACATGTTTAATATGCCGCCTATAGACTCTTATATATCGCTTAACTCTGTTAAACACACGATAAGATGTGTTTTTTTTGTGCCTTTTTTGGAAAGCCAACCGCAGTGACAGCTCATAAGGGCTATTACCGCGGCATTTTTATGCCCTTTTTTAACCATTGGCAATTTCGTATGCCAACGAAAAACAGGAAGAGAGGTTGCTTTTTGAAAGAAAAAATGAAAGGCTTTATAACGGCGGTTCACAGGGAACGTTATGAAGTGAAAGTAAATGAGGAAGATTTGTATGCCAGATTAAAAGCTGGAATCTATTTTACAGATCATTGTGGGGAAGAATTCCCGACGATTGGTGATAATGTGGAATTGGAGTATAATCCGCTTGGTGACTGTCTGATTATTAAGACACTGGAACGAAAATCTGCATTTTCCAGGAAAGACCCGGATGTGGGAATGGGAGAGCAGATCATCGCGGCAAATTTTGATTATGTTTTTATTCTTATGTCCCTGAACTATGATTTTAATTTAAAGAGGCTGGAGCGTTATCTCACCGCCTCCTGGCAAAGCGGTGGGCAGCCGGTTATTGTCCTTACAAAAGCAGACATTGCAGAAGAAACGGAAGAAAAACTGGAACTTGTAAATCAGATTGCAATGGGTGTGGATATCTGCATGGTCAGTGCTGTCACAGGTGAAGGTATGGAACAGCTAAAGCACTATCTGGAGCCGGATAAGACTACTGTATTCCTGGGATCATCAGGAGTGGGAAAGTCCACCTTCACCAATTATCTGCTGGGAAGAGAACTCATGAAAACTGGAGAAATCAGGGAAGATGATTCAAAAGGACATCATACAACTACCCACCGTCAGCTGTTTGTAATGGATAATGGAGCCAGGATTATTGATACACCGGGGATGCGGGAACTGGGAATGTGGATTGTGGACGACGGCATGGATTTCAGCTTTTCTGATATCAATGATTTAATCATGCAGTGCAGATTCAGTAACTGTACTCATAACGGGGAACCGGGCTGTGCAGTAGCGCAGGCAATGGAAAATGGGATATTGACGGAGAAAAGATGGAAAAACTACCGGAAAATCCAAAAGGAGTCTATGTTTCAGGCTGCAAAAGAAAGCAGGAAGCAGGCTGTTGTAAGAAAGAAGCGTAACAAGAAGGATTGATGAACGGGTCATCGGATAGGAAGCATATCTGAAAAAAGAGTGGATGTCTCATATTTAAAATAGTACAATAGTGGATAAAGCGGACAGATAAAGCAGAAACAGGGGGAGTTTTATAATGATTTATTTATCACAATTTTCTTTTCCTGATATAGAAGAGGAATATAGCTTCACAATGGGAGAGAAACGAACTTGCTATGATACCTTTTATCCATTTCAGATACTGTCAAAGAATCATTTAACAAGGCTGGATTTTGAGCCGGTTACAATTTTATACGGGGGCAATGGGTCGGGTAAGACAACCGCTTTAAACGTGATTGCAGAGAAGCTTTGCCTTACCCGTGAAGCCCTTTACAATCGGTCAAATTTTTTTAAGGACTACACGGATCGGTGTTCTTATGAAGTGGAAGAGCCGGTTACAAGAGACAGCCGGATTATAACCAGTGACGATGTCTTTGATTTCATGCTTAATATCAGATCTTTGAATGAGGGAATACATCAAAAGCGGGATGAACTGTTTGGTGAATACTTAGACTCAAAGTATTCCAGTTTTCAGATGAGATCTTTGGAAGACTATGACCAGCTTAAGAAGGTTAACATGTCCCGTAGAAGTACCCAGTCCCGATACATCAGAAAGAACCTGATGGGGAACGTAAGGGAACACTCCAATGGGGAGAGCGCTTATCTGTTTTTTTGTGAGAAGATTAAGGAAAATGGATTGTATTTACTGGATGAGCCGGAGAACAGTTTATCGCCGGGACGGCAGCAGGAATTATTGAAATTTTTAGAAGATTCTGCACGGTTCTTTCATTGTCAGTTTGTTATAGCAACTCATTCTCCATTTCTGCTGTCTATGAAGGGGGCAAAAATTTATGATATGGATGAGGACCCGGTTGATATTAAAAAATGGACTGAGCTTTCCAATGTACAGGCTTATTATCAATTTTTTAAAAAGTATGAAAAAGAGTTTCAATAAGAGACGAATTGCAGAAAAAATATGTTTGAGAGGATAGTCATGAATATATCATATAGGAGAGCACAAAAGGAAGATGCTGATTTATTAATTCAGATATATAATGCAGCATTCTACGACGATTACATCAGGTATGGAGAATGTCCCGCCTACGGAAGGTCCAGGGAACGTATGGAGGAATCCCTGGAAAAATTACCTAAGGATATTATTTACTGTGACGATATTGCTGTTGGAGTCATTTCTGTAGAAGATAAGGGAAACGGAGAATATTATCTTGGATGCCTTTGTATCATTCCTCCATACCAGGGGAAGGGGATTGGTACTCAGGCAGTTGATTATATGCTGGACATTCATCCGGACTGGAATAAGATTACCTTAATCACTCCGGTGGATAAAGAAGAAAATGTTAATTTCTACACGAAAAAATGTGGGTTTGAAATTGACGGAAGTCAGATGGATGGAAATGTCAGGCTCGCGCACTTTGTTATGGAGCGGTAAACGGAAGTTTGGGAAGAAACGCAAACAAAAAAAGGAGATGGAAACATGTATGTTTATTTAATGAAAAACGAAAAACCTCTTAATGAAGAACTTATTAAGAGACACGTAGAGCATTTAAAAGATCTGAAGCGTCAAGGAAAACTTGTACTTTGCGGACCGTTCACCGACTATCCGGGAGGAATGGTTGTTTTCTTAGCTGAGAATATGGAAGAAGCTACTGATATTGCGAAGACCGATCCGTTTATTTCCTCAGGGTGCAAGACATTCGAAATCAGAACATTGGAGCATGCAAATGAGGAAAATAATTATCTGTTAGAAGTATAAAAAGAGATGAAAAAATCAGGGCAGACAGCATATTTTGCTGCCTGCCTGCTATTTTACATGTCTTATTGCAAATTGACAATCAAGGCTCTTTTTGGAAGCACCCTTATTCTATGTATCGTTATTCGGCTGCCTGTTCCGCATCCGGTGCAGCCGCATATCTCTTTTCTGTAATTCTTAAAACAATGCTGTCTGTTTCCACCTGCAAATCAATGCGGTCACTTAAAAATTCGGGAATATCCCCCACTGTTACGATTGTACCAACAGGCTTTCCCTCTAAGTCTACAGTAACAGTATCAATCATATCTTCCGGCAAAGAAGCATATGGGATTTCCATCAGCATCTTATCTAGTACCCCTGTAACAAAATCGGCATTTTCTAAAATGACGTGTGCCAGGCTGTTTACCTTAGTCTTTGGGTCCAATGCCTGGAAATCGATATACTCAATTTTACTATCTGCAAAACATCTGCGGCTGTCCTTAATTTGTGTTATGATTGTCTGATCCTCTAATTTAAGCTGAATCTTGCTTCCCAGCCGTAGTTTACGAAGTAGTTTTTCAGCAGACTTCTCTTCCATTTGAATCGATATGGAATTAGGAAGGCTGCCTCCAAAAATGCAGCAAGGCACAATGCCTTTTCTCCGCAATTGTTTTGCCTTTAATTGTTCATTACGTTTTTCTACTGTAATAGTATCCATTGTGATCCTCCTCGTGAATTTTATTTGAATAAATTTGGCCGCTATTGAAAAAAGAAGGGCTTTCATGGTTTCATTATAGAATGAAACCAACAAAAGCCCTTCTTCAATAGACGGTTCTTTTTTATTCAAGTAATATAAGTATATCACATATGCCAGAGAAAAGCAAATCCATTAATTGTAATATCTGCTGTTTGTGAGAAAATATTTTGCGTTATGTAAAAAAAAACAGATATTTTCGCGTTGACATCCAAAAAATATATGCTAAAATAAGGATAACAAACACAGACAAAAGCGTTGACGAGGAGGAGTACATGCGATTCCGGATGAACAGAGAGAAGATGGCTGGTGAAAATCTTCGTGATGGGAGCATGGAAGTAGCCTTTGAGCTTTGGATTGAACGGATATGATCCCAGTAGACTCCAACGGAGATTCCCACCGTTATCAGGGGAAGCGATATCGGAAGAAATTTTTTGTCTTCCCGTATTGTATTGAGAGCAGAAAATCATTTCTGAATTTAGGTGGTACCGCGGACACGTTAATTCGCCCTAAGCATAGCTTGGGGCGAATTTTTTTGTCTGTTTTGGAGTAAAAATTACAGGAGGTATCCATCATGGATAAGAAGTATGATTTTCAAAAATCAGAGATGCAGTTTACAGAGTTTTGGGAAGTAAATGAAATTTACAGGTACAGACAGGGGAAGGAACGGCCGGTTTATTCTATTGACACGCCGCCGCCAACTGTCAGCGGAAAGCTTCATATCGGTCATGTATTTTCCTATACTCAGGCTGAAATAATTGCCAGATTTAAACGTATGCAGGGATTTGATGTATTCTATCCCCTGGGCTTCGATGACAATGGTCTTCCCACAGAGCGGCTGGTGGAGCGGGATAGGAAGATCAGGGCCGGACAGCTGCCCAGAAGCCAGTTTAGGAATGTATGTGTGGAGACGATTGAGAAGTACGAAAATGATTTTATCAGTCTTTTTAAAAAACTGGGATTCAGCGTAGACTGGGATTTGAGCTATCAGACAGTTTCTTCGCTGTCCCAGAAAATTTCCCAGAGATCATTTCTTAATCTGGTAAAAATGAAAAAGGCGTACAGGAAGGAGTCGCCTGTTTTATGGTGCACAGAATGCCAGACCTCCATCGCACAGGCGGAGTTAGAAACCAGAGACTTAGAATCCAGTTTTCACTATCTGAATTTTAAAACGTCTCTGGGGAATTTACTGATTGCAACCACCAGACCGGAGCTTTTATATGGCTGTGTATGCGTGTTTGTCCATCCGGAGGATGAAAGATTCCGTAAATTTATTGGAGAGACAGCCAGAGTTCCCTTATATGATTTTGAGATACCGGTTATGGCAGATGAAATGGTGTCGATGGAAAAAGGAACAGGTGCTGTTATGTGCGCAACCTTTGGAGACACTGCAGATGTTTCATGGTATCAGACACATCATCTTCCTTATAAAAAAATAATTCTTCCTGACGGAACCATAAGCGGCGAAGTTCCCTATATAGGTGGAATGGAAATCAGCCTGGCGAGGCGGACCATAGTGGAAGAATTAAAAAGCAGGAATCTCCTTGTAAAGCAGGAGGCAGTCTTCCATAGTGTTGCAGTCCATGAGCGGTGCGGCAGGGCTGTGGAGATTATTCCTTCCAATCAATGGTATATCGATGTATTGTCTGAAAAAGACAGATTTTTAAAGGCAGCTGATGAGATCAGCTGGCATCCCGCTCATATGAAGAAACGATATCAGATATGGGTGGAGAATTTAAAATGGGATTGGTGTATTTCCAGACAGAGGTATTTCGGTGTACCATTCCCGGTCTGGTATTGTAAGGATTGCAAAGAACCTGTCTTTGCTGAGGAAGACCAGCTGCCGGTAAATCCTATGGAAGAAATGCCCCGGAAGGCATGTAGCTGCGGATGCAGGCAATTCCTGCCGGAAGAAGCTGTTTTTGATACCTGGGCAACATCATCCGTAACCCCTTTCATCAATGCCGGATATGGTGAGGACTATGACAGAAGCAGCGAAATTCTGCCCATGGGAATGAGAAATCAGGCTCATGAGATCATTCGTACCTGGGCGTTTTATACCATTGTAAAAAGCCTCTATCATACTGGTGAAATTCCCTGGAAGGATATTATGATCAGCGGGTTTGTAATGGCAAAACCTGGGGAGAAGATCAGTAAATCCAAAAATAATGGATCAGAATCGCCTCTGGCGCTTATTGAAATGCATTCGGCTGATGCAATCCGGTATTGGGCAGCCAGCAATAAGCTGGGGACAGATACATTTTTCAGCGAAGATGAAATGAAGGTATCCAGGAGATTTTTGACAAAGCTTTACAATGCGGCAAAATTTGCAATCTTACAACTGGGAGATTATAAAAAGAAGGAAGAGTTTAATCCGGAAAATCTGCTTCCCATTGACCGGTGGCTGTTAGAACGTGTAAATGAAACCACCGGTGTTGTAAAGGCGCTTTTAGACGATTTTGAGATCGGTCAGGCCAGGCATGAAATTGACGATTTGTTCTGGCGGGATTTTTGTGATTACTATATTGAGATTGCAAAGGAACGCCTCTATCAGCCGGAAAAGCATGGCGTAAAGGAAAGATATTCAGGACAATATGCTCTGTATCACAGCCTGCTTGGCATATTAAAACTGTATGCAGTTTATACCCCTTTCATAACAGAGTATATTTACCAGGACTTTTATCGGAACCATGAGAAAAACTTGTCCATTCACCAGATGGTGTGGGACAGGAAAGATGCCAATAAGACTTATCTGGAATTTGGGGATCAGGTAAAAGAATTAATTGGGGCGGTTCGCAGAGAAAAGACAGAAAAACAATTATCTATGAAAGATGAAATTCCAGAGCTGATTATTACCAGCCCAAAAAGATTTCGGGAATTTTTTAAAGCTACCCAGCTGGATATCCAGGCCTGTACCGGTGCGAAAAAAGTTATTTTAAGGAGCTGAATGGTTCTGAGAAAAGTTTGAGGTTGCGTATTGCAATGCTGAGACAGGGTGGATTTGACAGGGTAGAATCTGTATTCCGCATGGGACAGACTACGATTCTCGCTGTGTATAAATAATCGGATGCCCGGAATTGGGAAAATGGATTGACAGATATTACCAAATAGGGTAATATCAGATTATTATAAAGAAAAGAGAGGTATTTGCATGTTACGTGTGTCAGTATTGGAGATCGCAACTAATTAAATAGTTGAAAAGGAAAGACGAAGATGCTTTACGCGATTAGTCTGCCCTTTTTCGGCTGCTATGCCGATAAATCTGCCTTACTGAATGCTTGAGTTTTGCACTTCGAAAGCTCATACCTTCCAAATATATGTCTGTATCAGACGGACTTTTTGAAAGCATAACGGTAATGTTATGCTTTTTTTGTCCTTTTTTATGTAATCTGTCTGGGAGCAGGTCTTATTTGAGATCGCTGAAGCATTATGCCTGTGGGGCAGATGAATCGGTGATCATTTTTTATTTATTAAAAGGGGAAAACACATGGATATCATTAAAACTGCAGGATTAACAAAGAATTACAGGAGATTTAAGAAACAGGCGGGTATCATAGGAAGCATTAAGGGACTTGTGAGACGGGAATACGAAGTGAAACAGGCAGTGAGCAATTTGGATCTCACGATCAGGGAAGGAGAGTTTGTGGGTCTGATTGGTCCCAATGGAGCGGGAAAAACAACTCTGGTTAAAATGCTGACGGGAATCATCGCGCCTACCTGCGGTACCTTAAGCGTATTGGGATATTATCCCAACGATTTAGATCATGAATTGAAGCAGCAGTATGCAGTCGTTATGGGGCAGAAGAGCCAGCTGTTCTTTGAACTGACGGTGGAAGATACGCTTCGGCTGTTTAAAGAAATCTATGGGCTGCCGGAAGAGGAATACCAGGATTCCAGGGATTACTTTGTAAATCTGTTTCAGGTGCAGGAGCTGATGCATGTACAGGTCAGGACGCTGTCTCTTGGGGAACGGATGAAGATGGAGCTGATTGCTGCACTGCTTCACAATCCGAAGATCATTTTCTTAGATGAACCGACGATTGGGTTAGATGCAGTGGCATCCAAGCAGATCCGGGGATTTTTATCGGAAATTAATGAAAGAAAGGGGACTACAATTATACTTACTTCCCACTACATGGAGGACATTAAGGCATTGTGCAGACGGTCAATTGTTATCAATCATGGATGTAAAATCTATGATGGCGATACAGAGAAGCTTTTTGAACGGTTCCAGAAGTATAAAAAAATAACATTTACATTTCAAGAACCAACTTCTCTTCCAAAGCTGGAGTCTGAAGCACGGATTATGGAACAGACACCTTATAAGAAGGTAATTATGGTGCCGAAAGAAAATGCCCCGGGCTTACTGGGAGAACTTATGAGTTTACTGCCCAGTGACATATCCGTGGAAGAGGAGGAAATTGGTACTGTCGTGGAGAGAATTTATCAGGAAGGAGGAAATGGACTTGCTTAAATACCTGGAGATTATTAAAATTTTTATTAAGACCCAGCTTGCCTGGCGGGGAGATGCGGTGATTCAGATTCTGTTTACTCTGACAAAGATTTTATTTGCCTGTCTGCTGTGGGGAACGATATTTAAGGACCGGGATGAGGTGGCCGGGTTTACCATAAACAGCATGCTGTCTTATTATATCATCAGCTCTTTTCTTAGTCAGCTGGATATGTCCTCCCGTGTGAGCAGAGAGATCAGCCAAAGAATCAGGAATGGTACCTTTTCCAAATATATGGTTCTTCCTGTAAATGTACAGGGGTATTTTATCGCCATGGAAATGGGAGTCGTGCTTTTTTATCTCTTCATGGATATTATGACATCAGTCATCTGGATTTTCGTATTTCGTATCAGGTTTGTATTTGTGTCAGATCCAGCTGTTCTGGCAGGGGCAGTGGTTTTAATTCTTCTTGGGCTCTTTTTCATGGTTCAGTTAAATTACTATCTGGGTCTGCTCACCTTGAAATATGAGGAAATAGGGACATTTCTGATGATTAAAGACAATCTGGTGGCTTTTGTCACGGGAAGCATCATCCCACTTGCTTTGCTGCCGGAAGGATTTGTCACGGTTATGAAGGCGTTTCCATTTTATTATGTGACATATCTGCCTTCCATGCTGTTCATCGGAAGGCTTAAGGGAGAACTGGGAATGGGACTTTTGGTTCTATCGTGCTGGTGCGTAATTCTACAGGCAGTCATTCATGTTACATGGCATAATTACAGGATCAAGTATGATGGGGTGGGTATATAATGGGAAGAATGAAAAGAAATATACGGGTGGTAAGAGTATTAATAGATATGCGGCTGCAGAATTTGATGATGTTCCGGCTCAGCTTTTTCGGACCATTTTTTGTTGACAGCTGTGTCTTCTTAGTTCAGCTGTGCGTGTTTCAGGCAGTTTATTCCAATGTGGACCGGATCGGAACATGGGGAAAGGGCCAGATGATTCTTTATATTGGTACATTTTCCATGATTAATGCTTTAAATATGGTGATATATTTTTTCGGGATTAATAATATACCGGATAAAATTAAGAATGGAGATATGGATCTGTATCTGACTAAACCGGTAAGTCCTTTGCTGCGGCTGTCCTTTGAACGGATCAATCCGGGGTCTGTTCCTCTCCTTCTCCTGAGCGGAGTGATCATTGCTTATGGGATTAGGGAAAGCGGAATTAAGGTCACTCCTTTTCTGGTACTGGGATTTGTGTTCTGGGTGGCGATTATGACCGTGTTATATTATCTGGTTGAAGTATTGATTCGCTCCCTTTCGTTTTTTATCTTATCGAGTGGAAGTGCAATGATACTGGAGGAGGCAGGACTTACCTTATGCATGCAGCTGCCGGGAATTGTGTTTTATGGGTTTTACAAAGTGATTTTTTATATGATTCTGCCTTATGGGATTATGGCAACCCTGCCGGTTCAGTTTCTGACAGCAGAGCTGACTGCAGGCAGTGCTGTATGGGGAATCCTGGTTGCAGTGGTTTTTACCTTGCTGACGGCTTTTGTGTGGAAGCATGGGATTCGGCATTATAACAGCGCAAGTTCGTAAAAGGAGAAACGAAAGATGAGATACAGTTACGTGTTAAGAAGAGGATATCAGGATGAGGAAGGGGCGAGGAAGAGTTTTAACCGGCTTGCAGGTCAGATATTTGGCCTGAACTTTGAAGAATGGTATCAGAACGGTTACTGGAAGAATAATTATATTCCTTATTCGATCCTGGAAGGGGATGAGGTCCTTGCAAATGTTTCGGTAAGTCCCATGTTATTTTTAGAAAATGGGGAGCAGAAGCATTACATTCAGCTGGGGACGGTTATGACCTGCAAATCCTGCAGGAATCAGGGACTGATCAGACAGCTGATCCGGGAAATCCAAAAAGATTATGATGGAAAGACAGACGGATGGTTTTTATTTGCGAATGAAAGTGTGCTGGATTTTTATCCAAAGTTTGGTTTTAGAAGATCAGATGAGTTTGAATATGTAAAAGATGTGGTCATTAATGAGGATGCAGCCGCGGTAAAAGTCCAGATAGAAGGAAAAGATGATCTTATAAAGCTGGGGCAGAGTATGAAAGAAAGCTGTCCCCAGAGCAGCTTATGGCTGGAAAGTCATGAGGAACTTACCATGTTTTATGCCCTGGACTACATGAGGAAAAATATATATTTCCTGCCGGAGTGCGATGCATATGTCTTTGCCAGCTTCGAGAACGGACAATTGCATCTCCACCAGGTCTTTGCTCCCGAACAGGTGGATTTAAACCGGATTGCTGCAGCTTTTGGCAGAGAGGTTAACAGTCTGGTTCTGGGATTTTCTCCTATTGATAAACAGGGATTTACATGCAGAAAGGCCGGGGAACATGATACTGTGCTGCATGTAAAAGGCTCAGCGTTAAATAGTATTGAGCGGGGGTATTTAAGAATTCCTGAGCTGGCTCATACGTAGATATTCTTTACTAAATGATTTGTGATAATTTTTAACAGTCTGCCATGAAAAAAATTGACGGTTCTACTGGCTGGTGATACAATTTCAGAATAAAAGGAACAGGAATAGCAGGAGAGATCTATGGCAGCCGAAACCAATGAATCAGCCCATGTAAATGAGTAAATAACGGAAGATACGGAAGGGGGTTATTTGAGATGTTCGATTTGTTTAAAAAGGAAAAAACAAAGCATCACAAGCCTAAATTTGGATTAAAGGAATTGCTTCATTATGTGGGACCAGGGCTATTGGTCACGGTAGGTTTTATAGATCCGGGAAACTGGGCTTCCAATATCGCAGCAGGATCAGATTATGGATACATATTACTTTGGATGGTAACACTATCAACCATTATGCTGATTATACTTCAGCACAATGTGGCACATTTAGGAATTGTAACAGGGGACTGTCTGGCCGAGGCAGCACACAAGCATTTAAAACCCTGGCTTTCAAAAATTGTTTTAACAACCGCAGTTTTGGCGGCGGTTTCTACGGCCATGGCGGAGATCCTCGGAGCGGCGATTGCTCTGAATCTGCTGTTTCGGATTCCTGTAAAGCTGGCTTCTGTTCTCATACTGGCCCTGATTCTGTGGATGCTGTTTACCAATTCATACCAGAAGCTGGAAAAATGGATCATCGGTTTTGTCTCCATTATTGGGCTGTCTTTTATATATGAACTGAGTATGGTAAATGTGGATTGGAATCAGGCGGTAGCGGGCTGGACAACCATCCGGTTTCCAAAGGGCTCCATGCTGATCATTATGTCGGTACTGGGGGCAGTGGTTATGCCTCATAATTTATTTCTGCACTCAGAGATTATTCAAAGCAGACAATGGAATTTAGAGGATGAATCCATTCAGAAGCTTCAGTTAAAATACGAATTTGCGGACACCTTATTATCCATGATTATCGGCTGGGCGATCAACAGTGCCATGATTATACTGGCAGCCACTACATTTTTCAGTAAAGGGGAGCATGTCTCAGAACTGGGACAGGCTGCGCAGATGTTAAGACCATTGGTGGGTCAGGGGGCAAGTGTCATTTTTGCTGTTGCTCTGCTGTTTTCGGGAATTGCCTCCACTACGACTGCCGGTATGGCGGGAGGCTCCATATTTGCTGGAATGTTCGGCGAGCCTTATGATCCGGACGATCCCCATACCAGGTTTGGCGTGACATGGATATTGGTGATAGCTGCGTTTGTTATATTTTTGATTCGTGATCCTTTCAAAGGGCTGGTTTATAGTCAGATGCTTTTAAGTGTCCAGCTTCCTGTCACTGTATTTTTACAGATTTATCTTACATCCTCAGAGAAGGTCATGGGGAAATATAAAAATGGGCTTCGGGATAAGGTTTTGCTCATTGCCATTGGTGCGATTTTGACAGTTTTAAATATTATGCTTTTAATTGCTGTAGGAAAGGGCTGAGCACATGAAAAACCCACTAAGCTATCAGGTGACAGAATATGATTGCGGACCAACTACATTACTGAATGCCATGAGTTTTCTTTTCCGCAGGGAAGAGATACCGCCGGATATCATCAAGCACATCATGTTATTTTGCCTTGATTCTTACAATACAAAAGGAGAATTCGGTAAAAACGGAACTTCTCAGATGGCAATGATGTTTATGAGCAACTGGTTTAACCAGTTTGGAAAAGTAAAGAAATTTCCCGTCCAAAGTGAATACGTAACTGGAAGTGAAGTGTACTTAGGAGAAAACAGCAAAATAGTATACGGACTGCAGCAGGGAGGCGCTGTTGTCGCCAGAGTAATGTATGGCTGCTGGCATTATGTCCTGATTACAGGTTCCGGTCAGGATTATGTTTACCTGTTTGATCCGTATTACAGGAAAAAGCCGTTTAAGCAGAAAAATCTGGAGTTGATTACGGATATGCCATGCATCAGAAACCGAAAGGTTCCATGGGAAATGATGAATGGAACAGGGAAAGAGCCATATGCGCTTGGTCCGGTGGAAACAAGAGAGGCAACCATTCTGTTTAACAGGGAAACACAAAGAAGAGCTGCAGATACCATCGAGTATTTTATATAATGATAAAAGAACAGGGGCAGCAGTTATGCCCTTATTTTTTTGTTTTCCGGTGAGAATAAATGTGATATGATGAATTTGTTAGTTTGGATGACTTTTCCAGTAAAAAATTCAGACAGGGGTCAATCATACAGGAGGAAATGTGAGATGAATTTCTTAGGCACAGTTGTTTTGGAAACAGAGAGGTTAATATTACGTCCGTTTAACACCGGGGATGCCCATGATATGTTTCATAACTGGGCAAACAGCGGTCATGTGACCAGATATCTAACATGGCCGGCTCATAAGACGGAGGCGGATTCAGGGGAGATTTTGTGTGTTTGGGTAAAGGATTATGAAGACCCAAAGAATTATAACTGGTGTATTGAGTGGAACGAGAACCATCAGGCCATCGGCAGCATAGGGGTGGTACACATGAATGAAGAGGTTGAGGAGGCCGAGGTTGGATACTGTATCGGCGAAGAATACTGGAGACGGGGCATTATGACAGAGGCCTTAAAGGCTGTGATTCGGTTTCTGTTTGAAGAAGCTGGCTTCAACCGGGTATGTGCAAGGCATGATACCAATAATCCAAATTCCGGCAGAGTCATGAAAGCGGCCGGAATGCAGTATGAGGGCACCATGCGTCAGGCGGGGAAAAATAACAGGGGAATCTGTGATTACACTTTATACGCCATTACAAAAGACCAATATTTTAACAGTTCGTATGTTATAAAGAGTTTACCGGAATAGTAAGAAAGAAAAAAGGTATGATAAAGGTAATTGCATCAAAGTCTGAAGCGATACAGAGGATTATGTGATACAGAACATAAAGCATACATGCGGGAGGTAATTTATGCAGACATTTAAAGAACTATATGAGCGCACGGTAAGTGCCGCACTGGCGGGAGATTTTGATCCGGCAGAAACAGATAATGGAAATTCTTATGATCCCTATCATCTCGACTGCCTGTTAAATCCCAGCAAGCACCCAATTGTGATTCGTACGGGCACCTGCGACTGCGGGGACGGAGAACAGAAGGAATGTCTTAAGAGGTGTCCGTTTGGGGCGCTAAAGGCAGAGGAAGACGGGGTAGTGGTTGATGCGGATTTATGTCTGGGCTGTGAAAAATGTATTGACGGCTGTGCCAGTGAAAAGCTGACAGCCAGTACGGATATCATTCCTGCCCTCAAAGCAGTGAGAGGTGCTAAGGGGCTTGTTTATGCCATGATAGCTCCGGCATTTTTAGGACAGTTTTCCAGTGATGTCACGCCTGGAAAGCTTAGAAGTGCATTAAAAGAAGTGGGATTTGACGGAATGCTGGAGGTTGCTTTATTCGCCGATATTCTGACACTGAAAGAAGCTCTGGAATTTGATAAAAATATCAAAGGCAGCGGGGACTATCAGCTGACTAGCTGCTGCTGTCCCATGTGGATCGGTATGATCCGCAAGGTTTACCATCAGCTTCTTCCTCATGTGCCCGGTTCAGTGTCTCCCATGGTTGCCTGCGCAAAAGTGATAAAAGTACTCCATCCCGATGCATTAACCGTGTTCATTGGTCCGTGTCTTGCAAAAAAAGCAGAGGCAAGAGAAAAGGATTTAGCCGGTGCAGTTGATTATGTTCTGACATTTCAGGAAGTGAAAAATATTTTTGATGCACTGGGGATTGATCCTGCAGTGATGGAAGAAAGTGAAAAGGATCATTCCTCCAAAGCCGGACGGATCTATGCAAGGAAGGGCGGAGTAAGCGAAGCTGTGGAGAATACCCTGAAAGCTATCAGCCCTCAGAAGGAAATTCAGATTCAGACCAAACAGGCGGATGGAGTTCCCGGATGCAAAAAAATGATACAGGATATTATGGATGGAAATATTGATGCCAACTTTTATGAAGGTATGGGCTGTGTGGGCGGCTGCGTTGGCGGGCCCAGATCCATTCTGGGAAAAGAAGAGGGAACCGGACTGGTGAACGAATATGGGGAAAAGGCCACATATCAGCATCCGGCTGAAAACCCTTATGTAATTGAACTGCTTCACCGCTTAAATCTTGACACCATTGAAAGTCTTTTGGAGGAGACGGATTTATTCAGCCGTGATATTACATGATTTCAGAATATGCAGATAAGGTCATTGACTCCCATGTGCATTTGGGGACCTATGGTCCTTATGAAATAAAAATAGAGGATCTGGCAAAAGAGATGGACCGGTCCGGTGTGGCACAGGCAGTGATCTCTGATATCGGGCTCAATTCCCTTGATGAACAGGGAGTTGAAAGATTCCCGGATATAGACACGATTACCTTAAACAACCGTTCTCTTAAGATCATAAACGAATACGGTGACAGGTTTTTATTATTATTCTGGATCCGTCCCCTTTTTGACCGGAATGAGGAACAGCTGACCCGCTTTCTTTGCGAAAACAGAGAACGGATCGGAGGATTAAAGGTTCACCCCAAAACTGCAGGTGTTCCCTTTTCCTCCTCTGATTACAGCCCTTACATAGAGATCTGCAGAAGACAGAAAATGCCGTTTTGTATTCATACCCAGGAAGATGGTTACTGCAATATGGAATATGTATATGAAGCTGCCGCTAAAAACCCAGAGGTCACGTTTGTCGCCGTCCATATGAATTTAGGCGGTGACAGAGAAAGAGCCAGTGATTTTATCGCACGTTGTCCAAACCTTTATGGGGACACTACTCTCGTTTCCAAAGAGGAAATGCGAAAGGCCATCGAAAAATGCGGACCAGAGAAGATACTTTTTGGAACGGATGCCCTTGTGTTTGGCGATGGCAGTTATAGCCGCTATGATGGCTTTTATGATTCCGTCCTTGAGAACTTCGGCAGGGCTGGGGCGGAGAAGGTGTTTTATAAAAATGCCAGAAAGTTGTTCTGGAAGGAGCAGTATGAATAGTAATTTGATTTATCCAAGAAAACTTGACAAAGAAACAGTATACTTAAAAAATGTGGTGAAAGATCCGGCAATTGAAATCGGGGATTATACGATTTATAATGATTATGTGAACGATCCTGTGGATTTTGAAAAAAATAATGTGCTTTACCATTATCCGGTTAATAAAGAACGTCTGATTATTGGCAGGTATTGTTCTATTGCATGCGGAGCGAAGTTTATATTTACTTCCGCCAACCACACCCAAAGATCACTGGCTTCGTATCCTTTTGGAATATTTTTTGATGAGTGGGATCTTCCTGTGGAGCGTATTGCAGATACGTGGGATAATAAAGGGGATATTGTGATCGGAAATGATGTGTGGATTGGTTATGAAGCAGTTATTATGCAGGGAGTACATATCGGTGATGGGGCAGTGATCGGGACCAGAGCTGTTGTAACAAAGGATGTGGAGCCTTACTCCATCGTGGGAGGGATTCCGGCAAAAACAATTCGTTCCCGTTTTGATCAGCCGGTGGTTCATGCGCTGCTCTCTTTAAAATGGTGGGATTGGCCCGAAGAGAAAGTGAAATCAAATTTAGAGGCAATTACTTCCGGGAATGTGAGAAAACTGCTGGAGGGTAATAAAAAGTAATTCCAGGAGGGCAGTACGTTCGTCTGCCCTCCTGTCAGTGTAAAAAACTGTTTCAGCTTATATCTTTTACCATATAATACACCTTCTTAAAACCGGCTCTTTTTGTGAGCAGCCCCGTATTTTCTTCCTTAACAACCCGAAAACCATGTCTTTCATAAAGCTTTTTGGCCTGGGGATTGGTATCTACTACTTCCAGAACTACCTGCTTGCGCCCAATCTTTTTTGCCAGCTCAAAGGTACGTGAAAGAAGGCTGGAGCCGATTCCTTTGCTGCGGGCCTGCTCTGATACAACAATGGGATCAATGTGCAGAACGTCTTTGGCTGCAGGCCTGTGAAAGAGTCGGTATATTTGATAGGCAAGATATCTCCAGAGAGCATCGATTGGAGAAAATACCTTGCAAAAAGAGGAATAGTAAAGGGGAGAAAAGTAATCAGCCCCCTTTTCCAGACCTATAAATCCCAGAACCCGCTCTTCCTTTACCGCATAAAGACCGTTGTTATAACGCAGACTTTCAAAAAGTACTTCTGCCGCTTTTGAACGGTCTTTGGTAAAGATCCATAAAGCGTGAAATTTTTTAGTAAATGCCTCATAATACAGGCGGGCCACCTGCTTTTTCTGAACGCGGGTGAGTACATTTGTAATTCTTATATTGTCGTTATCCATAGGTTCTCCTTTCATGGCTGTAAGTGCGCTGGTTGAAATCCCTGAAGCACGGTGGTTAATAACAGCCTGGCTGCATCGTTCTTTGCCAGGTTGCCGGAATGAATTTCCTGCCAGGTGCCAAACAGCAGATTATAAATGACGGTGACCATCCACTGTCCGGGAATGGAAGGATTTAAAAGACCAGCCTGTTTCCAGCTTTCAATGGCATCTGCAAGTGGCTTCTTTAGTTGTGCCTCACTCTCTGAAACCTTGGGATTCTCATCAATAGAAGCCGCATATGCAAGAAAATAGATTTTATCACCAAGCGGGATGAGCCTCAGAAACAGCTCTTCAAGCGTTTTTTCCATATCTTCCGGCAGAAAGCTCATATCCTGTAAGGCGTGTTCAACCAGATGGATCGCGTTGATGGCAAGCTCATTGAGCAGTGCTTCTCTTGATGAAAAATGGCGGTGCAGGGTCGCAATTCCTATATTTGCATAATCTGCAATTTCCTGCAGGGTTGCGGTTGGTCTTAGAGACAGCAGTTCTGTTGCAGATTCCAGAATTTCTTCATGTCTGCTTTTTTTGTTTCTCTGATTTATCATATCATGACCCTCTGTGGTATATTTAAATATAATATGATAGATAAAACTATCAGAATTAGAATAAAGCATTACTATTTCAATGTCAAGTGCTTTTTTGAACCGGAGGTGAAAGATGGAAAGAGTACTTTTTTGTGATTTGTTTTTTACATTGATTGTCCCATATTATCAAAGTGAAAAAGAATGCGATGTTTTAAATCTTACACCACTGGAATGGGAGCATTATGCAGAAAATTCAGCGCTTTATATGGAACGGGCTTTGGGCAAGGTGAAGACAGAACGGGAGATAATTGGGCGAATTGGGAAGCTGCTCCCCTTTCCTGTAACAAAAGAACAGGAAGATCTGATTTTAAAAAGGCGTATGAAGAGAATGAGGCTGGCTATGAGCAATGTGGATCAGGACGTTCTTCAAACGTTGGGAAGTATTCGAAATCAGGGCATAAAAATATGCCTGATTAGTAATGCAGATGTAATTGACTGCAAATATTGGAAAGATTCGCCACTGTATAGAATTTTTGATTTATCTATATTTTCATGTAATGTGAAAATGTTAAAGCCGGACATTAAAATTTACCAGTATGCCATGGAACAAATGAGCACCACGCCGGAAAAGAGTGTATTTGCAGGTGATGGCGGTTCTGATGAGCTGCGGGGGGCAAAACTGGCTGGAATGAAAACGGTTTTTTCTGAATATCTGGAAGAGAAACAGGAAGTGGAAAGAATAAAGATTTTAAAATATGCTGATTATCATATAAAAAAATTCTCTGGTCTGATTGATTGTCTGGAAGCAGAATGGGGGAGATTTTGAGGAGGAATGGGAAATATGAGAACAGAAAAAGAGATGTATGATCTGATTCTTGGTACAGCTCAGGGTGATGACAGAATCAGAGGAGTTTACATGGGCGGGTCCAGAACAAATCCAAATGCAGTGCCGGATCTGTTTCAGGATTATGATGTAGTTTACATAGTAAAAGAGACAGGGTCTTTTATCAATGATACTTCGTGGATCGACCGTTTTGGTGACCGGCTATTTATGCAGTATCCGGATGAAAACCCGGCTTATCCCCATAAGAAAGACGAGAGCTATGGGTGGTTAATGCAGTTTTCAGACGGGAACAGGCTGGACCTTCATGTGATGACTCTGGATTGCGCCCTAAAAGATATTTCTGCCGACCGGCTTTGCAGAATTCTCATGGATAAAGATGATATTCTCCCGGTGATCCCTGAGTCATCAGACCAAAGTCACTGGGTGAAAAGACCCTCACAAACAGAATTTTTATGTACCTGTAATGAATTCTGGTGGTGCCTTGATAACGTAGCCAAGGGATTGTGGAGGAATGAGATCCCATATGTACAGGATATGCTCAATCATTACATACGGCCCCAGCTGGTGACACTGTTATCCTGGAAGATCGGAATCGCAACAGGTTTTTCATGCAGTATCGGAAAAGCCGGTAAGGATATGTACCGGTGGCTTTCACACAGTGAGTGGGAGAGCTTTTTAAAGACATATGCGGATGCTGAGGCAGAACATATCTGGGAGGCAGTTGTAAGAATGTGTGGCCTGTTTCATGAGACGGCAGGATTTGTATCGGGAGAGCTTGGTTTTTTATATGACAAGACGGAAGCGTCTAACTGTATGGGTTATTTAAACCATGTCAGGGAACTTCCTCCGGATGCAAAACAAGTTCTTTGATTATATCTTGCCTTACCCCTTTTAACAGTGCTAAAATAACAGAGTATGTACGAAAGAACTGAAACGAGTGACAGGAAAGGATGGATGTATGGCGACAGGCAGAATGAATCAGCTGGTAGTGATGGTCAATTTGTGCAGCAGCGTAGTGGAAGGGATCGAACATCTGATCACTTCTCAGGGGAATGACCGGCTGAAAGAGGATGCTGTTTCCGGACTTCTCACACTGGAAGAAAATTTAAAGGGACTTCAGGCGGACAAGTCTGTAATCCATGAGACAAGATGGATGGCTGAAGTCATAAAAAACTGGTTGTTTGTCTATGACCGGGAATTCCGGGACCGTCTGTACCGCTGGTATTTTAAGGCTCTGAAAGAGCTTAGAAATTTAATGTTTGCAGAGATTGAAATTTGCCCGGTCTGCTCTGGTAAAGGTGAGGTGCATTATGGAGCATCTCTTTACATGGAGGGGGATGAAGCGGGGAAAGAGCTGCTAAAACCGGTCCGCATTTTTATGAAGTGCAGGGAGTGCGGAAATTATTATCTGGCAAAGGAAGAACCCTGGATTATAAAAAGAAAAAAGAGAGCAGAACGCTCCCGGGCAAGATGCAGCAGAATACTTGCTGATATGGAAGGATTGGCTTCTGATCATTCCATGCTGTTTATTGGCAGCCAAAACAGTCAATTATATAAAGAGGCAGTCGGTGCAGGTTATGAGATCCATGCTCTTATTGAGGCTGAGGCAATGAACTCCGGCAAAAAGGGAAACTATGGAGTGGTCATCATTGAACATCTTACGGACAGCCGGGATATGAATGTGATTCTTGATAAGGCAGCTGACTGTTTGGCAGATGGAGGAATTCTCTGGTTCGATGGACCGGATCTGGATAAATCAATGGATCTTCTGGAAAAGAAGGGGAGTGTGCTGTGGCGGGAAGCTGCTTCGGAGGTTTATCTGACCAGAGAGGGAACAGAGAGTCTGGCAAAGCTGTTCGGGCTGACGGTGAAGTCCTGTAAGAGGGTGGGGACCACCCGGGGGCGAATTGAGATAATTGCAAAAAAAGAATAAAGAAAGAAGGAATGGAAATGGGTCATCTGACAGCCCGTGATGCGTACTTAAATTTAAGTGACCGCATTAACTGGTTTACACAAGGGGCGCCTGAGTCGGAGACGCTTTACAAAATTCTTCAGGTTTTGTATTCTGAGAAAGAAGCAAAATGGGTGGCACTGCTGCCGGTTCGCCCGTTTACGGTGAAAAAAGCAGCAAAAATCTGGGAGACTACGGAGTTTAAGGCAGAACGGCTTTTGAATCATCTCTGTGAAAAAGCCCTTCTGGTGGATTCCTATCATAACGGAATCCGGAAGTTTGTCATGCCGCCTCCCATGGCAGGTTTTATTGAATTTGCCCTGATGAGGACAAGAGGAGACATTGACCAGAAATACTTAGGTGAGCTTTACTATCAATACATGAACGTAGAAGAGGACTTTATCAAGGACTTATTTTTTGCTACGGAAACAAAACTGGGAAGAGTCTATGTTCAGGAACCTGTACTGATGACGGATAAAACCAACCATATCCTTGATTATGAACGGGCCTCCCATATCGTGGAGGAGGCAGATTACATCGGGCTGGGGCTTTGCTACTGCCGCCATAAGATGTCACATGCCGGTCATCCCTGTGAGATCAATGCTCCCTGGGATGTATGCCTGACCTTTGACAATGTTGCCCGCTCTCTGGCGGAGCATGGGAATTATGCAAGGCTGATTTCAAAAGAGGAGGCCATGGATGCGCTGGAGCGGTCCTATGCCAGCAATCTGGTGCAGATCGGAGAAAATGTGCGGGAGCATCCGGCATTTATCTGCAACTGCTGCGGATGCTGCTGTGAAGCGCTTCAGGCAGCCAGAAAGTTCAGTCCCATGCAGCCGGTTGCCACGACCAGCTACATTCCCCGAATATCAGAGGAGACTTGCGTGGGCTGCGGAAAATGTGAGAAGGTGTGTCCTATTCTGGCGATTTCCATGGAAAACAAAGAAAATGGAAAGAGAAAAGCAGTGGTGGATGAAGAAATCTGCCTTGGCTGCGGCGTATGCGCCAGAAACTGCAGTGTGAAAGCAATAAAGCTGGAACGAAGGCCAAATCAGATCATTACTCCGGTGAACAGCACCCACCGCTTTGTACTGCAGGCCATTGAAAAGGGAACTTTACAGAATCTTATTTTTGATAATCAGGCATTTGCCAATCACCGAGCCATGGCTGCATTTTTTGAGACCATTTTAAAGCTGCCTCCGGTGAAACAGGCATTGGCAAGTAAACAGCTGAAATCCATATATTTAGACAGGCTTTTGTCTCTTTATAAGAGAAAACCAGTGGAAGCAAGTCCAAAGGGGAGTGAGAGCCTTTCTTAACCAAAACAAAGAAAGAGGATGCAGTAACGTGTTTGATAAATTGACAGAGAATGATATTGACAAAATGAAGCAGGAAATCGAATACCGTAAGCTGGTGGTGCGAAAGGAAACCCTGGAAGCGGTTAAGGAAGCGAGAGCTCATGGAGATTTAAGTGAAAACTTTGAGTACCATGCTGCAAAAAAGGATAAGAACCAGAATGAAAGCAGAATTCGTTATCTGGAGAAAATGATAAAGACCGCCCAGATCATTTCTGATGATTCCAAAGACGATGAAATCGGGCTTTATAATACAGTGGATTTGTATTTTGAGGATGACGACGAGGTGGAGACCTATAAACTGGTGACAACAGTCCGGGGAAATTCCATGAAGGGCTTAATAAGCTCCGAATCACCCCTTGGCAGTGCCATTCTGGGGCATAAAGTCGGAGACAGGATCTATATTAAGGTAAATGATAAAACCGGTTATTATGTAGTGGTGAAACGTCTGGAAAATACAAAGGATGATGGAAGCGATCAGCTGAGAAGTTACTAATCCGGCAAAGGAAGGGCTATTAGATGAAAGATATGACAAAAGGCAATATTTCCTCCCAGCTGATCCGTTTTTCTATTCCTCTTGTTCTGGGTAATTTATTTCAGCTGACTTACAATGCGGTGGACTCCATTATAGTTGGGCGCTTTGCAGGAGAAGATGCTCTGGCTGCAGTGGGGACTGCAAACCCTGTTATGAGCATTGTAATTTTAGGAATTACAGGAATCTGTATCGGGGCATCGGTGCTGATGAGCGAATTCTTCGGAGCAGGCGATGAAAAAAAACTGAAGGAGGAGGTCTCTACGGTACTTCTCTTTGGGTGCTTCTTTTCCCTCATAATCGCTGCGCTGGGATTTTTCTCTTCCAGAGGTATCTTAAGGCTTCTTAGAGTTCCGGATCAGATTTTAGAGGATGCAGCCATGTATCTGCGGATCATTTTTTTAGGAATGCCTTTTACGTTTTTTTACAATGCGGTGGCATCTGCGCTGAGGAGTGTAGGAGACTCCAAAACTCCGGTACGGTTCCTGGCCGCGGCTTCTGTGTTAAATGGGCTGCTTGATGTGGTTTTTGTGGCATGCTTTCATATGGATGTTATGGGAGCGGCCCTTGCGACGGATATTGCAGAGGCAGTATCTGCCGGACTTTGTATTCTTTACATATATAAAAAGGTTCCCCTTCTTAGATTGAGCAGGAACGAAATGAGGCTGGACCGGGAACTTTTAAATCTGACTTTAAGACAGGGAGCCATTACGGCGCTGCAGCAGTCCTGCCAGCCCATCGGAAAGCTTCTGATTCAGGGAATGATTAATCCTCTTGGGGTCAGTACAATTGCAGCGTTTAATGCAGTAAACAGGGTGGATGATTTTGCATTTACGCCGGAGCAGAGCATTTCCAGCGGAATCATGACCTTTGTGGCCCAAAACAGAGGGGCGAAAAACAGCGGCCGCATAAAGAAAGGATTCCGAACAGGACTTATGATTGAAGCAGGATACTGGGTTTTCATCTGCATTTTAATTCTTATTATAAAAGAGCCTGTTATGAAGCTGTTCGTATCTGAGAACGATACCGGTATGGTGGAAATTGGAGTAAAATATCTGGGGCTGATGGCTTTTTTCTACCTCATGCCTGCATTTACCAATGGAATTCAGGGGTTCTTCAGGGGAATGGGAAATATGTCAATTACGCTGATTTCCACCCTGATCCAGATTTCTGTGCGGGTGGTATTCGTATCACTTTTAGTTCCTGTAATGGGGCTGAAGGGAGTTGCATATGCAAGCCTGATTGGCTGGGCCTGCATGCTTTTTGCAGAAGTACCTTATTATTTTTGGTTTAAGAATAGAAATATATTACTACAGGAGAAAGACAGATGATAAAAAACATTGTATTTGATATGGGAAAAGTACTGGTTGATTACGAAGGACATAAGGTGGGAGCCGTTTTTATGGAAGATGAAACGGAACGAAAAGAAGTCTGTACATCGGTCTTTGATTCCCAGGAATGGCTGCTGCTTGATATGGGGCTGATTTCAGAGGAGGACGCATTAATGAGAATGCAGTCCCGTCTGTCCTCAGATCACGCAAAGGAGATGGCAGAACTTTGTCTGAAGCACTGGCATGAATATAATATGCATCCGGTAAAGGAGATGGGTGAACTTGTAAGAGAGTTAAAAGAACAGGGATATGGAATTTACCTCTGTTCTAATGCTTCCCTCCGTCTGCTGACCTATACGTCTGTTATTCCGGGAATTGAATATTTTGACGGAGTTCTCTTTTCTGCAGAAGTGAAGTGCATGAAGCCTCAAAAGGAGATGTACGGGCATCTCTTTGAACGGTTTCACCTAAAACCGGAGGAATGCTTTTTTATTGATGACTTGTCCATGAATGTGGAAGGAGCAAGGGCTTGCGGTATGGAAGGATACTGCTTTGCTGACCGGGATATAGTGGGGCTTAAGGAGTGTCTGAAAAAATTAAATAAAGCGTAGATAAAGAGCGAAAAAGATCAGGAGCACTACCTGATCTTTTTTTGTGCGTAATTTTTGGGGATAAAAAGGGAAAACCGACAAATTTATGCCAAAAGTTACATTTAGAACGTTATTAATTACATGGTGCATGTTTTTGTAACGAAATAGGCTATAATAAATGGGAATACGAAGGTTATAAATTTTGTAATAAACTGCAATAAGAAATATGGGTGGAGATTCCTGGAGACAATTAAAAACAGGGAGGTGAATGGAGAGTATGAAACAGTCTTGTGGACATCAAGGCCAAAGCAGATTTGTACATGATTTTTAACTATAGGAACTCTTTTAGAATTGTGAAGTCTGCCTGAGTTCCCTGCAATAAAATTATAAAATAACAGCTCAAGACAGCATTTTCATAATGTTTTGTGCCTGAGTGAAACGAAAGGAATGGAATTAAGTATGGAATATAAAATGAGAAAAATCAAAACGAGATTAGGCGCCTTATGTTTGGCGTTAGGATTTGCTGCAAGTACTATGTTTTCACCAGTTACTGCTTTTGCAGCAACTGGCGGTAATCCCGAAACACAGCTGGATGGAAAGTTAAGTACATTCCATCAGGGAGGCGCCAATGATTGTGGAGCAGTTTCAGCCATACAGGCATTAGACAACAGCAAATTTGGCAGAAAAATTTTGGGAAAAATGATTACGGATAATAATAATGGCACCTATACACTTAATTTCGGCGGTGGAAGAGAAAACGTTACTGAAAATGATGTTGAAAACGCATACATAGAAGGTGATCTTGATGCCAGAGTGATTGAGGCTGGTTTACAAAAGGCCATGAATGTTTATAATGGTTGTTTTGCCTGTGACGTTTTTACAAGAATGACAGGATTCAGACAAAGAACGTACTGGTCCTCGAATAAAACTGAAATCATGAACACTTTGGCTGCTAAATGCCAGAGCGGAGAGGGAATTACAGCGGCCTGCGATTTTAATATAGCAGATCCAGGCAAAGGAATTATCGGGGATGGCGGACATTCCTATTCCATAAAGAGTGTAAAGAAAGACACTGTAGTGGTAATAAATCCGTGGGGTACTTCTGTTTTAATCAGTATGCCCAGAAGTCAGTTTGAGAAATCCATACGGTATATGACGTATGTAGACGATGCGGCTAAAAATGTTGTGGTTTATTGGGAATAATGTCAGAAGACTGGAAATGTGGATTGCATGAAATAAGCAGGTCTTTTTGTTATGAACTTGATTCTGTTAATTAATATATCAGACGCATCGTGAGGTATGGAACATGAAAAATTTGTTGAAAAGTAAAAAGATTAGATTGCTTATTCTTGCAATAGCAATTTCTTTCTTTCCATGGGTATTACCAATCAGTGGGGGAAATATCGAACATGTATACAGCTTGGGATTTCCTGATATATTTGTTACTCTGCATGGGCATATTTCTGAATTTCCTGCTGGGCTGGGAATTAATCTAATACAGTTTTTAGGTAATGTAGGAGTGAACTGGCTGATTTTGTTTATTTTGGATAAAGCTTTTCGGAAGTTAGCCTTTCGTTTAGGGCACAAAAAAGATAGCGTGGACTGATATTTTTGAGTGCAGCACTTAATTATAATTAGGACAGCCAAAAAACTGATTTTGGCTGTCCTCTTATTGATAATCTTGTCTGCACACCATTCTATAAGAAACTTGTCTCCCTGTTTCCTGTCTTATGATTTTGAAGCCATTTTATAAATTTCCAGAACATCCTGCCAATACAGCTTTTTTAAACCACCTAACGGGTGTTCCATGCCATAGGCCTCTCCGGTTGATTTTTTAGCCATCAGCTCTAAATTGGTGCTGTCGATTCCCAGTTCCTCAAGGGTTGTGGGAAGTCCCATTTTTACAAAGAACTGGGACAGACGATTGATTCCTTCCAGCACAATGGCATCGGGATCACGGAAGCTGCCTTCCACACCCATGACATTAACTGCAAACTGTACAAACATGTTAATATTTGTTTTATAAACATATTTCATCCAGGCAGGAGTGAGAACAGCCAGTCCGGCACCGTGAGCCACATCGTAGATGGCGCTCAGCTCATGCTCCATACCATGGCACGCCCAGTCCTGTCTTCGGCCCAGTCCCAGTAAATCGTTATGGGCAATGGTGCCGCCCAGTCCTACCTGGCACCATGCATCGTAGTTTTTCGGATCTTCGGAAACCAGAAGTGCGTGTTTCATAATTGATTTCAGAGTGGTTTCGCAAAGGCCGTCTGTTAAATCTGTATGCAGGGTATTGGTAAAATAACGCTCAAATATATGGCTCATCATGTCTGCAACGCCGTTGGCAATCTGGTTTTTCGGAAGAGTAAAGAAAAATTCAGGATTCATGACGCTTAAGACCGGACGGACCAGATCGCTTCCATATCCCAGCTTCATTTTCTTTTCTTCATTGGTAATTACTGTACTGTTGCTGGATTCGCTTCCGGCAGCCGGAATGGTTAAAATCGTAGCAACCGGAAGTGCAGCAGCGATTGCCTTTCCCTGTTCATAAACTTCCCATACGTCACCTTCATAGCAGACTCCAATGGCAATGGCTTTTGCAGAGTCAATGACACTGCCGCCGCCAACTGCCAGAATTAAGTCAACACCCTGGTCTTTGCATAATTTTATTCCCTCATAAACCAGTGACAGACGGGGATTGGGAACAACCCCACCCAGTTCTGCAAATTCAATTCCGTTTTCCTTCAAAGACTGAACGACTGTATCATACAGACCGTTCTTTTTAATCCTGTCTCCGCTGTAATGCAAAAGGACCTTTTTGGCATAAGGAGCCAGAAGGCTTCCGATTTCCTTATGAGAGTCTTTTCCAAAGCAGATGCGTGTGGGAATGTGAAAATCAAAATTTAACATGGTAATACCCCTCTTTCTATACATTATTTAAAAATCTGTGGTATCCGGATTGGTGGAATAACCGCAGCAGCCATCTAAGCCGGCTATAATGGATACATCTTCGGCTGCAAGCTCAAAATCAAATACCTGGGCATTTTCCTCAATCCGCTCCTTTGTGACGGACTTGGGCAAAGGAAGAAAGCCCATCTGCAGGCTCCATCTGACACATATCTGTGCAATGGATTTTCCGTATTTTTCTGACAGCGCAATCATTTCCGGAACTTCAAAGATTTTGCCTGACCCAAGGGGGCTGTAGGCTTCTGCCAATATATTCTGCTCCCTTAAGTAAGAAACCAGATCATCCTGGGTATCGCCCGGGCAAAGCCTGATCTGGTTTACCATGGGAGCAATTTTCGCTGTTTTCATCAGTTCTTCCAAGTGATGGCGGCGGAAATTGCTGACGCCGATGGAACGGATGCGTCCTGCCTCATAAAGCTCTTCAAATGCTTTCCAGGTGCCTGCGTTGGCCTCCTGCCAGTTGGAACGGGTCTTAATGGGGTTAGGCCAGTGGATTAAGTATAAGTCTAAGTAATCCAGATTTAAGTTTTTCATGGTTGCCTCAAAGGCGTTTAATGTTTCCTGATATCCATGTTCTCCGTTTTGAAGCTTGCTTGTAACAAAGATCTCTTCTCTTGGGATGCCGCTTTCCTTTATTCCGATTCCAACACTTTCCTCATTGTAATATAGTGCCGCAGTGTCGATGTGACGGTAGCCTGTCTTCAGGGCCTGTTTCACTGCGTTGACCGCCGTTTCACCATTTTGTGCTTTCCAGGTGCCAAAGCCAATGCAGGGAATTTTGACACCGTTAGCCAGTATATAGCTGTCTGATAAAGATTTCATTCAGGTTCCTCCTTTACTGATTTTGCTTGATCACCGGACCAAACTATTGTATAGTTAGTATTGTAAACCTTAACGTTAACTTTAAGTCAAGAGACAGATTGGAAAATCTGCCGGAACAGGATAAAATGAGTAAAATAAATTACACGATAAAACAGGTATCAGAAAAGACGAACTTAAAGCCCCACGTTCTCCGGTATTATGAACGGGAAGGGCTTCTTCCATTCGTGGACAGGAGTGAGAGCGGAATCCGCCGTTATTCGGAGGAGGACTTAGAGTGGCTTTCTCTAATCTGCTGTCTGAAAAACACAGGAATGGCGATCAGACAGATCCGGGAATTTGTGGAGCTGAGCTTACAGGGAAAAGAAACGTTAAAAGAACGATGCTCCATGCTGGAAGCCCATAAAAAGGATGTAGAGGACCAGATCGCCGGGATGCAGAAATACTTATGCAAGGTGGACCATAAGATAAAGTATTTTACTGACCAGTACGAGAACTATTTAGCTGGAAGCAGTGAGAATGGAGAAGTCAGTCATGTACCGGATTAAGATTACGGATATGGATCTGGGGCAGATTGCGAAGTCCGGGCAATGCTTCCGCATGAAAGAGCTGGAACAGGGTGTCTGGTCTGCCACGTCCGGGGAAGAATACATAGAAGCAGTGAGGGAAGAGGAAGAGTTCCTTTTTTCCTGTGTAGAGGAAGAGTTTCAAACCAAATGGTCTCATTACTTTGATCTGGAAGGGGATTATGCCGGATATAAAAAGCGGGTGCCATCGGAGGATTCTTACTTAAGGGAAGCCATCAGGTGCGGCTGGGGAGTGAGAATTTTACGCCAGGATTTATGGGAGATGCTGGTCACATTTATAATATCCCAGAATAATAATATCCCGCGTATTAAGGGGAGTGTTAAGGAACTCTGCCAGAGATTCGGAATGGAGAAGACGGGAAGAGGTCTCTCGCTGTCTGCTGACGGAACGTGGAAAGAGTGTGGGAAAAGCTATATGACTTTTCCTTCACCGGAATCCATTGCGGCAGCAGGTAGTTCCGGTCTTTCTGGTCTGGGTCTTGGATACCGGGATAAGTATATTCTTTCCATTGCGGAGTGCTGCAGCGGGCAGGAGGGAAAGAAGTGGCTTGCCGGTTTAAAGGAAGCGGATTATGAAAGTGCTCACGCCACGCTGCTTAGGCAGCTGGGAATCGGAAAGAAGGTTGCGGATTGTGTCTGCCTTTTCGGACTCCATCATGTGGGAGCGTTCCCTGTGGATACCCATGTGAAGCAGATTCTTACCACATATTATCCGGATGGTTTTCCGCTTAAGCGGTATGAGGGCTATGCAGGTATTTTGCAGCAATATATGTTTTACCACAAAATCAACCGGTTAGCGGCTGAGTGAACTATCTCATTGTGACTGGCAGTCTGGGGCGCAGGATGTCCCAGGCTGTTCTTGTCTTTTCTCCTGTCGAAATAATTCATACTTTTATCACACAATAAACAAAGTTAAATCACACATTTTTCACAATTCCCTTTTACCCTAAGTAAGGACACGATTATGTGAAAGAGAACAGGAGGAGAGAGAGTTGATTGAAGTCAAAAACCTGGTAAAAGATTACGGCGGGCATCTGGCTGTGGATCATTTAAACTTTACCATTCAGGATGGCAGGATCTATGGTTTCCTGGGACCCAATGGAGCTGGAAAGTCCACCACGATGAATATTATAACCGGATACATAGGTGCTACCGAAGGGGAGGTGTGGATTAATGGCCATAACATTTTAGAGGATCCGGAGGAAGCAAAAAGGTGTATTGGATATCTGCCGGAGCTTCCGCCGCTTTATGTGGATATGTCGGTGAAGGAACAGCTTGATTTTGCAGCGGAACTAAAGAAAATATCGAAAAAGGACAGGGAAGAGGAAGTCCTTAAGGTGATGAACCTGGCGAAGCTTACAGATGTAAGCGGACGCCTGATCCGAAACCTCTCCAAGGGCTACAGACAGAGAGTAGGGCTTGCCCAGGCAGTTCTGGGATTCCCGCCAGTGATTATTTTAGATGAACCCACTGTGGGATTGGATCCAAAGCAGATCATTGAGATTCGTGATACCATAAGGGAACTGGGACAAAACCATACCGTTATACTAAGCTCTCACATTCTTTCCGAAGTCAGTGCAGTTTGTGACCATGTGCTGATTATTGACAGAGGACGTCTGATTGCCAGCGATACACCGGAAAACTTAGAGCGCCAGATGGCAGATGCTTCCGGAATGGAACTGCTGGTGAAAGGAGAGAACGAAGAAATCCGTGAGATTCTTGACACCATCCCACAGACAGCCGACGTGAACATTAAGGAGAGCGGCGAAGAACTGGTGAAAAAGGTAACATTCCGTATGACTGGAACAGGGGAAGGCGGAGCGGATATACGGGAAATCGTCTTCTTTGCTTTTGCAGACAACAGACTGCCCATTCTTTCCATGCATGTAAATAAGGCATCGTTGGAAGAGGTATTCTTAGAGCTGACTGCAGATGCCGAGTCCGGAGATACGGGGATAGAAACCCAGGAAGAGGAAGAAGTTCAGACAGATCTGGAAACGGAAAGCACAGATACAGAAAATACAGAGAAAGATGGAGAGGAGGAATTATAATGGCTGCTATTTATAGAAGAGAGCTGAAATCTTACTTCCAGTCCATGACCGGATATGTTTTCATTGCCTTTATGGTGCTGTTCATCGGTATTTACTTCATGGCGTACAATATGATGAGCGGGTATCCATATTTTTCCTATACTTTATCGGGAATGGTGACAATTATCATGATTGGCATCCCCGTTCTTACCATGAGAAGCTTTGCAGATGACAGAAAAACAAAGACCGATCAGCTGCTGTTAACATCTCCGGTTTCCGTAGGAAAAATAGTCGTAGGAAAATATCTTTCCATGGTCACCGTATTTGCAGTTCCGGTTTTGTTATCCTGCCTTTGTCCGCTGATCATCAAGATGAACGGAACTGCCCATTTAAAGGCAGATTACGCGGCAATTCTGGCATTTTTCCTACTGGGATGTGTTTATATTGCCATAGGAATGTTTATTTCTTCCCTGACAGAAAGCCAGATCATTGCGGCAGTAGGGACCTTTGGAATCATTCTGCTGCTGATTTTGTGGCCCAATCTTGTGGGATTTTTACCTACAACCGCTGTGGGGTCACTGATTGGATTTTTCCTTCTCTGGTCTTTTGCCGTATTAATTGTCAACCGGATCACCAGCCACAATGGGCTTGCAATGATCCTGGAGGCAGTTGGAATTATTGTTATGGCTGGGTTGTACTTAATCAAAAAAGGCCTGTTTGACCGGGCGCTGACCAATGTCATGGAGAAGGTTGCAATCACCGGCGTATTCCAGAACTTTGCTAATCGTTATATCTTTGATGCAGGCGGTCTGGTTTCCTATATCAGCATTATATTTCTGTTGGTATTCTTGACTGTGCAGTCCATAGAGAAACGCAGATGGAGTTAGGAGGATGGAAATGACCAGAAAATTAAAAAAAGGCGGCTATACGGCAATCCTTTCCGTGATTGTTATTGCTGCTGTTATTATACTGAATATGATTGTGGGACGTCTTCCGGAAAAGGTGCGGCAATGGGATATGAGCAGCAGCCAGATCTACACTCTGGGAGGGACCACCAGTGACCTGTTAAAAGCACTTGATAAGGATGTGACGATCTACGTAGTGGGTGATCCGGCAAACGTGGATAAACGGATTACCAGCTTTGTAAAACGTTACGGGGATTTATCCGGCCATATCAAAGTAGTGACGGTGGATTCCGTACTTCACCCGGAGCAGGTTAAAAAACTGAATGCCGCAGACAGCACCCTGCTTGTAAGCTGCGAGGCCACAAATAAAACCCAGTCCATTCCATTTACCGATATCATTAAAATGGATGAATCCTCTTATTACTATTACGGGCAGGCAAAAGAAACCGAGTTTGACGGTGAGGGCCAGCTGACAGGAGCCATCTCCCATGTGACCAGTGATGTTTCCAAAACCATCTATGTTACAGAGGGTCACGGAGAGGCTGAGTTTGGAAAAACCGTAACCGATATGCTGGGCAAATCCAATTTGACGGTTATCAGCATTAACCTCTTAAAAGACGGAAAGATTCCTGAGGATTGTGAACTTCTTCTTATAAATGCCCCTGCTACTGATCTTGCAAATGATGAGAAGACCATGGTATCAGATTATTTAGACAAAGGCGGACACGTATTAATTTTTGCCGGATATTCTGAGAAAGAGCGTCCGAACCTGACTTCTGTTATCAGTGCATATGGTCTGAACTTAGAAAATGGAATGGCTGCAGATACCAAGAACTTTTATCAGAATAATCCTTACTACATTTTTCCGACCATTGAGTCCGGAAGTGAAGTGACAAACGGTGTGGATATAAAGAGCGCGGCACTGGTTCTCCAGTCAGGTGCAATGACACAGACTCAAAATCTGCCGGAGGGAATTAATGTAACCCCGTTTATGCAGACCAGTGACGGAGGAATGCTTGTTACTCCGGATGCCCAGAAGAAAGGAACTTACATTCTGGGAGCCGTTTCAGAAAAGAAACTGGATACGGGTTCTGCCCGCCTGACCGTTTTTTCCACTCCTTCACTCATTGATGAAAGCTTAAATACCAGCTTCACCAATTTAAGCAATTTAACCCTGTTTATGAATGCAGTAACCTCTAACTTTGATGACGTTGCCAATGTTTCCATTCCTTCCAAGAGCCTTGAAGTGACCTACAATACTGTGACACATGGCGGCATGTGGGGAATCCTGTTTATCTTTGTCATTCCTGCGGCAGCTCTTTGCTGCGGACTCATGATCTGGTTAAAGCGCAGGCGTCTGTAGAAGGAGGCATGATTATGAAGAAAAAAAACGGCCTGATATATGGAACTGCCGCGCTGGCAGTGCTTTGTGCAGTGTATGTGGGAGTGGGGCAGTATATGGACCGCTCCCAGAAAAAGACTGAAAATCAGGAGGAGGCTTCCAAAGTCTATATGACCGACGTTTCCGATGTTTTGTCAGTTTCTTATGATCGGGACGGTAAGGAGCTTTCCTTTACAAAAAAGGACGGTACATGGATCTATGACCAGGATGATAAATTCCCTGTGAAACAGGAAAAGATGGATGGCATTGCCTCCACTGTCTCTAAGCTGGAGGCAGTCAGAAAACTGGAGGGAGGCGACGGATTTGGCGCATATGGGCTGGATCAGCCTGTCCGGACTGTTACAGTGACTGCTGCAGACAATAAAAAGTCAGTGATTCTTCTTGGCAATGCAACAGAGGACGGAGATTACTATGCTGCGATTCAGGGCCAGGATACCCCTTATCTCATCAGCTCTTCCCTGTTTACGGAGACAGACAGCGGTCTTGATGACTTTATGGCTCTGGAAGAATTTCCAGCTGCTGCAGGAACCGATGTCACAGGCATTACTGTGACTAAGGGGGAAAGCAGCAAACATTTTGTGAAGAAAAAGCTGGATGATGAGAAAGGAACCATTGAATGGTATAAGGACTCTGCGGATTCGCAGGAGAATAAGGTGGAGGATAATTCCCCCCTGAATGTACTGGCTGATTCTCTCACCAGCCTCAAGGTAAAGAACTGTCCAAATTATAATGTAGATGATTCCCAGCTAAAGGATTATGGTCTTGATCAGCCATCTGCCGTTATTACCTATACTTATAATAAGAATGGAAAGGATGAAACGTTTAGCCTGTCTGTAGGCAGCCTGAACGAGGACGCAAGCTGTTATTATACACGGTCAGAGAATTCCGCCTTTGTTAATGAGATAGATAAGGCATCGATTGATAAATGCCTGACTGTTAATGGGGAAATCAGTAAATAAACGGTTAAGAAAATATAAAAAAAGCAGTTCTGGATGAGCGATGTGAACTGACCTCTGAAAGTTAGACTTAAAATCTGACTTTCAGGGTCCCATCAATGCCGGGACTGCTTTTTTAATATTTTTAAATTATCAGTTGACTAGAGAAATAAAATGATGTAACATCACATTACCATTGGTAATTACCGCTGGTAATAAAGGAGGTAAATATGAACAAAAGTATATCAAAAGATCAGATTATAGAAACAGCACTTGATTTGATGAAAGACAGGAGTGATATTCGCAGCATTAATTTACGGGAAATTGCGCGTGCCCTTGGCTGTGCGCATACGAATTTATATAATTATTTTCCCTCTTTTAATGATCTGCTTTGGAAAGCACATATCGCTATTCAAAAAAAGATTATTTCAGAATTGTATGTCAGGTTATCGAATATGCAGGATAATAGTTTGAAATTACAGTGTTTTTTTTCTACGTTAGCTGGTCAATATTTGGAGCACAGGGGCTGGTTCAGACTTGCGTGGTTAGATTATATTGATGATGTACGTCCAGACAAAGACATAATTGCTACCGAGGAAACAGTAAGCTCTTTGGTTGAAGTTTTAAAGAACATCTGGGAAGAAACTTGTCATGAAGTGCTGGACAGGGAAAAGATTTATTGGGTATTGCACAATGTTCACTGTTATATAATTGGGGAAGTATCCAACTATTTCAATGGAAGAAGATTAATTTCGGGTAAAGAAGAACTCAAAATCCATATTGCTAATACATCCCTAATGATGTTCACACTATGTCTGAGAGAGGAGCATGATAAATCGTAATGCAATCTGACCTGTCTAAATTCAATGAGATTGCCGAGCAGCAATTTCATGAGAACTCATATAAGAATTTATTTTGTACGAAGGGGAACCAGTTACATTTTAATAGAACTACCATAAAAGAAATTAAACTGCTAAGTGAAGAATTATTAAATCTTTCCAATGAAGATAAGAAAGTATTATTGCTGAATTTATCACGTAGATTCATTAAAACACTCTATGAGACAGATCCATATATTAATTTTAGTGATGAAGATGGTTTGATTATTGGAAAAATATATTCGCTGCTACTGCGTGATATAACCAGCGAATTGCCAATTGATGAAATTGAAAGACGGCATTTTGAAAGAATTTGTTTGTTAGTAAAAAAAACGAATCCAGCTGTTTATCAAATTAATCATAATTCAAATAGAGATGTACAGCATTTTGTATGCGCTGAATATTCCCCTGAATTTCAATTGAATTTGTTAAAGATAGACAGCAGTTTTTTAAATGATCCAATTTTAGATATTGGTTGCGGAGAACATGGCTTTTTGGTTGAGTATTTGAGGACGCAGCATTTAACGGTGTATGGAATAGATCGTTTGCAGCAAAATAAAGATTATTATTATAAATGTGATTGGTTGGAGTTTATATATGGTCATCAAAAATGGGGGACAATTATTTCTCATCTTTCGTTTAGCAGTCATTTCCTTCATCATTTCCTGCAGAATGATGGCATTGATATTTTGTATGCGGAAATATATATGAAAATACTGAAGTCACTTGCTGCAGGCGGGAGATGGATTTATACTCCCTCTGTTCCCTTTATAGAGAATTTATTACCACAGTCAGAATATCATGTTAACCGGACCTTGGCAGATAGAGGCATTCATAAGACTGTCATTACCAGGTTATAGGAGGTTGATCATCTTCTTTTCAGGATAATTTGTAAGATGAATTCTTTTCTTTCATAACTGCCAATTATGGTATCAATTCCTTTCTCATATATGTTTTCCAGTAAAAATATTTTATTTTAGTTGAAAAATCCTGACAAATGTTCTATTATGAGAAGAAATATATCAGCAGATTACAGTGACACAGAGGGAGAGTACAAATGAATTATAACATTGCAGTAATCCCTGGCGACGGGATAGGGCCTGAAATCATTGGAGAGGCAAGAAAGATATTAGATAAGGTTGGAGCGGTTTATCACCACCTGTTTGAGTATACAGAAGTCTTAATGGGAGGGATATCCATTGATACTTACGGCGTCCCATTAACGGACGAATCATTGGAAACAGCAAAAAAAAGCGACTCCGTTCTCCTTGGAGCAGTCGGTGGGAATGTAGGAAATTCAAAATGGTACGATGTGGCACCGAATCTGAGACCTGAAGCGGGGCTGCTGGCCATCCGCAAAGGTCTTAATTTATTTGCAAATATCCGCCCGGCTTATCTTTATAAAGAACTGGCTGATGCATGTCCTTTAAAAAAGGAGATTATCGGAGAAGGCTTTGATATGGTTATCATGCGGGAACTGACCGGCGGACTCTACTTCGGAGACCGTTTCACCAAAGAGGTGGACGGTGTGATGACTGCAGTGGATACTCTTACCTACAATGAAAATGAGATCCGGAGAATTGCAGTAAAGGCGTTTGATATTGCGATGAAGCGGAAAAAGCAGGTCATCAGTGTAGATAAGGCCAATGTGCTGGATTCCTCAAGACTGTGGAGAAAAGTGGTGGAAGAGGTTGCACAGGATTATCCGGAAGTGACACTGAGCCATATGCTGGTAGACAACTGTGCCATGCAGCTGGTGATGAATCCAGGACAGTTTGACGTGATTCTTACTGAGAATATGTTCGGAGATATATTATCCGATGAGGCCAGTATGATTACAGGTTCCATCGGAATGCTCTCTTCTGCCAGCATGAATGAAAGCAAATTCGGTATGTATGAACCAAGCCATGGTTCTGCTCCTGATATCGCAGGAAAAAACATCGCCAATCCCATCGCAACCATTCTTTCCGCAGCCATGATGCTTCGGTACTCCTTTGATCTGGATCAGGAAGCAGATACAGTAGAAGCCGCAGTGGAGCAGGTTTTAAAAGAAGGATACCGGACCGGAGACATTTACTCCGATGGATTTAAAAAGGTATCCACAACGGAAATGGGTGATTTAATTGCAGAGCGGATTATCTAGCTCTTGGACCACCCAACAATTTAAAACATGAAAATCGCCGGAAGCGGATAAAACATCTGATTTTATACGCTCCCGGATTTCCATATAATCAGAAAATTATGAAAAAAGAAAAGGAGTGTGCAGCAGATGAAAAGTGATTCAGTTAAAAAAGGTATGCAGCAGGCACCTCATCGTTCCCTCTTTAATGCGCTGGGAATGACAGAGGAAGAGATGGAAAGGCCTTTAATCGGTATTGTCAGTTCCTATAATGAAATCGTACCAGGCCATATGAATCTGGATAAAATAGTCGATGCCGTCAAAATGGGAGTTGCCATGGCAGGCGGAACACCAGTCATGGTTCCGGCCATTGCAGTATGTGACGGAATTGCCATGGGACATATTGGCATGAAGTATTCACTGGTCACCAGGGATTTAGTTGCAGACTCCACAGAATGTCTTGCAAGAGCCCATGCCTTTGATGCACTGGTTATGGTACCCAATTGTGATAAGAATGTTCCCGGACTTTTGATGGCGGCAGCGCGCATTAACATACCCACAGTGTTCGTCAGCGGCGGACCAATGTTGGCTGGACGTGTGCAGGGCCATAAGACCAGTCTTTCCAGCATGTTTGAAGCAGTAGGAGCTTATACAGCGGGTAAGATGACGGAAGAGGATGTAAAGGAATACGAGCAGAAGGCGTGTCCGACCTGCGGTTCCTGTTCCGGTATGTATACGGCAAACAGCATGAACTGTTTAACCGAGGTTCTTGGAATGGGCTTAAAGGGCAACGGAACTATTCCGGCCGTTTACTCCGAACGTTTAAAACTTGCAAAACATGCAGGTATGGCGGTTATGGAGCTGTTAAAGAAAAATATCTGTCCCCGTGACATTATGAGTGAGAAGGCATTTAAAAATGCCCTTACCATGGATATGGCTCTTGGGTGCAGCACCAACAGTATGCTTCATCTTCCGGCGATTGCCCATGAGGCAGGTGTGGATTTAAATCTTGAACTGGCCAATGAGATCAGTGCAAAGACTCCAAACCTTTGTCACCTTGCTCCGGCAGGCCCTACTTATATAGAAGATTTAAATGAGGCAGGGGGCATTTATGCAGTGATGAATGAGATCAGCAAGCTTGGACTTTTGGAGCTGGACTGCATCACGGCAACAGGAAAAACGGTGAGAGAGAACATCAAAGGATGTGTAAATAAGGATCCGCAGGTCATTCGTCCGGTGGAAAATCCCTATAGCAGCACCGGCGGAATCGCCATATTAAAAGGAAATTTAGCGCCGGACAGTGCAGTTGTAAAACGTTCTGCCGTTGCTCCTGAAATGTTAAAGCACGAAGGTCCTGCAAGAGTCTTTGACTGTGAAGAAGACGCGATTGATGCCATCAAGGGCGGAAAAATCGTAGCAGGGGATGTGGTGGTAATCCGTTATGAAGGTCCAAAGGGCGGACCGGGAATGAGAGAGATGTTAAATCCTACCTCAGCCATTGCAGGTATGGGACTTGGCTCCACGGTAGCGCTCATTACAGACGGCCGGTTCAGCGGTGCCTCCAGAGGTGCTTCCATCGGTCATACCTGTCCCGAAGCAGCCGTAGGCGGACCTATCGCACTGGTGGAGGAAGGTGACATCATATCCATTGATATTGACAACCACAGACTGGATGTAAAGGTATCTGAGGAAGAGATGGCAGCAAGAAAGGCAAAATGGCAGCCAAGAAAACCTGAAGTTACTTCCGGATATCTGGCAAGATATGCGGCTATGGCAGCCCCGGCAAGCCGTGGGGCGATCCTGGAAATAGAATGAAAAGGAGCAGCTTATGAAGACAATAACTGGAGCAGAGATCGTAATCGAGTGCTTGAAGGAACAGGGCGTGGATACTGTTTTCGGATATCCGGGCGGCACCATTTTAAATATATATGATGCCCTTTATAAGCATCAGGACGAGATCACCCATATTCTTACCTCCCATGAACAGGGAGCTGCCCATGCAGCGGACGGTTATGCGAGAGCAACCGGAAGAGTGGGAGTATGTCTGGCGACCTCAGGGCCGGGGGCAACTAACTTAGTAACCGGAATCGCAACTGCATTTATGGATTCCGTGCCCATGGTAGCCATTACCTGCAACGTAGCAGTGGGCCTCCTTGGCAGAGACTCCTTTCAGGAGATCGACATTGCCGGCGTGACCATGCCTATAACCAAATATAATTTTATCGTAAAAGACATCAGTAAACTGGCGGATACTGTTCGAAGGGCATTTAAGATTGCCCAGACCGGCAGACCAGGTCCGGTGTTAATTGATATAACGAAGGATGTAACTGCCAGTACTTACGAGTATGAAGAGAAGGAACCAGAGCCGGTCATCCGCCAGGAAGATACCATATTGGAAGAGGATTTAGAGCTGGCGCTGCAGCTGATCCGCAAATCACAGAAGCCTTACATTTTTGTAGGCGGAGGCGCAGTCATTGCCAATGCTTCTGATGAGCTTGCTTCCTTCGCTCATAAGATTCAGGCCCCGGTTGCGGACAGTCTGATGGGAAAAGGTGCTTTTGACGGGACCGATGAACTCTATACCGGAATGGTTGGTATGCACGGAACCAAAACATCTAATTTCGGAATTACAGAGTGCGATCTTTTAATCGTAATCGGAGCCAGATTCAGTGACCGTGTGACCGGCAATGCATCCCGTTTTGCAAGAAATGCGAAGATTCTGCATTTTGATGTGGATCCGGCTGAGATCAATAAAAATGTAAAGACTTATGCAAGTGTAATCGGTGATGTAAAATCCATTTTAAGGAAATTAAACGCAAGGCTGGATCCCATCAATCATGAGGAATGGGTTGCTCATATCGACCGAATGAAGGATATGTACCCCATGCGGTATGAAAAGAGCATACTGACTGGCCCCTATATTATAGAAAAGATCTATGAGGTGACAAAAGGAGATGCCATCATCACCACAGAGGTAGGACAGCACCAGATGTGGGCGGCACAGTACTACCAGTATAAAAAGCCCAGAAGCTTTATCACCTCAGGAGGGCTTGGCACCATGGGATATGGTCTTGGTGCTTCCCTTGGAGCGAAGATGGGCTGCAAGGACAAAACCGTCATCAATGTGGCTGGAGATGGGTGCTTCCGCATGAATTTAAACGAGATTGCAACAGCAACCCGTTATAATATCCCGATTATCCAGGTTGTATTAAACAATCATGTACTGGGTATGGTGCGCCAGTGGCAGACCCTGTTCTATGGAAAGAGGTACTCACATACAGTTCTTAATGATCAGGTTGATTTTGTAAAGATAGCAGAAGGAATGGGAGCAAAGGCTTACCGGGTTACCGGAAAAGAAGAGTTTGAAGAAGTCTTAAAAGAAGCCATTGCCCTTAATGTTCCTGTTGTTATAGATTGTCAGATTCACTGCGATGACAAGGTATTCCCTATGGTTTCACCGGGGGCCCCCATCGAGGATGCATTTGACGAAGAAGATTTAAAGATTTAAAATCTAGTAAGGAAAGGGATAAGAGTCCCGAATTTGAGGAGGAAGAGATATGAGCAGAGTGTACAATTTTTCTGCAGGACCTGCAGTCCTGCCGGAAGAAGTCTTAAAAGAAGCAGCAGATGAGATGATGGATTATAAGGGAACCGGAATGTCAGTTATGGAAATGAGTCACCGGTCCAAGGCTTATGAAACCATCATCAATGAAGCCGAAGCTGATTTAAGAGACTTATTGTCAATTCCGGATAATTACAAGGTGCTGTTTTTACAGGGCGGGGCTTCCCAGCAGTTTGCCATGGTTCCCATGAATTTATTTAAGAATGGGGTTGGAGATTACATCATCACCGGGCAATGGGCAAAGAAAGCGTACCAGGAGGCAAAACTTTATGGTACAGCCAATGCAGTAGCTTCCAGTGCTGATAAAACATTCAGTTATATACCGGATGTTTCCGATCTTCCTATCTCAGAAGATGCGGATTACGTATATATCTGTGAAAATAATACCATTTACGGAACCAAATTTAAAACACTGCCTGACACGAAGGGTAAAGTACTGGTAGCAGATCTCTCCTCCTGCTTCTTATCGGAACCTGTTGATGTGAGCAAGTATGGACTTATTTTTGCCGGAGCCCAGAAGAATGTTGGACCAGCGGGTGTCGTGATTGTCATTATCCGGGAAGATTTAATCCGGGAAGATGTTTTAAAAGAAACACCTACCATGCTTCGCTATAAGACTCATGCAGATGCAAAATCCCTTTATAATACACCGCCTGCCTATGGAATCTATATCTGCGGTAAGGTCTTTAAGTGGTTAAAGAACTTAGGCGGACTGGAAGCAATGAAAAAGATCAATGAGAAAAAAGCGGCAATTCTTTATGATTTCCTGGATCAGAGTAAGATGTTTCACGGCACTGTCGTAGAAAAGGACCGCTCTCTTATGAACGTACCTTTTGTTACCGGTGATGAAGAACTGGATGCCTTATTTGTGAAAGAGTCAAAAACAGCAGGACTTGAGAATTTAAAAGGTCACAGGTCTGTAGGCGGTATGCGTGCCAGCATTTATAACGCCATGCCTGTTAAAGGAGTGGAGAAGCTGGTTTCCTTTATGAAGGATTTTGAAGAAAAACACACGAGACAGGCAGACTGAAAGGAGATCACAGCCATGAAAAAGATTCATTGCCTTAATGCGATTTCTACATACGGAACCGCACTGTTAACAGAAGATTACGAGCTGACAAATCAGATGGAAGGCGCAGAAGGCGTCCTTGTCAGAAGCGCTTCCATGCATGAGATGAAGCTTCCAGACGGGCTTCTTGCAATCGCTAGAGCAGGAGCAGGTGTCAATAACATTCCCTTAGAAGCATGCGCTGCAGAAGGAATCGTGGTATTCAATACACCGGGAGCTAACGCCAACGGAGTAAAGGAGCTGGTGATCGCCGGACTGATGCTGGCTTCCCGTGATATTGAAGGCGGAATCCGCTGGTGTAAGGAAAATCAGGAAGATGAAAATATTGCCAAATTAACAGAAAAGGCAAAAAGTGCATTTGCCGGATGTGAAATCAGAGGCAAGAAGCTTGGCGTTATCGGCCTTGGCGCCATCGGTGCAGAGGTTGCCAATGCCTGCTCTTCCCTTGGAATGGATGTGTACGGATACGACCCATTTATCTCAGTCAATGCTGCCTGGAGACTTTCAAGAAATGTGAAACATATTACCGCCGTGGAAACGATTTATAAGGAATGTGATTACATTACCCTCCATGTTCCATTAGTGGATGCCACAAAGGGAATGATTAATAAAGCAGCCCTTGACAATATGAAGGACGGAGCAGTAATCCTTAACTTTGCAAGGGATATTCTGGTGAATGAAAATGATATGGCGGAGGCATTGAAGTCCGGGAAGATCAAAAAATATGTGACTGATTTCCCAAATCCAACGTCTGTACATATGGAAGGTGCCATTGTCATTCCTCATCTGGGAGCTTCCACAGAAGAATCAGAAGATAACTGTGCGAAGATGGCAGTGGAAGAAATCATGGATTATATAGACAATGGAAATATCCGTAATTCCGTGAATTACCCTGCCTGTGATATGGGAATCTGCAACGCTGCAAGCCGTATTGCAGTCCTGCATTTAAACATTCCCAACATGATCGGACAGATTACAGGAACTCTGGCAGCCGGTGATGTGAATATCTCCGACATGACCAATAAGAGCCGTGAAAAGTATGCATATACACTCCTTGATTTAGAGAATGTACCGGATGCCGTAAGCATTCAGAAACTGAATGCCATTAAGGGCGTGATACGGGTCAGAGTAATCAAATAGGAGAAAAATCATGGCAATAGTAAAACCATTTCAATGTGTAAGACCAAATAAGGAAGAGGCCAGCCTGGTGGCGGCCCTTCCTTACGACGTATATAACCGGAAGGAAGCCTGTCAGGTGACGGCTGAAAATCCTAAATCATTTTTAAATATTGACCGTCCGGAAACACAGTTTTCTCAGGATGTGGATATTTATGATGACCGTGTTTACGAAAAAGCTGCAGGTATGCTGAAGGACTGGATCAAAGACGGAACTTTTGCACTGGATAGCGTGAAAGCCTATTATATTTATGAACTGATTATGGAAGGAAGAAGCCAGACAGGAATTGTGGCCTGCTCATCCATTGATGATTATTTAAACGGTGTGATAAAAAAGCATGAAAATACCAGAGAGGAGAAAGAACTGGACCGGATTCGCCATGTAGATACCACAGACGCCCAGACCGGGCCTATCTTCCTGGCATACCGTTCTGTTTTAGAAATTAACCGGCTGGTAGAAGACAAAAAGAAGACAGAACCGCTCTATGATTTTACTGCAGATGACGGAATCAGCCATAAAGTATGGAGAATTGCTGATCCGGAAACAGTCGGTCTGATAGAAGAGAGCTTTTTACGTATTCCCGCCACTTATATCGCCGACGGACATCACCGTGCTGCTTCTGCCGTAAAGGTAGGCTTAAAGAGACGGGAAGAAACGCTGGAATATACGGGAGAAGAGGAATTTAACTTCTTCCTGTCGGTTCTCTTTCCTGATGACCAGCTGATGATTCTTCCTTATAACCGTGTGGTAAAGGATTTAAACGGATTATCCCAGGAAGCATTTCTTACAGAGCTTTCGGACGGCTTTTCAGTAACTTCTGTTGGCGAAGAAGCTTATGGTCCGTCTGAAAAGGGAACTTTTGGAATGTATTTAAATAAGACCTGGTATTGCTTAAAAGCAAAGGATGCGCTAATGAGTGAAGATCCGGTAAAAGGTCTTGACGTATCCATTTTACAGGACAATCTCTTAGGTCCTGTTTTGGGAATCGGAGATCCGAGAATTGATAAGCGGATCGATTTCATCGGAGGAATCCGTGGATTAAAGGAACTGGAAAAACGATGTGAAGAAGATATGACAGTGGCATTTTCCATGTATCCCACCTCCATCGGTGAGCTCTTCTCTGTCGCGGATGCCGGCCTTTTGATGCCCCCAAAATCAACCTGGTTTGAGCCGAAGTTAAGAAGCGGGCTGTTCATTCATATGCTGAAATAAAAAAGCACCGTTCCCGGAGCCGGCAGGCTACGGGGACGGTGTTTCATTTTCAGGCTTTGCATTCAGCTGTTCTTTCCGGTAGATCTCATAGATACTCAGAAGCTGGGGGCGTTTTACGACGCCTATTTTCTGAAATATGTTATGGACATGAGTTTTCGCTGTACCAAGAGAAATAAATAAATCATCGCTGATCTCCTGATTTGTTTTATCTAAGAGCAGCACTTTTAAAATTTCCCGTTCTCTTACTGTTAAGTGGTATGTTTCACTGAAACGGTACAGAATACTTTCTTCAATATCAGAAGGCAGATTTGAGTGGGTATGGCTATTTATATAATTTACAATTGTATTATTGCGAAGAGAGGTTTTTAAATAATACATTAAATAACCTCCGGAAAATACGGCGTGAGTAAGATATAAAATATCTGAAGTAAAGCTTCTGTTATTCATGTTGATATAATATTTGGAATACACATCAAAATGGAAAATGACGACGGTATCTTCCGCGATAATACAAAAGTTCATAAAAACAGTGAAACAAAAAAGACGTTTGCACCAGCGGTAAAAAGAATTCTGATAAAATTCAGGGTTCTTTTTTATTGTCCATAAAACCTCCGCACTGACGTATGCATTGTAAAGCTGGCTCGGCAGGTAATAGAGCCAGATCTTCCACGCGCTGTTATCCAGTACAGGGACAAAAAACATAAAGGTCACATAAAATGCAAGAATACTGAAGTCATACCAGGTTATTTTTTTATTGATCAGGCTTTTGAAAATAATCAGATAGCCAAGAGACAGGATTAAATAAATCAATGTTTTATGAGTTGGTACGATCATAAAAATCCGATTATAGTGTTCAGCAAAATTCTGAAACATTTCTGATGCGAAATTCACAATATCATCTGTTATTATTGCCGAGTAAATGATCCCGATCCAAAGCAGAATTTTATCTTTTCCATTCATAAACAGAAAAAAAGACATCCACATAATTCCGGAATAGACAATGATTATAAACAAATTGTAGAGAAAGATAACACCCTTTGCCATATGTGCCTCCAGTTCGTAAGCCGTTGATTGTAAGTTATTATCAGTATATCAAAATAAAAACTTTTTTCAACTCCGAAATTACAAAAATCGACAAAAATTTAGTGCAAAATGCACAAAAGTTTAGAAAAGTTTATGTGTAAAACAGTAAAAAGTGTTATAAAATTCTACCCTTTAGCTACATTCTCAACCGGTGCAAAAACTGTTATTTTCGTCTTGTGAGAGCGGTCCAGACCAGCGATCACGGCAATATGAAAATAAAGGAGGTTTCACCAATGGCTGTAAAAATAGTTCTTGCCTTAGGCGGCAATGCTCTTCAGTCAGGAAAAGGAGAAGCAACTGCCGAGGCACAGCTTTCAGTCGTTCATAAGACCTGTGAGTATATTGCAGAGATGAACGAACGCGGGTATGAAATGGCCATTGTACATGGAAATGGCCCCCAGGTCGGAAGAATTCTTATGGCATCAGAAGCAGCAAAGGATGTGACTCCGCCAATGCCGTTTGATGTATGCGGGGCCATGTCACAGGGATATATCGGATATCATCTGCAGCAGGCACTGAAGTATGCACTGAATAAGAGAAATCAGAATTTCCCTGTTGTGACCATCGCAACCCAGGTGGTGGTGGATGAGAAAGATCCTGCATTTAAAAATCCAACCAAACCAATTGGTCCTTTTTATTCAAAAGAAGAGGCCGATGCGCTGACAGCATCAAAAGGTTATGTGATGAAGGAAGATGCAGGACGTGGATACAGAAGAGTAGTGGCGTCACCCCTGCCGCAAAAAATTATTGAAATTGATGCCGTAAAAGAGCTTTGGCCAAAAGCAATCGTAATTACCTGCGGCGGCGGGGGAATTCCGGTCATTGAACATCCGGCTGGTTCTCTTTGCGGTACTGCAGCAGTGATTGATAAAGATTTTGCAGCAGAGCTTCTGGCAGAACAGGTGGAAGCGGACATACTCATGATTCTTACTGAAGTAGAGAGGGTTGCGGTTAATTACAATAAACCGGATCAGAAGAATCTGGATCACCTCAGTATATATGAGGCAAATAAATATTGCGAAGAGGGACAGTTTGCTCCCGGAAGTATGCTTCCAAAGGTGCAGGCAGCCATGAAGTTTGTAAGATCCAATCCCTCCAAGAAAGCAATTATTACTTCCCTGGATAAAGCTATTGAAGCTTTAGACGGAAAAACCGGAACTGTATTCACATTTAATTAAATAAAAAAAAGGAGGATTTACCATGAGAGCAAACGGAATTCGTCATTTTATCGACACCAATGATTTTACAAAGGAGGAACTGTTAGACATCATTCATCTATCCTTAGAGATCAAAAAAAGCATTAAGGCAGGATATAATCCGCCCCTTATGAAGGGAAAGACACTTGGAATGATCTTTCAGCAGTCTTCTACAAGAACCCGTGTGTCCTTTGAAACAGCAATGGAGCAGCTTGGCGGACATGCCCAGTACTTAGGACCTGGCATGATTCAGCTGGGAGGACATGAGACCATTGGCGATACAGGAAGAGTTTTATCACAGATGATTGATGTGGTTATGGCACGAGTCATCGAGCATAAGAGCGTAGTGGAACTGGCAAGTGCAAGCGCAATTCCTGTATTAAACGGTATGAGCGATTACAATCACCCAACTCAGGAAATCGGCGATCTCTGTACAATTGTGGAGCATCTTCCAAGAGGAAAGAAACTGGAAGACTGCAAGGTGGTATTCGTAGGAGACGGCACTCAGGTATGTGCTTCCCTTGGATTTATTACAACAAAGCTTGGCATGCACTTTGTTCATTATGGTCCCAAAAAGAACCAGCTTTTAGAAGAACACAAAAAAATCATGGAAGAGAACTGCAAGGTATCTGGCGGCACATGGGAAGTAACTGACAACCGTGAAAGCGTAAGAGGTGCAGACTTCATTTATACCGATGTATGGTATGGCCTTTATGAAAACGAGACTCCGAAAGAAGAGCGGGTTGCTACATTTAAAGATTATCAGGTGAACAAAGATTTGATGTCTCTTGGAAATATAGGATGCAAATTCATGCACTGTCTGCCGGCTACAAGAGGAGAAGACGTGACCGATGAGGTACTTGACAGTGAGAGCTCTATCGCATTCTTAGAGGCAGGTAACCGCCTGACTGCAATGAGAGGTCTGCTGGTTTACTTCACTCAGTATCAGAGAGAGCAGGCAGCAAGCGAACTGCAGATCGCAGCAGCAAAAGAGCAGTTAGAAAAATTCATGGATGAGAGACATATCAGATAAGGGGGAGTCACCATGTCAGAAGCGCCAAAGAAAAAATTTCGTTTGATCGATGCCATAATGACCGTAATCTGTGTCGTATTTGTGGCAGAAGCAGCAGCACCGGTAGCAGCAATCGGTAATTCCCAGTATTTCTGGTGGATCTTTCTGCTCATTACATTCTTGCTGCCTTATGGCCTGATTTCATCAGAGCTTGGTACAACCTATGAAGGGGACGGCGGATTGTACGACTGGGTATCAAAGGCTTTTGGAAATAAATGGGGAGGAAGAGTATCGTGGTATTACTGGATTAATTTTCCCCTCTGGATGGCTTCTTTGGCGCTGATGTTCCCTAATATTATCAGTTTGCTGACAGGCACCGAGATGGGACTGGTTCCTTCTTTACTGATCGAGCTGGCCTTTGTATGGATTATTGTATTAATCAGTTTTAATTCAATTTGTGACAGCGCGTGGATTTTAAATGGGGCAGCTGGGATTAAAATTTTAATTGCCGTTACTTTAGGCATACTTGGAATTTACGGAGCGGTAACCCATGGTGTAGCAAATGAATACACCTTATCCTCCATGCTTCCAAAATTTGATTTAAACAGCTTATCCTATATATCCGTAATTTTGTTTAACTGCCTTGGATTTGAAGTAGTCTGTACCTTTGCGGGAGATATGGAAAATCCGAAAAAGCAGATTCCCCAGTCAATCATTGCCGGAGGACTGGTAATAGCAGCTATTTATATCTTTATGGCGTTTGGAATCGGCGTTGCAATTCCTTCCGACCAGATCAGCACCAGTACAGGGCTTGTTGCAAGTGTTCAGATTTTAACTGGTTCAACCAGAGGCGTGCTTGTAATCGCTGTTGCAATTGGATTTTTGCTTACGCTTTTTGGAAATATGATTTCCTGGTCATTGGGAGTAAACAATGTGGCCGCTTATTCCGCAGAAAATGGAGATATGCCCGGAGTATTTAAAATACGCAGCAAAAAAACAAATATGCCAATCGGTGCAGCAATCATGAACGGACTGGTTGCCAGCCTGGTTCTTATTATCGCTCCGTTTATGCCCAATGAGGATTTGTTCTGGAGTTTCTTCGCACTGAACCTGGTTATGTTTCTGCTTTCTTACCTGCCTGTATTTCCTGCATTTATTAAGCTGAGAAAGACTGATGCAGACACAGAACGGCCGTTTAGGGTCCCAGGCAGTCCATTATTTTTAAAGATATTAGCAGGTCTGCCTATGTTTCTGATTGTGATTGCGCTGATATTTACGGCAATACCATTAAGTTTTGATGCAGAGACTTTGACATCAAAGCTCCCCATTACCATAGGTGCGGTAATATTTATTATAATCGGTGAAGTAATTGTTAACAGAAAAAGAGATAAATAAGAGAGAAGGTATATATTATGGCAAAGAGAATTGAAAATTCAACCCCAAAGCAAGACGGATACCGTATGCCTGCAGAATTTGAAGAACAAGAAAGAGTCTGGATGCTCTGGCCGGAAAGACCGGATAACTGGAGAAACGGTGCAAAGCCTGCACAGACCGTATTTGCCCAGGTTGCCAAAACAATCCGGCAGTTTGAACCGGTGACAGTATGCGCTTCTCCAGCTCAGTTTCAGAACTGCCGCGCACATCTGACCTCCGATATCCGTGTCGTGGAAGTCACCAGCAATGATTCCTGGATCCGCGACTGCGGACCAACCTTTGTAATTAACGACAAAGGCGGTATCAGAGGCTGCGACTGGACCTTCAATGCATGGGGCGGTCTGGTTGACGGGCTGTACTTCCCCTGGGATCAGGATGACCTGGTAGCACAAAAAGTATGTGATCTGGAAGGAATCGATTCCTACCGGACAGAAGGATTTGTGCTGGAGGGAGGATCCTTTCATGTGGACGGTGAGGGAACTGTCATTACAACAGAGATGTGTCTCTTGAGTGAGGGCCGTAATCCCCATATGACAAAAGTAGAGATAGAGGAAATGCTTTGTCAGTACTTAAACTGTGAGAAAGTGATCTGGATTAAGGACGGAATTGATCCCAATGAAACCAACGGTCACATCGATGATGTTGCCCAGTATGTGAGACCAGGTGAGGTTGCATGTATCTGGACTGAGGATGAAGAAAATCCTTTCTATGCGGAAGCACAGGCAGCTTACAAAACTCTTTCTGAAGCGGTGGATGCAAAAGGACGCAGACTGAAGGTTCATAAGCTTTGTCTTACAAAAGAACCTGTACGGCTAAACGGTGCAGACTCCATTGATATGGTAGAGGGTACTCTGCCAAGAGAAGACGGAGAAATCTCCATTGCTTCCTATATGAATTTCCTTATTGTAAACGGCGGTGTAATCGTTCCCCAGTATGGCGATGAAAATGATGCATTTGCTTTAGAGCAGATTCAGGAAATGTTTCCGGAGCGGAAGGTAGCAGGAGTACGCACTGAGGAGGTTGCATTTGGAGGCGGAAATATTCACTGTATCACTCAGCAGCAGCCAAACGTAAAAGGTTAAAGTAAATACAAAAATTTTAGAAGTGTATCAGACCCATTTCACCGGGTCTGATACACTTCTTTTGCATTTTATCCATATAATTCAAATTTGTCTGGCAAATTTATATAGTTTACCAGGAGGATAGAAACAGTTTATCCCGTATAATTAATATAATGAGTTATAATGTGATTGGACGAGGATTAACTGGGGGGCAGAGATGAAAGGAATATTAAAAAAAATCAGCAGCAGGTTAGATGATTATAAATTAAAAAAGAAGCTTAAAATTCTTTATATTTACAGTGTGCTGCTGCCTATTATCATAACGGACAGTGTGATCGTTTACATATTCATAGCATCGGAAAATGCCTCCATGCAAAAAGGCATGGAGAACATCGCAAGTGCCGTAAAATATAATTTTTTCTATGATATCGAAGAAGCGGCCGGTACCACAAAGAAAATATATATGAACAAGTACGTGAACCAGTTCATGGATAACCAGTTTGAGTCTGAGCTGGATTACTATTTAAGCTACCAGGCCTTTATGAAAGATTCGCTGTTTGAAAGCAGCATAGGGACTACGGCATCTTCCATTACCATGTATGCGGATAATCCCACCATTGTAAGCGGAGGAGAATTCAAACAGCTTTCCACAGTAAAAGACCAGGATTGGTACCGGCATTTAAAAGACTCCAGCCGGGACGGCGTACTCTGCATCTATTATGATGAAAGCAGAATTCCAACCGTAGATTCCAAAAGGAAAATTTCTTTTATAAGAAGGCTTAATTTTTACAAAAGGGATGGTTGTGAAAAGCTTGTAAAAATGGATATAGATTATAGCACCATGGTACGAAGCTTTGTTAAGATGAATTACGAGGCCCCGGTTTATGTGTGCTGGAATGATAAGATCATTTTATCAAATCAGGGCAATTACGGACAATGGAAGGATTTTGAAACGTTTGGTCTGCAGAAAAAAAACGGTTATAAAACAACCTTCGCTTCCTACGGAGCAGAGCTCACAATTTATGTTTTAAAACCGGAGACAGAAATCATGAGGCAGATGTTAAATAATATTCCGCTGCTGATCCTGCTGGTTTTCATTAATATCCTTCTGCCTCTGGGCTTAATCCAGACAGTTTACATTGACCGTTTAAGAGAACAGGAAATGGATATTGAAAGACAGAATGCAGAGCTTTTGGCGCTCCACAGCCAGATTAATCCCCATTTTCTCTTTAATGCATTGGAGAGCATCCGCATGCACAGTCTGCTAAAAAATGAAGAAGAAACTGCCTGTATGGTTGAACGGCTGGCAGTGATGGAACGCCAGAACTTTGACTGGGGAACGGACTTCATCACAGTAAGGGAAGAAATCTCATTTGTAGAGGCATACCTGCAGCTGCAGAAGTACCGCTTTGGAGACCGGCTGTCTTACCGCCTGGACATGATGGAAGAATGTCTGGACTACCGGATTCCAAAGCTTACCATTGTCACATTTGCCGAAAACGCCTGTATTCATGGGATTGAGAGTAAAACAGCGGATGGGTGGATTTTTGTCCGGGTATATTTAGAAGACGATATGTTTTATATTGAGATAGAAGACACCGGAGAAGGGATGGAAGAGACTTTTTTGGAAGAACTGAAAAACAAGATGGCCCATGCCAGTATTGATAAGCTGAAGAATAAAAAGGGGGTTGGAATTTTAAATGCCTGTCTGCGTCTGAAGATGGCGACAGATAACCAGGTATGTTTTGATTTAGAAAGTGAAGCCGGAATTTCTACTATGGTGACAATAAAAATTCCGGTATTAAATATATTGAAATAATGGGGGAGGCAGCTATGATACGTGTCTTATTAGTGGATGATGAACCATTCATCGTACAGGGATTAAAGGTACTGATTGACTGGGGGGAAGAAGGTTATGAGATTGTTAAAACGGCTGCTAATGGAATGGAGGCTCTCGATTACTTAAAAAGCAGTGGGGTGGATTTAATTATTGCAGACATTAAAATGCCTGTCATGTCAGGAATTGAATTGCTGGAGATTTTAAGAAGAGACAAGGTTTCCGATGCTGATTTTATTATTTTAAGCGGTTTCAGCGATTTTTCCTTCGCACAGCAGGCGATCCGGTTCGACTGTTTTGATTATATTTTAAAGCCTGTTGTGAAAGAAGAGCTGATCCGTGTTCTGCACCGGCTCAATTACCAGAGACAGGGCAGCAAAAAGCAAAAACAGAATACGATCCGGATGGAGAAGGCATATCTTGCCAGAAATATGATCTCCCTTATCTATGGTAAATACGATCAGATTAATCTTGATTACATCAGAGATCATATGCGGTGGTCAGAAGGAATCAGTTACGTTGACATTGAAATCGATAACATTGAGCAAATGGAAGAGCTGATGGATGAGGAGAAAAGAAACCAGCAGAGAGAGCTTTACAGTGCCTGCCTTGCATTTTTAAAGGAAGATGGGGATCATTGTATTTTCGATGTTACAAGCCATGAAAAAAGCTATGATATCGGTTTTATATACTGCGACTATATGGCAGGGAATAAAGGAGAGACACAAAAAGAGTATTTAGAACGGTTCAGAAAGTATCTGGATGATGCTATGAATCTGCCTGTTGTCATGCTGGTCGGGAAAAAGGCAGGCGATATTTCAAAGATTTCAAATTCCTATGGAGCGGCAAGAATTCTACGGTCTTTTCAGGCCTTCCGCAAAAAGCAGCGTATCTATTATTATGAAAAAGAGGTACAGGTAAACAACAATGGGATTGTTTTATGTAAACAATATCTGGATGATCTGCTGCTTGCAGTGGAGCAGAATGAGCGGGCGGGAATTGAGGAGAGTGTAGAGCGGCTGTATAAAGAAATGAATCATTTAAGATTTGCCATGGAAACGGTAAATTTAAATATCAATTACCTTTTTTTTCAGCTTATCCATCTGGCTTCTGAGCAGGATAGCTATGTGAATCAGGAGGAAATCATGCTTTATATCAGTGAAAATGTTTTTGAAGGAGACATGCTCAGAGGCGGAAAGGAGCATTTAATCCGGTTATCCTGTGAGTATGCAGCCTATTTGGAACAGCTGCGGAAGCATGTATCAAAGGATATTCTCCATGAAGTGGAGAAAGACATCAGAAAAAATTATGGAAAAAATCTTACTTTAAGAGAATACAGCAACAAATATTATTTAAACAGTGCCTATTTAGGCCAGCTGTTTCGAAAAAAATATGGAATGTCCTTTAAGGATTATTTAAACAACTGCCGCATTGAACAGGCCGCAGCCAGGCTTTTAAGGACCGATCTTAAAATATACCAGATTGCGGAGGAGGTAGGGTATCGTGACCTGGACTATTTTGTAAACCGTTTTATATCCGTAAAGGGCTGTACACCGTCAAAGTTTAGAAAGGGAGGGGGAAAATAGAAAGAAACAGGGCAGATTGTGTATGCTGCATCTATAATTTCCCCTGTGTTTTTATAAGCTTTCTCCAGTTGTGAAAACACTGCTTTGAAGTAAACTAGTAGTATAAAAAGAAAAGGGAGGAAATGACATTGAGACGGAAACAGTTTACAGCCCTGCTCGTCATCGGCGCCATGGTTTTACAGACTCTTACAGGCTGCTCCAAGGGTACGGCAGCTACAGGCAGTACATCAAAAGAAGACGGGGAAGTAAAGGAATTTACGGCCTTCTTTGCGGTGCCGGGTAACGAAATCAACGATGATAATGAGATTCAGCAGCACATTGCGGAAATTACAGGGGTCAAAGTGAAGGAAACCTGGCTGACCGGACAGACTGCGGAAGAAGCAGTGGGAACCTTAATCGCCGGGGGTGAATATCCCGATTTTATCTGCGGCAGTGATGGAACCAGCCAGCTTTATGATGCAGGGGCACTGGTTGCACTTGATGATTATATTGATGATTATCCCAATATCAAGAATTTCTTTACCAAGCTGGAATGGGATCAGCTGCGTCAGGCCGATGGTCATATTTACTGGATACCACAGTTTAACAACAGCTATGGGAAGGAAATGGAGACGACTCACAACGATGAAGCCTTCTGGATACAGACCCGTGTGTTAAAATGGGCGGGATATCCCAAGATCACCACCATGGACGAATATTTTGACTTAATAGAACGCTATCAGGAAGCGAATCCTGCCATGCAGGATGGAACCAGGAACATTCCATATACCATTTTATGCGATGACTGGAGATACTTCTGTCTGGAGAATGCTCCGCTGTTCCTGGACGGATATGCCAATGACGGAAGCTGTATTGTTGATCCGGAAACGAAAAAAGTAATCGATTACAATACGACACCTACGGCAAAACGTTATTTCCAGAAGCTGAATGAAGAATTTAAAAAGGGAATTGTAGATCCGGAATCCTTTACCCAGATTTATGACGAATATATTGCAAAGCTTTCCACCGGACGTGTGCTGGGAATGATTGACCAGTGGTGGGATTTCTATGTTAACGTCAATGATGCAATAAAACAGCAGGGGCTGGAGGAGCAGGGCTGTAATTATGTTCCCCTTCCGGTTACCATTGACAAGGGAGTAAAAAACAGATGGCATACATCAGGAGACACCTTAAATGTAGGCTCCGGTCTGTCTGTCACGGTAAGCTGTAAAGATGTAAGGGGAGCACTGAAGTTTGTGGATGATTTGCTGAGCGAAGAGATCATTACTCTCAGAAACTGGGGAGAAAAAGATGTGGATTATCTGGTAGATCAGGATGGATTATTTTACCGGACACCGGAGATTCGTATGAAAGTCAGCAATACTGCATACAAAGCTTCTCATTTATGTCCGTATTCCTATTTCCCGGTCTGGACCGGTATGAGTCAGGATGGAATCAATGCAGCGAAGCCGGAGCTGCAGCCCAATGAGTTCTTAGACAGTCTGCCGAAGAACGTTCAGGAATGCCTGCAGGCATATGGCTGCAAAACCTATGTAGACATGGTAGGCAAAAATGAAATTCCGGGACCATGGTACCCAATTTATACCTTTGTAGGAACCTTGACAACTGCAACCCCTGGCGGTACCGCATGGATTAAGATGAGAGAATTAAAGCATGAGTACCTGCCTAAGGTTGTTATGGCACCTGATTTTGAGGCAGGCTGGAAGGAATACTTATCTGTTTATGAAACCTGCAATCCACAGGCATTTCTTGATGAAGTACAGCCGGAAGTGGAACGTAGAATTAAGGTCGCAGAAGAAGCAGCAAAATAAAGAGTAAAAAACAGGCGGTGCGATAAGGATATTTACCTGCGCCTGCCTGTTTTTTAGCAAAGGAGTGATACCATGGCATCCATTGGAAACGTAAAAAAAGGAAGCATCAGCTGGAAAGAGTTAAAAAAACAAAAAGTGCTTTTGCTGATGTCTGCAGGCTATGTGATTTATGGTTTTATATTCTGTTATCTGCCCCTTGCAGGCTGGCTCATGGCATTTGAAAATTATAAGCCAAAGGAAGGTTTTTTTCATTCAAAATTTATAGGCCTTGGAAAATTTCGGCAGTTGTTTCTTGATGATGGATTTATCCATGTCATCAGAAACACTCTGGCCATGGGAGTGATTAACTTAATTACCACCATGGTCATGGCAATTGTCTTTGCAATTCTTTTAAATGAAGTGAAGTCTCAAGGGGGAAAAAAGACAGTACAGACAATCTCTTACCTTCCTCATTTCTTATCATGGATTATTGTTACCGGCATTTTGCATGATGCTCTGTCCGGAACCGGAATAGTCAATGATCTTCTGATTCGCTTTCATCTGTTAAAGGAACCGCTTAATTTCTTCGCATATCCAAAGTATTTCTGGTGGATTGTTGCTTTCGCCAATGTTTGGAAAGAGACGGGCTGGAACGCCATTATCTATCTGTCTTCCATTACAGCCATTGACACATCCCTCTACGAAGCGGCGGCTATAGACGGAGCAGGAAGGTGGGCCAGAATCAAATACATCACGCTGCCCGGTATTAAGCCAACAATTATTATTCTTCTTTTAATGAATGCAGGAAATGTTTTAAATGCCGGCTTTGAAGTTCAGTACTTATTAGGAAACGGATTGGTGCAGAGTGTATCCCAGACCATTGATATTTATGTTCTGAAATGGGGAATCAGTCAGGGGGATTACTCCCTTGGTACCGCAGCCGGAATATTTAAAAGCGTGGTAAGTATTGCGATCATATTAATTGCAAATGAGATGGCAAAACGGGCCGGCGAAGAAAGCTTATTCTAAGGAGGTTCAGACATGACGAGAAGTTTGGTATTGCATAAAAAGAAAGTATCACTGGGCAATAAAATATTTGTTTCTCTCAATACCATATTCATGATTGTATTTGTGATCATTACCCTTTATCCTGTATGGAACACATTGGTTTTAGCCTTCAATAACGGGACTGATGCTCTGCGGGGCGGTTTATACTTATGGCCGAGAAAATGGACGCTTCAGAATTTCATTACTGTGATTCATAAGAATAATCTTTTGGTGGGAGCCTATGTAACTGTGGCAAGAACGATGATAGGAACCCTTACCGCACTGGCAGCCAATGCCCTTCTCGCTTATATTGTAAGCCGGAAACGTTTCCTTTTTAAGAGACAGCTTGCCCTGTTCTGGGTCATCACCATGTATGTGAACGGTGGATTAATTCCTAACTTCTTATTATATAAGGGCTTAGGTCTTACCAACAGCTTTCTGGTCTATGTGATTCCGGGTATGGTAGGAGCCTTCAATATGCTTGTAATCCGTACTTATATGTCAGGAATTCCTGACAGCCTGGAAGAATCGGCTCAATTAGACGGAGCTGGAGATCTGGTTATATTTACAAAAATCGTCTCTCCTTTATGTAAACCGGTATATGCAACAATCGCTTTATTCTGTGCTGTAGGACATTGGAATTCCTGGTTTGATGCCATGCTGTACAATCGTATGAACTCAAGCCTGACCACCTTGCAGTATGAGCTGATGAAGCTGTTGTCATCGGTAACCAATCAGAGCACTTCGGCAGAATCCATGAAAAATACGGTGGCAGCCGTAACGCCTACCTCTGTACGCGCTGCTGCCACCATACTGACCATGCTGCCGATTGTGTGCCTTTATCCGTTTTTACAGCGGTATTTTGTTACTGGTTTAACCATTGGAGGCGTCAAGGGATAAGAAAGACAGCGGCAGGGCAGGAAAATTATCTGTTTTCGGTACCTGCCGCAGGGTTTTCCCCGCGAACGTAATCATACCCCCTGTCTCCGCATTTTTTAATTTTCTTAAGCTGAAACCATACAACTGCCCATGGTCCCAAATCATGCCAGATTTTTCTGGGATTTCCATAGATTTCAATTGTTTTTACTGTTCCGTTTCAGGAGGCGGAGGCGGTGCAATGAAATTCTCAGGAATGGCTGGATCCTTCATGTCATAGACCCGGCTGTATTCCTTGGTTTCCTGATTCTTTACCGTTTCAGAGCGGTTCATAGACAAAAATTTGGTCAGTTCATAACAGTCCACCCAGATTTCATTGTTTCCTTCTTTCTGGGACTCATCAAAGATCAGCTGCAGTCCGAAATGAAGATGAGGCTGATTAATGTTATTGGTGTTTTCTGTCCTGCTGTATCCGGTACGGCCCAGATATCCGATGACATCTCCAGCGTTTACAATGCTGCCCTGTTTTAATGATTTGTGATAGGGATAATTTTTTCTTAAATGGGCGTAATAGTAGTAGCGTTTCCCATCGAAACTGCGGATACCAAGCCTCCATCCGCCGTATTGGTTCCACCCAATCGCTTCCACATAGCCGCTTTCCACTGCAATAACAGGAGTCCCAACCTGACCCATCATATCATGACCTAAGTGCTGGCGTTTGAATCCGTAGGATCTGGCAGTTCCGAAATCGTCAAACTCATTGTATGGAAATCCTTTGGCAATGGGGGAATAACCTTTTAAACCGTATTTGGTCACCCAGACCTTATCTGGATTTACGGAACCATCCGGAAGTAAGTCCGGTGTGGCGTAGAGCGGGGCATTGGCAGAAGGAATCTGAATCTCATATTGTCCAACCAGACCGTCTAACACTGCTCCATAGGCTTCCCTGTAATAAGCGTAATACTTCATTTTGCCTGTCAGCTCTTCCATGGTTTTTCCTGAGAGAAGCTGTTCAGCAAGTGAGTCTAAATCTTTACTGGAATATCTGGAGAAATCCCCTCCATACCTGGCCCCCAGATAGGCAAGCAAATCAACCCAGTTTAAATGAACTTCAGACTGGCAGGTGTTGACATCATAACGGAAGGCTTCCTGCATAGCTCTTGCAGTTACGTCAAAATCCACCCATTTTATATATTTTTTCGCTTCCGAAGAACTGGCTTTTTCTTCCTGGTTCACGACTGGAAAAGAGAATCTGCCGCTGGGAGATATAAAAAAAAGGGAGACTAAAAGAAATGTAAGAATGATTACTTCTATGTAAATAATAAGATGATGCCGTGCCACCGGGAAAGATGTAAAACTCTTTTTGAATGGGTTCATAAGAATTCTCCTTGTCGTTCCATGAAAGATGCATGTGAAAAGGGAAAGCAGCTTTCTTTGGCTTTCCCCTATAAGATATGCGATGAGAACAGAGTTTATGACGGAAAAAGCGGAAAGAGGGTCAGTATTGGAAAAAGGGAGGGTTCATGCTATAATTTCAGCTAAGAATTAATATGATGGAGAAAGAGAGGCTTAAAAATGAATAATTTTGAATATTGCGTACCAACGAGGGTGATCTTTGGCTGTGATACCCATAAAAATATTGGAGAAGTAATTGCAGGATATGGATTTCATAAGATCATGGTTCATTTTGGCGGTGGAAGTGTAAAGAAAAGCGGTCTTTTGGATCTGGTTCAGGATTCCTTAAAGCGTAATGGAATTGAATATGTCCTTTTGGGGGGAGTTAAGCCCAATCCGGGTCTTGGGCTTGCAATGGAAGGTATGGAGCTGTGCAGAAAGGAAAACGTGGAGTTTATTCTTGCAGTTGGAGGGGGAAGTGTGATTGATTCTGCAAAGTGCATTGCAGACGGAACCTTAAATCCGGATATTGATCCGTGGAAATATTTTTTAAAGGAAGCAGTTCCAGGGAAGGCCCTGCCCCACGGGAATATTCTGACACTGTCTGCCTCCGGCAGCGAAACCAGCTTATCCTGTGTAATCACAAAAGAAGAGGAAGGTTTAAAAAGAGGATTTAACAGTCCTACTCACAGACCATTGTTTGCAGTACTGAATCCGGAGCTGACTTTTACCGTGAATAAATTTCAGACAGGCTGCGGAACGGTGGATATAATGATGCATACGCTGGAGCGGTATCTGGGAGGAACGACAAAGGATACACCTCTTACAGACCGGATTGCCGAAGGACTTTTGACATCTGTAATGGAAGCGGGGGAAAAGGCGGATAAAAATCCGGCTGATTATGAAGCGCGCGCCACCCTCATGTGGGCCGGAAGCCTTTCCCATGATGGACTGACCGGCCTTGGCAGAGATTATCTTATGCAGGTTCATCAGCTGGAACATGAACTCTCCGGGCTTTATCCTGAGATCGCCCACGGCGCCGGTTTATCCGCACTCTTTTGCTCCTGGGCGAGGTACGTATGCAAGGATGCACCAATGCGATTTGCCCAGCTTTCTGTGAGGGTATTCAATCAGGAGATGGATTTTGAAAACCCGGTTTACACAGCATTGAGAGGAATTGACCAGTTAGAAGAGTATTTTAAAAGCCTGGATATGCCGGTTTCCTTACGGGAATTAAGTTCCGGGATCGGGGAAGCTGATTTTGCAGTAATGGCAGACAAATGTTCCGCAAATGGAGAAAAGACCCTGGCAGGAATCCGGGAATTGGGAAGAGAAGATATGATAGAAATCTATCGTATGGCATTTTAAGAAAAGTAAATTTATCCTGAATTAAAAAATCGGGACGGTGCGAAAACCGTTCCGATTTATATTTTAATAACAATTGTAGCATCCCATTTTACAGATACTCGTCACAACCGCCTTGACCTTATCGTGTTCTTTGCAAAAGGGTTTAAAAATGCACACCATAGTGATTGCATTCTGAGGAGGTCTGGTCATAATCGTGGAGTTGCAGATAAATCGGAAGTTGACTCCCCTGGCTTCCTGTGTTGCCACCAGATAGGGCTTGTAGGTAGTGCCGCGTAAATCCCTGGTGGCCTCATAGAAAATAGCCAGGTCTCTGCAGTCGACATCACGGTAAGGGGTAAAGCCGCCCGGGCACAACATATGAGAAACTCCTTTGCTTTTTCTATTGTTATATCATATGCAGCACCGGGGACGAGCGTGAGTTTTTTCAGACTTTTATCAGGAAATTTCAATGATTTCCCTGTCTTCCGGAATAAGAAGTTCTCCGGAAAAGAAGGGACTGCCTTCGCCGGTATAAAGCTCTTTCCTGTTTTCTAAATTTTTGTCTTCTGTATGCCACAGAATTAAATGGTCCGCCTTTAATTCTTCCGCAACCTGGCAGGCATCGGCAACCGTACTATGATGTTTTTCGTAAGGTTTAAAAATTTCCCGGTCTCTGTAAAGGCAGAAGGTTTCATGGAGCAGCCAGCTGCTACCTGCAATTAATTCGGAGTATTTGGGATTATAGGGCTCATCACCGCAAAAGGATAAGCGTTTTCCATCATTAAGAACTGTGGTGAATCCGTACTGTTCTGCTTTTGTGGAATGGATATCAAAAAAGGTGATGTCATATCCCAGTATGGATCTGGTTTCTCCATCTTCTACCGGAATTAAATGAATCCTGGTTCCGATCAGCTCATAAAATTTTTTCTGCAGAGTCAGACGGCAGAGGGTATCGATTACAGAAACCAGATTTTTATGGCTGTAAATAGTTAAGTCGCCTTCGTAGTTCCCGGATTTGATTCTGGTTCCGATAAAACGCACCATCCAGATGATGCCCAGAATGTGATCGGTATGTTCATGAGTTGCAAATATGTGATGGATATGGGACAGATCCACTTTCATATCGTTTAATATAGAGAGGATTCCGTTGCCGCCCCCGGCGTCAATCATAAAATAATCCTCGTCTTTTTTTATGGCAAAGCAGGTATTATAGCATCTGGTGGCAGCGGCGTTGCCAGTTCCGAAAACATATAATTGTTCCATAGGTGTCTCCTTATAGTTGCGGGTATTCCCTGTTTCACGTTCAAAGCCTGGCGTATTATAAAAGACAGGCAGGCGAAAGGGGTTTAAAATTGACGTTTTTTATGATACTATAAAATTCAAAGCAATGCAACCGTGTCAAAATAAGGGAGAATGTATTTATGAAAGATTTGGCTTATTTAAAGCTTATGGCAAGGGAATATCCCACCATCCGGGCAGCTTCCAGTGAGATAATCAATCTGACTGCCATTCAGGGACTTCCCAAGGGGACAGAGTATTTTTTCAGTGACTTACATGGGGAACATGAGGCATTTATTCATCTGCTGAAGAGCGCCTCCGGTGTGATTCGGGAAAAGATTTCAGAAACTTTCAGTCATATCCTGCCGGAAAAGGAGGAGGTGGAGTTGGCAAACTTAATCTACTATCCGGACCGCATTATGAATCAGCTGGAGCTTAGCGGACAGGCAGATGATGACTGGCAGAGAGTGACGATTTACCGTCTGGTGCAGATCTGCAAGGTTGTATCTTCAAAATACACCAGATCCAAGGTCAGAAAAAAGATGCCTCCGGAATTTGCCTACATCATAGACGAACTTCTTCATGTAGATTATAACGATGACAATAAACGGGTATACTACAGCGAAATCATAAGATCGATTATCGATATTCGCATAGGAGATAAATTTATTATAGCTCTTTGTGAGCTGATTCAGAATTTAACCATTGACTGCCTTCATATCATTGGAGATATTTTTGACCGGGGACCGAGAGCGGATATGATTATGAATGAACTCCTGCAGTTTCACGATGTGGACATTCAGTGGGGAAATCATGATATATCCTGGATGGGAGCGGCAACCGGTAATCTTGCATGTATCTGCAATGTTTTAAGAATTGCCATCAGCTACAACAGTTTTGATGTTCTGGAGGATGGTTATGGGATTAATTTAAGACCGCTTTCCATGTTTGCGGCAAGAGTATACCGCAATGACCCATGCGAACGTTTTTCTCCCCAGATTCTTGATGAGAATATTTACGATGCTGTGGATCCGGGCCTGGCAGCCAAGATGCATAAGGCAATAGCTGTGATTCAGTTTAAAGTGGAGGGGCAGATTATAAAGCGCCATCCGGAGTATGAAATGAATGACAGAATTCTTTTGGAGTCCATTGATTACAAGAGAGGAACTGTAACAGTAGAGGGAAAAGAATATCCCCTTCTTGACACATCCTTCCCCACTATTGACCCGGAAAATCCGCTGGCACTTAATGAAGAGGAAGAGGAGCTTTTGCGGACGCTGCAGCTGTCATTTCTCCATAATGAGCTGCTTCACCGACATGTCCGTTTCCTTTATTCCCATGGAAGCATGTATAAGTGCTATAACTCCAATCTCCTTTATCATGGCTGTATCCCCATGCGGGAAGATGGTACGTTTGAAGAACTTTTGATGGAAGGAGCATCTTATTCCGGGAAAGCGCTCATGGATTATGTTGATAATAAGGTCCAGAATGCCTATTTTCTTCCGGAGCATACGTTCGAGAGCAGGGATGCCAGAGATTTTATGTGGTATTTATGGTGCGGAGCCAAGTCTCCGGTATATGGAAAAGGAAAGATGACAACCTTTGAACATTATTTTATTGAAGATCATGAGACGCACATGGAGCCGATGAATCCATATTACCGATTGAGTATAAAGGAAGAATACTGCGAAAATATATTAAAAGAATTTGGACTTTGGGGAGAAAGCGCCCATATTATTAACGGCCATGTTCCGGTTAAAATTAAAGAAGGGGAATCCCCGGTAAAAGCAGGAGGAAGGCTGTTTCTTATAGACGGCGGGCTATCGAAGGCATATCAGGCAAAAACAGGAATTGCAGGCTATACGCTGATCTATAATTCCAACCACCTGGCTTTAGCGCAGCATAAGCCCTTTGATCCGGATAAGGAGAGTACACCAAAGGTTTCGGTTGTTGAGAACATGAAACACCGGGTGATGGTTGCCGATACGGATAAGGGAACGGAGCTGGCTGGAAGAATTGAGGATTTAAAGGAGCTGGTGGCAGCTTACAGGGAGGGAATCATAAAAGAACGGGTAGAGTAGTCTGGCACATTATGAAAAATTAAGATTTTTTTCAGATAAGATTTCTTTACGGAACCCCTGTCAAATGGTAGAATAGTCGAAAGTTACTTACTTTATTGAAGGAGGCTCAGATGAGCAGACAGGAATTTTTACAGCGTTTAAGGGATACCCTGACAGGAGAAGTTCCCGGCGGCGTGGTTGAAGAAAATATCAGATATTACGAAGAATATATCCGTGGAGAAGTTTTAAAGGGCTCTTCGGAAGAAGCTGTTACCGAAGCGATCGGGGATCCCAGACTGATTGCCAAGACGATTATAGAAGCCAGTGAGAATGGAAAGGAAGGCAGCAGCACTGGCTCATTTTACAGCTCCTTTTCCGGAAAGGATCAGAATGTATATGAGGAACCCGGGAAGGAAAGACGGGGAATGCATTATTATGATTTAAATAAATGGTATTGGAAGCTCCTTGGAGTTGTTGCAATTGTCCTCTTTTTCTTCCTCGCTGCAACAATCGTTACCGGTATTTTCAGCCTTCTCGCCCCTCTGATGGGACCGCTGCTTTTAGTTGGGCTTATTTACTGGTTTATAAAAGGATTGAAACGATAATGTCACTATTATGTAACAATATAAATGGAATATATTACAAAACTGTAACGGCATTTATGACTCTGAATGGTCATAAATGCCGTTTTTGCTTGACAAATGCTGAAACAGAGGATATAATTCAAAATGTAACAATTATGTAATATTTAAGTCAAATATTTGCGGCGACAGCTATCATACGCAGACAGGAGATTCAATATGAAATTCAGAATGTGGAAGGTCATGGGACTTTTAGGGCTTTTAACTACCTTAAATTTAAGCTTTCAGACAGAGGCGAAAGCTGCGGAGATCACAGTAGAAACCAGTACAACACTCTATGCCAGATTGGACAAGCCTGTATCTGTCAGATCAACTGCAGGGGATGACGGAGCAGTAATGACCGCTGCTTTGGAAGGTCAGACATGTGAGGTGGTTGAACCTGAAAAGGATGGCTGGCTGAAGGTGAAAGTGCCTGAGGGTGATGGATACATACGGAGTGACTCTGCGACACTGATTGAAAAGACACAGGAAAAGGTGGACGAGTCTGCCATGGAACGCAAAGAGGTTGTGGACTATGCTCTTCAGTTTGTGGGAGGACGTTATGTATACGGCGGTGTTAATCCCAATACAGGCGTGGACTGTTCCGGTTTTACCAGATATGTTCTGAAAAAATCTGCAGATGTTGAGTTAGACCACAGTGCCAGGTCACAGTCAGGGGAAGGAAAAATCATAAGTTACGAACAGGCACGTCCCGGCGATCTGGTATTTTATGGAAAAAACGGATCCATCAATCATGTTGCTTTGTATATGGGTGACGGTAAAGTAGTCCATGCATCCACCGAAAAAACAGGAATTATCGTAACAAACGTCATGTATCGCAAACCTGTGAAATTTGTCAGTGTTTTAAACTAATATAATTTTAAATTCGTGCAGTTTTAAATAATACTTGACGAAAAGATAAAATAAATGTATAATAACCGTAATGAAATTAATAATTACGTAACATTTGAAACTCAAAAAGTAAAAATAGGAGCAGATTTCCCGATGATAAACAAAGTATGGAAAACGTTAGGACTTATGGCTTTTTGTGGAACAATGATCATTGCAGTTCCTTCAGATGTAAGAGCAGATGAGGTATCCGGTCCAGGATTAAGTTTTGGAAACTATATGGTAACCGTAAATACAGATCAGGTTACTATCAGTAAAGATGAAGAAGGTACAGAACCCTTAATGAACGCTTCCAAAGGATCAGCCTTTGAAGTTGTGGAAGATATGGGAGATGGCTATTTAAAGGTTAAGGTGAACGATACATATGGCTATATGCCGGTGGAGGGAAGTGCCACTGTAACCGCAACCGATGAAGCGACTTTAAAAGCACTGGAAGAAAAAGCTCAGGCACAGTCAACTGTTAATTTCAGACAAGGCATTGTTAATTATGCACTGCAGTTCGTAGGCGGACGTTATTCCTATGGCGGCAGTGATCCTCATACAGGAGTGGATTGCTCCGGATTTACAAGATATGTGATGCAGCACGCAGCAGGTCTTTCCATCAGCCGTTCTTCAGGAGGGCAGGCTTCGCAGGGAAGAGCAGTCAGTGCAGATCAGATGCGTCCCGGCGACCTGATTTTTTATGGAAGCGGAAGCTCCATCAATCATGTTGCCATGTACATCGGGAATGGACAAGTAGTACATTCTTCAACTTACAGTACAGGTATTAAGACATCTCCGTGGAACTATCGGGCACCTGTAAAAATTGTCAACGTGCTTGGCGATTAATGGAATAGCGGATTACCGGATTTTGGAAAGGGATATAGGACCTTCGGCATGGGATTGCCGGAGGTCTTTTGTATTTGCCCTTTTGGTTAAGGTAAAAGCAAGCAAATACATAGTTTTCATATCAAATAGAAACAGCCGTAATAGGGGAGCTATTCGGCTGCTTCTGAGGGGAGTATAAATAATTAATAAGGATGAGGAATTATATTCCTCAAGTAAATTATAATATAGGCTATGTAAAAATGCAAAGTTATTTTAAAAACAAATCTAAAAAAATCAGAATTTTCCAAAATAAAAAACCAAGTATATTCTATCGGATATTCGCCATACTACACCATGTAACAAAAAACGCCTATAGGAGGTATGAAAATGTCTAAGAATAATTATAATGACAGCTACAACAATATGGATAATTCTTCAAAGAATTACCACACATCAAGCCAGAACAACAACCAGAACAAGGGCACAAACAGCCAGAATAAGATGCAGAACACAAGCCGTGATTCCAGCCGTGATTCCAGCCGTGACTCAAGCCGTGATTCCAGCCGTGATTCCAGCCGTGACTCAAGCCGTGATTCCAGCCGTGACTCAAGCCGTGACTCAAGCCGTGATTCCAGCCGTGATTCCAGCCGTGACTCAAGCCGGAACAACAACCAGAACAAATCTTTCTAATATCAGACAAAATCTAAAAAAGGCGTGGGAAAGAGACAACGGGGTTCTTTCCCGCGTTTTTTTTGCTTTTTCGCATCCTGGAAAATTCGGAATATATTATTACTAGAAAGGACAGGTGATAGTATGTTCAAGACAATTCCGGTATGGGAAGTCGACCAATATATAGATTATAATGAAAATGTGATGATCATAGATCTTAGAAGCTCCTTTTCTTATCAAAAAGGTCATTTAAAAGGTGCTGTGAATCTTCCTTATGAGCAGTATGATATCTGGAAAAACCAGCTGCCCAGAGATAAACGTCTTATCTTCTATTGTTCCAGGGGAGGACAAAGCATGACTGTTTGCAGGCATTTAGAAGCAATGGGCTATCATGTGATTAATCTGGCGAATGGAATCGCCTATTACAGCGGAAAATATATGGTACGCGGATAGGTATTCATTGACAGATATACCTTCCAGGTCTTAAAATATACCTGATAGCCAACTAAAGGAGAAAATACGTATGAAATATATGATTGCTTCCGACATTCACGGCTCTGCTTATTATTGCAGGGAGCTTTTAGATGCATATAAAAATTCAGGAGCTGAGAGACTGATCCTCCTTGGGGATATTCTTTACCATGGACCGAGAAATGATCTTCCGAAAGAATATGCGCCCAAAGAGGTCATCTCTATGCTGAACAGCTATAAGGACCAGATTTACAATGTGCGGGGAAACTGCGATTCGGAAGTTGATCAGATGGTTCTGGAGTTCCCGGTCCTTTCTGATTACGCGTTGTTTGTAATTGACGGCCTTACTATTTATGCCACACATGGTCATATCTACAATAAGGAACATCTTCTTCCAATGCAAAAGGGAGATATTCTGCTTCACGGACATACGCATATCCTGACTGCTGAAACCTTCGGAGATGTCACTATACTGAATCCAGGCTCTGTTTCGATCCCAAAAGGAGGAAATCCGCCTACCTATGCTTTGCTTGAAGACCGGATTTTCCGGATCGTGGACTTTGATGGTAATATAGTAAAAGAAATGAACTTAGGAGAATAATGTGAAAAAAACATATGAACTGATTGCTCCCTGCCATTTTGGTATGGAAGCGGTATTAAAAAAAGAAATTACAGATCTTGGTTACGATATTACTTTAGTGGAAGACGGAAGAGTTACCTTTCTGGGTGATGATGAGGCAATTTGCCGTGCCAATGTATTTTTAAGAACTGCTGAACGAGTTCTTTTAAAAGCAGGAAGCTTCCATGCCGAGTCTTTTGAAGAGCTTTTTCAGGCGACTAAGACAATTCCATGGGAAGAATATATTCCTTCTGACGGAAAATTCTGGGTGGCAAAGGCCTCATCTATTAAGAGTAAGCTGTTCAGCCCTTCCGACATTCAGTCTATTATGAAGAAAGCCATGGTGGAACGAATGAAGGGAGCTTACAAAGTGGAGTGGTTTGAAGAGAATGGCGGAAGCTATCCTCTTCGTGTTTTTCTGTATAAAGACCAGGTTACCGTAGGCATTGATACGACGGGAGATTCCCTTCATAAAAGAGGTTACCGTACACTCACCAGCAAGGCTCCCATTACGGAAACACTGGCTGCAGCGCTGATCATGCTTACGCCATGGAACAAAGACAGAATTCTGGTGGATCCATTTTGCGGAAGCGGTACATTTGTCATTGAGGCAGCCATGATGGCGGCCAATATGGCTCCGGGAATGAACCGGTCCTTCTTATCAGAAGACTGGAAGAACATCATACCAAGAAAATGCTGGTATGATACTATGGATGAAGCCAATGATCTGGTGACGAATGATGTTAAGGTGGACATACAGGGATATGATATTGATCCTGAAATTGTAAAAGCAGCCAGAGCCAACGCAGAATCCGCAGGTGTGGACCATCTCATTCATTTCCAGCAGCGGTCAGTCGATGCGTTAAGCCACCCGAAAAAATACGGCTTTCTTATCACCAATCCTCCCTATGGAGAGCGTATTGAGGAGAAGAAGAATCTTCCGGAGCTGTACCGTCAGATTGGTGAGCGCTATGCTGCTCTTGATGCATGGTCTCTGTATATGATCACTGCATATGAGGATGCGGAACGATATATTGGCAGAAAAGCAGATAAGAACCGAAAGATTTATAATGGAATGATGAAGACCTATTTCTATCAGTTTATGGGGCCGAAGCCTCCGAAAAGAAAAGCAGGAGATGAGTTTGAAAAATAAAATCCGGTTTGCCTTTTTTCTTGTTGTGCTGTGCGCAGCTGCTGCTTTTTGGGGGGATTATTTTGTTCCCATACAGGCAGATAACCCGTATATGGGGCAGCTTCCAGCTGCCTATGACGGAAGGAAAAATGGACGCGCTCCGGCAGTGAAAAATCAGGGATCTCTTGGTACCTGCTGGGCATTTGCATCATTACAGGCATTGGAAACCAGACTTTTGCCAGAAGAAACATTTGATTTTTCCGAAGATCATATGTCTTTAAATAATGGATTTTTCATCCCCCAGGAAGAGGGAGGGGAGTATACCATGTCAATGGCTTACCTCCTTTCCTGGCAGGGACCGGTACTGGAAGCAGAAGACCCATATGGGGACGGAATATCTCCGAAAGGACTGAAGGCAGTAAAACATGTCCAGGAGATTCAGATGTTACCGGGAAAAGATTACGAAAAAATAAAGCGGGCAGTGCTCCGTTACGGAGGAGTTCAGAGTTCACTCTATACTGCCATGAATGGGGCCAGGAGCCAGTCTCCCAGTTATAATGAGGAGGTGTCCGCTTATTGTTACATAGGCTCTGAGCCACCCAATCACGATTCCGTGATTATCGGCTGGGATGATGGATTTTCCAGAGAGAATTTTAATGTCCCGGTGAATGGTGACGGGGCGTTTATCTGCATGAACAGCTGGGGAGATGGATTTGGTGACCAGGGCTTTTTTTATGTATCCTATTATGATTCCAATATCGGTATGAATAATATTGTATATACAGGAGTAGACGATCCGGGCAGATATGACAGGATTTATCAGTCGGATTTACGGGGCTGGGCAGGCCAGCTGGGATATGGCAGTGACACAGTCTGGTTTTCCAATGTCTATGAGGCGGAAGACTCCGAATATTTAAAGGCTGTTGGATTTTATGCGACTGCGCCTCATACAACTTATGAGATTTACGCAGTGCGTAAGACTGGAAAAGAATCTGGCATTATAGACGGCAATGAGTTTGAACGGAAAATTTCCCTTACAAACGGAGCGTTTGAGAACGCTGGCTACTATACCGTATCCTTTGACAAAAAGACAAAAAAAGAACTGAAATTAGAAAAGGGAGAGCGGTTTGCAGTCATTGTGAAAATTACCACTCCCGATACAGTTCACCCTGCAGCGATTGAGTATGATGCAGGAGACGGAAGAACCTTTGTAGATTTATCTGACGGGGAGGGTTATATCAGTGCAGACGGCAGAGTGTGGGAGAGAGTGGAAGAAAAACAGAACTGCAATTTGTGTCTGAAGGCGTATACGGCTGCCCAATAGAAAAAGGTTTGAAGGAGAGAACAGATGAGGGAGAACAGAATTATTTTCGCAACTGGAAACGAAGGAAAAATGCGGGAGATCCGTGAAATCTTAAAGGATTTAGGAATGGAAGTATGTTCCATGAAAGAGGCCGGCATTCATCTTGATATAGAAGAAAACGGAACCACTTTTGGGGAAAACGCAGAAATAAAAGCCAGGGCAGTGTGGAAAAAGTCCGGAGGAATCGTTCTGGCTGATGATTCGGGTCTTGTGGTAGACTGCCTGGGCGGAGAGCCTGGAATTTACTCTGCCCGGTATATGGGAGAGGATACTTCCTATGAAATCAAAAATCAGACCATTTTAAACCGCGCTGCTCTTGCTTCAGGAGATGAGAGAAGTGCACGTTTTGTCTGTAATATTGCTGCAGTACTTCCCGACGGGTCTGTGCTTCATACGGAAGCCGCTATGGAGGGACTGATTGCGGATAAACCGGCTGGAGGCGGGGGATTTGGTTATGACCCGATTCTTTATATACCAGAGTTTCATATGACTGCGGCGGAGCTTGCCATGGACCAGAAAAACCGGATCAGTCACAGAGGGAAAGCGCTTGAAGCCATGAAAGATAAGCTGAAAGAGCAGATTGGGGAGGAGAATCATGAAAGTACTGATTGTCAGTGATACCCACCGCAAGGATGAAAATCTTCTGCGGGTGATCGAGGAAAACAAACCCTTTGACATGCTGATCCATCTGGGAGATTCAGAAGGCAGTGAAAAGAAGATTGAGAGCTGGCTGGATGAAGGCTGTGAGCTTCACATGGTTCTTGGAAACAATGACTTTTTCTCAGACCTGGAACGGGAAAAGGAAATTAAAGTGGGCAGTTACCGGATACTTCTGACCCATGGGCATTACTACAATGTATCTCTTGGAGTGGAGCGGCTGGAAGCGGAAGCCAGAGAGCGTAATATTCAGATCGCCATGTATGGGCATACACACAGGCCGTTCTATGAGGTACATAACGGGATTATAATTTTGAATCCCGGAAGTATGTCCTATCCCCGCCAGGAAGGCAGAAGGCCCTCTTATATGATCATGGAACTGGATGAGCAGGGAGAAGTTCATTTTACTCTGAATTTTCTGGAAAAAGTATAAATATAAATAAAACCCTGACAAGAGACTTCATGGACTCTGTCAGGGTTTTGTTTGTATTTTCAATTATTTCCAGCCCTCTGGCAGGTAAGCCAGGGTGTTTGCAATCATATCGTCTGCCAGCTTTTTTACTTCTGCGTCGCTTGCTCTGCCCTTAACCAGAGGATCGCTTAAGAAAGCTTCATAAACAAGTGTGCGGTTGCAAGTCAGAGCTGCGTTTAATATGCGTTCGTGATTGGCAACGTGAGGCTTTATAAGTTCCAGGACTTCTTCCGGAATTGTTCCTGCAATGACAGGCTTAATGCTGTCGCGGCTAAATACTGCATTTGTCTCCACAACGGCATCTTTTGGCAGGTTTGCAATCTGTAAGAAGGAGTTTGGTATGTTTACATTGCTGATGGTCCGGTCCAGGCCGCATAAAGATTTAATTAAAAGAATTCCTTCTTCTCCTGACGGTTTTAACTGGATTTCTTCCTCTCCATTTGCCAGGCGGCGGCTCTTTGCCAGACGCTCTTTTAAGTCATTCTTTCTCCAGTCAACTGTGGTGAGTCCGAATTTCCAGGATTTCACAGTCTCCGGGTCTTTGAGATAATCAGTTCCAGGCATGAATTCTGCAAGATGACGGTCTCCCGCAGCTGCAATCAGACCATAGCGGCGGAAAAGGTCAAATTTTACCCGGTGTGCACATTCAAATGTGCTGTTTGCCCAGTTCTTATCCGGTTCTTCATAGCCTTCCTCATAATGAGCATCGATATAATTACGGTAAACGGGGAATAAGTCAATTCCTTTGTAGGAAGCCTCATCAAACCAGGTGAAATGATTAATACCCAGAACGTTTACATGAATGTCTCTGCGGTCAATGGATTCCAGTCCAAAGGTTTCCTCGCAGATTCCCTTTAATACCTTCTGGGTGCCGAATACTTCATGGCAGCAGCCAAAGGCCTTAATCTGGGGAAATACATGATAAAGAGTCTTAACACACAAAGACATGGGGTTGGTATAGTTAATAACCCATACATCAGGTGCGTATTCCTTAATTGCCTCCGCAATGGTTACAAACATTGGTATGGTGCGCAGTGCACGGATCATTCCGCCAGGGCCGGCCGTATCCCCTACAGACTGATAGATGCCAAGTCTTTCCGGAAGATGGACATCGGAATCCATCTCGTCAAAGGTACCGGGGAGAATGGAGATTACTGCAAAATCACAGCCTGTCAGCGCGTCTTTTAAAGAATCAGACTGGATATAATCCCATTTTCCAATGGTATCCTTGCGTGCGCTCAACTGGCTGCCGATGATTTCATTGTTCTTGGAAGCAGCGGGATCAATGTCATAAAGCCGGATGGTTCCGCTCATGGAATCATCCATGGAAAGATCCGTCATAAAGGTCCAGGCCCAGCCTCTGGAGCCGCCGCCGATGTAAGCGATCTGAATGTCACTTACTTTGTTGTTTTCGTATTTCATAAAGGTTTCCTCCTGAAACTAAGAAATATTAAATAGGTTCGTATCACTCTCTATTGCATATTATAATGCATTATAGTATTATAATACTTATAGAATTGATGCTTTTTTCTTGATAATCATACTTTTGGCTACTGATTTGGAGGAGGAAATGGAACGTATCATATTTGAGGAGAGCATGGAGGGCGTTGTCATCGATGAGGTGGTGCGGGATGACGGATTTTCCATGACAATGAAGCATTTTCATGATACCTATGAACTGTATTTTCTCTTAAGCGGAGAACGTTATTATTTTATTGAAAAAGAAACCTATTATGTGAAAACAGGAGATGTGGTTTTAGTCAACCGGCAGCAGGTGCATAAGACGAGCCAGGCAGGAAGCGGAAGCCATGACCGGATTTTACTTCAGCTTAACGGAAGGTATTTGGAAACCTGGTTAAACCATGCGGGAGTTTATTCCCTGGAGAAGCTTTTCGGAGATTATTATGGTGTAGCGAGACTCTCGGAAAAGGAATGGGAGGAGATGAAAACTTTGCTTCTGTCAATCAGAGATGAATTAAGAGGCAGGAGAGAGCGGTATGAAGTCATGGTCCGTCTTATGATTTCCAGGATTCTTCTTATGGTTTACAGAAGCCGGAAGAAAAATGTATTAAAGGATATGCCTCTTACGGTTCAGACGTCAAAGCATGGAAAAGTGCATGAGGTGGCGGAGTATTTAACTCTTCATTGTGAGTCAGCGGAAAGCCTGGAGGAACTGGCGGAACGTTTTTTTATCAGCAAATCCTATTTAAGCAGGATCTTCCGGGAAGTGACGGGATTCTCTGTCAATGAATACCGGAATTTAGCAAGGGTGCGAAAAGCGAGAGAGCTTCTTTTAAACAGTGAATACTCTGTAACAGAGATATCAGAGCTTCTGGGGTTTGAGAGTGTCACTTATTTTGAACGGGTATTTAAAAAGCACACCGATGCCACGCCTTTAAAATACAGAAAAGAGACGAAAAGAACGGAGCAGTAACGTTCTTTTCGTCTCTCTTTTTATGATCAGAAAGTTATTTCTCAAGTGCCTCACAGAGTGCTGTGAGAGCAAGTGCCTGACCATAAGCCATAGGCATGATCAGAATATTTTTGTAGTGGTCGCCATCCATGCCGATTCCAGTTCCTGCAGATACATTCAGCACAGTTCCGTCTTCGGAAATGTTATCGCAGATCGCAGTGATTGCAAGGTCAGCTGCTTTTTTATAGTCATCGCCCAGAACTCCGGCTTTTACGCCTCTTAAAATTCCGGCGGCAATGGCAGCTGAGCCGGATACCTCTTCGTAGCTGGTTTCATCTGTCAGAACAGTCCGCCATAATCCGGAAGGAGCCTGGAGCTTTAAGAGCGCCGCTGCCTGGGACTTAAAGGTATCAATCAGATAGGTTCTCACGCCTTCATTTAAATCATCCCCGCAGGCATCTAAAAATTCCATAATTCCGTAGGTGAACCAGGAATTTCCTCTGCACCAGAAGACACCCCCAAAATTATCCATTCGTTCAAAACTGAATCCATGATGGAAAAGCCCGGTCTGTTTATCAAATAAATATTTGATGTGTACCAGAAACTGGTGGAGGGCTTCATTTTTCCAAACGGGATTTTCTGCCTGCTGTCCCATTCTGTTTAAGAAGAGTACGGACATAAACAGAGTGTCAATCCATATCTGCCCATTGTTGAGGGTTACACCGTTCCGGTCTCCAATCGCGCTGGTTACGTGCTGGAAGCCGTTGTCTGCAGTCTTGGGAAGTCCGTTAATCAGCCAATCTGCCTGTTCCATGCAGAGCTTATAAAAGCTCTCTGAGTCCTTAAGACTGCTGTGAAGGCAGGAAAGAGGGAGAAGGGGGGCAGTTGTATTGATATTTCTGGAGGGAAGTCCGTTTTTTAAATGACCGCTGAACCAGTTTTCAAAGAAAGCCAGATACCGGTCGTCTCCGTAGAATTCCTGCAGCTTATATAAGCCGTAAAGGCCAACGCCCTGGGGCCAGTCCCATTCTTCAATTCCGAAATCTCTCTGGACAATTCCCTTTTTGGTATCTGCAGAACTGACGGATTTATCTTTGTCATAGTCACAGCCTCCCAGATTCATAAGTTTTTCCACAACCAGATGGATTTTTTCAAGCAGCCTCTCGTTTGTCATTGTTTTCATTCTCCTTTATGTTTTGTGTTTTTTAGTTTTTCAATGTAATCTGTGGGCGGAAGACCCGTATATCGTTTAAATACCTGGCTGAAGTACTGGGGATTACTTCCAAATCCCACCTGCCTTGCGATCTGTTTGATGTTGTCGTTGTGATAGTAGGTCATCAGCCGTATGGCTTCCTCCATACGCTCCTTATTTAAATAATCGGAAAAGCGCATTCCTTCTTCCTTTACAAACTGCTTGCTTAAATATCCGACGCTGACAAACAGATAATTTTCAGCCAGCCATTTTAAAGACAAATTTTCGGAATCCAGATGTTCCCTGATATACGTCTTTAAAATAGCGATGTTGGAGCTGGTCTTATGGCCTCCTGTTTCATGCTCCTTCTGAACAAGAACGACTGACAGAAGGTTTCGGATTTCTGAAACGTTATCGCAGGAATACAGCCGTCTAAAAAAGTCACAGGCTGCATCGATGGGCGGTTTTTCCTGATTTAAGTCTGCCTGCAGAAAGAGGCCAAGGGCAAGACTTCTTGCGGTGGCCGGGGGCATGGAGTCAATAAAAACGGAATTTAAAAGTTCCGTAGCCTGAACGATATCCGGTGCAGAGGTAATGGAATCCTCTAAGCGGCTGATCATCCATGGAGCCGTAATATGGTTTCTGATTTCATAGCTTTCCCCTTTTTCACTGAGCAGGAGAATCCGTTCAAAACGGGAAATTTTCTGGATCACAAAGTGAAAAAGCTTTTCGGAGGTCTCCATATGGATAAATTCCGTTTCAAAGGTGACGGACTGATTGGGATAATCCAGTTTTAGTATGGAGTTTTTTATCCTTTCCTGTATCGCAAGAGTGGCAGCAGGAAAGATTAAGACCGCGGTGTTTTTTACATAAAGTATGGAAAAATCCATATGGAGCCCTTCTGAAGCGAGGATTTTTACAATATCAGAAGTAAAATTTTTTAAATAAGGTTCTTCCACAAAGGAGCAGATGCATGCATTGAGGCAGCTTTCAGGCAGAGATAACAACTCCTGATATTTGCGGAATACGCCTGAAAAGGTATCCTGATGCTCCAGAAGCTCCATGATGAAGCTTTGCTCCAGCGGAATGTGCAGAGTTTTTAAAAGGTCCTGCTGCTGGGATATGCGGCGGGATTCTTCCTGCAGGCGTTCTTTCCGGATGGAAACAAGGGAATCAATCAGCTCATTTTTATCCGTAGGCTTTAATAAATAAAAACGGACTCCGTATTTCATCGCCTGCTTGGCATATTCAAAGTCATTGTAGCCGGAAAGCAGAAGAAAGGATATTTTAGAATCAGTTTTCATGGACCGTTCGATTAAATCCAGCCCGTTTAAAATGGGCATCCGGATATCGGTGATTACCACATCCGGATATTCATCACATATAATGTCATAGGCTTCCATTCCATTTTTGGCAGTTGCTATTAGCTCATAGCCTAAGGATTCATAATCAATCATTTGGGAAAGCGCTTCTCTGATAATCTGTTCATCATCCACTATCATTAATCTCAGCATGTCAAACCTCCTGCTCTTTGGGGATGGACAGCATAACAACTGCCATTCCGTTCTTATTGTAAAAATTCAGTCCGTAATTGTTGCCATAGAGTAATTTTAATCTGGAATTAATGTTCACCAGCCCCACACCCGAACCTTGGGGCAGGATTTCTCTGCTTTCAATTTTGGAGAGTAAGTCAGGATCAAAACTGGAACCGGTATTGGATACCTTGATCTGATAATCCAGCTCCATTTCCTTTATTGTAACCCGAATGCAGCACATTTCGTCCGTAGCTTCCATGGCATGCTTTAAGGCATTCTCAACCAGAGGCTGTATACACAGCTTTGGGACAAAAATGTGGGAAATATTCTCAGGAATCTCCAGCTCAAAGTTCAGCCTGTCCTTAAAGCGCATCTCCTGAATCCGGATGTAGTCATTTAACACTTCCAGCTCGTCGGAGAGAGGTATGATATCCTTTTGCCCTGCAATGGAAGCACGGAATAAGTTCCCGAGAGAGCGGACCATCATGGAGATATCGTCAGCTCCGTACTTTTGAGCCATCCAGTTTATGGTATCCAGCGTATTGTATAAAAAATGCGGATTAATCTGCTGCTGAAGCATCTTAATGGTGGAGTCCCTTAAAAGGAGCTGCTTGTCATAATTTTCATCTCTTAATACTTTTACGCTGTGGGTCATCTCATCAAAGCTGCGGTGGAGCTGGCCGATTTCATCCTGTCTGTTCTCATAATCATATGATTTTATGCTGCTGGCAGGCGCTTCCCCGTTTCCAAAACGCTGAATTTTTTCAATTAGGTAATCCAGGTGGCGGAAAATATAACGGAAAAGTAAATTTACCAGGATTGCCGTGACCAGGATAATGAAAAAGGTAAATAAAAGAATCTGCATGGTGATAAGGCGGACATTGTTAAACAGGGGATTATAATCTCTGAAATAGAGGTAGTCCCAGCCAACATAGGGAATATAGCCGGTTATTATAAACTCCTTTTTATGGTCCAAAGAGGCTATTGTATAGGTATTTTCCCTGTCCTGCCTTTTCTCAATGAGTTCCAGACAGTATTCCTGGTGATAGGACTGCGCCGGATAGATCCGCTTTTCTCCGGTCATTAAAACGAATCTGGAATTGTCCGCCAGACTTCCGGAGCTTTTTAAACCATCCTCAATCATACGCTCCATATCAACGGTAACATAAAGTCCTGCCAGCTTTTTCAGGCTTAAATATTTCAGCTTTAAGATCTGCCTTGCACATACGGTATCATCACCCGGCTCAATGGCGGAGTACCATATGGTTTTCCCCTTTAAGCTGTCAATTGCGTGATCGAGCTCCAAACGGTTGAATCTGTCGATATCATCCGAACGTCCCATGCAGATATTGGATCCGTCATCTAATACGATGTTGATGGATTTGACATATCGGCTTTGGTAAATATAGGAGTAGAGCTGCTGATAAATGTCTCTTTTGGCAAGAGCTCTCCGGTCACTGTATGGTTTGTCCATAAGAAAAGACAAATTCTCCTGCAAAACGGCATCCCCAATTATATTGTTTGTCACATTTTCAACCATCTGCATTTCTGATTCCAGATAGGTGGTTACATGGCTTAAGGAGTCAGCATTTGCCTGGTAAAGCACTTCGTTGTATCGGTGGGTCAGAATCCGTATGCTGATCAGGATTGTGAGGCACAGGGTGAAAAGAGCGAGGAGAAAAACCGTCAGTATTTTTTTGTATAAAGACAGGTTGTTAAACCAGACTGTACATCGTTTCATAATCAGATTTCCTTTCTCAGATAATCGTATTATATAGTAAAAGATCAAAAAAAGAAATTGGTAAACAGTCTCAAATTACATAAAGCTGTTTTTTCAACCATAAAAAGCCGTATTTTAACTTTACGTTTGTGCATATTTGACATAAAATGTGGTTATCTTAAAGAAATCAAATGGGAGGTTTTGCAAAATGAAGAAAAGAATCTTAGCAACAACACTTGCAGCAATTCTTGCAGCATCATCATTAGCTGCCTGCGGTTCAAAGACTGAACCAACTGAAACAACAAAAGCAGACGCGGCTACCACACAGGCAGCCACAACAGCGGCAACCGCTGAAACAACAGCAGCAGCCGGCGGTAAGGTATCATTAAGCCTTTGCTGGTGGGGAAATCAGACAAGAAACGATGTAACAAAAAAAGCAGTTGATCTTTACATGAGTAAAAATCCAAATGTAGACATCAAGGTTGAGTTTACCGACTGGTCCGGTTACTGGGACAAGCTTTCTGCAATGGCAGCCGGCGGAAATCTTCCTGATATCATTCAGATGGATTACTCCTATTTAAACCAGTATCAGAAGAGCGGACAGCTTGCCGACTTATCTGAATTCATGAGCAGCGGAGTGATTGACACTTCCAAAATCCCGGAAAGCATCATTAAAAGTGGTGATGTCGATGGAAAGACTTACGCAATCAGCCTTGGAAGCAACGCTCCTATGATGGTTTATGACAAAGCAGTCGTTGAAAAGGCAGGAGTTACCATTCCTGATCAGATGACAATGGACCAGCTTTATGACCTTTCCAAGACCATCAATGAGAAAACCGGTGCTAAAACTCTTTATGACGGCGGCATCAACATGATGCAGATCATGGCAAGAGCAAATGGTTCTCATTTATTTGATGAATTAACAGCTGGAAAAGAAGACTCCATGAAAATTTATTTTGACACAATGGAGAAGTTTGCAAAATCTGACGCCAGCATTTCCGCTGATTTATTAGCAGAGAAAAATCCTGATGTAGTAGAGACAAAGCCAATCATTGATGGAACAACCTGGAATGATTTAAGCTTATCCAACCAGTTTATCAGTATCTCCAAGACAGCAGGAAGAGATCTTGGAATTACCATGTTCCCAACTCTTACAGATGCAAAAGCTCAGCCATTGTATTTAAAACCAAGTATGTTCTTCTCTATCGCTGAATCTTCCAAGAATAAGGAAGAGGCTGCTAAATTCATTGACTGGTTTACAAACAGTGCAGAGTGTAATGAAATTCTTCTTGCTGAAAGAGGAATCCCGATCAACACAGAAGTTGCAGACGCAATCAAGCCAAAGGCAGATGCAGCAGCACAGGTCGTATTTGATTATGTTGCAAAAGTTACTGAAATTGCAACCCCAATCGATGCTCCAGACCCATCTGGTAAAGGTGAAGTAGAAGCATTAGGTAAAACAGTTGTTGAAGCAGTTCGTTACGGAGATGCAACAGCAGAGGATGCAGTTGGCCAGTTTGTGCCTGAAGCAAAAAGTATACTTGAACAAGCGGCAAAATAACAGGTAAAATTCTGGAGGGGATAAGATGAAGAACAATCAAATGATCCCGAAAAGAAAAAAATCAGTGAGCCAGATCTTAAACACACCGAAGGTTGCAGGATATGTATTTATCCTGCCCTTCATTATAGGATTTCTTGCCTTTATGGCTCTTCCAATGATTTTATCTTTAGGGTTTTCATTCACCAGATACAATATATTAAAATCACCGGTTTTTATAGGACTGGAAAATTATAAAACGATGTTTACGGCGGATCCAAAGTTCTGGAAAGTATTTGGTGTTACCATGTACTATGTTCTGTTTTCGGTTCCTCTCCGGCTTATCATGGCGTTAGCAGTTGCCATGCTTTTAGTAAAAAGCACTAAGCTCTCCGGATTTTACAGGGCAGTTTATTATCTGCCTTCCATTATCGGATCAAGTGTGGCTGTTGCAATTCTCTGGAAGAGAATGTTTGCAAGTGATGGTGTTATAAACGCACTTTTAAAGATTATTGGACTTCCGTCTGACCTTGCATGGCTGGGAAGAACAGATACGGCTATCTGGACACTGATTATATTAGCGGTCTGGCAGTTTGGTTCTTCCATGCTCATCTTTTTATCCGGTTTAAAACAGATTCCAGTCAGCCTTTATGAGGCAGCCACCGTTGACGGTGCAAATGGAATACAGAGATTTTTCAAAATCACAATTCCAATGCTGACTCCTACCATTTTCTTCAATCTCATTAACCAGCTGATCAATGGGTTTATGGCATTTACTCAGAGCTATATTATTACCCAGGGAAAGCCAAGAGATACCACATTGTTTTATACCGTATACATGTATCAGAATTCCTTTACTTATAATAAGCTTGGATATGGCTGTGCAATGGCCTGGTTCATGGTATTCGTTGTAGGCATGCTGACACTGATACTGTTCAAAACACAGAAAAAGTGGGTACATTACGAAGCAGAAGGGTGATGAAATATGAAAACAGGATATCAGGAAAAAAAAATAGTCACCACAGCGATTTATCATGTGTTTACCTTTTTGTTCGCATGTGTTATGATATATCCGCTTGTATGGATGGTGATGAGTTCCTTTAAAGACACCAATGAAATTTTCAGTACTGCTGCCAGTCTTCTGCCCGAACACTTTTCCTTTGAAAACTATAAGGTGGGCTGGAAAGGCTTTGCAGGTTACGGTTTCGGAAACTTTTTTAAGAATTCCTTTATTATTGCAGGCTTATCCACAGTAGGTGCAGTTATTTCTTCTGCAGTCGTAGGATATGGTTTTGCAAGAATTGACTTTAAGTTTAAAGGCTTCTGGTTTGCATGTATGCTTCTGGCAATGATGCTGCCTTTCCAGGTTATCATGATTCCGCAGTACATTATCTTTAATAAAATGGGCTGGGTTGGAAGTTATCTTCCCATTATTGTACCGCAGTTTTTTGGACAGGGCTTTTTTATCTTCTTAAATGTTCAGTTTATCAAGGGTATTCCCATTGATTTAGACGAGGCTGCCAGAATGGACGGCTGTTCCATCTATTCCATATTTATCAGGATCATTCTTCCGCTCGTGAAGCCATCTCTGGTTACAAGCGCTATTTTCTCCTTCATGTGGAGATGGGATGATTTCCTTGCAGCTTTGCTCTACTTAAGCGACCCGTTAAAATATCCGGTCAGCTATGCGTTAAAGATGTTTTCAGATCCGACAGCTGGTTCCGACTGGGGCGCAATGTTTGCAATGGCAACTTTATCTTTGATTCCGATTTTCTTCATTTTCTTAACAATGCAGAAATATCTGGTAGAAGGAATCGCCTCTACAGGAATAAAGGGCTAATAAGGCTTTTTAGGTGGGAGACCCGCGAGTGCGGTGTTTCCTGCCTTTTTTAAAATTTAAAACAAAAGGTGGAATGACAAATGAATCCGATCAGAAACAGATTAATGGCGGCATTGCAGGCACTGAAACCGTTATGCTATTCCAATTTAAAGCCGGCAGATGAGGTATGGATCAGCCCCGGAAGTTATGAGTGGAAAGAAGAGTTTGACAGCAGCATTTTAAATTGGGAATCTTTTGGCAGAGATGAGACCTGGGGAGGATCGGATCGGCATTACTGGTTTAAAACCTGTATTACTGTACCGGCTGAATTAAAAGGAAAGCAGGTCAGAGCAGTTTTAAATACCGGAGCTACGGATATCTGGAATACGGACAATCCCCAGATCATGGTATTCTTAGACGGAAGACATTCCGGTACCATGGATATGAACCATCAGGACTTTATTCTGACGGAATGTGCCATTCCGGGAGAAACGCATGAACTGGCCTTTTATGCCTACTCCAACAGTCCCGGCAGCACCAATTTCTTTCATCTCGATCTGGTCGCTTATGAAGAAGAGGTGGCAAAGCTCTATTACGATCTGGCGGTTCCCTTTGAAGCGGCAGATCTTCTGGAAGAGGATGATTTAGAGCAGATTGATGGATTTAAGGTTCTGGCAGAAGCAGTGAACAGGATTGATTTTACCAGACCTCATTCCGGGCAGTTCTTTTCTTCTGTAAGAGAAGCGGATAAATTTCTCATGAAAACCTATTATAAAGACAGACCCGAAAATCCGGTGACTGTCCACAGCATCGGTCATACGCATATTGACGTTGCATGGAAATGGCCTTTAAAGCAGACGAGACAAAAGGCGGTCAGAAGCTTTCGTACAGTTTTAAACCTGATGGAGCGGTATCCGGAATATAAGTTTATGTCCAGTCAGCCCCAGCTTTATGAATTTGTAAAAGAAGAGGCTCCGGAGCTCTTTGAAGAGATAAAGGAAAAGATAAAAGAAGGCCGTTGGGAGACAGAAGGCGCCATGTGGCTGGAGCCAGACTGCAACCTGGCATCCGGAGAATCCTTAGTCCGCCATATTCTTTATGGAAGAAGATTCTTTGAAAAGGAACTTTCCGGCCCGGTAAACGAAGTGCTGTGGCTGCCGGATGTATTCGGCTACAGCGCTGCCATACCGCAGATTATGAAGCAGTCCGGATTGTCTTATTTTATGACAACAAAGCTTGGCTGGAACGAATATAACCAGTTCCCCTATGATACCTTTATCTGGCGTGGAATTGACGGAAGTGAAGTTTTAACCTATCTGATTTCCACCAAGGATTATTATAAAAACGGCCAGCCCTCCAAAGGTTACAGCACAACCTACAACGGCAGACAGGATCCCAAACAGATCATGGGGACCTGGCAGCGGTTCCAGAACAAGGATGCAAGCCGGGAAGTTCTGACCTGTTACGGCTACGGTGACGGAGGCGGCGGACCAACAGAGGAGATGCTGGAACAGAGCCGGAGAATGGAATGTAATGTTGCCCGCTGTCCAAAGACAAAACAGACCTTTGTCAAGGATTTCTTTCACAAGCTGGAAGAGGAGCTGGATGAAAAACGGCTTCCTGTATGGGCCGGTGAACTGTATTTAGAGTTCCACCGTGGAACCTATACTTCCATGGCAAAGAATAAGAAATACAACAGAAGCTGTGAGTTTTTAAATGGGGATGCAGAGTTTTTCTCTGTACTGGAATCTCTGCTTACAAAAGACGGGGAATATCCTCAGAGCCAACTGGAAGAAAACTGGAAGCTTCTTCTGCTGAACCAGTTCCATGATATTCTTCCAGGCTCCTCCATCAAAGAGGTATACGAGGATTCAGAGGTTCAGTATGAGAAAATCATTGAATCAGATCTTGCCATCATTAAGAAGAGCCATGACAGTATCTTAAAGGCAGCCGGATTTGAAAGAGAGAAGGAAAATCCCTCCGGGCTTGCAGTGTGGAATTCTCTAAGTTTCAAAAGAACCGGAATTGTTGAGTTTGAGACTCCAGTTAAGGATCTTTCGGCAGTCACACAGCAAACCTGGAATGGGGGCATGATTGCTTTGACAGAGTCTGTGCCTTCCAAGGGTGTAAAGGTGTTCAGTCAGGGGCCTGCCTTAGAGAAAGGGGACTTTGTATTTAATTGTTTGGAATGTGATGAGTACGGAGCAATCATAAAAGCAGTCAGTCCTTATTACGAGGTGGAATTTGATAAGGCAGGAAATCTCTCCCGAATTTATGACAAAACAGAAGAAAGAAGCCTGTTAAAGGAAGGTAAGGCGGGAAATGAACTGGTTGTATTTGAAGACCGCCCGCTGGAATTTGACGCATGGAATATTGATGCGGCCTTTGAGGAGAAGAAGTGGTGCGTGGATGAAGTGACAGAAATGAAGCTTCTGGAAAACGGACCGGTCAGAGCGGTCGTTCTTGTGAAACGAAAATTCATGGATTCAGTTATTGAGCAGCAGATCTGTTTCTATAACCATACTAAGAGAATTGATTTCAAGACCAGAATTGACTGGAATGAGCATCAGATGCTGTTAAAGGCGGCCTTCCCTCTGGATATTTTATGTAATGAGGCCAATTATGATATTCAATTCGGCAATGTCAGCCGTCCTACCCACAGGAATACGACCTGGGATCAGGCGAGATTTGAAGTGTGTGCTCATAAATGGGCAGATGTCTCGGAAGCAGGCTATGGCGCGGCCGTTTTAAATGACTGCAAATACGGTTATGACGTTCATGATTCCATCATTCGCCTTACTCTGTTAAAATCCGGTATTTTCCCGAATCCGGATGCAGACCAGGGAGAGCATACTTTTACCTACTCCCTGCTGCCTCATAAAGGTGATTTCCGTACTGGAAAGGTGGTACAGGAAGCTTATGATTTAAACTGTCCTCTCGTTTCTTCGGAAGTAAAAGGAGATGGTGTTCTCTCCTGTTCCTTCTTAGAGATTGAAAATGAGAATATACTCGCTGACACAGTGAAACGTTCTGAAGACGGAGACGGTCTCATTGTACGTTTCTATGAGTCCTATGGCATGCGGACCAGCACACAGGTAACATTCTCCATGACAGAGAGTGCCCGGTTTACAGAATGCACCTGTATGGAAGAAGAGAAAGAGCAGGTGCCGGCAGAAAACGGGCGTATCGCTCTGACCTTTAAGCCATATGAGATAAAAACAATTAAGATTCAATTGTAGAAATTATATTTTTGCAATATTTGCAAAAGATATACAGTAACTTGACAAACTTTGCATAGTCACTGCCTGAGAGATATCATATAATGAAGCAATATGACTGTATCAGAAAAGGGAGGATATGCAGATGGAGCTTGCTGCAGAACGGAACGGACGGATTAACATATGGTTGGAGGAACTGAAAAGCCATTTGTTTGACAGAATTTCAACGGTGACATTTACCGGATTTACGACGAAAGAGCATTTCTCTTATGAGGAAGCGTTAAAGCAGGAGTTTTACCCCATGCCTCAGGGAACCCCCTGGGGCGCCAAATGGGAATATGGCTGGTTTTTAACAGAGATCGTCATGCCAAAAGAGGCGGAGGGAAAACGGATTTTTCTTCATCCTGAGGTGGGCGGCGAGATGCTTCTATGGGTGAATGGAACAACGGCAGGTTCCAGAGATTTAAAGCACGATGGTATTACACTGACCCGCCATGCAAAGGCAGGTGAGCGTTTTTTTGTGGTGGCAGAAAGCTATGCAGGGCATGGACCGAGACTGGAAAAGGGCGGACCATGCCCTGATTTTCGTATTGCAGTTCCGGAACCGCCTGTGTATCAGGTAAAAGTGGGCGAGTCTGATTTTGGAATCTGGAACGAGGATGCATTTCAGCTTCTCATGGATGTATTTACCTTATACAAGCTTTGTGAAGGGCTTGATCCCAAATCATTAAGAGCAATGAAAATAAACCAGGGGCTTTTGGAATTTACATTTACAGCCGATTTTGAACTGGACAGGGAAAGACGCAATGAATCCTTCCGTGAAGCCAGAAAAAGGCTGGCGCCTCTTCTTGCCTGCGTCAATGGAACGACGGCTCCGGAGTTCACCATCTTCGGACAATCCCATTTGGATCTGGCATGGCTCTGGCCGTGGGAGGAGACAAAGCGGAAATGTGCAAGAACCTTATCCACACAGATCGCCTTATCCGATGAATACATGGACTATAAATTCCTTTTATGTGAACCGCCGATTATGGAGAATGTAAAAGAGCATTATCCTGAATTGTACGGACGCCTTTTAAAGAAAGTGGAGGAGGGATCCTTTATTCCTGAGGGCGGAATGTATGTGGAACCTGATACGAATCTGGTATCGGGAGAGAGTCTGATCCGTCAGTGCCTTTACGGAAGAAAGTGGTTTAAAGAAGAACTTGGAAAAGACAGTGTTATGGTCTGGCTTCCGGACTGCTTTGGCTTTAACGGGCAGCTGCCGCAGATCATGAAGGGCTGTGGAATCCGTTATTTTGCCACACAGAAAATGGCAAGAGCACAGAAGGGCTGTGATGTATTTCCTTATAATAATTTCTGGTGGGAAGGTATAGACGGAACCAGGATACTGACCCATTTTTATAAAAAGAACAATGCCAGGCTTGACCCCCTTGATCTGATTACCAGATGGGAGGAAGACAGGGTTCAGCAGGAGAATATTGATACCTTTATTTTTCCCTTCGGTTTCGGTGACGGCGGCGGAGGCGCTACCAGAGAGATGGCAGAGGTGGCAAAGCGGGTGAAGAATTTAGAAGGTGCACCCCGCACCCGTATGGAGAGTCCGGTTAAATTCTTCGAGAGACTGGAAGAAGAGAACTCTGTAAAAGAGGTTTACAGAGGGGAGCTATACCTTCCCTGGCATAGAGGGACCTATACCTCCCAGGCGTGGATAAAGAAGGAAAACAGGCTGTTGGAACGGAAGCTTCGGGAGACAGAGCTCTTAAATTCCATCGCATGCTTTGCGGAAAACGGAGAGAACCGAAGAGGAGAACTGGAAGGTTTATGGAAAGTTCTGTTGTTTAACCAGTTCCATGATATCATTCCGGGGACATCCATCACCAGGGTTTATGAAGATGCGTTCAATGCATTAAAAGCAACTGGAGAAAAAGCGGACTGTCTTTATGAGGAAGCAAAAAGACAGATTGCAGGAGAAAAAGCGGATGGCCTCCTGGTGTTTAACTCACTTTCCTGGGAACGGGAAGAACTGGCAGAGATCCCCTTTGAAGAGGGAGAGCCCCTGATCCACAGCGGCTGGCTGCCGGTGAGTCAGAGAATCGGAGATAAATTACTGATACCGGTGAAGGTTCCTTCCTGTGGTTATACCCAGCTTGGGGCAGAGGACAGTCATGTCTTTGCTGGTTGGGTAATTTCAGAAAATGCATGCAGGATCTATGAAGAAAAAGGTTCCTTTATCCTGGAAAACGGGTTAGTAAAGGTGACTGTTGATGGTCTGGGTCAGGTAAGAAGCGTATTGGAGCAGGAAACCAAAACTGAATTTGTTGACGGAATCGCAAATCAGCTTCTTCTTTATCAGGATATTAACGTGGATTACGATGCGTGGGAAATGAGTTCTTTCTATAAAGATGTGCCCATAGAGCTGAATCAGAAGGCAGATCTTACCATTGAGGAGACAGGCCCGCTTAAGGCGGTGTTATTGGTTAAACGGCAGATACATGACTCTTTTATGACTCAGAAAATCTCATTGTCCTATAACAGCAGACGAATTGATTTTACTACGAAAATTGACTGGCAGGAAACGCACAAGCTGCTAAAGGTCTCATTTCCGGTCACAATCCGCACAGATGAAGCTTTGGAAGAAATCCAGTTTGGATATGTGAAACGTCCTACACATCACAACCGACGTTATGATGCGGATCGTTTTGAAGTGTGTAATCACCGGTATACTGCAATGACGGAACCAGGAAGAACAGCAGCTGTGCTCAATGATTCCAAATATGGAATCAGCACTGACGGGAATACAATGGAGCTGACTCTGCTAAAGGCTCCTGTGTGGCCGGATATGTATGCAGATAAAGGAATGCAGGAATTTACCTACTCCTTTTATAGTAAGAGCAGTGATTTTGCCGGCAGCGGAGTGGTTCAGGAAGGAATGCAGCTAAACAGTCCACTTGCGTTTTGGGGAAAAGGAACGGGAAAGAAAGAGTATTTCCGGATTTCGGAAGACAATGTGATATTAGAGACGGTTAAAATGGCGGAAGATGGGGAAAATCATCTGATTTTAAGATTTTATGAGGCAATTGGAAAGCATACCTCCTGTGCTGTAACAGCTGGTTTAAAAATCAGCAGATTGTGGGAAACTACTATGGAAGAAAATGCGGTTTCAAAAGCGCCGCTTCCCGTAAAATACCTTGGAAACGAAAGTGAAATTCTCCTGCATTTTGCTCCTTTTGAGATAAAAACACTGCGGCTGATTTTATAAACGCAAAAAATGCGAGTAAGATGGTTTCAATAAAAACAAATTACGCATAGCAACAATGTACCCAAAATATTATAATGTTTTCATCAGCTTTATTAAAAATCTTACCAAAATTTAATATGGAGTTAACAAAATGCAAAAGAAGCTAATCATTTTTACAGACAGTGGGGATACCATTATTGATGAAGGCACCGAAATCCGCAATGATGACGGTATTGTAATCCACGCAGAATTGATTCCCGGTGCGGGAGAGACGTTAAAAGCTCTTTACGACGCCGGTTATGTTATTGCCATGGTGGCTGACGGGGAAGAACAGTCTTTCACCAATGTTTATGATGAAAATGGTCTTGGTTATTGCTTCCACACCAGAACAATTTCCGAGATCGTTGGTATCCAGAAACCTTCCGAGAGAATGTTTATAGATGCTATGGAGAAAAATCACCTGACAGAAGAAGACAAAAAGAGGGTGGTTATGATTGGAAACAATGTGAGAAAGGATGTTGCAGGAGCTAACCGCTTTGGAATTACCTCTATTCTCATAGACTGGTCTCCGCGCTATGATATGAATCCGGCTGATGAGTGGGAAACGCCGGACTATACCGTCCACGAACCGAAAGAGCTTCTGGCACTGATTGAGAGTCTGGAGGCAGAGCTTCAAAAAGACGGAAATAAATAGAAGGAGGGTATGGATATTATGAAAGAAAAGACAACGAAGGTGAAGGCGCGTAAGATTCCTTTTAAGGTATATATACGCAATACCTGGCAGCTTTACTTAATGCTTCTGATCCCAGTCATTTATATGCTTATGTTCCGTTATAAGCCCATGATTGGAGGCGTAATTGCCTTTAAGAAGTTTAATGTGTTTGCAGGAATCTGGAACAGCCCCTGGGTTGGATTTGCCAACTTTAAAGAGGCTTTTGGTTCAAAGGATTTTTGGAATGCTTTGAAAAATACATTGATTTTAAATGCGGGTGATTTGATTATCGGTTTTCCGATTCCCGTTCTGATTGCAGTTTTTCTGTTTGAAATCAGGAATTTAAAAATCCGGAAAGCAACACAGACTATTTTATATCTGCCGAACTTCCTTTCCTGGGTTATCATTGCAGGTATTATTACGCAGCTTTTTTCTTCCAGCGGACTTGTTAATGATGTAATACGTAAAATAGGGTTACCGGAAGTTAATTTCTTAAGCAATACTTTTATCTGGAGATTTGTTTACTGGTTTGCCGGAATCTGGCAGTCAGCGGGGTATTCCCTGATTATTTATCTGGCAGCGCTGTCAGCGACAGATCCATCTCTGGGGGAAGCGGCTTATATCGACGGTGCTACAAGGCTTCAGAGAATTGCACATGTAACGATTCCACAGATCAGACCTACCATTTCCATCATGCTGATCATGCAGCTTGGAAAGATTGTTTCCATCGATTTTGACCGTCCTTATATGATGGGTAATACACTTGTTAAAAGTGCATCCGACGTTATCAGTACCTATGTTTACAGCGTAGGTCTTCAGGCAGGCCGGTTTGATTTTGCCACTGCAGTCGGTTTGTTCCAGTCAGTAGTTGGTATCATAATGATCCTGTCCGTTAATAAAATATCTAAAAAAATGGGAGAGGAGGGAATCATGTAATGGCAGAATTAAAAAGCAAATCAGACAGACGGTTCCAGATGTTCTGGAACACAGCATTTATAATAATCAGTATCGTAGCGCTGATCCCTATTATCCGCGTAGTTTCCATGTCACTAAGTTCCAAGGACGCTATATTAGGCGGCAGAGTATTCCTTTATCCGATTCAGTTTACAACGGAAGCTTATGGCCGTGCATTTAAAAGCGGAAGTTTTCTTTCCTCATTCGTTTATTCCGTCTTTCTGATGCTGGGATCAACTGTTGTATGTATTGTCATGACTGTTGCTGCGGCATATCCTCTTTCAAAGAAGAATTTAAAAGGCGGAGCAGTCATCATGACGATGTTCGTTCTGACGATGTATCTGGATCCGGGAATCATTCCAAAATATTTGAATGTTAAGGATTTCAAGATGATTGATACCGTATGGGCCCTGATTATCCCAGAGGCACTCAGCGCCTATAACATGATTATTATGTGTACTGCTTTTAAGGGACTGGATTCCTCGTTATATGAAGCTGCAAAAATTGACGGCTGTAACGAGATTCAGACATTATTCAAAGTAGCACTTCCGCTGGTTTACCCCACACTGGCAACACTTGCTTTATTCTATGCAGTGGGCAGATGGAACCGTTTAAGCGATGTTTTATACTATGTAAACAGTTCCAGACTCTATACCGTCCAGATGATATTAAAACAGCTGATAGAATCTGTTGCAATATCCCAGCAGGAGGGAGTCGCTTCCCAGCTTGTAGCGGATAATATTAAATCTGCAAGTATTGTAATTTCCATGACACCTATGCTGGTTGCCTATCCGTTCATTCAGAAATACTTTACAAAGGGCATTATGCTTGGTGCAGTAAAAGGCTGATTATTTATTTTTAATAATAAATAAATGAAGAAAAGAAAGGGAGGTTTTATTAATGAAAAAAGCAAGATTATTAAAAAGCTGTATGGCAGTATTTGCAGCAGCAGCTCTGGTAACCGGCTGCGGTTCCAACGCAGGTAAAGAAACTACAGCAGCAACCACCGCTGCAGCAGGCGGTACAGAAACAAAGGCAGAGGCAACAACTGCAGCAGATAAGGGAGAAGAAGTAACCATTAAGGTTATGGTATGGGACAGAGGTGATGCAGCTCCAGGAACAACCGTGGAGAAGAACACCCAGACAGAATGGATCAAGCAGCAGGTGAAAGAAAAGTACAATATTAATGTTGAATACGTTTCTGTACCAAGATCTTCTTCTGATGATAAATTAAATATCATGATGTCTGGCGGAAGCGCACCTGATATCGTATTTACCTACAATCAGGGTATCTTCTATAACTTTGCACAGAACGGCGGTCTGGCAGATTTAACCCAGGCTTATGGAACCTATGGTACTGACATTAAGAAATTTGTTTCTGATGCACAGAATATGGGTCAGATTGAAGGAAAACAGTTTGCTATTATGAAACAAAGAGGTGTGGAAGCTCCTCGTCATACTGCTTTTATCCGCCAGGACTGGCTGGATAAGCTGGGAATGCAGATGCCAAAAACCAAAGAAGAACTGGCTGCCTACTTACAGGCAGTAAAAGATAAGAATCCAGGCGGAGTTGACAATGTAATTCCGTGGGCAATGAGCGGACGTAATGATACAGAGAAGGGTTATTTGAATTTTATAGGATCCTATGTAAACTATGCAAATGACAAAGATGCATATATGTATAGTGAAGGTTACGCAGCAGTTGCTCCTGGAGCTGTTGATGGAATTAAGAAGTTAAATGAGCTTTATAATAAAGGACTTATTTCTAAGGATTTTGCAACAGATACCCAGGAAGATATTTACAAAGCTCAGTTAACTGCAGGCAATGTCGGCTTCTATTTAGATGATACAGAGCGTACGTTTGATTTTATATCTGTATTAAATCAGACTTTAGGCAGCAAAACGTTTGTTCCGGTACAGTGCTTTGAACTGGCAGATGGTTCTTATCGTACACCATTTGAGCAGAGATATGGAATGTTTGTTATGGTTCCAAAGACCAGCGAGAAGAAAGCTGATGCTTGTATGAAATATTTAAACTGGATGGCTGATCCGGAAGTTGCAGAAAATATTGTTTATACAGCAGAGCATAAAAGAGATGAAAACGGCGTACCGCTTAAATTCACAGATGAAGAGCTTTATGCAAAAGGTTATCCTAAGACTCTCGATGATTTAAATATTGTAAATCTTGCTATGGAGTGGACTACAAAGAAAGACTCTATCGTTGGAAAATGGGAAAAAGATTATCCTGGTGTTGGTTCTCTGGACTGGTTCTCAAACTTCTATGATGTACGTTCAGAAGGAAAGTTCCGTTATCCGGTATATTCCAATATTTCACAGGCAGAAGGTGACTACGGACAGAACGTGGAAAACATGATGATAGAATATGTTTACAAGCTGATCAGCTGTTCACCGGATCAGTTCGACAGTCTGCAGAAGACAGAATACGACAACCTTGTAAATGCAGGGCTGCAGAAGATTCTTGACGCAAGAGCAGAATATTTTGACACAATAAAGTAATTCCTTTTACGGGGCAGCAGGCTATAAGAAGCTCGTTACAGCTCTTTCTCATCAAAATATTGATGATGCCGGGAAGCTGTAACGGGCTTTTTCTGCCTATCTGATTGTTAAAGAATTGTCGGAAGGCTGTTTCCGCCTCCGTCTTTACGAAATTCAGAGGGCGACTGGCTGCAATACTTTTGAAAGATTCGGTTAAATTGTGAAAAGCTTGTAAATCCGCATTCTTCCGCCAGTTCAGAAATCTTCTTTTTCGTGTTTAAAAGCAGGTATTGTACGTTTCGGATCCGTGTCATCTGAATGTACTGGGTCAGGGTGTAGCCCGTCACATCTTTAAACTGATGGGACAGATAGTAAGGACTGATATAAAATTCCCTGGAAAGGGAGTCCAGTGTTAATTCTTCTGAATAATGATTATGAATGAAATTTGCAATGGTGTATATCTTTTGGGATGCTTCATCCTTTAATGGTTCATTGGTATAGGTGTTAAAAGGTGCCAGCTGCCGTAATGTATAGAGAAATTCCACAAACATTCCATGGACAATGAGTGATTTGAGTTCCGGTTCCTCGTCCTGGAAGGAGTAGCGGTAAATGCGATTGAGTTTTTCATTAACCAGCTGCTGCTGTTTGGAAGGAAAACGGAAAATAGGCAGCGGAGAGTAAAATGGCTCAAAAAGCTTCTGATAGGTTTCCGGCATTCCCCAAAGAGAAGGGGGATACAAAAAACCGATGATCAGCCGTTTACTGGGAGCGCCTTTCTGATATTCGGAGCGGTGAAGCACCGATGGGCGAAGAAGTACGATATCGCCGGACCGGATGGAGTAAGGGATACCTTCTACCAGATGGTATGCCTGGGGACTGATCAGTATCATCAGTTCATAAAAAGAATGAAAATGCTGAAACGGCATGTTGATATCAAAGGATCGTTCATCATAATCAAAGTAATAATAAAGGGAATGCTGGATATCGTTAATGGTGATATTATGTCTTTTCTTATAAAGCAGTGTATCATCAGGATTTGTCATAGGAACCGCCTTTATACTTTCTATGAAATAGTCATGTATCGGATATTCATTATAGCAGAATGATGACAAGATGTGCAATACATTGGCGAATAAAAAAGGAAAATATTGTAGAGATTGCAATGTGCCCCCAACTGTTTCGTTGGTTGGCAGCAGAAAGGAAGTGGCAAAAGAATGGAAAATTTAAAAGAGAAAATAAACCTGCTTGTATCCAGCTTTGAAAAAATTCTGTATGATGAAGATGATATCTTTTTAAAAAACATGCAGACAAATAATCTGGCTGGAGACAATCCGGAGCGGTACCGCTACTGGGAATGGACACAGGGAGTCGGTTTGTTCGGTTTATGGAAGATATATGAAGAAACCGGTGAAGAAGAGATTATAAACAAACTGAATAAGTATTATGAAAGACAGCTTACCATTGGTTTGCCTGCCCGGAATATTAATACAACAGCCCCTCTTCTGGCATTAACATACCTGGTTGAAAAAGAAGGAAATGAGACTTATATGGAAATCTGCCGGGACTGGGCACAGTGGCTTTTGGATGAACTTCCAAAAACAGAAGAGGGCGGATTTCAGCATTTAACTTCTGACACGCTCAATGAACAGGAACTATGGGATGACACGCTGTTTATGTCCGTTTTATTCCTGGCACGTATGGGTGTGATTCTTAAGAAGCAGGAATGGATTGATGAGGCTGAGTACCAGTTTTTAATCCATGTGAAATACTTAGCTGACAGAAAGACCGGTCTTTGGTATCATGGCTGGACATTCCATGGCTGCCATAATTTCGCAGGTGCATTCTGGGGAAGAGGCAACAGCTGGATCACAATGGCGATTCCGGAACTGTTCGGCATCATTCCATGCAGCGGTGCAGTCAAACACTATTTAACAGAAGCATTAAAAAATCAGATAGATGCGCTGGTTTCCTACCAGAACGAAAACGGCATGTGGCATACGGTAATTGATGATAATACCTCTTACGTTGAGGCCAGTGCAACCTGTGGTTTCGGATATGGAATATTAAAAGCAGTTCATTTGGGACTTGTGGATTCCTCTTTTGAAGCCAGTGCCAGAAAAGCACTTTTGCCCGTTCTTCAGTGTATCGACGCAGAAGGTGTGGTGCATCAGGTATCATATGGTACTCCTATGGGAAGAGAAAGTATACAGTTCTATAAAGATATTGAACTTCGCCCAATGCCATACGGACAGGCAATGGCTATGCTGTTCCTGTTGGAAGCATCAAAATAATATGAAATGAAGGGCGGATCCATTTTCGGCAATCCGCTCTTTTGCTTTGGAGGACAAAAAACATGAACAAAGACAAAGACTTTGAGATACTGACAGCCTATAAACCTGTTGTTATGCAGGATAAAAAGGAGCCATTTTCCATTACGGCCATGGGCTGCACTATTTTTCGGGAAACAAAAAGAAGCAGTTCCTTTCCCAAACGTGAAATTGTAATTAACAGGGAAGAAGTGGATTTTGCCATTGAGTACGCAATCTGGTATGATTTTGATATTCAGCATTTATATGAGCTGGAGCATGTCTGGGTTTACGTAAAACATGACGGAACTGTAAAAAAGGCAGAAGGCAGCTTCCACGGCAAGTTTTTGAATATGGTGGATTTGGATAATGGGGAGCTGATTCTTAAAGACGGTACTCATCCGGTGGTCTATGCACAGCCTGGAAAGCATGCGCTGGTGCCTGATCCACGGGTAATCCGCATTATTCCTGACTGGCTGGAAAGCTGTCAGGAAAAGGCTGGAACGGACGGCGTTCTTGTTCAGGATATGTTTGAGGATCAGATTCATACGGATGAAAACCTGCAGAAAATGACGGAAGCATATATTAAGGAAATATTTGGTTTTTGTCCCTCTATGGAATTTGAACCATTTTATTTAGAAGATGATAAGCTGATGTCATGGGAGGAGCTGAAGAGATCCATTCCTGAACGGGTTAACAGGCAGATTGATATCATTAAAGCTCACTTTAAGCAATAAAAAGGGGTGGTGCCGCACGGAGCATAAAGTGCGGTACCACCCCTTTTTACTAATAGGCTGCAGGAACCGCCCGAAGTGAAATGGTATGCTTAAAGCAGGTAAAGTCTGTAAAATAGACTGTATAGCAGTCCTGTGAGCGTCCCTGGCTTCCGAACTTGCCTGCTACATAGTTATGGGCACCAAAGCCAGGACCGGCTGTTATGGCGTATTTGCCCTTTGAGGCAGTCACTGTTCCTTCTTTTGCTACGATTCCACCGCCTGCATTGCCCTCAGCAATAAAATACGGGGATTCCACGCGGCATCCTGCATCAAATGCCAGCTCCACGCGGAGGGGAGCCCGGTCAATTCCGGCAGTTTCTATGGTAATATCAACGCCATCTTTTACTTCTGCAACGGTGATCACAAAATTCATGTCCGGCCCGTTTAACTTTTCTCTTTTCGTATGATCCATTTTCCACCAGTCTGAAGTATCCTGCGGTTCCTTAAAGGGAAGATAATACCAGCCAGCCATCTTCTGATTCAGAACAAACCCCTCTTCTCCTGGAAGCTGTACCAGGTTTTCGGGAACGAAATATCTGTGCTCGCAGAAGCTGGCCCCGATTTTCATGCTGACGCATAAATCCCCATGGAGAAAATAGAGAAAGGAGGGACTGCTTTTTAATATGGAGCAGGAATAAGCTTCCCTGCGAAGCCGTACAATTCCGGAATCAGTATAGTGGCGGCAGTAGTTGGTTAGAATTTTACTTTCCTCATATTCAAATTCTTCCAGTTCCGGATGAAGCATGAAATGGATCAGCCAGTCCAGAGGTCCGATTCCCTCCGCAACAGCCTGATCCATGATGAAGCAGGCAGCCTGCAAAAAGGTTTCGTTACGGAATTTAATTCCCATATATAAATATTCCAGATAATAACCGGTTGGATAGATCTTTGTGCCACGGTCCTGCCTTGTGGAGTTGTTGGTAAATATACTTCCATCCGGTTCGATATAGTTAAGCATCATGGTTAAGTTTCTTTTTACAGGCTCATACCAGGAGTCATCATCGGTTGCAGCGGCCAGCAGCATCATGGCGTTGTTATTAACCAGGTTGTAACCTCCTGCAGAGCGTTCTGCATATTCCCCGTCTTCGTTGCAGTCGCAGCCTTCGATTAAGAATTTTTCAGCCCCCTTTTTCATGGACTCGTCTGAAGTGAGGCGATAGAGCATCATTAAGACGGAGGCGATGGCCCAGCGGTGATTGGGAGTGTGAAAGCCTCCGTTTATCATCGCTTTTCCGCCTTTAACCAGTATGGACTCCATAACAGGGAGAAGAGTGGAAAGCATGTTTTTTTCTAAAGCGGGGCATTCGTCTTTATGGGACAGCCGGTATAAATAAATATAGGCTGGAAGAAGGCCGTCAAGGCAGAATGCGGTATCTGCACCGGAATAAAAATTACAGTTTATAAGATCAAAAAAGCCATTTTCCCGCTGTCCGCTGGCTATGTAGGAAAGGGCGACGTTAATTCTTTCATAAACCGTTTCACTGCCGTAAAATCTGCTCTTATGGTTAAATAAGCAGGCGGTCATGGTGGTTACTAAAAATATGGCAAGCTTTGGTTCCACCAGCCCGTCATGGTCACGAAAACCTCCATAGAACTCCGAAGTCTGATCCATGACCTGCTGATTCATTATTTCTTCTGTTTTCCGGTTACTGTATATAATGATTTTTTCGTAATGTTTTTTCATAGAAACTCCATTCTCCGCAGTCTGCGGCTTAAGTTCTTAACCGCTTTTATTGTATCATGGGAATGGGGCAGGGACAATGCAGATGTTGCCAATTTGTTATTGAAAGCTCGTAATAATTGCGGTTCTTTTTTGAAAGGTATGCTTTAGGATAATGATCCGATGACCTGATATGGATATGGGATAAAAAAATGGAGCACCGCAGGATTGGGGAAATACGGTACTCCTAAGAAGAGTTACATAAAGTATAACGCAAGAAATCGTTTAAGTAAAGATAAATATGTAAATTTTTTTATTAATTAGTGAAAACTTTATAAAAACAATGTGTATTTGTGATTATATAAAAGAGAACAGCCATGTTATTTTGCAGTTGAAAATTTATTTCATATTGGAAATGAAGCTGCATAGACTATACCATATGCTCCACCCGGGATAGCAGGAGGCACGAATGGAAAAAATTCTGGACAATCGATATTATGATCTGATCATCAGTAACGCATTGGTTACTTCGTATAATACCGGTGATAATATTACCCCGATGAACGATATGTTTTCTCTGCTGCACATACCAAAGGATCGTATGGAGCCTTGTGATCTGGGAATAAATCCTTATCACAGCTTTCCAGAACTGTACACGCTGGAATCGGTTGTCAGCATGGAAAACTCCGGGGAAGTACCGGAGGAGATAAACCCTGCACTGGGGCTGTTTGGAAGAGGCGTCATAGTGGGAATCGTTGACACAGGGATTGATTACCGCCATCCTGCCTTCATGAATAATGACAGAACTACCCGTATTCTTTCAATCTGGGATCAGACAGTAGAGGGTACGCCGCCCACAGGCTTTAACTTTGGCTCAGAATACACGAAGGAACTGATTAATTTTGCCCTATTATCTCAATATCCTTATACCATTGTTCCAACTAATGATATCTATCGGCATGGAACTGCCATTGCCAGCATAATTGCAGGACGTTCCAATGATAAGGATGGGTTCACCGGAGTAGCGCCTCAGGCAGATTTAGTGGTGGTAAAGTTAAAGGAGGCCAAAGAAAATTTAAAAAGACTGTTTTGTGTTTCAGCAGGTGCGCTGTGTTATCAGGAGTCTGATATTATAATGGGAATCCGATATTTATTCAACGTTGCAAAAAAGTTAAACAGGCCGCTGGTAATCTGTCTTGCCCTGGGAACCAACCAGGGCGGGCATGACGGCCGGGGGGCTCTAAGCACCTACTTAGACAGTCTGATGGAGCTGCCAAAAATAAGTATCACAACCTCGGCAGGAAATGAAGGAAACAGCCGCAGGCATTACTATGGGGAAATTACAAAGGAGCCGTATTCCGACAGTTTACAATTGAATTCGGGAGGAATTGACAGCGAATATTTTATGGAGATCTGGTCCAGTATACCTTCCAGGCTTTCCGTGCAGTTAACAGCACCAACCTGGGAAACATCTGAGGTTATAAGACCTGCGATAGGAGAGTGCCGGAAGCTGTCATTTCAATCCATAAAAACCAACGTCTGGGTGAATAATATTCTTTTTGAATCAGAGACGGGAAATCAGATGATCCTTCTCCGTTTCCGGAATATGATCCCCGGTGTCTGGTACATCAGGCTGGAGAACCGGGATAAGGAACCTTTTTCATTTAATTGCTGGCTTCCTTCCGGAAATCTGATTTCAAATGAGACTTATTTTGTTAATTCAGATCCCAACACAACAATTACCATGCAGGGTGATACAACTAATCTTCTGACTGCTACGGCATACAACCAAAACGATGGATCGATTATGGCAGAATCCAGCAGGGGATATACAAGGCTGGGGCAGATAAAACCTGATCTTGCAGCACCGGGGTATAACATTCCATGTGCCATACCGGATTTTCAGTATGGAACGGCCAGGGGAACCGGGGCAGCAGCGGCATATGCAGCCGGGATAGCGGCCATGATAGTAGAATGGGCTCACGTCAAAGGAAATTATACAGCGGTTACAGGGAGCCAGATCAGCCGTCTGATGATGAGGGCGGCAGAGCGTGATCCCAGTTATGTTTATCCCAATAATATCTGGGGATATGGGAAGCTTAGTGCTGAGAATATCTTTCATGAAATGTTAATCTTTTAGATGCTGCCTCCTAAGCGGAGAGAAGTACGCGTTATTTCCCGATCCATATTGGCGGGTTATCGGTAACCCGGCCCGCCTACTTCCTGCCGCCTAATTCTTTTCTGACTCTGGGGCTGATTCCCCTGCGCTCCATCTCATTTAAGATGTTTTCAAATTCGTCCGGCGGAGCAGCAGGGGTTTTTAAGTCTCTGGTTGCTGCTTCCAGCCGGTCGAATTCTTCAGCCAGCTTTTTTTCACGTTCTTTCCATTGGCGTTTCAAGCGATCACCTCCCAGAAAATTATATAACGATGTATAATTTTCTGCTATCGGCGAGAAGAGATGAAATGGGGGATACAGAAAAATAAAACACCGGAATACCTCGCATTAACAAGGAATTCCGGTGTTTCCATCATTTCATGATTCATGCGGGTAACAGGACTTGAACCTGCACGGTCTCCCACCAGAACCTAAATCTGGCGCGTCTGCCAATTCCGCCATACCCGCTGACAGCAAACAGATCATATTTAAATGAGACACCGGGGATTCGAACCCCGGACAACTTGATTAAAAGTCAAGTGCTCTACCACCTGAGCTAGTATCCCATACTGGGCTAGTTGGATTTGAACCAACGAATGCAGGAGTCAAAGTCCTGTGCCTTACCGCTTGGCGATAGCCCAATAACATCTCCTGATAAAAAAAAATTCCCTTTAAGGGAAAGGTGAGTACAGGGATTCGAACCCTGGGCCTCCAGAGCCACAATCTGGCGCGATAACCAACTTCGCCATACCCACCATAAAAAGCTTCACACTGCTGGTTAACAGTGTGAAACGAGCCTGAAGGGATTTGAACCCCCGACCCACGGCTTAGAAGGCCGTTGCTCTATCCAACTGAGCTACAGACTCAAAAGCGGGTGATGGGAATCGAACCCACGTATCCAGCTTGGAAGGCTGGTGTTCTACCATTGAACTACACCCGCAAAGGTTTTTGAGAGATAACTGACTTGATATCTCAAGTCGGGGTGACAGGATTCGAACCTGCGACTTCCTGGTCCCAAACCAGGCGCTCTAGCCAAGCTGAGCCACACCCCGAAGGTTTTTTGCGTCTTTTTTTTTACTTCTTTTCCGCAACGCAAGAGTTATTATATATGATGGATATAGATTTGTCAACAATATTTTGGAAAAAAAATAAAATTCAGAAAAAGCTGAAATTTACGGGATTTTGGAAGGTTGTAAAAAGAAGAAATAATAGCCCTGAAATGGGAGGAACCGGCAGGTACATAAATGTTCCTGCCGGTTTGAGTATGAAAAATAAAAAGTCAATGTTAAAAGGGTGGGGTTCCTTTACAAATATCAGTATACCCTGGAATTATGACATAAGTTTGACCAGTCGATAAAGATTTCATAAAAAAACTAAAAGAATTCTAAGTAATGTTTGAAAAAATAGAAAGTTTTTCCATATAAGAGAGTTCCGGAAATTTCACTGTTCCCTGTATCCTTTCCTATGATATAATTGCAGGAGACAGGAAAATACAGCCGGAAAAGGAGTACTTATGAGATACTGGGATATTTTTGAAAGTGAACTGGGACCAATTAGAGTTGTATGTGATGACGAAGGGGTCTTAAGCGTGGAATTTAACAGAGAAGGGCCAAAGGAGGGACAGCAGAAGACCACAGAGCTGGCGAAGAAGACAGTTCTTCAGCTGAAAGAGTATTTAAGTGGTGAAAGAAAGGAATTTGACCTTCCGTTAAAACCCCAGGGAACAGAGTTCCAAAAAAAGGTATGGGAGGCGCTTTTAACAATTCCCTATGGACAGACAAGAAGCTACAAAGAGATCGCAGCACAGATTGGAAATGAAAAAGCCTGCCGCGCGGTTGGTATGGCGAATAACCGCAACCCCATCTCCATAATTATCCCCTGTCACCGTGTAGTCGGTGCAGACAAAAGCCTGGTGGGATATGGCGGCGGACTAAATATAAAGGTTAAATTGTTAAATCTGGAGTGTCCGGGTGTCACCTGGAAAAATTATTAAGATTTCATTGTGATTCTTTCGGTTCGTTTAATATGCTATACTTTCCAGGCTGTTCATGTTATAATCCTCCACGTCACCAGAAAAGAATTTTATGATGAGGAGTGATTCTATGAGAAAAAATAAGATCTTTGCAGGAATCGTGATTGCGATGGCAGTCATGATGACAGCTACAGCCTGCGGAAAGAATAATACTAAAGCGGATACAAAGCAGGAGACACAGACAGAAGCAGGCTCAGAAGCAACCACAGCGGTAAACGCTGAAGCGGCAGGTTCAGATAAGGATACCTCCGAAGGTGAGGAAACCTCGGAGGAAGAGGAAACAAAAGAAACCCAGCCGATCACAGCCAATGATGCGGGAGATATTAAGGAAGGCTTATTTACTTCCAAATCAGGAAAATACGAAATCATGCCACCAAAGGGCTGGTCTCTTGATGAAGACGGAGACGAGAGTGTGGTAGCGATTACTTCACCTAACGGCGAAGATTACCTGGAGGTTACTTATGTACAGGGTGACGATGCAGACGGAGCCCGGGAAGTTTATCCTGCTACCATGGATGAATATAAGAAGTTAATCAGCCGCGGTGAGGATATGGAGTTTGTCCGTTATGATGTGAAAAACAGCAGTGACGGCAGTCAGACCTTCCGGTATGCACTTCGGTATAAGACTCCTCAGGATGGGGTTCGCTATTATGCCATCTCCGGATCTTACAACGCAGCGACTAAGACCTATATCAGCGCAGCTGGAACCATTGGATCAACAGACAGCGGCGTAGAGGAGCAGATTGAAGCTGCTTTGGATTCCCTGAAGCTGAAATAAAATTGTAATAACTAAATAGATGAGAACAGGGGGCGGTAACCGGTAAGTGGTTATCGCCCCCTGCTTTTATAGATGAATCTTAATTCCGTTTAACAACTGTACATCCTCTTCCTGATGAGTGCTGATCAGAACGAGTTTATTTTTGCATTCTTCTTTTATATAGGAAATTACCAGTTGTTTTGTATCCTCATCAAGACCTGTAAACGGTTCATCCATGATTACCATATCAAAAGGTACTGAGAGGGCGCGTATTATGGCCACACGGCGCTTCATTCCTCCGCTTAAGGCAGATACCGGTCTGCCCAGAGATTCAGCAGGAAGCAGCCGCTCCAGCGCTTCCACAGCCTTTTTATGATTCCCGGGTGATGCAGGCATCACCATTGTCACATTCTCTGCCGGAGTGAATACTTCACACAGCCGGTTTTCCTGAAATACAGCGGAAATTCTTCTTTTTTCCAGACCGCTTATCTCCCCTGAATCTGCATTTAAAAGACCCAGCAGAATATGAAACAGTGTGGTTTTTCCGGATCCGGATGGCCCCATAAGACAGTAAATATTTCCTGAGAGCAGATGGAGACTGACACGGTCAAGTACGGGGAGTTCATGAAAGGATTTGGACAGCTGGCTGATTATGAGTTCCATATGGATCGCCCCTCTCGTTTTTTATGTCTGAAACCGGGAGATGCCAGGCTTAAAAGCCATAGGAAGAAGGTTTCAAACAGCATGCTTAGCAGGATGATCACCAGTGTCCAGGCAAATAAATCCGCAGTGCTTAAATAAATCTTGGCAAGATAAAGTTTTTCACCAATAGAGTGAAGAGGAACGCCGATTACTTCTGCAGCAATTCCGGATTTCCAGCTCATTCCCAGTGCCACCCGGCAGCCGCTTGCCAGATAGGGGAGCAGTGCCGGGCGGTAAAGGTAAAAGAGCTTTTTCGGTCCTGGCATCTGGAAAACTTCTGCCATCTCCAGAAGTTGTGGATCCGTGCTTTGGATTCCTGCGATGGTCTGTATATAGATCATGGGAAACACAACAAGAAACCCGATTATCACGGAGAGATTTTCAGATCCCGCCCAGATTAAAGCCAGTATGACAAAAGAGGCGACTGGAACCGATTTGATCAGGGCCATAAGAGGCGATAAAAAGTCTCCGATGAGAGGAAATCGGCAGGCGGCTCCACCGGCGAGAATTCCGGCGGCAAATGCCATGAGAAATCCAAGGCTGATTTTTCCAAAGGAATAGCCGATGGTTTTCCAGAAATACGCCAGTCCGGCCTGCCGGATCAAAGCATACAAAACCTCAAGCGGACCAACCAGTATTATGCTGTTGTGCACTGCCATACTGGCAGCCTGCCATACCAAAAGCCAGAATAAGATGATTCCGGCTTTTTTTAACCGGAGGATGCCTGCTTTCATAATAATCGGATCTCCTTAGAGGTTTTTTTATTACTGCATGTAGTAGAAGTCGTCACCAGGCAGTGATCCTCCTACTGTCTGGGGTTCCATTTCAAAAAGTACATTTAAATATCCGCTTAAAAGGGATTTCATTTTATCACCGTCAACATAGGTAATGCTGCAGTAAGGGATGGCTTTTTCCGCAACAGGAGCCTTTTCGATGATTCCTGCTGCAGCCACTAAAGCAGCGGCCTCACTTACGTTAGTATTGGCAAATTCTGCAGATTCTTTGTGTTCTGCAAGAAACTGGTCAATTGCGTCTTTATGATCCTTTAAAATTTCATTTCTGCAGACAGTAACGCCGGTAACCAGACTACCGCTTCCTTCTCTGGCAGCTGCATCCCACTCTTTTGTTAAATCAAGTACCATTTTTAACTGATCGTTCTGGGCCATGGCAGCTGTAACAAAAGGCTGGGGAAGAAGACCTACGGCATCGGGCTTTTCTTTTAAAACAGCGGCTACCTCAGCGGCTTCTGATTTATATTCCAGCTTTACATCGTCAGTGGTCAGTCCGTTTGCCTTAAGAACGTGGGCCAGGGCATAATCAGGAGTTGTTCCTTTTCCTGTTAAATAGACAGTCTTTCCCTTTAAGTCAGCTGTGGTATGAATGGAATCATCAGCAGAGACTGCATAAAGCACGCCCATGGTATTGATATCAAGAACGGTTACATTATGGTTGGTTTTGGTGTAAAGAATGGATGCCATATTGGCCGGAACGAGAGCCACATCCAGATCTCCGCTTACCAATTTGCCAAGGAGTTCATCGGCAGCGGTTACCATGGTAAACTCATAGGAATTTCCGGTTTCGCCTTTCTTTGCCTTGTCCATCAGCTGAACCAGTCCCATGGAAGTAGGGCCTTTTAAGGAGCCGATTTTTAGGGTGTAAGTGTCTGCGGAGTCTTCAGCTTTTTTCGTGGTTTCCGGCGCTGCTGATGTCTGAGCCGCAGATGTGCTTTCCTGTGCAGGGGCGGATGTCTGGGGACTGTTTTTTGCACAGCCGGTTAAAACAACGGCTGTCATTGCAAGTGCTGCAAGTGCTGATAAAACTTTTTTCATAAGAATCCTCACTTTCTGTCCGTACCATTTTATATTGGTTTTCCATGCAAACAGATGAAAAAAAACCACGCCGACAGGCATGGGATTTCCGGTTTGACGTATTCTCCTCGCCTTCTCCGTCAGGTGTTCCTTTCGGGTTAGTACGAACAGGTAAAGTATACCATTTTTCAGCCTTGTTTGTCAAAATATTATGCAGAACTTCATGGAAATGTGTTATACTTGTTACACCTGCAGGGAGTGACTCTGTCAGGATTGTGAAAGGAGAAAAAACAATATGAACGATGTATATGAGAAGCTGTTAAGCTGTTTAAAAAGTGTACGGGAGAAAACTGATTTTGTTCCCGAAGTGGCCCTTATTCTTGGTTCCGGACTTGGGGAATATGCAGAGGAGATCGAAGTGGCTGCCACTATAGATTATAAAGACATTGAGGGATTTCCGGTATCGACCGTAGCCGGTCATAAAGGAAGATTTATCTTTGGTTATGTAAATAAAGTTCCTGTTGTTATCATGCAGGGGCGGGTTCATTATTATGAAGGATATCCCATGACAGATGTGGTGCTCCCTACCCGGCTTATGGGACTTATGGGTGCAAAGATTTTGTTTTTAACCAATGCCAGCGGAGGCGTAAACAAGGAGTTCAGACCGGGAGATTTTATGCTTCTTAAGGATCACATCGCGACATTTGTACCGTCTCCGTTGATCGGAGCCAATATCGGGGAACTGGGGACCAGATTTCCGGATATGAGCGATATCTACCGCAAAGAGCTGAGAGCGGTAATTAAGGAAGCGGCTGAGGAAGAGGGAATTGAGCTGCAGGAGGGTGTTTACTTACAGCTGACAGGCCCTGCCTATGAATCTCCTGCAGAAGTGCAGATGTGCCGGATCCTGGGAGCGGATGCGGTTGGAATGAGCACTGCCTGTGAAGCTGTGGCTGCAAACCATATGGGTATGAAGGTATGCGGCATTTCCTGCATTACCAATATGGCCTGCGGCATCATCGACCAGCCATTAAGCCACGCGGAGGTTCAGGAGACGGCAGACCGGGTAGCACCGCTGTTTAAGAAACTGATTACGGCATCCATTACAAAGCTTGCCGGCAAATAAGGAGGAAGGGGCCTATGGATCAGATGCTGGCGGAACGGATTTTTGCTGCGTCAGGGAGAAAGAAGCCTTCTCTGGTATTGAAGAATGCCAGAGTGGTGAATGTATTTACTTCAGAACTGGAAGACGGTGATATCGCCATTGAGGACGGATATATTGTGGGAATCGGTTCGTATGAGGGGGAAACCGAGGTGGATTTGGGCGGTAAAGTAGTCTGCCCGGGACTGATTGACGGACATATTCATCTGGAGAGCTCCATGCTCTCACCTGAGGAGTTTGCAAAGACCGTCATTCCCCATGGTACTTCTGCAGTCATTACAGATCCTCATGAGATTGCCAATGTGGCAGGTACAGAGGGAATTCAGTTTATGATGGAACGTTCTGAGAACCTTGATTTGGACGTATACTTCATGCTCCCATCCTGTGTTCCTGCAGCAAAGCTTGATGAGTCAGGAGCCGTTTTAACAGCGGATGATCTTGCTCCATTTTATGGGAAAGAACGGGTACTGGGACTTGCAGAGCTGATGGATTCCCTTGGAACCATACAGGCAGATCCCGGTATTATGGAAAAAATAATCAGTGCGGCAGACCATGGGCGGATTATTGACGGCCATGGACCATTTCTATCCGGAAAGCAGCTGAATGCATATATAACAGCCGGTGTCCGGTCTGACCACGAGTGCTCCTGTATGGAAGAAGCAGTGGAGAAGATGAAACGGGGGCAGTGGGTGATGATACGGGAAGGAACAGCAGCCAGGAATTTAAAGGCTCTGCTGCCCCTGTTTAAAGAGCCCTACTATCATCGCTGCATGCTGGTAACCGATGACAGGCACCCGGGAGAATTGTCCCGGCTTGGTCATATGGATTATATTATCAGAAAGGCGGTAAAGCTGGGGGCTGATCCGGTGCGTGCAGTGATCATGGCCTCTTATCATGCTGCCCGGTATTTCAGACTGGACAAAGTTGGTGCTGTTGCGCCTGGATATCGGGCGAATCTGATTGTTGTTTCAGATCTTGAAGAGTTTGAAGTCAGTAAGGTCTACCGGAAAGGGATTCTGATAGCAGAAGACGGAAAGCTGGCTGAAAACTTCGGAGCTGGAATAAAAGAAGACAAACGGATACCAGATAAAGTAGGGGATTCCTTCCGGTTAAATGAAATTGTACCGGAAGACTTTGTTATGAAAGAAGAGGGAGATACCATAAGGGTCTTATGTTTAACTCCCGGAGAGCTGACGACAAAGGAGATGCTCGTTCCCTGGACTGAAAAACTGAGAGAAGATCCTAAGGCTCTTGCCGCCCTGGACATTGTGAAGATGGCGGTGATTGAGCGCCATAAAAATACCGGTCATATCGGCCTTGGGTTTCTTGGAGGATATGGACTGAAACGGGGAGCAGTAGCAACCAGTATTGCCCATGACTCCCACAATCTGATTATAGCAGGGACAAATAACCGGGATATGGCACTTGCAGGGAATGCTGTGAGAATGAACCGGGGAGGCATTGCAGTTGTGGCTGACGGTGAGGTCCTTGGAGCGCTTGCTCTGCCCATTGCAGGGCTGATGAGTACAGAGCCCGCCAGGTGGGTTGATGAGCAGCTGGAAGAGTTAAAAAAGCGGGCTGAACAGCTTGGGACTTTACCGGAAATCGATCCATTTATGACTCTTGCCTTTGCCAGTCTTCCGGTGATTCCGATGCTGCGCTTAAATACCTGCGGTCTGATCGACGTACAAAGACAGGAAGTTGCAGAAACTATTTTTTTCAGTACTTCAAAAAATACATTTAATAAGTAAAAAAGTATTGATAAAAATATAACAATATGCCATAATGGTCGAAAAGGAAGTTCATGCAGGGGATTTTATTCGGAGGGAGAATATTCATGAGAGTAACAATATGCATAGGAAGTGCATGTCATTTAAAGGGGTCCAGAGAGATCATAGCCCAGCTTCAGAATCTTGTCAGAGAGAAGCATTTAGAGGACCAGGTGGACTTAAACGGTTCTTTTTGCAGCGGCAACTGCGTCAATGGAGTATGCGTAACAGTTGACGGCCAGATTTATTCATTAAAGCCGGAAGATACGAAGGAGTTTTTTGACAAAGAAATTCTGGGGAGGCTTTAATCATGGGGATCATTGATTTCAAGGCAACCAAGTGCAAGCACTGCTATAAATGTGTTCGTAACTGTGAAGTCAAAGCAGTCATGATTAAAGATGAACGGGCAGAGATCATGTCGGATAAGTGCATTTTATGCGGTAAATGTATGCAGGTCTGCCCCCAGTCTGCGAAAACTCTGATCAGTGATCTGGATCTGGTCAAAGGGTTTCTTGATATCGGTTATAAAACGGTGATATCTCTGGCTCCGTCCTATATGGGGCTGTTAAACTATAAAACTGCAGGCCAGGTGAACAGTGCACTTAAAAAGCTGGGATTTTCTGAGGTACGGGAGACCTCGGAAGGGGCAGCTGTGGTGACTGCAGAGTATACCAGGCTTTTAAAAGAAGGCAGGATGGAGAATATAATTACAACCTGCTGTCCCAGTGTCAATGATTTAATAGAAATCTATTACCCGGCACTGATCCCTTATCTGGCGCCGGTGGTTTCCCCGATGGTGGCCCATGGGAAGATGTTAAAGGAAGAATTTGGCAGGGATACGAAGGTGGTATTTGTAGGACCCTGTATTGCGAAGAAGAAAGAAGCTGAGGATTTAAGACACGGAGATTATATTGATGCTGTCTTGAATTTTAATGATATAGAACGTTGGTTTGCTCAAGAGGAAATTACCATAGAGGACTGTGAGGATATTCCGTTTGTTCATATGAATCCAAGAGTGAACCGGCTGTATCCTGTTACCAATGGAGTTGTCAGCTCTGTGCTGGCAACGGAAGCAGAGCGGGATGGATACCGGAAATTTTATGTTCATGGATGCCGCAACTGCATTGATCTTTGTGAAAGCATGCTTCGGGGAGATATTACAGGGTGTTTTATAGAGATGAATATGTGCTCCGGGGGCTGCATCAAGGGACCGGCAGCGGATCATGAGCACGTATCAAGGTTCAAGATAAAGCTGGACATGGAAGAAACCATTGAGAAAGAAGCGGTTCCTGATGAGGAGACCAGGGAGATCTTCCAGTCACTTACGTTTGGAAAGCATTTTTTAAACCGTGCTCCCAGAGATGTCATCCCGACAGAGCTTCAGATTCAGGAGATTTTAAAAAAGACAGGGAAGACAAGACCGGAAGACGAATTAAACTGCGGAGCATGCGGTTATTCCACATGCAGGGAAAAGGCAGTGGCGGTAATTCAGAAAAAAGCCGAATTAAATATGTGTATTCCATTTATGCACGAAAAGGCGGAATCCTTATCCAATCTTGTTATGGAAACATCTCCAAACATTGTACTCATTGTTGATAAGGAGATGAAGATTCTGGAATATTCTGCAGTAGGGGAAAAATATTTCGGAAAGACCAGGCAGGAAGCTTTAAATATGTATCTGTATGAACTGATTGACACCTCCGATTTTCAGTGGGTTTATGATACCCATCAGAAGATTCACGGAAAGAAAGTGACATACGGGGAATACAGAATTTCCACCCTGCAGAACATTGTTTATGTAAACAAGGAAGATGTAGTGCTGGCTACTTTTATCGATATTACAAAGGAAGAAGAGCAGGCCAGACAGGAATACGAAAAGAAGCTTGAGACCATTGATCTGGCCCAGAAGGTAATTCATAAGCAGATGATGGTAGCTCAGGAAATCGCAGGACTTCTGGGAGAGACTACGGCGGAAACGAAGACCACACTGACCAAACTGTGCAAGTCTCTGTTAGATGAGGGCAGCGAAAGCGAGGTTAAATGATGGGAGTTACCGTTGACGTTGCTTATAAAAGCTTAAATAAATTCAATGAGGTGCTTTGCGGAGACAAGGTAGAGCTGCTTCATACGGAAGATTCCAACATTATGATTCTGGCCGACGGTATGGGAAGCGGGGTCAAGGCCAATATACTGGCTACGATGACATCCAAGATTCTGGGCACCATGTTTTTAAACGGTGCCACTCTGGAGGAATGTGTGGAAACGATAGTGGAAACCCTTCCTGTCTGCCAGGTGCGGCAGGTTGCATATTCTACCTTCAGCATTCTTCAGGTATTTCACAACGGAGATGCCTATCTTGTGGAGTTTGATAATCCGGGCTGTATCTTTATAAGGGACGGGAGTCTGGTTCCCATTCCCCACAGCATGCGGGTCATCCGTGACAAGAAGATCAATGAATACCGGTTTCGTGTAAAAAAGGGAGATGCTTTGATCCTGCTCAGTGACGGAACCATACACGCCGGTGTGGGGCAGCTTTTAAACTTTGGCTGGCTCTGGGAAGATGTGGCTGCTTATGCCGTAAAGCAGTACCGCCTCACCATCTCTGCGGTCCGTCTGGCCAATGCCTTATGCAGGGCATGCGATGAACTTTACCAGTACAGACCCGGAGATGATACCACGGTTGCTGTGATGCGGATCATTGACAGCAAACCGGTTCACTTAATGACAGGACCGCCAAAAGATCCGGAAGATGATGTATGTATGGTAAAAGATTTCTTATCCGGAGATGATACCACCAAGAGAATTGTCTGCGGAGGAACCAGCGCCAATATTGTTTCCAGAACAATGGATAAGAAACTGACGGTATCACTTGATTATTATGATCCGGATCTGCCGCCGGTGGCCTACATTGACGGCATCGAACTGGTCACAGAAGGGGTATTGACACTGAATCGTGTTTTAAAACTTATAAAACGGTATGTTAAGAATGAATCAGTAACGGAGGAATTTTTCCTGGAACTGGATAAACCCAACGGCGCATCCATGGTAGCGAAGATGATTATTGAGGACTGTACAGAATTAAAGCTGTATGTGGGGAAAGCTATTAACAGCGCATACCAGAACCCGGGGCTGCCTTTTGATTTGGGAATCCGGCAGAATCTTGTGGAACAGTTAAAGCATGCGGTGGAAGAGATGGGGAAGAAGGTTACAGTTGCTTATTATTAATAGAGAATATTCACACAGCCACGTTTTGTGGAAGCTTCAAGGAGGAACGATATGGTAACGAATGATGCAACATTACTACGCATCAAGCATCAGGTTTTAAATGAAGTGGCCAAGCTTGCCTGGGAAGGTACATTGGAACAGAAAAGGGATGAGATTCCCTATCATATGATTCAGGGGCCAAAGGCGCAGTTTCGGTGCTGTATTTACAGGGAGAGGGAAATCATCAGAGAGAGGGTCCGGCTGGCAGAAGGTTTTTGCCCCAGCGGCAGAGATACAAAAAATGTGGTGCAGGTAATCAATTCTGCCTGTGAGGGGTGTCCCATCGCCAGATATGTAGTAACGGATAACTGCCAGCTCTGTATGGGCAAGGCCTGCCAGAATTCCTGTAATTTCGGAGCCATTACCATGGGGCATGACCGGGCCCATATCGATCCTGACAAATGTAAGGAATGCGGAAAATGTTCCCAGGCCTGTCCCTATAATGCGATCGCAGACTTAACCCGTCCCTGTAAAAGAAGCTGCCCGGTAGATGCGATAACAATGGATGACAATGGCATCGTTGTGATCGATGAAAGCAAATGCATTCAGTGCGGAGCGTGTATTCACAGCTGCCCATTTGGTGCAATTGGCTCCAAGACCTTCATGGTTGACGTAATCAATCTGATTAAGGCAGGAAAAAAGGTAGTAGCTATGGTCGCTCCGGCGACAGAAGGCCAGTATGGTCCTGAGATCACCATGGCGAGCTGGAGAACGGCGCTTAGGAAAATTGGATTTGAGGATATGGTAGAGGTTGCCCTGGGAGGCGACTTAACTGCTGCAGCAGAAGCTGCGGAATGGGCAGAGGCCTATAAGGAAGGAAAGAAGATGACCACCTCCTGCTGTCCGGCATTTGTAAATATGATTAAGCAGCATTATCCCATGCTTCTGGAGAATATGTCCACAACGGTATCTCCCATGTGTGCAGTTTCCCGAATGTTAAAGGAAAAGGATCCGGAAACCATAGCGGTCTTTATCGGCCCCTGTATCGCCAAGAAAAGCGAGGCGCTGGATTTGAATGTTAAGGGCAATGCAGATTATGTACTGACGCTTGGAGAGGCTCATGCCATGATGGTGGCGAAGGGCATAGAGCTGGAACCGGAGGAGAATACATATCAGGCAGGTTCCATATTCGGAAAGCGGTTTGGCAACGGAGGCGGAGTCACTGCTGCGGTCCTGGAATGTCTGAAAGAATCAGGAGAAAATACAGAAATCGAAGTCATGAAATGCAGCGGCGCAGCGGAATGCAAGAAGGCTCTGATGCTGTTAAAGGTAGGAAAGCTGCCTGCAGATTTTGTGGAGGGAATGGCATGTATGGGCGGCTGTGTAGGCGGCCCAAGCAAGCACAAGAGCGAGGGAGAGGCCAAAAAGGCCAGAGATTTGCTTTTAGGCAAGGCAGACGCCAGAATGGTACACGAAAATCTAAAAAGTCAGGGTCTTGAGGCCGTTCAGATGCACAGACACCAGTAGTAAAGATAAATCAGTGAAGTAGAAAAGCGTCCCAGCCGGATTGTTCCGGTATGGGGCGCTTTTTAAAGATGAATTTGGTTTACATGCCTGCAAACTGATTCTTAACCTTGGAGATTTTTTGCTGTTCAGCCTGCTCCGTGGTATACCATCCCTTGGCGGACATCTTTTTATAGATATCGCTCTCCATGCACAGACTGTCATTTAACGCATTGTCAAATGCCTGGTGTACATTCATGGTAGGGGATTCAAGTGTTCCGTGCAGGTACAAATCGCAGGCACCCTTTGTGGTGTTGAGTAAGTTCTCCATAATACACTTATCGTCCATCGTGCTTCCTCCTTACACTAAGTTGTAAAAGTTATCAAAAATTTGCTGGTGCTTTTGCTGCAGCTGCTGTACACAGGCTTTTAACTCAGGATCCTGTATATTCTGTGCAGCATCCTGGCACTGGGTTTTTAAAAAATTTTCATGTCCGAGAGCATCTTCAATATAATTTAATTCTTTTGGGCTCATGTCTCATCACCTCCAGTCATAGTATGGAGAAATTATGACGATCCATGCATTTTTCGTTTCATTTCCATTTTATGTTAAAAAAAACTCCTTCTGATCAGACAGAAGGAGTTTAAAAAATTAATTTTCATTAATTGATCTTTTTACATAGCTGGTATGAAGAAGGTGATGAGCCTTCTCGCTTCCAGGAGCGCCAAGGAATGTATCATAAAGTTCCTTGATAGCAGGGTTCTCATGGGATTTACGGATGGATGCAGCTGCATCGGTATCGTAGAGAACTTTTGCACGCAGGGTACGGATGTCTGTGGTGTTGCGCACATATCCTGGCTGCTGAGGCTGACCGCCGCCGTTTACACAGCCGCCTGGACAACCCATGATTTCGATGAAGTGGTAATCAGCTTCGCCGGATTTAACCTTGTTTAAAAGGTCTCTTGCATTGCCAAGACCGGAAGCAACGGCAACTTTTACATCCATATCGCCTACATGGTAGGTGGCTTCCTTGATACCTTCTGTACCGCGGACATCAGTGAAGTCCAGCTTCTTCAGTTCTTCGCCTGTTAAGGTCTCGACTGCAGTACGAAGAGCTGCCTCCATAACACCGCCGGTAGCACCGAAGATAACGCCTGCACCGGAATAGATTCCGAGAGGTGCATCAAACTCTTCGTCAGGAAGATTGGTGAAACGGATACCAGCCTGCTTGATCATTCTGGCTAATTCTCTGGTTGTTAAGGCATAATCCACATCAGCAACGCCATTGGCATCCTGATCCTCTCTGCCAATCTCAAATTTCTTGGCAGTACATGGCATAATGCTGACAGATACAATATCTTCCGGCTTTAAGCCCATCTTTTCTGCATAGTAGGATTTAGCAATAGCACCGAACATCTGCTGCGGGGATTTACAGGAAGATAAATTCTCTGTCATATCCGGGAAGTAGTGTTCACAGTATTTAACCCAGCCGGGAGAGCAGGAGGTAATCAGGGGAAGTACGCCTCCGTGCTGTACACGGTCGATGAACTCGTGAGCTTCTTCCATAATGGTTAAATCTGCACTGAAGTTGGTATCAAATACTTTATCAAAGCCCAGTCTTCTGAGAGCAGCAGCCATCTTACCTTCCACATTGGTTCCGATGGGATAATCAAATTCCTCTCCGAGAGCAGCACGTACAGAAGGTGCAGTCTGAACGATGACATGCTTTGTGGGGTCTGCAATGGCAGCAGTTACTTCATCAATACTGGATTTTTCGTAAAGGGCACCTGTCGGGCAGACTGCGATACACTGTCCGCAGGAAACACAGCTGGTTTCTCCAAGACCCATATCAAAGGCAGAACCGATAAATGTAGCAAATCCACGCTCGTTTGGTCCGATTACGCCAATTCCCTGTACTTTTTCACAGACTGCGGTACAGCGGCGGCAGAGGATACATTTGCTGTTGTCTCTGACCATGTGGGCAGCACTCTCGTCCAGAAGGGAAGGAGTCTTGTCACCGTCATAATAGTTATCTGCATCCACACCCAGTTCCTTACATAAGGTCTGCAGTTCGCAGTTTCCGCTGCGTACACAGGATAAGCAGGAACGGTCATGGTTGGAAAGAATCAGCTGAAGTGTTTTCTTTCTGTATTCACGAAGGCTTGGAGTATTGGTCTTTACTTCTAAGCCTGGATTGATTGGATATACGCAGGAAGCTGCAAGTCTGCCTCCGTTGATCTCAACGGTACAGATCCGGCATGCTGCGATTTCATTGGTATCTTTTAAAAAGCATAAAGTCGGTATCTCAACATGGGCAAGTCTGGCAGCTTCCAGAATGGTGGAGCCTGCCGGAGCGCTTACGTCCATGCCATTGATTTTTATAGTGATATTCTCCATGATACAATCTCCCTCCATTATTTTTTATAGACAGCGCCGAATTTACATTTCTCCATACAAACGCCGCACTTGATACATTTCTCAGGATCAATGACATGTAAATTCTTAACAGAGCCAGTAATGGCGTTAGCCGGACAGTTTCTGGCACAAAGCGTACAGCCCTTGCACTTGTCTGCATCGATGTAGTAGGAAAGAAGAGCCTTACATACACCGGCCGGACATTTCTTGTCATAAATATGGGCATTATATTCGTCACGGAAGTACTTTAAGGTAGAAAGTACAGGGTTTGGAGCTGTCTGTCCAAGTCCGCATGCAGAGTTAGCTTTAACGTAATAGCACAGTTCTTCCAGACGGTCTAAATCTTCAGGTTTTGCCTGTCCTTTTGTGATTTTGTCAAGTATTTCAAGCATACGCTTGGTACCGATACGGCATGGGGTACATTTACCGCAGGATTCCTCTACTGTAAACTCTAAGAAGAATTTAGCGATATCAACCATACAGTCGGTCTCATCCATTACGATCAAACCGCCGGATCCCATCATGGAGCCGATTGCAATAAGGTTGTCGTAATCAATTGGAATATCGTAGTGCTCGGTAGGAATACAGCCGCCGGAAGGTCCGCCGGTCTGGGCAGCTTTGAATTTCTTTCCGTTAGGAATGCCGCCGCCGATCTCCTCGATGATTTCACGCAGAGTGGTACCCATAGGAACTTCTACCAGACCGGTGTTGTTGATCTTGCCGCCTAAAGCGAATACTTTTGTTCCCTTGGATTTCTCGGTACCCATGGAAGCAAACCATTCCGGTCCGTTTAAGATAATCTGTGGGATATTTGCATAAGTTTCAACATTGTTTAAGATGGTTGGTTTGCCGAACAGACCTTTCTGAGCAGGGAACGGAGGTCTTGGTCTTGGTTCGCCTCGGTTTCCTTCGATGGATACCATCAGTGCAGTTTCTTCGCCGCATACGAATGCACCAGCGCCCAGACGGAGATCAATGTTAAAGGAAAATCCTGATCCGAAGATATCATCGCCTAAAAGTTCCATCTCTCTTGCCTGTGCAATGGCAATTTTAAGACGGTCAACAGCGATTGGGTACTCAGCACGAACATAGATATAGCCCTGGGATGCGCCGATGGCATAACCTGCGATCGTCATGGCTTCCAGTAATGCATGAGGATCTCCCTCTAATACGGAACGGTCCATGAATGCGCCTGGGTCACCTTCGTCTGCATTACAGCATACGTATTTCTGGTCCGCATCATTCTGCTTTGCCAGTTTCCACTTCATTCCTGTTGGGAAGCCAGCGCCGCCGCGTCCTCTTAATCCGCTGTCTAAAAGAACCTGGATTACTTCATCTGGTGTCATCTCGGTAAGAACCTTGCCAAGTGCCTGATATCCGCCGGTACCTATGTATTCTTCGATTTCCTCGGGATTAATGACACCGCAGTTTCTTAAAGCGATTCTGTGCTGTTTTTTGTAGAAATCCGTATCACTTAAGGCTTTGATGCCAGACGGAGTTACGGTCTCGTCATAAAGAAGGCGTTCAACCGGACGTCCCTTTAATAAGTGTTCACTGACAATCTCCGGAATATCCTCTTCTTTAACCATTGCATAAAAAGTGGCATCCGGGTAAATAATCATAATGGGACCCAGAGCACAAAGACCATGACAGCCTGTCTGTACTACGGATACATCTTCAGAAAGACCCTGCTTTCCTAATTCATCTCTTAATTTAACCATAATCTGCTGGCTTCCGGAGGAAGTACATCCGGTGCCGCCGCAAACCAATACATGTGAACGATACATCCTGATTCCTCCTTATTTGATATCAGCAGATGATAATGTGTAGTTTTGAACAACGTGTCCGCCCAGAAGATGCTCTTTATAAACTTCTTCTGCCTTTTCCGCAGTCATCTTAATGTAGGTTACTTTTTCTTTTCCAGGTTCTAAAACTTCTACGATAGGCTCGTACTGGCATAAGCCGATACAGCCTGTCTGGGTAACAGTAAAACGGTCTGTCATATGGTTCTCCTGAACCAGGTCTGACAATTTATTAAGAACAGGTCTTGCTCCGCTTGCAATTCCGCATGTTGCCATACCTACTAAAATACGGGTACGGGCGTGATCTTCTCCGCGCATGCTGACCTGACTCTGCATCTTCTCCCGAATTGCTTTTAATTCTTCAAGAGTCTTCATGTTTATCCTCCAATTCTGACGGGTCTAGATGACCGCGCCTCCATCAGTTTCCAATTTGTTTTCAAATAAATATTCCTTTATATAAGCGGCTACCTCCGGCGAGTCAAATGGAATCTCACCGAGAATCTCCCGAAAGAGTCGTGTATCCAGCTCAAAGGACGCTTCGTTATAACGATAGATATAGAGAAAATCCGTATCCGGATGGCAGGTGATCAGTGTCTGAATCGTACTGTTCATGTCACCTAAGGGCATTCGGTCTATGTGGGAGAGCCCGAAAACAGCAGTTGTCTTCGTTCCGATTCCCTGCTCCGATTCAATGGAGAAACTCCCTCCCGTGGATTCCGCTGCATATTTGAAAAACGGAATGCCAAGACCAACCTTTCTGGTCTGGCGGGTGGTGAAAAACGGGTCTGTCACGTGCTCCAGCTGTTCTTTTGTCATTCCGCAGCCGTCATCGGAAAGCTGGACGGTCAGTTCGTCTGTTAAGGTATTCACAGATACAAGAATGGTAACAAGGGCGGCACCTGCCCGTGTGGAGTTCTCAGCCACATCCAAAATATTTAATGAAATCTCTGTCATCATAAGCGTATGTAATTATTCGTATTTGGCTAAAATACCTGGTACATCATCAACTGTCAGTCTTCCGTAAACTTCTCCGTTTACCATCATGACAGGAGCCAGACCGCAGGCACCTACGCAGCGGCAGGAATCTAAAGAAAACTTTCCATCCGGAGTGCATTCTCCGTTGGTGATACCAAGAATTTCCTCGATTTTATGGAAAATGTCTCCGGAACCTTTTACATAGCATGCAGTTCCAAGACAGACAGATACCTGATATTTGCCCTTAGGCTGAAGCGCAAACTGGGAATAAAAAGTGGCAACACCATAAATCTTCTCAAGGGGAATTCCCGCTTCATCAGAAATAATGGTCTGAACTTCAATTGGAAGATAACCATAAATCTCCTGAGCCTTCTGCATGATCGGCATCAGGGATCCTTTTGTATCTTTGAGCTGGGAAATCACTTCTTTCAAAGCAGCTTCCTGCTCTTTTGTCCCGTTAAACTGGACGCCTTGTTTTTTACAAGTCATTTGATAACCTCCTTCAATGTTGCTTATGCAATGTAACTGATATTTTATCATGTTATTGAGAAAAAATCTATAGTTTTAATCAAGATTCGACAAAAAAATAACGATGATTTCGTGGTAATTTTATACACTTGAGGCACTATTTATGATATAATTATCAATAATGTCTGGAATTGTGCGAATAGAGTGAATGAATGGAGGAAAAGGACCGTATGACTGTCGAAGATATCAGGAAAATACTGGGTGCAAAAGTGCTGGTTGGAGAGGAGCATCTGTCTGAGGAGGTGAGAAGCGCGTGCGGCTCTGACATGATGAGCGATGTGCTTGCTTATTCAAAGGATCATTCCGTTCTGCTCACAGGCCTGTGCAATCCCCAGGTGGTCCGCACTGCTGAAATGCTGGATATCGTATGCATCGTGTTTGTAAGAGGGAAAAAGCCGGATGAAGCCATGCTTTCGATGGCGGCCGAGAGGGGGATTATTCTCCTGTCCACCGGGCACCGCATGTTTTCTGCCTGCGGAATGCTCTATGAGGCAGGACTTCACGGAGGTGCGATTTAATGATGGATGTGATTACGTTTCATTATACCATTTCTCCGGATGATTTTACAAGAGCAGGGGAGGCCAGCAGCGATGTGAAGAGCAAATTAAAAAAAATGGGCGTCACACCGGAAGCAGTGCGAAAGGCTGCCATTGCCATGTATGAAGGAGAGATCAATATGGTAATACACGCAAAGGGCGGAGAGATCACCGTACATATAACCACAGAGAGTATTGAGATGGTTTTAGAAGATGTAGGTCCCGGAATTCCGGATATTGAGCTTGCGATGCAGGCCGGATATTCCACTGCTCCGGATGCGGTGCGTTCGCTTGGATTCGGGGCAGGCATGGGACTGCCCAATATGAAAAAGTATTCCGATGAGATGGAGATACATACGGTAATTGGAGAAGGAACTACCATTCGAATGGTGGTAAATCTATAGCCGGAAAAATAATGGATTGCAGGAGGGGTGAGCCATTGGATAAATTTTATCATTCTGTAAGACTTGACGAGGATCTCTGTATGGGCTGCATTAACTGCATAAAGCGCTGTCCCACACAGGCGATCAGAGTCAGAAATAAAAAGGCACAGATTAACAGTAAATTCTGCATTGACTGCGGTGAGTGCATCCGTGTATGCCCCCATCATGCCAAACATGCCATTTACGATACCATGGAGGATTTAAAGCAGTTTGAATATACGGTAGCCCTGCCGGCGCCCTCCTTATACAGCCAGTTCAATAACTTAGATGATGTGAACATCGTGCTCAATGCTCTGCTGCTCATGGGGTTTGACGATGTTTTTGAAGTGAGCGCAGCAGCGGAGCTGGTCAGTGAGGCCACCAGAGAGTATTTAAGCAAAAATCCGGATAAGCTTCCTGTTATCAGCACAGCCTGTCCTTCCGTCGTGCGGCTTATACGGGTCCGGTTTCCTAATTTAATACCCAACCTGCTTCCTCTTAATCCGCCGGTTGAGGTAGCTGCCATACTTGCAGTCAAAAGGGCGATGGAAAAGACCGGACTTCCCAGGGAGAAGATCGGAATCATATTTATTTCTCCCTGTCCGTCCAAGGTGACTTATGCCAGATCTCCCCTGGGAACAGATCACAGTGAAGTGGATAAGGTCCTGGCCATCAAGGATGTCTATCCACGGCTTCTTTCCTGTATGAAGGCGGTTGGAGAGGAACCTCCGGAGATCGGAACTTCCGGGAAAATCGGGGTCAGCTGGGGAAGAAGCGGAGGAGAAGCCAGCGGTCTGTTTACAGAGGATTATTTAGCAGCGGATGGGATCGAGAATGTCATCCGGGTTCTTGAGGATATGGAAGACCAGAAATTCACCAATTTAAAATTCGTGGAGTTAAATGCCTGCAACGGAGGCTGTGTCGGGGGTGTTCTCACTGTAGAGAATCCTTATGTTGCGGAGGTAAAATTAAAGCGCCTGCGCAAATATATGCCTGTGGCAAGGAGCCATATGGAATCAGAGGGAGAGGAACTTGTAAAATGGACCAGCATGGTCCAGTATGAGCCGGTATTTCACTTGGGAGATACCATGATGGAAAGCTTTGCAAGGCTGAATCAGGTAGAGCGGCTGCTGAAAAAATTCCCAGGGTTAGACTGCGGCTCCTGCGGTGCTCCCACCTGCAAGGCACTGGCCGAGGATATTGTCCGCGGGGAAGCCGCGGAATCTGACTGCATTTATTTTCTCAGGGACAATGTCCATAAACTGACAAAGGAGGTTGCCAGACTGGCAGCGGATATTGAGGAGGGAGATGGAGACAGCTACAGTAAATTTAGAGCCATGACTTCATATATAGTAAGGATTTCTGATGAAATGAACCAGCTTGACAGGAAAGAGGGGAGAAATCAAAATGACGATAAGGGAACTGATTGATACTGGGGATTTTGAGATCATTCATGTAGGAGAGAGAACGGACAGAAGTATTACAAAACCATTTTGCTGTGATTTATTAAGCATTGCCATGGGTAAAGCGCCAGAGGGCTGCGCATGGGTGACAGTTATGGGTAATATGAATACGCTTGCTGTTGCTTCCCTGACGGACGCAGCCTGTGTGATTCTGGCAGAGGGGGTGGCGCCTGATGAGGCAGCAGTTCAAAAGGCAAAGGAACACAATATTACAGTGATGAAGACCGGGCTTCCCATTTTTGAAGCAGCTCTGCTGATTGAAAAAAGGCTTTCCAATGAACAGGCTTGAGTATGATCTCCATATTCATTCCTGCTTATCCCCCTGCGGCGATGATGATATGACTCCCGGTAATATTGCAGGAATGGCTGCGTTAAAAGGACTTGATGTAATTGCAGTAACAGATCACAATTCCTGCAAAAACTGTCCGGCTGTCCTTCATTTTGCAGAGCAGTTTGGAATTCTTGCAATTCCCGGAATGGAACTTTGCACATCGGAGGAGGTTCATGCGGTCTGCCTTTTCCCCGACCTATCCATGGCCATGGAATTTGATGCATATGTGGAGAAAAAACTGATTCCCTTTCCCAACAATGTGGAAATCTTTGGAAGGCAGCTGATATATAATAAGGAAGATGAAGCGGCAGGAACGGTGAAGAATCTTTTAATTAATTCCACGGAGATATCATTTGACGGACTCTGGGATCTGGTCCGTTCCTTCGGCGGAGTCATGTTTCCTGCTCATTTGGACAAAAACGCCAACAGCCTGCTGTCAAACCTGGGTTTCGTTCCTCCTGACAGCCGTTTTACAGCAGCAGAAATGAGGAATTTGAACCGGCTGCCTGAACTGGTCAGACAAAATCCCTATCTTGAAAAATGCCTGATTTTACAAAATTCCGATGCCCATCAGCTGGGAGATATCAAAGAGCAGGGAGTGATTCTTGAAGCGGAAGAAAAAAGCGTGGAAGGAGTGATTGCTTCCCTTTTAAGAGGAAAATCCATATGAATACGTGAACGGAAGGCTCTGGAGCACAGGCGGAAGACTTGCACTTCGGGGCTTTTTTCGCTTTATGCTTTCCATTTTGCCTTATTTCCTGTATAGTAGTAATTAGCTACAGGGAAAGGAATGATGTTTCATGAAGAAATTTTTACAACTGGGTCTGGGTGTCACAGCCCTTGCCCTTATTACAGCCTTCGTACCGGCTTCTCCATTTCCGTCCATGGCATATGAGACGGCGGCAGCTGCAGAGGAAACAGCAGAGGTACGGGGCAGCTGGATAGATGAAAACCTGGGGCCGGGAGTGGCCAGATGGGTGGATGAAAACGGGAATGTCTCTTCGCAGCCAGGTAAGCAGGAAGAGGCTCAGACAGAAAAAGCGACGCAGTCACAGGCGGAGACGCAAAGTCAGGATGCAGATGAAACATTAGGGCAGCAGGAGTCATCAGACAATGACGGGCAGCCGGCTGGAAGAGTCATCGACCCTTCAAGACCAATGGTAGCCCTGACATTTGACGACGGTCCTTATGCCCCGGTAGGAAATCAGATCATGGACAGCCTGGCACAGTACGGCGGAAAGGCAACTTTTTTCGTAGTGGGAAACAGGGCAGCCTATTATCCCGATGAGTTAAAGCGCATGGCGGCAGAGGGACATGAGATCGGAAATCATACATATGAACATAAGTATTTAAACAAATTAAGTGCGCAGCAGATTCAAAGCCAGATTAACCGCTGCAATGATGCGGTACAGGCAGTCTGCGGTGTAAGACCTGCATTAGTAAGGCTTCCTGGAGGGAATAAGAACAGCACAGTTCTTCAGAATGTCCACGCTCCCATGATTATGTGGAGCATTGACACTCTGGACTGGAAGACCCGGAATACGGCTAAATCCATACAGGCAGTGATGAGCCGGGTGAGAGATGGAGATATCGTGCTGATGCATGAACTTTATCCTCAAAGCGGAGCTGCAGCGGCTGAGATTATCCGGAGATTGTCAGAGCAGGGATATCAGCTGGTTACAGTCAGCGAGCTGGCAAGCTATCGGGGCGGAATGGTTTCCGGCGGGGTTTATTCACAGTTTTATCGGTAAGAATGTAAAGGGGCTGTTGCAAAATGACTGATTTCTAATCATTGGGCAACGCCCCTTTTCTTTGTCCTCTTTAGCACCCGCCTTTTACTGTTTTTATACATAAAAATGGAGCCAATGCTCTAAAACTGATTACTCAGTTATTTTGCAAAAGCCCCATCATTAGTGCGACAGCCACTTTCTAAATAAATTAAAATTCTTCATTCTTATTCTAATGTTTCAATAGGAAGGTTCATTCCTTTCCAACCCTCAAGTGCTCCTGCAAGCTCATAAGCTTCAAAACCTTCTGATAATAAAATAAGTAGTGCTGTTTTTCCAAGCGTGGTACCACCAGTCCAGTCATATACTACATACGTTTTGCTTTTATCTAATTCATCTAAATGGTTTCCTAATTCTTTTGCAGGCATTGCAATAGCACCTTTTATTTGGTCTTTTTTTACCTGTGACGGAGCGTTGCGAACGTCTAATATGACATATGGCGAATCTTCTTTTCCAATGTTTTCTAACACAGTAAAATGATTTATATATAAGCTAAGGTATGTTTCTAATAATTCGATTTTTTTTGTTTGCATCTTTTATTTCTCCATTTCTTGGGTATATTTTTGAGTGCTGTTATTAATTTTTTTTAATAAATTTGAGAGTTGCTGAATTTCTTCACTAGACAGGCTATCCAGCAAATTGTTAACGATGCTAAAGTTTTCAGGTAAAAATTTCTCTAAAACATGATTTCCTGTTTCAGTAAGTTGGACAGATAATGAACGTTTATCTGTAGTGGAATTACTTTTTAAAATCCAGCCCTTCATCTCCATTGCTTTTAATAATTTACTAACTGTTGCACGAGCAGCTCCCAATTTCTCAGAAATAACTGAAGGCAACAATGTTTGGTTTGGAGCATGATATAAAAACATTAAAATAATAAATCTTGATTCACTTAAATCGTTCTTATCAAGGGCATAATCATATTGTTTTTGCATATTACGATATGTCCATTGAAAATCAATGAATAATTTAACAATATCTGAATCTAATTCCGAATAAACATCTTTCATCAACTGTAAACGCTGATTATCAGGACGATCGACAAAAGTAAAGTTATCCATAAATAACCTCCTTTATAATAGTTAGCCGGCTAATTATAAATACTATAACATAATAAATATTGGATGTCAATTTAAAAGATTACAACGTTTCTGTCGAGAGCGTAAATTTTCTTGTGTCCAGAAGTCAACCGACCGGATTCTAAATATATATACTTTTGGGCATCAAAAAAAGTCGTTACCTACGAAAAATGGTAGATCAGAAAAATAGCCGGAAAAGTCAAAAACGACTTCCGGCTACTATCTGATTTCAGAACGTATCACAATTAATGCCTTAACTTATTGACATTGATTTTGCAACAGCCCCTTTTTATATAAACAGTTATAGTGGTTAAAATTCCTATTTCTCATCACAAACCTGAAAAATATAAAACTTCAGATAGTAAGAGTTCTCGTCTCCGCTCCAAAGAATGGGGTGGTCTGCTGACTGGGTGCGGTATTCTACCTGGCGCAGGCGCTTATGGGCGCTTACAGCCGCTTCCCTTATGGTTTTTGTAAACAGTTCAGGGGTCATGAAATGAGAACAGGAGCAGGTTGCCAGATAGCCGCCATCCTTAACAAGCTTTAAGCCCCGGAGATTGATTTCCCGATAACCCTTTACTGCGTTTTTTACAGAGTTTCTGGATTTGGTAAATGCAGGAGGGTCGAGTATAACCACATCGAATTTTTCTCCGTTCTTCTCAAATTCAGGGAGAAGTTCAAAGACATCGGTGCAGCGGAAGGAAACCCTGTCTGAAAGACCATTTAGCTCAGCATTCTCTCTTGCCTGGGCAACGCCCAGCTCGGAAGCATCCACACCAAGCACTTCTTTTGCTCCGGCTATACCGGCGTTTAAGGCAAAGGAGCCGGTGTGGGTGAAACAGTCTAAAACCCGTTTGTCCCTGCATAAGCGTTTTATGGCAAGGCGGTTGTATTTCTGGTCCAGAAAGAAACCTGTTTTCTGGCCGTCTTCCACATCCACCAGATATTTAACATCATTTTCCGTAATCTCAACTTTGGTATCAAAGGGTTCACCGATGAATCCCTTGAAGCGTTCCATTCCCTCCTGAAGCCGGACCTTGGCATCGCTGCGCTCATAGATTCCGCGGATCTGGATTCCGTCTTCTGCCAGAATGGATTTCAGTTTTTCCAGAATCACAGGTTTTAAGCGGTCAATTCCAAGTGCCAGAGATTCCACGACCAGAACGTCGGAGAACTTGTCCACTACGATTCCCGGAAGAAAATCTGCTTCTCCGAAGATGATCCGGCAGCTGCTGGTGTCTACGGTAGTCTTACGGTATTCCCATGCGTTTCTCACCCGCATTTCAATAAAATCCTCATTGATTTCCACATCTTTTTTCCGGGTCATCATGCGGACTGTGATTTTTGAACTGGTATTTATAAAGCCCCGCCCCATGCAGTAGCCGTCGAAATCCTGGACAGTGATGATATCTCCGTTTGTATAATCTCCCGTAATGGTATCAATTTCGTTGTCGTAAACCCACATCCCACCGGCTTTTAAAGACCGGCCTTCCCCCTTTTTAATTCTTACGATAGCTGTTTCCATAGTCAGATACTCCTTTGCTTTATGATTGATGCTGCTTCAGCCGGGTAAGCAGCTGATATAAGGGTTTAAATAAAATAAGTGAAACAGTGAAGTTCCCCATTCCGTGGAGAATGTCAAATGGTATTCCTGCAGTCCACCAGACAAAGGCGGCAGCCAGGCCTCCGGTCAGTATAGTGGGCAGAGAGGAGAACAGACCAAACAGCATACCAAAGGTTCCTGACAGCAGTGCGGCCGAAAACGGTGAAGGGCAGTTCTTTTTGTATAGGAGAAAAACGGCGGCTGGAATCAGAGCCCACACATATAAGTAGGAAAACCACCAGATGCCAATTCCCCAGAAGAATCCTTCCAACAGAACAAACACGTACAGGATAATCCATACGTGTCTGCCAAATACCAGAGTGTATAAAATTAAAAATAAAGAAACCAGCTCCACATTGGGAAGCCAGGATAAGCTTACCTGACTGATAAATAAAAGCGCACATAAAAACGCATCAGTCACCAGCTTCTTTGTAGTTATGGGACGATTTGGAATCATGATCCGCCGCCTGCAGCGTCAGCGGGGGTGTACTGGAAGGAGTATCGTTCCCCGTCCTTAATGGCCTGCTGGCTTACGCCGTAGCTGCATGGCTCCCCGTCGCACAGGAGGGCCCAGTAGGCACCGTCTGTTTTATAATCTGCTTGTCTGCCGTTAATTTTAGTAACCATTAAGCCCAGTTCATCGGTTGCGGTTCCTTCAATAGTCAGATCCGGTATGGTTTTCAGGGCTTCTAATAAGTACTGCACTTCTGTCGTTAACTGATAGTGGTCCGTCACCCCGTCTTCATATACCACGTCTACGGTAATGTTCTTGGTTCCCGCCATGGGGACCGGTCTTGTCAGAGTGTAGATGACTAACAGCAGTGCCAGGACTGCTATGGCTGCACAGCCTCCCAAAAAGGGAGAGAGCCTTTTGAATCGATTCATGTTATGCTGACTTCCTTTTTCATTATTCAAATAGCACAGATTAGTATAGCATAGAAGAGAGGACTGCCGCAAGGTGAGAATTTCCATCTTTTCTTAAAAACTCCATTGATGTATAATGGATAAGGATTGCAGAAAAGAAGGTGGATAGCGTATGGCTTTGAATGAGCAGATATTAAATGAAATAAAGGAATGTGAGAAGCTGCTGATCGGAATCGGCGAGGAATGGGACGGGCTTAAAGCTGGCGGGGAAGACTGCCTTTATGAAAAACTGGGCGGACTTGTAAAAGATAAGGATTATTTTATAGTAACCACACTTACCAATGGAGAACTGATGAAGTCCGGTCTGGATATAAAACGCATGGTGGCTCCCTGCGGCAATGTCACCTGGAGGCAGTGTTCCAAATCCTGCACAAAGGACATCTGGGAACCGGGAGAGGCTGCCGATGACATCTGTCCCCATTGCGGGGAGCCGCTGACCGGCAATACGATTAAGGCAGAGAATTATATTGAGGAGGGGTATCTTCCCCAGTGGAATGCCTATACCAGATGGCTGGCAGGGACGCTGAATAAAAAGCTTCTGATTCTGGAACTTGGAGTGGGATTTCAGACACCGACGGTAATCCGGTGGCCCTTTGAGAAAACCGCTTCTGTAAATAATAAGGCATTTCTGTACCGGATTCACGGGAGTTTTGCACAGCTTTCGGAAGGGCTGAGGGAGAAAGCAGAATCGATTCCTGTAAATTCCGTGGAATTCATCCGAAGCATTTAGTCATGTTTTGCGTTGTGCAGGATCAGGGACTGTGTTAGAATATTGGAAAAAGGCGAAAAAGAGGTGGCTGCCATGATTGCGATTATTGACTATGATGCCGGAAACTTAAAAAGTGTGGAAAAAGCCCTTGCTTCGTTAGGGGAGAAGCCGGTGGTAACCCGGGATAAGGAAACCATTCTGTCTGCGGACAAAGTGATTCTTCCTGGAGTGGGAGCATTTGGCGATGCCATGGATAAGCTTTGCCAGTATGATCTGCCTGGAGTGATCCGCCAGGTGACAGAAAAAGGGACTCCCTTTTTGGGGATCTGTTTAGGGCTGCAGCTTTTATTTGAAAGCAGTGAGGAATGCGAAGGCGTCAGGGGGCTTTCCATTCTTCCCGGTAAAATTGTTAAATTCCCGGACAGGCCGGGACTTAAGGTTCCCCATATGGGATGGAACAGCCTGACAATCAGGCCGGAAGCAAGACTTTTTAAAGGACTGGATTCCGGTGTGTATGTCTACTTTGTCCATTCATATTATTTAGAAGCAGACAGGGAATCTGATGTTGCGGCCTCCTGTGAATACGGTGTGGCCTTTGGTGCATCGGTGGAAAGAGACAATGTATTTGCCTGCCAGTTCCACCCGGAAAAGAGCGGGGATACCGGTCTTAAGATACTGAAAAACTTCATTGAACTGACTTAAAGGAGGAGCCGCATGCTTACGAAACGAATCATCCCATGTCTGGATGTACACAACGCAAGAGTAGTTAAGGGTGTTAATTTCGTCAATTTACAGGATGCCGGAGATCCGGTGGAGATCGCTGCAGCCTATGATAGAGCAGGAGCAGACGAACTGGTATTTCTTGATATCACAGCTTCCTCCGATAACCGGAATACAGTGGTAGATATGGTACGCCGGGTTGCAGAAAAGGTCTTTATTCCATTTACAGTAGGCGGCGGTATACGGACTGTAGAAGATTTTAAGATGCTTCTGCGGGAAGGCGCGGATAAGATATCCATTAATTCTTCCGCAATCAATACCCCCAGACTGATTTCTGATGCTGCGGATAAGTTTGGACGCCAGTGCGTGGTGGTTGCCATCGATGCCAGAAGACGGGCAGACGGAACCGGCTGGAACGTTTTCAAGAACGGAGGAAGAATCGATACAGGTCTTGATACCGTGGAGTGGGCCATGGAAGCAGACCGTCTGGGGGCAGGAGAGATCCTGCTTACCAGCATGGACTGCGACGGTACGAAGGCGGGTTATGATGATGAATTAAACCGGATTATAGCAGAGTCGGTATCGGTCCCTGTCATTGCATCAGGAGGTGCAGGGACCATGGAGCATTTTCACAGTGCTCTTACAAAAGGAAAGGCAGACGCGGCTTTGGCGGCTTCCCTGTTTCATTACAAAGAACTGGAGATTATGGAATTAAAACGGTACTTACAGGAAAAAGGTGTACCGGTTCGGATTTAAAACCGGGTTATTCCGGTGAGATGCAAAGGAGAAAATATGGGAGCAATTGACAACGACTGGCTGGAACCCTTAAGCGGGGAGTTTAAAAAGCCATATTACAGGGAACTTTATCAGAAGGTAAGGAAAGAGTATGAGTCTACACAAGTTTTTCCGGACCCCAATGACGTATTTAATGCGTTTCAGTTTACCCCCCTTTCCAAGGTTAAGGCGGTAATACTGGGGCAGGATCCTTATCACAATGTTGGTCAGGCTCATGGTCTGTGCTTTTCCGTGAAACCCGATGTGGATATTCCGCCGTCTCTGGTGAATATCTATCAGGAACTGAAAGAAGATCTGGGATGTGAGATTCCAAACAACGGATATTTGAAAAAATGGGCGGATCAGGGAATCATGCTTTTAAACACCGTACTGACTGTGAGGGCCCATGCAGCCAACTCCCATCAGGGAATCGGCTGGGAAACCTTTACAGATGCGGCGATTAAGATCTTAAATGAGCAGGACCGTCCTATGGTCTTTCTTCTTTGGGGACGGCCGGCGCAGAATAAGAAGGCAATGCTTACAAATCCAAAACACTTAATACTGGAAGCGCCTCACCCCAGTCCGCTTTCCGCTTACAGAGGATTCTTTGGCTGCAGGCATTTCAGCAAGACAAACGCTTATCTGGAAGCCAATGGAATTACACCAATAGACTGGCAGATAGAAAATACATAAAACAGAGGAATTAAGATGAATATTATTGAGCTATTAAAAGTTATCGTTCTGGGAATTGTGGAAGGATTTACAGAATGGCTGCCAATCAGCAGCACCGGTCATATGATTCTGGTAGATGAGATCATTCATTTAAACCAGCCGGACAGTTATAAAAACATGTTTCTGGTTGTGATTCAGCTGGGCGCAATTCTTGCAGTAGTGGTGTTATATTTTGACAGGCTGAACCCATTTTCCCCCAGGAAAAAGGCGGCTCAGAAAAAGGCGACATTTGTTCTGTGGAGTAAGATCATACTGGCATGCTTACCTGCGGCTGTTATTGGAATATTAGTGGATGACATTCTGGATAAATATTTAATGAACGGCTATGTGGTAGCGGCGACTTTAATTATATACGGTGTACTCTTTCTTGTGATTGAGAACCGGAACCAGTACCGGAACTTTGAGGTTCAGAAGGTGGGAGAGATTTCTTACCAGACAGCGCTTTATATTGGTCTGTTTCAGCTGCTTTCCTTAATTCCGGGTACCTCCCGTTCCGGCTCCACCATTCTGGGAGCCATGATTCTCGGATGCTCCAGGGCGGCATCTGCAGAGTTTTCGTTCTTTCTCGGGATTCCGGTTATGTTTGGAGCAAGCCTTTTAAAGATCGTTAAATTCGGGTTTCATTTTACCGGAGCCCAGGTGTTTTATCTGATTCTGGGAATGGTAGTGGCATTTGCCGTTTCTGTGTATGCCATTAAATTTCTTATGGGATATATCAGACAGCATGACTTTAAATTTTTTGGGTATTACAGAATTGTTCTTGGTGTGATTGTACTTGTGTATTTTGGTATAACCGCTTTCCTTGGTTAAGGGAACCGTGAAAAAGAGAGTTGTCCGCCGGCCATCCGCCGCGGTCAACTCTCTTTTGTATGGTGGGTCATATGGGTTCCTTTCCGACGTCTACGGTCTAAACAGCATTCCGATCCGTCCTTCAGCAGCGAGTTCATCTTCGCCGTCGAAGTTAAATAATAAATTCCGATTCTGTGTAACCAGTCCCATCTTCATTTCATCATAGTCTTTTACATTAACTCTGGTCAGACCGTAATCAATATAGATATCGCACATAAATGCATTAGCCGTATTGATCAGGAGTGCCAGCGGAATGGGAATGGTACGCAGCTGGATATCGACATTCATCGTCCGCATATCCGTACCTCCTTCTCTTTAGCACCGGCTCCCGCCGGTGTGGGCTCATGAAACGTTATGTATAAGGGTAAATCTGGTATTTTTATTTTACCTATTTCTATTTGAAATTACAAGGGTAAAAATAAAAAAGATCATGCTTCGGGTCAAAGCATGATCTTTTATTCACAAATCAACAGTTCTCTGCAATCTCATAAAGCAAACGTTCGGATTCTTCCCACCCAAGGCATGGATCTGTGATGGATTTTCCATAACAACCATCTCCAACCTTCTGGCAGCCTGGTTCAATGTAGCTTTCAATCATCAGCCCCTTAACAAGGCCGCGGATCTCCTGTGCATGCTTTCTGCTGTGAAGGACTTCTTTTGAGATACGGATCTGTTCCCTGTATTTTTTATTGGAGTTTGAATGATTTGCATCAACGATACAGGCAGGATTTTTTAAGCTGCGTCTGCTGTACATCTCATGAAGAAGAAATAAATCTTCAAAATGATAGTTGGGGATGCACTGGCCATGCTTGTTGACCGCTCCGCGCAGAATGGTATGGGCAAGGGGATTACCGGAACTTTTCACTTCCCAGCCGCGGTAGGTGAAGTCATGGGCCTGCTGAGCGGCGACTACGGAATTAAGCATAACCGAGATATCCCCGCTGGTGGGGTTCTTCATACCAACAGCCACTTCACAGCCGCTGGAAGTTAAGCGGTGCTGCTGGTTTTCCACGGAACGCGCCCCAATGGCAATGTAGGACATGATATCGTCAAGGTAGGTTAAATTCTCCGGATAAAGCATCTCGTCTGCTGTGGATAAACCGGTTTCTTCAAATACCTTCATGTGCATACGGCGGATGGCGATGAGACCTTCATGCATGTCCGGCTTTTTCTCCGGATCAGGCTGGTGAAGCATTCCTTTATAGCCTTCGCCTGTAGTTCTTGGTTTATTGGTGTAAATTCTGGGGACCAGGATCAGACGGTCTTTTGTTTTTTCCTGAATCTTCACCAGACGGTTTACATAATCACAGACAGAATCTTCGTTATCAGCGGAACAGGGACCAATTATAACCAGAAATTTGTCGCTGTTTCCTGTAAGTACGTCACTGATGGCCTGGTCTCTTTCTATCTTAAGGGCTTTTAAAGCGGCCGGAAGGGGAAAACGATCTTTGATTTCTTCCGGGCTGGGCAGATTGCTGACATATTGAAATCCCATAATATCCTCCTGTGTATGTGCTGGTTTTATGTTTTTGCTGTTGATTATATAACAGAACACAGGAAAAATCCAGTGTTCCTTGAAATTTGGTTAAGTTTGACTAAGTGCCTCCTCTTAAGTGTTCCTTTTTTTCTGAAAATGTTGTATGATGTTAACGAATGAAAAATGGAAAGGTGTTAAAAATATGGAAAAATATTGGAACTGGGGAGGAAGCTATATCGGGGTGAAGCAGCGGGATTATTTAGTTGCGTGTGACGGAACGGCTCTTGGAAAATTTTACGGCAGAGAGCTGTATGACAGGAACGGAAATTACATAGGAGAATTGGGAAGAAACGACAGACTGATTAAAAATAAAACAAAAGAACCATTTCGCCGCCCGGCATTCAGCTCTTATGTAAAGGGTACGATAACCGGTCCGGTAAAAAGCCTTGCGCCATATCCCATGATTTCCGGGTTTGAAGATTTTACTGTCTGAAGGTATTTGATTGAGGGGGGAATAATGAGGTTACAAAGGAGAAAGAATGAGGGATTTAACAAAAGGCAGCCCTGGAAAAATCATGCTCCAGTTTGCGCTTCCTGTTGCAGCTGGTAATTTATTTCAGCTGTTTTACAGCCTTGCAGATACCCGGGTGGTGGGAAGCACCCTGGGAGAAAATGCACTGGCAGCTGTGGGGGCAACCACTTCCATCAGTACTCTGTTTATTGGTTTTTTATCCGGCCTGACCGGCGGATTTGCCCTGCTTACAGCAAGAAGTTACGGGGCCGGTGAGGAAGGACGGGTCAGGAGGTATTCGGCTGGATGTCTGCTTCTTGGTACCATAACCTCTGTCCTGATTACACTGCTGTGTGTGGGAGGTCTGCCATTCTTTTTAAGGGCGCTTCATGTACCGGAATCTTTAAGACCTGCCGCGAAAGGCTATATCCGGATCATCCTGCTTGGAATGGTCATGACCATGCTTTATAACGCCTGTGCGTCCATTTTAAGAGCGGTGGGAGATACGGCAGCGCCTCTGGCGTTTCTGGTATTGTCCAGTATTCTCAATGTATTTCTGGACCTTTTCTTCATACTTGTCCTTCATCAGGGTGTGGAGGGAGCAGCTGTTGCAACTGTATTGTCCCAGTCCCTGTCGGCAGTCTTAAGCCTGGTTTATATGATGAAGCGGTATCCGGTTTTTCGCTTTCATATCCGGGATTTCAGGATTACAGTGGGTGAGGTCCGACAGCTTTATACATATGGAATATCCATGGCACTTATGATGTCACTGGTGTTTTTCGGAACCCTCTCCCTGCAGAGTGCCATCAATCTTCTGGGAACAGATATCATTGTTGCCCATACCGCTGCACGCAAGATCACGGAGTTTTTTATGCTTCCATTTTCGGTCATGGGAGTTACCATGGCAAATTTCTGCAGTCAGAATATGGGAGCAGGTAAGATAGCCCGAATCCATAAGGGAATTTCCCAGGCACTTATCATTACGTCCATCTGGTCGGCGGCAATGATTCTTTTAAGCTACACTGTGGCGCCTTATCTGGTTTATTTGGTAACCGGCTCTTTGAATCGCCAGATAGCCGGAACTGCAGCCCTTTATTTAAAGATTAATACCCTGTTTTATTTTGTGCCTGCAGGGATTTCCATATTCAGAAATGCACTTCAGGGGTGCGGGGATCATAAAACGCCGGTTGTGTCAAGTTTTATCGAGCTGGCAGGGAAGGTTGCCATTGCAGCATTTCTGGCACCGGTCCTTAAATATATGGGAATTATCATAGCAGAACCAATCGTCTGGATTCTTATGATAATTCCTTTGACATTAAAGATCAGAAAGCTATAGATTTTTTCCAGAGAGAAGATTTTTGCACAGATTAGAGGTAGAATATGGAGCGATATGTGGATCTTGAAGAAATGCTTCGGTTCCGTGATAAGAAAGTCAGAATCCAGGAGGAACTAAAGGACAAACATAAGGGGCTGGTTACGCTGGCACTTGCAATGAACATACCGGGGCCAGTCAAGACTTCCCCCGACATTTTACTTGCCTTTTTAGAAGGAACGAAAGCACTGGAACAGGTGGTTTCTGATTCGGGAATCGGAATCAAAGAGATGACCGGGATATCAGAGAATGCAGGCTATATAAAATTCTATGCCCTGGATTGTTTCGATCCTGCCCAGGTTAAAGAGCTGGCGGTCAGGCTGGAAGAGACTCATCCGCTGGGACGGTTGTGGGATATTGATGTTTATGATAAAAATGGTGTCAGTACGAGCAGAGAATTCCTTTCTGCACCCGTCCGTAAATGCTTAATCTGCGGGCAGGATGCAAAAGGGTGCGCCAGAAGCAGAACCCATTCGGTTGAGGAACTGATTCGTGAAATAAAGAAGATGATCCATGACTGGAAAATCCATCAGAGTGAATAAGGAGCATTTTTAATTCTATAGATGAATCATAATCTGAAGCTCCATCAGATAATCATATTTGGAGCACGCAGGAAATTTCACCATGGGAGAGATTAAATATGCAGTTTCGTCTAAAGCAATTCCTTTTACTTGTGCATATTTAGCCAGCTCGTTAAATGCAGTGATGGTATTTTCCTCAGAATAAAGAAAACTCCGGGTGATATAGCGGCCTTCCCGAATGGTTTTTAACTCCATTCCGGGCAGTTTTTTCTCAGAAAGAACACCAAACCCCCGGACTTTTAAAGCTTCTTCTGCCTGAAGATCTGATCGGGAAAACAAAAGACACATCGTGTTGGTCTCGGGCAGGTCTTCATCTGCCCCATTTCTTGTTACATATTTATCTATATCATAAATAGAGATGTCCAGTTTGTGATAATACAAATTCCGGCTCATCTGGTATTTTTCGTATATCCCAATTTTACCGGGATATTTTTTTTGGTCTTCTATCTTTTCTATCAGATTTTCAGTCAGCTGCCGGGAACTTTCTAAGGCAGCCATCCTGCTTTCCAGCTGCTGTTTATGAGACTTAAGCTGGGTTAATAACTGGTCTGGTTCTTTGTTCTCTTCCAACAGCTTTTTCACGTTCTCAAGGGGAATTCCAAGGGTTTTGTTTAAGTAACGGATTACGTCTATAATGAAAAACTGTTCATAGCTGTAGTAGCGGTATTTGGTTTCTGGTGAGATATAACAGGGTTTTAAGAGCCCCATGTCATCATAATTACGCAAAGCCTTCGTTGAAATTTTAAGAAACCGTGCAACTTCCCCAATCGTATATAAGTTTGTCATTTTTTTCACACTCCGCTATTGACTTTGCCTCTGTGGCAAAGTTTATAGTACTAGTATAAATGAATCTCAACAAAGGAGTCAAGAAAATTGGAGGTTGAAATGAATCAGGTTAAAATTGAGATTGACGGCATGGAAGTTTATGCAGAAAAAGGAAAGACGATCATGGAGGCAGCGGAGCATGCGGATATTTACATTCCTCACCTGTGTTATCATCCGGATCTGCATGCGGAGGGAGGCTGCAGGCTGTGTGTGGTTGAAATAAACGGGATAAAGGAACCTCAGACGGCCTGTACCACACTGGCAGAGGAAGGCATGTCGGTAAAGACAAAGTCAGAGGATCTTGACCGGATGAGAAGACTCTCCATGGAACTGATGCTGGCCAATCATGTAGATGACTGTACAACCTGTCCCAAATATTTAAAATGCGAGCTTCAGTCTCTGATCCAGTATCTGGGAGTCAGCACTTCCAGGTTAAGAAGAACCTTAAATGCAGTAAATGTGGAAACCGGAAATCCGTTAATTATCAGAGATCCCAATCGCTGTGTGGCTTGCGGACGCTGCGTGCGTGTCTGCCGCGATGTGAGAGGGGTTGGAATTCTTGGATATCATAAGAATGAGGAAGACAGAATAACCGTCGGTGTAAACGGAGGTCTTTCTTTGGCAAAAGCAGATTGCCGGTTCTGCGGTGCCTGTGTGGAAGTATGCCCGACTGGAGCCCTTCAGGATAAGAAAGGGACTTTTAAAGAGGGAAACAGAGAAGATATCCTCATACCCTGTAAGCAGGAATGTCCTGCCGGTATCGATATTCCTAAGTATGTCCGTCTCATTAAAGAAGGAAAATATGAGGAAGCGGCGGCTGTTGTCCGGGAAAAGGCTCCATTTCCCAAGTCACTGGGGCTTGTGTGCATGAGATTTTGTGAATCCGCCTGCAGGAGAAAAGAGGTGAATGGAGCTGTTTCAATCAGAGAACTGAAACGGTTTGCAGCCGAACAAGATACTCAACGGTGGAAAGAAAAGTCTGTTTTCAAACCACAAACTGGAAAAAAGGTGGCAGTTGTCGGAGCCGGTCCGGCCGGACTTACGGCAGCATACTATCTGGCTAAGTCAGGACATGGAGTTGATGTTTATGAAAAACTGCCGGTCGCAGGAGGAATGCTCTCAGCCGGAATCCCGGATTACCGTCTGCCTGCACCGGTTGTGGAAGAGGAAATTGCAGTGATCAGAGAGGCAGGAGTAAAAATCTTTACCAATCGGAAGATCAGTTCCTTAGAAGAACTGAAGAACCTTGGCTATGAAGCAATTCTGATTGCTGTCGGAACCGACAAGGGCGTGCGGATTCCTTTGCCTGGGGCTGATCTTTTAAATGTCCATGTAAATATTGATTTCCTCAGACGGGACTTGTTAAGCTCTCAGATGGAACTGAAAGATTCTGTTGTGGTATTGGGCGGGGGAAATGTTGCCTTCGACTGTGCAAGAACCGCAAAGCGGCTGGGATGCAGGCAAGTATCTGTGGTATGCCTGGAAGAGGAAGGCAGCATGACGGCCGGTGAAGAAGAGATTTCCGAAGCCAGAGAAGAAGGAATCCAGATCTACAACGGAAGAACCTTTATAAGAATTATTGAAAAGGATGGAAAAGCAGCCGGCGTTCTCTGCCGTGAAGTTGAGAGCTTTACCTTTGATGAAAACAGAAAGCTGATTTTAACGGTAAAGGAAGATTCTGATCATGTGATTTCCGGAGAAATGGTTATATTTTCCACAGGGCAGAAGCCGGATCTGGAAAGCTTTGAGGAGCTGACTTTGAATCCGAGAGGGCTTATGGAAACAGATGGCAGTGGAAACACGGGGATAAAGGGAGTTTTTGCAGCAGGTGATGCGGTAACAGGAACAGCTTCTGTCATCCAGGCAATTGCGGGAGCCAGAAAGGCAGCCTCTGAAATTGACCGTTATTTAGGTGGGGATGGCAATATAGAAGAATGTTTGACAGAAAATGAGGAAGCAGACGGCTTTATCGGTAAGGCAGAGGGATTCGCAGACTTAGACCGCAGGACATACCGCTGTATTTCACTGGACCAGCGGAAAGATAACTTTAATCTTATGACAGAAGGGTTTGGGGAAACGGAAGCCAGATGTGAGGCATCAAGATGTTTACAGTGTGATCTGCGTCCAAGGCTTACCAGATCCAGATTCTGGACAGAGTATCAGTATAAATAAAGAGGGTGAAAAAAGATGGAAACGGATAGAATTGGAATATTCGGACACGGGATTAAAGGAAGACCTTCTGCAGAAAGATGGAGCAGCAGGGAATGGAAGGAGCTTATCTGTCTTTTTCCGGAAGATCAGAGTGAAAGCGGGAATGCAAAATATCTGCTGGAACATTATCTGGATGAAGTGATAAGTGGTATGGAAGCTTTAAGAGACCGGCTTGAACTTAGCAGCATCCGCGCGTTATTGTCAAGAAATTACGAAATTTTTGAAGAGAAATTCAGACTGAGAGGAATTCAGACTGAGCTGACAGATGACATGAAGGGGGCACAGAAAGAAATATTCAAAGAGGGGGTTCTGGTACATCACGGAGAGACGATGCTGGCTCTGCACCGATATCTGACGGACGAAAATTACGTGCCTCATAAAATCGTAGCTTTAACAGGTGATGTTATGGAGCCTGGAATTTATGAAATTCCCTTTGGAATCACCCTGGAAGAAATCATAACCAAATACGGCAAAGGAGTAACAGCTGGTAAAACAGTAAAATTTGTATCGGCAGGCGGGAGCATGGGAGCAGTTTATGGAGCCGATGAACTGGATACTCCATTTACCTATTCCAGCCTTTTAAAAGAGGGTACCATGCTTGAAACAGCAAAATTAGAGGTTTTCTCCAATGATACCTGTATTGTGGACTGGACTTGTAAGAGAATGCTTTTAAACAGCCGGAAAACCTGCGGAACCTGTGTGTACTGCAGGGAAGGAATCTATCAGCTCTTCCGTATTTTGCAGGATGCAGCAGAAGGAAAAGGCAGGGACGGTGATCTTTCCGTAATGAAGGAAATTTGTGACACATTGAAGGCGGGAACTTTATGTGATATCGGAAGAACAGCTGCTGTCCCTCTGTTTACGGCTATGAAGAAATTTGGGGAAGAATTTGAAAAACACATAGACAGAAAGATCTGCCAGTCCTTAAGCTGCATTTCCTATGTGAAATTTTATATTGATCCGGCTGTCTGCAGCGGATGCGGCGACTGTATGGCATGCCCGGAACATGCCGTCAGAGGAGGGGAAAATTTAATTCACATCATTGATACAGATCTTTGCACCAAGTGTGAAATGTGCACAAAGGTATGCATGAGGAACGCTGTAAGACGGTATGGTACGGTGAAGCCCATTCTGCCGTCAGAACCGGCACAAGTCGGAAGTTTTTCTGGTGAAAGCAATGGAATGAAAAAAGGACTTGGCAGAAAGCGGAGAGTGTAAGGTGTTTTGGTAAAGCGGAATCAGGATTATAATTTTAATTATAATATTATGAAAATAAAGAGATGGAGGATGGAATCATGAGAGAGTTGGAAGCGGATGTAATTGTTGCAGGCGGAGGAGCAGCAGGACTTGCTGCTGCAATAGCAGCTGCAGAGCAGGGGGCAGAGGTGCTTGTATTTGAAAAGGCCAATACAACAGGCGGCTGTGCCAACATGGCAATGGGTCTTCTGGGTGTGGAGACAAAATTGCAGAAGGACAGGCTGATTGATTGTACCAGGGAGAGCGCATTCCAGAAATTTATGGATTACACACACTGGCGTTCCGATGCAAGACTGGTAAAGGGCTATATAGATAAATCTGCAGGCACTATTGCCTGGCTTCAGGATATGGGGGTGAAATTTGCTCTGCCATCTAAATATTTTCCTGGTTCAGAAGCAACCTGGCATATTGTTCAGCCGAAAACGGGAGCTCCGGGGCTGAGAGCAGCAGCGACCATGATTAAGGCAATGACAGACAGGGCAGAGGAGCTGGGCGTAAAAATCTGTCTGGAATCCCCCATACAGCGTATTTTGAAGGAAGATGGTGAAGTGATCGGTGTGGTTGCAAAGGATGGAGAAGGAGAAATAAGTGCCTATGGCTCGGCAGTAATTATTGCTACCGGAGGATTTGGGGACAGTCCTGAATTCATTAATAAATATACCGATTTTGAATGGGGAAAGGATCTTTTCTCCTACAGAATACCGGGACTAACAGGAGATGGAATCAGTATGGCATGGGATGCAGGCGCTGCCAGCGACCGAATGGATATGGAATTAGTGTTTTTTGCACCAAATACAGGCGGTTATGCTCCTATTGAATTACCGTTCCGTCAGCCCAACCTCTTCGTAAATCTGGATGGTGACCGGTTCTATGATGAAGCAGTGGTGGAAAATCCCGTTTTCTCTGTAAATGCTATTGCCAGACAGAAAGACCGGGTAGCATTTTCAATCATAGATGATGCTATTTTACATCAGTACGAAAAAAACGGACTGGATTTGATTAATGTGGTTACCTCCAATATCAGCATGGACGATTTTAAACAGGAAATGCAGGAACTGATTAAAAATGGAAATGACGTCCTTTTCATAGCCGATTCCATTGAGGAACTGGCAAATAAAACTGGAATTGATAAAGAGGGGCTTGAAAAAACCATAGCTGATTATAATGAATGCTGTAAATTCAGAGACACCATGTTTAACAAAAATCCAAAATACCTAAAGCCAATCAATGGGCCTAAATACTATGCACTCAAGTTTGCACCGAGTGCATACGGAAGCCTTGGCGGAATTCGGATTAATTATAAAACAGAGGTGGTAGATAAAGAAAATCAGGTGATTCCAGGGCTTTATGCGGCAGGAACGGATGCCAACTCCATATGCAACCCGGATTACGTATTCGTTCTTCCAGGAAATACGCTTGGATTTGCCGTCAATTCCGGAAGAATGGCGGGAGAGAACGCGATCCAGTTTATAAAGGAACATTTTTCTGAATAATTTAATCTATTAAGAGAGGGAGTTCTGCATTGACTGCAGGCTCCCTTCCTTAATATTTTTTAAGATACATTTTTTCCGGAGTTAAGATTCCCCGTGTAAACTGAAATCATAGAAAATAAAAGGGAGGCTTTAAACAAAATGGAGATAGAAAGACCGGCTATGGCCGGAACGCTGGAATCCAGTGACTGTCAGGTGACTGTGGAGCCAGGAGACGGCAGGATCGATTTTACACTGGAGAGCGCAGTGATCAATCAGTATGGCAACCAGATCAGAAACGTGGTTTTTGAAACTCTGAATCATTTGGGAGTGGATAATATTAAAATTTCCATAGTAGACAAAGGAGCTCTTGACTGTACCATCAAAGCCAGGGTAGAAGGGGCCGTATCCCGCTCCATGGACCACTTTGTCAATATTCTTTGGGGAGGTGCTGCAGAATGATCAATTTAGTGAAAAAGCGGCTCAGAAGAACCATGATGTTTTTAAATGCCCAGAAGCCGGGGCTCATTAAGGATCCCTATATTTATAGACCGGACAGCATCATGCTGGATTTAGAGGATGCAGTTGCAGAAAACCAGAAAGATGCCGCCAGATTTTCCCTGTACCACGCTCTGAAAGAGATTGATTACAGAGGTTGTGAACGGGTAGTCCGGATTAACGGACTGGATACGCCATACTGGCAGGAAGATATCCGCTGTGCAGTGGCCGGCGGGTGTGATGCCATTCGTATTCCTAAGACGGAATGTCCAAAAGACATCCACAGGGTGGAAGAAGAGATTGAGAAGGCAGAAAAGGATTTCGGGATGCCGGAAGGCCGGATCCTTATTATGGCAGCCATCGAATCAGCGAGAGGTGTCATGAAGGCTCTGGATATCTGCGAAGCATCGGAACGTCTCTTCGGAATCGCTTTGTCAGGAGGAGATTATACCAAGGATCTGCAGACCCGTATAACCGGAACGGGAATCGAGCTGATGGGAGCCAGACAGAATTTAATTATTGCAGCAAGGGCGGCAAAGGTACAGTGTTTTGATACAGTATATACCAACCTTGATGATATGGAGGGCTTCCGCCGGGACGTGGAGACAATTCATCTGATGGGCTTTGACGGCAAATCCATCATCAATCCCCGGCAGATTCCCATTGTTCATGAAATCTTTACTCCTTCAGGAAAAGATATTATTTTCGCAGAAAAAGTGGTGAAAGAGATCGAAGAGAAAAAGGAAATGGGTATCGGTGTATTTACAGTGGATGGAAAGATGATTGATATTGCATTCTATGACGGAGCAAGGAGAACCATTGAACTGGCTAAGGCTTCCGGCGTATATAAAGGAGATTTATAAGATGATCAATGCAGTAGGAAGAGAGATTCCGGAAGAAATCTTAAAAATAACAGGAAAAAAACCATTTAAGGGAAATCATTATTTTGACGGTTATGAATATAAGAAAGACGGTCCGTCTACCAGATGTGTCATTAATTCAGAAGGAAGCAAGCTGGTGGAGAACATTCATGAGGTGCTGGTAAAATGCGGTATTCAGGATGGGATGACACTGGGCTTTCACCACCATTTCCGTGATGGAGATTATGTAGTTAACATGGTGATGGAAGAGATCCACAACATGGGGATTAAGAATATTACCATCTGTGCCAGCTCTCTGGGAAAGGCCCATGATAAGCTGGTGGAATACATAGAAGACGGAACAATTACAAACATTCAGTCCTCCGGCGTGAGAGGAAAAATCGGACGTGCCATCTCAGAAGGAAAACTGAAAGGACTGGCTGTCATGCGTTCCCACGGCGGAAGAGTCCGTGCCATAGAGACTGGGGAAGTGAGAATCGATATTGCATTTATCGGATCCCCTACCTGCGATGATTACGGAAACTGCCGTGGAATCGGCGGAAAGTCTGACTGCGGCGTGCTTTCCTACTCCATGGTTGATGCGGATTATGCGGATAAGGTGGTTGCCATTACGGACTGTCTGGTTCCATTTCCAAACTTTCCTGCTCATATTTCCATGACAAAGGTGGATTATGTGGTTGTGGTTGACCAGATCGGAAACCCGGATAAAATCGCAACAGGAGCGGCTAAGCCCACCACAGATATGAGAAAGCTGATGATGGCGGATTACTGTACCCAGTTTGTGGTAAACACCCCTTATTTCAAGGACGGATTTTCTTATCAGACCGGTGTAGGCGGAGCTTCCATCGCTTCTACCATTTCTCTTTCCAGAATCATGAAGGAGAGAAATATACGAATGAAGTTCGGCGTGGGAGGCCTAACAAAGCCCATGTGTGATCTTTTGGAGAACAACCAGGTAGACGCACTGTTAGATACTCAGGACTTTGATTTAAATGCAGTCGAGTCCGTAATCAATCCCAGACATTTCCGCATCAGTGCCGGCGAATATGCTGATCCGTTTAACAAAGGAGCAGTCGTCAACAAGCTTGATTTTGTAATACTGGCAGCATTGGAAGTAGATGTGAATTTTAACTGTAATGTTGTGGTTGGATCCGACGGCATTATTACCGGCGCCCAGGGAGGGCATCCGGATACAGCAGCCGGCGCAAAATGCACCATTGTGATTGCGCCTCTTCTTCAGGGAAGAATTCCGGCCATCTGCACAGATGTAACAACGGTTACCACTCCGGGAGAATCCATTGACGTGGTGATTACTGATTACGGTATTGCAATTAATCCCAGAAGACAGGATTTAATTGACTGCATGAAGAATGTGGATCTTCCGTTTAAAACCATTGAAGAACTGCGGGATATTGCATATTCCATCGTAGGGGAGCCGGAACGGGTGCAGTTTGATGATAAAGTAGTGGGAATCATTGAAAGCCGTGATGGTACGGTAATGGATGTTGTCCGCCAGATTAAAAAATTTGAATTTTCAGGAGAATAGACAATGCAAAGCAGGTCTTGTGTGAATGTACCCTCAAAGGAGGAAGAAGCTGCATATCGTATTGGGGATCTGGCGTACCGTGCGCTGCTTGAAGAGGTCTATACTCTTCCCAAGCCAGGTCTGGTGGATCCTTATTCCAATGGGGCCCATACTGATATGAATGTGGTCTCTTTTGAGCGGAGCGCCAGGGCCCTGAAGCCTTATTTTATCACAATGGCTCTGGAGGGGGAGAGGTTGTGGGAAACTCCCCCTGTGTTATTTGAAACCATTCGCAGAATCGGAATTCTGGCGGAACGGGCCATGTATCAGGCAACCGGAGGAGTTAATACACACAAAGGCCTGGTCTTTCATCTGGGAATTTTATGCGGGGCAGCAGGAGCCTGCCACCACTCTTATGGAAGGGTTACTTTAAAACAGCTCATGGAGATGGAACAGGCAATGGTAAGAAATGTGCTGGTGAAAGAAGTACAGAACATGGATACCTTTGTTTCAAAAGGGGAAAAGAACCTTCAAAAGTACGGGCTGACGGGTGCAAGAGGAGAGGCCATAAGCGGCTATTTTTCTGTATTTAAAATTTCACTGCCGGTGATGGCCATGGGGATTTGTAATGGTCAGGAGTGGAACTGCGTCAAGCTGGAAACTCTGTTTCATCTTATGAGCAAAGTAGATGATTCCAACATTCTTTCCAGGCATAATCCCAGGGTGTTAAACCAGGTGAAGAAAATTGCCGCAGAGTTTTTAAGAGCCGGAGGTGCCTACAGGAAAGAAAGCATGGATCTATTAAAAGAACTGGATAAATGGTTTGTGAAAAAGAATATCAGTGCAGGAGGAAGTGCAGATCTTCTTGCTGTCACCATATTTCTCACACTGTTAACAGGAGAGTGGGGAGGACTTTATGGATTTCATGAGACTGGAAGGCAGACCCTTTCGGGGGAAAGAGCTGGAGCGTTTAAAGGAGTTTCTCGCCTGTAATCATCTGGATTACGATCAGGAAATCGAGTATACCATATGCCTTTTAGATGAAAACTACCGGATTGCGGCAACAGGCTCTGCTCACGACAATGTGTTAAAATGCATTGCTGTAGATCAGGAGGCAAGAGGCTTCGGACTGGCGGCAACCATTGTTTCTGCACTGGTACAGTATGAATTTGAAAAAGGAAGGTCCCATATACTCCTTTATACCAAGCCGGAGAATCAGGAAATGTTTGAAAATCTGGGATTCTACGGCGTCTTAAAGACCGGGGAGATTCTTTTTATGGAGAACCGGAAAGAGGGCTTTGTTCAATTTATCCACCGTTTAAAAGAGGAGTCTCCGAAAGAAGCGCTGCTGACTGGTCCGGTAATCGGCTGCATGGTAGTAAACTGCAATCCCTTTACCAATGGACACCGGTATCTGGTGGAGCAGGCACTTAACCACTGTGATTATCTTCATGTGCTGGTGTTATCCGATGACAGGAGTTTTTTTAACGCGGAGGACCGCTATCTGCTGGTTAAAGAAGGAGTGAAAGATTTATCCCGGGTTATTGTCCACCGATCCTCGGATTTTGTTATCTCAGCAGCCACTTTTCCCACGTATTTTATTAAGGAGAAGGCCCAGGCTCAAAAAGCTAACTGTCTTCTGGATCTGACTTTATTTGCACGGCGCATAGCTCCGGAATTGGGAATTACAAAGCGTTTTGTAGGTACGGAGCCAAATTGTGCCATAACAGGGCAGTACAATGAAGAAATGAAACAGATTCTGCCCAGTTATGGGATTCAGGTAATGGAAGTTGAGAGAAAACAGATCAAAGGAACTGCAGTCAGTGCTTCTTTGGTAAGAGACTGGTATGAGAAGGGTGACTTTAATCATATTAAGGATGTGGTGCCTGAAACCACTCTTAAATATCTGATCAATAAAAAAAGCCAGAGGCCTAAGGGATAAACCGGTATCCCAGACCTCTGACAGTTACAATATGGGCCGGCTTCTGCCGGTCCTCTTCGATTTTACCCCGGAGACGATTGATATAAACCATGATGGCATTATCGTCAACTGCGACACTGTTGCCCCATACGTGCTCATAGATCATCTCTTTTGTGTAGACCTGTCCGGGATGCTTTAAAAACAAAAGCATAAGACTGCTTTCCTTTGAAGAGAGAATGATTTCTTCCCCCCTGTTATAAAAACGCATGGTGGAAGTGTTATAGGTAAAAGGACCGCATTCCAGGATATCGGAACTGTCCAGTACCTGATTTTTGTAGCGCCTTATGAGCGCCTTTACCTTGGCACCTAATACAAGAGGGCGGAAAGGCTTGGTGATATAATCATCGGCTCCCAGAGACAGGCCATATAAGGAATCATAGTCCTCGTTCCGTCCGCTGACAATCATAACCGGCGTCTGTATTCCCTGGCTTCGCAGCTTCTTAATGACTTCAAAACCTTCCATATCTCCCAGCATGACATCCATAAGAATCATATCATAGGTATGATTTTTTATACAGTTAAGAGCAGCAAGACCGCTGTCTGCCACAGTAGTTTCTAAATCATTGCTGTGCATGACTTTTTCCAACAGTTTTAAAACAGATGGATCATCATCTACGATTAATACTTTATCAGACATAGCTTCCCCCAAATGAAAATCATGTAGAATCTTATCGAAATATGTTATAATTTATTATAATATTAATAATAGAACAAGTCAATGAGGAAGAGGGAAACGAGGAACATAATCATGATTAAATTAAAAGGAAAGAGAAATTATGCCGGGATTTTTATCTGCTGTGCGATGGCAGCTGTTCTGATTATTTTCTGCTTCCTTGTTTTTGGAATATGGAAGGAATATAAGGATGCAATTATTAACAATCAGAAAAAGCAGATGCTGTTAACAACCCAGAGCATGGGAGAGAATCTAAAGGTCTTTATTGAAGGATATCAGTCGGATTTAAGTACAATCTGTGATATTGTAGAGGAAAACTATGAAAAGACCGGAACCAGGGACTGGAGTATAATTAAGGAATATGTTTCCAATCATAAACGGTTTGTCTATGATGTCATTGTAGAAGATACTTCTGGTAATTTAATAAAGAGCATGAAGGGGTATGGCATGATGAAAACCTACTCGGTTACTGCAATCAGCCAGTCCGAGCAGTTTCTCCAGTGCAAACTGGAAAACGGTGATCTTTATCTGGTGATAAAGCGGAACTTACCTGATATCGGGTCCATTTCCATTGTAATTAATGAAAGAAGCTATTATAAGTCCATGGTTTCCAAGATCCGTCTTGGAACCAATGGATATGTAGTCGTAAAGGATTCTTCCGGCATCATACTGGCCCATCCCCAGGAGCAGCAGTGGGGGATTAACGTAATTTCCGGCAGGAAAGAGATGTTCCCTGGCGTGGACTTAACCAGCTTAAAGCAGATGATAGACAAACAGAACCGCGGGGAGGAAGGGGTTTCTGAGTATTATTCCTATTGGTGGGTGGATCCGGGGGTTCCGGAAGTAAAGAAGATCAGCGCCTATTCACCGGCACATATCGGGGATGGATTCCTGGTGGTCAGTGCAGTAATTGATTACAATGATATCTACATACCTGTGGCAGCGGGATTTTTTAAACTTGGACTTGTTTTTTTCTGTGCCATGGCAATTGTTCTGGGGCTTGTGATTTACATCGGAGATTTAAGGGTTCAGAAACGAAAGGATACGGAAGAAATCGCTTATCTTCTGGAACTGAATAAAATACTGGAAGAGATCCATCAGAGCGAGGAAACCATTGCCCACCAGCAGAGGCTTCAGATTATGGGAACCATGACGGGGGGAATCGCCCATGAATTTAACAATCTTCTGACCCCCATTATGGGTTATGCAGAGCTTCTGATGATGGACCTGCCTGAACGGTCAGAAAACTATGACAACGCCTCGGAAATATATGAAGCTTCAGCAAAAGCAAAGGAAATTATCCAGCATATTTCATCCTTAAGCAGAAAAAACATGGAAACGGCTTTTAAAAATCTACACGGGGAGAAAGTGTTAAAACGGGCAATTAAGATGGTGAGCTCTGTCTGTCCGACCAATATACATCTAAAGGAATCGATTACCCTTCGGGAAGAGTGCTTTCTGGGCAATGAAACCCAGATGAATCAGGTGATTTTAAATATTTGTGTCAATGCCATTCATGCCATCGGACACAAAGAGGGAACCATTTCCATATCCTGTCGGGCGGTGGACCGGGAAGAACTGGCGCAGTACAAGCTTTCCACGCTGCCGGAGGGCTGGGATCATTATATCCGGATTGATGTTGAAGATGATGGAGAGGGAATGAGCGATGAGGTGCTCAAACAGATATTTGACCCGTTTTTCACCACAAAGAAAAACGGTAAAGGGACAGGGCTTGGCTTGTCCCTTGTGGAGCAGATTATACATTCCCATAAAGGATATGTGTTTGCAGAAAGTACCCTGGGCAAAGGAAGTATCTTTCATCTGTACCTTCCGGTTAATGAGCAGAAGGAGCGGGAGGAACAGATTCAGCTGGGGGCTGGGGGACCGGTCCTGCGCATCCTGATCGTGGATGATAATGCCAAGGTTTTGCGCCTTCTGGAGAAAAATTTCAGCAGGCTGAATGTTCCCCTTATTTCCTGCATGGATTTTGAAGAGGCAAGAAGAGTCTTAAAAGAGCAGGAAGTGGATGCAGTTGTAACGGAGCAGTATGTCAGGGGAAAAAGCGGGGTGGATTTCTGTATGTCCCTGCAGGGACCATATCCTGGAGTGATCCGGATTCTTATGACTGACCGGGTGACAAAAGAGCTTGTGGAGGCAAAGAAACGCAGAATGATAGATGAATACATTGATAAGCCGGTTTCGGATTCCTCTATTTTAAAGGCAGTAAAAAATTTAAAGGATATATTTTAAATCTAAAGTCTAATCTTAACAACTTTTAATTTTTCCCTTAAAGAAATGAAAGGGAGAAGATGTGAGGCTGTAAGGTTGGACTTTTATACTTTCCTCATAAACAAAATATAGAGGAGGAAGAAAAACATGAATGAGACAATGCTTGCATTATTGGGATTTGCAACCATTATCATGATCATTGTTTTACTGCTGAGAAATGTTACTGTTCCGGCTCTGGCATTCATCGGAGTATCCAGTGTCAGCGCACTGATTCTGGTTTTAACAGGAACCTTTACAGTCAATGAAGTTGGGGATTTTATTGAGGCGGGGGTTGCTGATGTGCATTCCACTGCTGCACTGTTCATATTTTCCGTATTGTTTTTCGGAATTATGTCGGATGCGGGTATGTTTGACAGCATCATCAATGCTTTAATGAAAAAAGTGGGGCATAATGTAGTTGGAGTTGCATTTATGACCTGTATTATTGCTATGATTGGTCACTTAGACGGAGGCGGAGCTTCTACATTCCTGATCACCATACCGGCTATGCTTCCAATTTACAAAAAGCTGAAAATGCGTCCTACCACGCTGCTTTTAATCTGCGTAACAGCTATGGGCGTTATGAATTTACTTCCATGGGGCGGACCTACCATGCGTGCCGCTTCTGTTCTTGGAATTGATGCCAATGTACTTTGGATGAAAATCCTTCCCATGCAGGCAGTTGGTATTGCAATTGCGTTATTTACCGCATTCTTCTGGGGTATGGTGGAGAAGAAACGTGGTGCGGGAATTGACAGCACTCTGGAAATGGAAGATACAGATATGCTGGAAGAAAGCGCTTCTACCAGTGAACTGGGTAATCTTGCAAGACCAAAGCTTTTATTCTTTAATATAGCACTGACCCTGTTAGTCATTATATGCCTTGTATTCTTAAAGGTTCCGTCCTATTTAACCTTTATGGTGGGATGCGTAATTGCACTTCTGGTTAACTATCCGGGAGCCAAACTGCAGAATAAGATTATTAAATCTCATTCCGGTCCTGCTCTTATGATGGCTTCCACCATTCTTGCAGCCGGTGTATTTTTAGGTGTGCTGGAGCAGAGTGAAATCATGAACCACATGGCAAATATTCTGGCTTCTTTCATTCCACAGTCCATGGGTCGCTTTATGCCTGTCATAATCGGCGTTTTATCCGTGCCGCTGACATTGCTTTTCTGTACGGATTCCTATTTCTACGGACTGCTTCCGGTACTGATCAGCGTAGGAAACAGCTTTGGAGTGGATCCTGCTCATACGGCAATTGCCATGGTAGTATGCCGCAACTGTGCAACCTTTATCAGCCCAGTCGTTCCGGCCACTTTCCTTGGAATCGGTCTTGCAGGTGTTGAGATCAAAGACCATATAAAGAATTCCTTCCTATGGGTATGGGGCGTCAGCCTTGTGTGTCTGGTTGCCGGTTTATTACTTGGTGTCATTACATTTTAATCTCCTAAGAATAACGGGGCTGCATATTGCAGCCCCGTTAGATTTTACTGTATAAAAAATGCGTTCTGAGATGCTGTGCTTCAGCGGTCAGAACGCATTTTTATTTATGAAACGCTGACAGGATCCAGCCTGCCGCAGGAAATATCCATAACAAAGCCTTTTATGGTAACACCGGAAGGCATGAGCGGGTGCTCTTTTAACAGGGAAACAGAGCGTCTGACAGAAGCTTTTGAGTCTTCAAATCCCTGAAACAGATTATCAAAATCAAATCCCATTTCTCTCTGATTCTGTATGGTCTCTCTTGTTATACCGCGCTGTACCAAACGTGTAATAATGGATTCTGAGCTGACGGATGCGGCACCGCAGTCAGTATGGCCGATTACCATAACCTCTTCCACACCAAAATCCAGTATGGCAATCAGCAGGCTTCGGATGATACTGTCACACGGGTCCAGGATCAGACCGCCGGCATTTTTAATTAATTTAACGTCTCCATTGTGAATACCGAGAGCTGCAGGAAGAAGCTCTACCAGCCGGGTGTCCATACAGGTCAGTATGGCAAGCCTTTTTCGGGGATATTTGTTGGTATTAAAGCGTTTATAAAAACCGCTGTTTACAAAGATATCGTTGTATCTTAGAATTTCCTCAATCATAATCTGCCTCCTTTTTTATGGTGTCAGATTTATAATAAAGGCTTAATCTTAACCGTTACTTACGATTCTCCTTAAAGATTATTTAGCTTGGCAGGTGAAAGAATGCCTGAACTAAATAAATGTCGAATAATGTAAGTGCTTAACCAACGGTATTGCGTTAAAATACCAATAAAAATGTTAATTAAAATATGGATAAATGTAATATAAAATAATAATATAGTTAGAAATTGGTTGTATAAAAAGTATAAAAATATTGTTATTTATTACCAAAAATGGTTAATACTGCTTGATTAATTTTATTGGTGGCTGTAAAATTTGTTTGTAAGCGCTTACACTATAACTAACGGGAGGGAATCAGTATGAATGCTTTGCGGAAACGATGCAGAAAGGCTTTGGCTGTGCTGTTAACAGCAGCCATGCTGCCGCAGTGGGGGGTGCCGGGCGGAGGTCTGGCCCATGCAGAACTTTTAAAGGACCTGGATGGAGGAGATTATGCCACACCGTCAGAGGCAGCTGTATCAGACATTTTTGAAATAAAGGATTGGGAGGACGTAACTGCCACGCCTTCCAATGCGGAAGTTTCACTGTCTGTGGAAACAGCTTCGCCTTCCAACGCCAGTCAGACACTTGCAGAGGGAAAACATTACAGCACGTCAGAGGGGAGCAGTGATGTGACAAACTTAAGAGTTCCCACACTGGCTTATGACGACACATCAATTACTCTGGTATGGGACAAGCCGGAGAATTACGCGGACGTTGCCAACTATTTCGTTTATTTAAACGGTGAAAAGATCGGCGATGCAAGAAGTAATTTTGCCAGTCATGCAGACTGGGCTTCTGTCTACATGAAAGCATTTTACGATTATTACCAGGAAAAAAACATTGATATGGTAAACGTAGATATTCATTCCTTCCGTGCAGACGGACTGAAACCGGACACGGATTATGACTTTTCTGTAGCGGCAGTCAACGCGGCAGGAGAGGAACTTGGAAGCCGTGCAAGCATTTCCTGGTCCACTGCCAGTACACCGGAAGTGTTTGATATCACGGATTACGGTGCAAAGTCATCGGAAGCGGGATTTACTTCCAGCAATGAAGAGAAGAATGCGTTTACAGAGGCCAATACAAAGGCAATCCAAAGTGCCATTGATGCATGTTCGCAAGGGGGAAAGGTTGTAGTTCCCAAAGGAATTTATATGACTGGGGCCCTGTATTTAAAGAGCAATATGACGCTTGAACTTTCTGAAGGTGCAGTACTTTTTGCATCACCGAATGTGGAGCATTATGACCAGAACTACCTCCTGTATCCTTATTCCACAGATACAAGATCCTGGGCGTTAATCAATACCTACAGTGCAGATGAGGGGGGTGGTTTTGAGAACATCCGTATCGTAGGAAAGGGAACGATCTATGGAAATGGGTGGAAATATGGTTCAGGAACGGTTCCTGCTTCAGAGGGAAACGGATACCTTCCGGCCAGTCAGCCAAGGCAGAGCGGAGATCCTGACTGGGCAACGGCTGAATTCTCCAAATATGCTTTAAAAGGATTTGTGGGAAGAAAAGATAAGAACTACAATGACATGGATCTGGGAATTCTTGCAAAAAGTGCCTTTGACAACGGTAAAGGCAATGGTTTGAGCGATACTGCTGCTTATGCCGCCAGACCTAATCTCATTGTGCTTCGGAATGTAAACGGGGTTTATATTGAGGGGATCACGGCGGAGAACCCGGCAATGCATACCATCGCAGTCCTTGACAGTGAGAATGTGGTTTCAGAAAATGTCAAATACATTACTTACGATGCCAACAATGCAGATGGAATTGAGCTTGGAAATACCCAGAATGCCATGGTCTTTAATAACTTCTTTGACACCGGAGATGACGGAATCAATTTTGCCACAGGCATGGGAAAGGGTGTACAGGATACAGATCAGAAGCCGTCAAGCGATATCTGGACATTTAACAACTTTCTAAGGGAATGCCATGGAGGCGCTATTGCAGCAGGGAGTCATACAGGTGCTGGTATTGGAAACATGCTGGTGGAGGATAATGTTTTAAATCACAGTGATATGCCGTTTCGTTTTAAGAGTGCACCTGTAAACGGCGGAGGAATCTATGATGTGCTGATCCGGGACTGTGCGGTGGGAGATGCCCAAAAGGTATTTACCTTTAATACGACTTACAGCGATGCGAATCAGGCGATGACGGTAGAACCGGCAGATAAACCGGCAGAGTTTTATAATATTGATGCATTCCGCATTACAGCGGACACCATCACGAAAAACACCATTGATATCGTGGCAGATGTGGATGATCAGATGCCTTATAAACCTGCACATACTCATCATGATCTTTATTTCCAGGATATAACATTCACCAATATTGACACAAAGCTTGCAAAAAATTCCGAAATTTTAAAAGGGGCTTCCAATGTTACCTTTAATAATGTGGTTATGAACTGGAAGAATATTGAAAAAGAGCCGGATGATGCAGCAGCAGAAAACTACAAGGCATGGGCCAATATAAGCTCCTGCAGTGACTTGAATTTTACCGGTACAACAACACAGTCAGTGAATTCCTATGATGCAATGTCAAAGCCCGTCTGGCCGGAGGACGCAGCCGTGCTTGCCAGCGCATCGGAAGCAGCAAAAAGCGGATCTGAACGGAAAGTAACATTGAAATGGCCTGCTGCCAGGGATGGGGATCAGGAAGCAGGCAAAGGGGAAATTGCCGGGTATATCGTGGAAACATATCTGGATGATGAGTTAATTGACAAAACAAAACCGGTAAGCGGGACATCTTGTGAAATCGGGGGACTTTCACCGGATACCTGCTACTTATTTAAGGTTTACGGCGTTGATGGGACAGGAAACAGGACTCCAGAACTTGCGTATGACGTGACAACAACGAATGGGGATGATCCGGATTTAAAAGAACCGGAATCCAGCCAGGTTACCTTCAGTGGAATCGGATACACCTGGGCGACTGCAAAGTTCGCGGCAAATAAGGACCCCAGAGTCCGCGGTTACCGGGCATATGCAGACGGTGAGCTGGTAGCTGCTGTCTATAAATATCAGCTTGCTGATCCAAACATCAGTAATGTCAGTATGACTATCGGGCGTATGATGGAGGAAAGTAACGAAATAATGGTTGAGGCATTCAGCGACTCAGGACAGACTTATGAATACAGGGAAAAAAATGTTAAAACTATGAAAAACTACGATTACAAGGCTCCAGTATGGGATTCTGACGCCCTTAAGGCAACTGTTTCAGGAGAGAATGTGGTTCTGTCATGGAAAGCACCGGAGGATGAATCGGGAATCTATGCATACAGGGTGTATGTGGATGAAAAACCGGTTTATACCACGGAAGGAGACTATTTTAATCATGTGAATGGCACCTATACAACAACGGCTGCATTTTACACGGTAAATAATCTGGACTTATCCGTAACTCATACGTTTCGTATAGAGGCGGCAGATGACTGGTGGAGGGCCGAAGACGGGAGCGGGCCGTTCCACTGGACAAACAGCGGACCTATGGTTATCTGGGATGGATCCAGTATTGTACAAAACCCCACGGGCTCTGAACTTCTATGGAGGTCTTCGGCATTTGGCCAGTCCACAGATATGAATTTTTCATCCAATGTTCTGGAAGGGAAAGTTGGAACTAATTATACATGGCCGGTGAATTCCAGCATTCCGCTTGGTATGGAAGGAGCGCCGGTTCAGGATGTCGTAATCGAATCCAGAGGAGGCAAACTTCAGGCAGGACATGATGGTCTTACATTTTATTATACCGAAGTGCCCACCAGTAAAAACTTCGTTCTTACAGCAGATGTAATTGTGGAAAAGATGGGACCGGAGAACGGAACCAAGCCGAATCTGCAGGAAGGGGCAGGTCTCATGGTCAGGGATGTGAACGGCTCTCCAAGGAAAGATCCGTTGGAGGAGGGATACGAAGAGTATCCGGCCGCTTCCAATATGGTTATGCTGGAAGTGGGGGCATCTGGAAAATCCCTGAATGCAGACTTAAACTTACTGGCGGCAGCACGCTATGGCGTGAACAGTCCGGCAGGAAACTTAAAGTCTGTAAAGACCACAGAAACATTCGAAAAATCTGTTGGAAAAGCGGATAAGTCAGGGGGAAAGACCAACAGCTATAATACGGAACTTAAGCTAAAGCTGGAGCGGACCGATGAAGGATTTATTGCTTCTCATCTGGATAAGGATGGAAAAGTAGTCAGTACATATACCTTTAAGGATAAAAACGTAACTCCAAACATTGTATCCTATTTAGATGAAGACTTGATGTATGTCGGCTTTTTTGCTTCCCGAAATGCCAGAATGACGGTTAAAAATATTTCTCTGGATTTAACGGATGTTGTAACACCCGATGAATCACCGGTATATGTGGCGCCGGATGATGAGGGCGCTTCCCTGTATGCGGCGTCCGGTGAATATTCAAACAGCCGGGATTATATGGTTCAGGCGCTGACGAACCAGTCAGGAAGTATGACAGTAAGCCAGGATGGAAATGTAATCGGATCAGATATGGCAGTGACCGGAGGTATTCAGTTTAAAATGCCTGCAGTGTTAAATGAATCGGGAGGGGAGTTTAAACTGACCTTCGAGCCTTCCGAGGGGGCTGATGCGGGAAAAGCAATTGTAAAGACCTTTCAGGTTAAGAGAGAAGACTATGGCACAGATCTCTATGTTTCGCCGGAAGGATCAGATACCGGGGCTGGAACAGCCACGGATCCCATATCTATTGAGACAGCAGTAAAAAAACTGGTTCCGGGCGGAACCATTTACATGAATGAGGGAACCTATCATGCATTCCAGATTCCTTTCACCGCCTCCGGAAACGAGAACAGAAGAAAGACTCTGACGGCACTTGGAACGGTTACCATAACAGGAAGCTCAAAGATATTTGTCTTGGATTCTGATTACTGGAATATTACAGGACTTGATGTGGATGGACGTAATGTGGAAAACAGCCGCGGGGTAATGATTCACGGAAGCTATAATCTGATGAAGGATTCCCTGATACACAACACCTCCAGCGATGCAGGTCTTACCATTACTAAATCAAGAGGCAGCAGGAGTTTATGGCCGTCTTATAATGTGGTTGTTAATTGTGAATCCTATGAAAATAAGGACGGATCCATGATTAATGCTGATGGTTTTGCATCAAAATCCTGCTCCGGTGATAACAACCGGTTTGTAAACTGCGTATCCCATGATAACGCAGATGATGGCTGGGATTTATATAATACGCTCTCTGACGGACCAAACGGAAGAACTGTCATTGAAAACTGTGTGGCATATAACAACGGAAACAATGGTTTCAAGCTTGGTGGAGAAGGCAGGGAAGTGCCTCACATTTTACGAAACAGCATAGCTTTTCACAACAATCTGGACGGAATTACGGATAACTTTAATCCAGGTGAGCTCAGAGTTGAAAACAATACATCGTTTGATAACCGGAGATTTAACATTATATTACGTCCAAGCCCTTATAAGAAAAATGAGGATGGCAGCCTGACCGCCGACGGAATCGTAAAAAATAATGTTTCCTACCGGAGTGCTGCTTACAGCGCGAAGCTGGATAAGATCTACGCAGACAAAATTGCAGCAAGTGAGATCAGCAACAACTATCTCTTTACAGAAGCTGGAAACACCATAGGAGGTGAAAATTTCCTTTCTCTCGATCCCGCTGCATGCTTTTACCGGGTTGACGGAAGAATTATGTTTGGTGACTTCCTGCGCCCTGCAAAGGCAAGTGTAATTAAAAATGCAAAGGCCGGAGCAGTGCTGCCTGGAATCGATGATCCGGAACCAGAGCCAGAGCCTTTCCCGAATCCATCCTATTTTGAACGGGACTCCGATTCTGACCGGGATTATGGAATCAGAAAAGGATCCGGAGAGGTTACTGGAGACTGGAAACAGGATGAGAAAGGCTGGCGCTTAAAAAAGAAAGACGGAACGTATCCGGAAGATGAGTGGGCAAAAGTAAACGGTGTCTGGTATTATTTTGGACAAACCGGATATATGACTACTGGCTGGAAGCAGGTGGACGGAAAATGGTTTTATCTGGCAGCAGACGGTGCCATGCAGACAAACTGGATCCTGGCGGACGGAAACTGGTACTATATGAATGCTGACGGTTCCATGGCAAACGGGTGGGTCATGGTAAAGGAGAACTGGTATTATTTAAACCAGACAGGTGAATGCCTTTTAAATACGGTAACACCCGATGGATACCGGGTTGACGAAAATGGTGCATGGATGAAATCCTGATTTTGTCTGACTGCAGAAGTGCATAATAAAAAATGAAAAGAGTGTGCTGCAAGAAGGGAAATCTTACCGTTCTTGCAGCACACTTTTTGTCGAAAATTGTAGAAAATGGAAGAAAATGAAATTGTGGAAACAGCCGTAAGATGGTAATATAGAACTATAATAAATGTTTGCCCTGCTTTAAAAATGATCGACATCTTATGATCGGGAGGAAGTCATTATGTTACGTGAGGCAATGAAGTCCTATTACGCTCCTCTTTTAATCCTGTTGTTTTTCGGAGTCATGGTTTTTGTGGACAAGCTTTTTTCACAGAAGATCAAACGCCTGTTTCTGCTGGAGATTTGTCTACAGCTTTTTTTAGTGGCGGTCACCTGGCTGGATGAGTATTTTGCATTTATGGGAGATAATGGATTTGTGTGGAGGCTGAGAAGCATCACAACCTGTCTGAATTTCGCAATCGGTCCGTGTTCTCCCATGATTCTGGTGCTGATTTATGATATAGGTGTTTCAGGAAAGACACCAAAAATATTTTACATTCCCCAGATAATAAATTTTGCCGCCAGCGTCCTAAGCATATGGAGCGGATGGATTTTCTCAGTGAGCACCAGTAATGTATACAGAAGAGGACCTCTGTTCCCCATGCCTTTGACGGTTGGTTTTTTTTATCTGCTCACACTGATTGTATTTTCTGCCACACAGCAGAATAAGCCAAACCGGCGGGCGGAGACAATATTTCTTACAGCTGCTTTTTTAGGAATCGGCTCAGCTGCCTGTCTGGAGGTGTTTTTTGGATTGAGTTTCATGATATGGAATGTTTCTTCCGTATGTGTTGTTTTATATTTTCTCCTGCTGACAACCCAGAAAATATTGTACGATTCCATGACAGGTACATACAGCCGTACTGCCTATGAAAGACAGATGGAGAAACTGAACTTTAAGCTCCCATGTACGGTTGCCATGATCGATTTAAACAATTTAAAGCTGCTGAATGACCATTATGGACATTCTGCAGGAGATGAGGCAATCTGCAGCGTCACAGCCGCAATTTTAAAGCAGAAGTCCAGACATATGAAGCTGTACCGCTATGGAGGAGACGAATTCGTCCTTGTCAGCAGCCGGATGTGTGAAGAGGAGACGGACCGTGTTCTTAAAACAGCACAGGAACAATGCAGCGAGGGTTTTGATTTGCCGGTTTCTTTTTCCTATGGTACTGCTGTTCATCAGCCTGGAGATGATATCCACAAAGCAATCCTACGTGCAGATGAGGCGATGTATCAGAATAAGGCGAAAATGAGAGAGGGAAAACAGCGGAATGAGAGTTTCTTTTCAGTGACGCCCTTTTTTGTCTCATTTGAATTGAAAAAGAGGTAAAGTTGATGATTAAGTATGGGAATGCCCTGTTACAGAAAATATTCCAATTTCTCGAGGATAATTCTAAAAATGGTGAATTTGTGTTGTATGCTTTAAATGCTGCCAAGGGTAAAGAAGAATTTTATGAAAAATTCGGATTTATAAGAAGACCAAATGATATTTACGGTGCAGAAATGACAAAACAGATTAATTAATCCCAAATTTAACGGTGAGATTATTTAGATAACTTGGAAAAGAAGTTGGATGTAATGACTGAGGAACTTACCAATGTAAAAAACAGTTAATGGATATGCAAGGGCAGAAGAACAAACCGATATTCCGAAAGAAACCGTAATACAGAAGATCAATAAAAACCCATGGCTATATAGTGGTTTTATGTCGGTGCTTCTATTATTTGGTATAGGAACTACATTATTCTACGGAGAGAAAATTGTAGATAGTAGAGATTGCCTATGATAATGTGTTTTCGGATGGAATAGATGAAATGATAGCGGATTTGGAGCGGAATTTACAAATGCCGGAAGAGCTTTATGTTGCTACCAGTTTTAATCTTCATTTCAGACCAGATGGTAAATGCTGAGACCTCATCCAATATTCGAGGGTATACAGTTTCGGTGTTTGTACCGGTCAAAGAAAATGAAATTACGCCGATACGCTATCTGACAGCGTCAGAAGGGGAAGACCAATCTGGAAGCGAAGCATCGGATTGAGAATCTGCCTGATTTGTATGAAATACAAACTAACAGGTTCCGTTCCGCAACCATTGGAACCCCTGTTCGGAATGGTTGAAACCTGCCATCCGGACAGGGGGGGTTTTAAACTCCGGAATATTCGTTTGTTTTGAGCTGTTTTGGGATAAAAGTAAGTGTCCCGTTGCCTGTTGCGTAATCATTACTGCCGTATTTGTCGGATACCAGAACCTTGTCACTAACAACACGTACTAATTTATTGTCTGAGAAAATCTGAGGGATCGATATCCTTTAATTCCAGGGCTTTGGCAGTTTATAATCGCCATAAAGTGTTGAAAGGATGTGATATATCTCAGGGTCGTATTCTTTAAGCTGCTCACGGTCCGATTTACCCGATGCATTCGGTACATTCAGGTCCGTCGGGTTGGCGTTGAACCATCTGCAGGATTGACCCGTGAAATATTCGTGATAATTGCTGCGGTCATAGTCCGATTCCATGTATTTATTTGCAGCTATAGCATGATTGTAGGCAGTAACGATAGCATTGTAAGTATCTGTGTCAGCTCCGGCAAGGCCTGCATCTCCGATTCCGTATGTCAGCAGGGTATGAGCAAATTCATGGACAAGACCACAGAAGTTCTGACGCCAGGTATCATCGGAAGGAACGATGCAGTCCTCCTCAAGTACGGTTGTCGGATTGCCGCCTCCGCCTCTTCTTGGCCATGACGGATCGTTAGTATCGGACCATGAAGGATGCATGACATTGGTTTCATTTAAACCTATAATTATGGCATACACTTGGTTGTCCAGCATTTTTTTGAGGACAGCAGGCTTATCCGTCTTAATTTTCTTCAACTGGGCATCCAGTATTTCGTAGGCATTGAGCAATGCCTGATCGGGTACTGCCGAAGTTGAACAGATAGGAATTCCGTTTACCATAACGCATTTTTTGTAGAATGAATGGATCCAGCTTGGAGGCGCTGTTACCTCCAGTTTGGAATTGTTCCCATAGAGTGAATGAATTTCCGAAGGACTTAATGCTCTGCTGTAGATGTGGAAGTCGTCAATCGAACCGTTCAGATAGGGGTCGGACCATTGTGATTTTCCGATGTAATTCTGGTTCGTGCTGCCAAGGCTTAATGGTGTTAAAGTCATATTTGCATTGCTTGCTGCGGCGGACCCGTCAATATACAGTGTACCGGTAGTGCCTGAGAGTGTTACGGCTACATGATGCCATGTTCCTGTCGGAAAGGCAGAGGCTCCGTCTATGGTCTGTTCCAAACCATTACCGCCTGTAGTGATGGAAAATCTTGGATAAGAGCCGGCGTTAAGTGTCAGGAACATATATTTATCCGTTCCGGTACCGAAATCGAAGACTCTTGTCCAAGTGTCTGTTTTACGGGCATTTACCCAGGCGGAAATTGTGAAGTCGTTCAAATTGCTCACGATGCCTTCAGGCAGGCTTACATATCCGCCTGAACCGTCAAGCATCAGTGCCTGACCGGACACTCCTTTCGCATAGGTGGCAGACCCATTTAACACTGCCGTCTCGTTATTTCCGGATGAATCTTCGGCTGTGCTGTCGAAGGTATACTTTGCTACAACCTCCGGAAGGGTACTTCCCTTTGTTATCTTAATATTGTAGGTTTCATGAGTGCCGATGTCCAGATTGATTGTCGTTTTTGCATCCGCAGCGGCTGTGAAACCGGATACCACTGCTTTGTTGACAAGTACATCATAGCTTCCTGGCGCAAGACCGTATAAAGAAAGAGTTGTTGTGTGTGCAGCAGCTGTATACTGGTTTTTCAATGTCAGTTCTATATAATTTTTGGCAGCCGCCACGGTTGCTGAGGTGTATTGATCTCTGTCCAATTCCATATAAAGCTTTTCCGTGATCAGATTAAGCTTCTTGTTGATGCCGTCTTTCGGGGTGATAACATAGCTTTCGCCGTTTTCAGTAGCGTTGCATCCATATCCGTAAAGCCCGAAGATCGGGTCGACGGATACGTCCGCGCTGAGAATCCGTATTGCACCCCATAATCCCAGATCAGCTTCTCCTGCCATCTGTCTCCAGCCGTTATGGAGTGTTCCGCTTTCCGCGGATCCTTCATAATAATTGCCCTTGGAAGCCTGGTAGGTCCATGCGACTGTTCCGATATTTGCCGGGTCGTAATCAATCTGCCCGGAGTTGATACAGTTAAGATTCGCTATTTTAGCTGCATAGGCCATCCGCTCGTCCTCTTCAGGAACCGATGAATAGTATCTGGTCCAGTCATCCATACAATAGCCAATCAGAGCAGCGGAATATTGGAACTGCCACCAGCCAGAGCCGCATATGGATGTCGGATCGGCGTAGTAGTACCATAGAGGCTGACTTCCGCGGCTTGCCCTTGTTTTCTCATTGATCTTGCTCATCATGGTTTTATTATTGTTCATTTTTGCAACCATATATCCGGATTCTTCCCCGGTATTATCGTAAATGTATTCGGAACCATATGGGTAAGCCTGACTTTTGTAGTCGTTATACTTATTGGAACAATCATTGACCAGTGTATTTGCTTCGGTATGATGGCCTTCCTTTTTTAGAGCTGCGATGATCTCCGGAACGGAAGATTCGCCCATGAGTCCTGTTCCCGTGCTCATTGCCATACCATTATGCATAACGTGATATGCCCTTATGAGATATGTAGTTGCCGGATTTTTATAAGATATTATAGAAGGATAAAAACGTACTATTTTATACATGCTATAATAGGTGTTTGCTACATGGGGATAAGCAAAGGCACGATAAAGATCATCGTTATAATGAGGAGTATTCAGCCAGTCATGGACCTGATAGGTAGACGGAACCATTACATGATCCCATACACAGTATTCAAGATAATTATCCAGTGCAGCTATCTCTGATGCGACGGGAGACTGGGCATTCTTTTCAGCCAGGAACTGGGCATGGGTCAAACCCCAGTCATCTCCCCAGCCCATATAGCCGCTAAAGTTATTTCTCTTGGATTTTGTATCCATCATCCAATCGTCGAATACATATGCACGGATATCTCCGGTTGCGCCCCATTGGGTATTGTTTACCATAAAGGTTGCATGTCTTTGAAGTGCGGAATCAATTGGTTCAATTGCATAGAACTGCAGTACCGTTTTTTCGCCGGAGCCGTAATCAATTGTAATATTGTTTTGACCGATATGGTTCATCTTCAGGGAGTAAATCTTGTGATCTGCATTTCCCGTACCCAGTGAGGTTATCGTTGTTTCCCCGGAGTACTGGGCTGTAACGGAGTTTATTTTTTTTGATGTATGAAGGTCGAATTTCGCATTTTGATTTGTTGGCACAATCATACCAGGTACAACATTGACATCAATGAGCCCTTCGGCATAAAGCTTTTCCTTCATGGTATTCTGATCAGCGGCCTTGAAGAGCTTAAAGATGTAGGTTTTTGATTGGTCCGGTGCAAGAATCAGGCTGGTATTCGACAGGTAGCCACGTTTTGTGCTTTTGATTACATTTGAATGGATATAGTATACCTGCAATCCATCCGGCCAGTTGTCATTTGATGCCCAGGAACTCCCATTATGCTCTGATTTCACCCATCTGTCCCTGTACTCCCAGCCTGCTCCGGTTGATGCATCGGGAATCATTAGCAGAAGCGGACCTACTCCGCTGGGCCTTGTTACATATACATAAGAATTACTGTCTGCAATATTCGTATGATACAGAACTCTTTCTTCATATACGGTTCCGCCCGGCCATATTTCATTAAACGGCAGAGGCATTCCCAGATCTCCGATTTCAAGTGTTTGAGAGCTTGTATTGGTTAATTGGATCGACCATTGCAGGCAGTCGTCAACCAGGGAATAGGTTTCGATGACCTTGAAATTTTTTATGCCATTTGTATTTGATGAGTTCTGATAAGTTACGGTTACTGTGTTTTTATTATTACTCTGCGTCCTGACGTCTCCTGAAGATTGTGTAAGTGCGGTCTGCCAGGAACCTGATGAAAGCCTGTACTTGAACATGAGCTCTCCAAACCATTGGTGATCGCTGGTATTAAGGTTTGGAGCATTGGATGAATTCAGAACATAATTCGTGGGATAAGTATCTCCCGTTAATTTCAGGGTTGAGATTTCACCGTTTGAACCGATCTGTACATTAAAATAATCATTATACATGAATACACTCCTTTCTAAACTTTGATTAACATTAACATGAAGAATTTAATCTCACCACCTTTCTTCTCTCTTCAAAATCTACTTGAACGATATCACCCTCCTTTCATTGGTTTTTAGAATTATCAGTAAGTTGCTACCAGGTTCCTTCGCATATGTGGTATTTCATTGCATACAAATAAGACCTGTTTATCATCTGTTGATATATAAGCTTAGCAGAACTTACTGCTGAAAGCTGCGGTATTATATAATCTGTGAATTTTTTTCTGTTCATTCTCACTTAAAATATCATATTTACGATTTATAATTTCCGCCAATCTCTTGTTGATTACATTAGAAAAAAAGAATCTATATGCAGAATTGTAAACTATTTTTGAAAAATAATTAAAAATTCGGATATATAAATTTTAACCAGCCCTTTATCCGCATCTCCTATTATTAAATTATCTTTTAATTTTTTTACTTACAAAAGGCCTTTTTTATATTCCAAAACTTTTTAAGCTGATTAATATATGATAAATTATTGTCAAAGTTTTCATGCGATAATATCAACTTAAAAAACTGTTATTAACAGCAAAAAAGTGAGGAGAATGTTATGAAAAAAGGAAATTTCGTGGGGATTGCCGTAATGGCCGCCGCTGCTGCAGCTGTAATTGCGTTGTCTGGTCCGATATATACCAGTCTGGATAAATCCGGGAAAAAGAATGTTCAGGAAGCAGCGGCAGAAGGCAGGAATGAAAACGAAAAAGAAAAGCGTGCGGACATTGTTATTATCGGCGCTGGGGGAGCCGGTATGACTGCAGCTGTTGAAGCAGCCCAAAAAGGAGCCACTAATCTTGTTGTATTGGAAAAAATGCCCATTACAGGAGGAAATACTGTCCGCGCCACTGGTGGTCTAAATGCAGCTGAAACACCGTATCAGGAAGCAGAGGGAATTGAGGACTCCATTGAACTGTTTGTGGAAGACACCATGAAAGGCGGCAAAAATTTAAATGATCCAAAGCTTGTTCAGGTGATGGCGGAGCAGTCTGCAGATGCGGTTATGTGGGTCAATGAAATAGGCGGTGATTTATCCGTAGTAGGGCAGTTCGGGGGGGCCAGTGTTAAGAGAATCCATCGCCCGTCCGATACTTCCGCAGTGGGTCCCATGCTTGTAAATGCTCTTAATGCAAAGCTGAAGGAACTGGATGTACCTGTATTTTTAGAGACAGAAGCAGTACATATTTTACTGAGCGAAGAAGGCGCTGTGCAGGGAGTACAGGCAGTAACAAAGGGCGGCGAGCCTTACACGATCTCCTGCAAGGCCGTAATTTTAGCAACAGGAGGATTTGGAGCCAATTCAGAGATGGTGGTGAAATACAAAAAGGACTTAGATGGCTTTTGCACCACCAATCACTCCGGTGCTACCGGTGATGGAATTGTCATGGCTGAAGAACTGAAGGCAGAATTTGTGGATATTGATCAGATCCAGACCCACCCAACAGTTAATCCGGATACAACTACCATGTACACAGAAGGCGTCCGCGGAAACGGAGCTATTTTGGTCAACCGGTCCGGTAAACGTTTTGTCAATGAGCTGGAAACAAGAGATGTGGTTTCAGAGGCCATTTTAAATCAGGACGGCAAAACCTGTTTCATGATATTTGATCAGTCTGTAAGGGAAAGCTTATCCGCAATTGAAAAATATATTGGTCAGGGCATTATTACCCAGGCGGATACACCGGAGGAACTGGCAGAGGCAATCGGTGTTGATAAGGATCAGCTGAAAGCAACTCTGGAACAGTACGCAAAGTACCAGGCAGAGGGGAAGGATACAGAATTCGGAAGAGAAAGTATGGAAGTTCCGTTAAGCATGCCGCCTTACTATGCGGGACTGTGTGCTCCTGCTGTTCATCATACCATGGGTGGAGTGAAGATTGATACATCCACCCAGGTGTTAAAAGAGGATGGAAGTGTTATACCGGGACTGTTTGCAGCCGGAGAGGTAGTTGGAGGAGTTCATGGAGCGAACCGGCTGGGAGGAAACGCAGTGACAGATATTGTGGTTTTCGGAAGACTGGCAGGAAGTGCAGCTTATGACTATGTTGCTGCAAACGGCGGTTTCACCGAGAAAACCATGAAAGCCCCAGAAGAGGGAGAAGCAGCACAGCCGGAAGTGAAGGGCAACTATAAGGAGGGAACCTATACCGGAACCGGTAAAGGAAATAACGGAGACATTACGGTAGAGGTTGTGGTGAAAGACGGAAGTGTGACTGTCATAGAGCTGACGGATCATCATGAGACTCCGGGAATCTATGAGGCGGCAGAGAAAACTGTCACTTCATCCATTATCAGAACACAGAGTACTTCTGTAGATGGGGTATCAGGTGCGACCAACTCTTCCAGGGGAATCAAAGAGGCAGTTGCGGCTGCTCTTGAAAAGGCGGAATAAACGTAAAATATGATAGAAATCGAGATAGCGCCGGAACTTTTTCGGCGCTATTCTTAAATGCTTTTTTCAAACAGGATTTACATTTTTATAAGAGCAGTTATAATAAATTTAGTGATTTTTTTGCAGATTACCAGGACACAGGAGGAAATATGATAAAAATACAGGCAAATGCCACCAGTAAGATGGCAGAGGAACAAATGCAGTCCGTAAGAGGTATGGGAATCTCTTATCTGGCGGTCAATTTTCTGACAGAGGATGCAGATTACGATTCCGTCATGAGGTTTCAGGAAAGAGCAGCAAAATATGATTTAAAGATCGCGGATGCCGGGTGCCCGGCGCTTCAGAAATGTCCCCAGATTCATCTGGGAAAAGAAGACAGGAATATATGGATTGACAAGTATAATGATTTTACCAGGGCGCTGGGCAGGGCCGGTGTGAAGGTTAATTATCTGGCATGGCAGCCAAACGGCATATTCCGCAGCAGAATTGCAGCTGGTCTATACACCCGTGGGGAGCATTCCATGATCTGTGATATGGATGAAATTATGGCGCGCCCCATTGCTAACGACAGAGAATATTCAGAGCAGGAAATCTGGGATAATTTCCGGTATTTTCTGGACAGGGCACTTCCGGTCTGTGAAGAAGCCGATGTAAAACTGGCGCTTCACCCCAATGATCCTCCTGTATGCAGCCTGGGAGGGGTCCACAGCCTTATCTGGAATTCCCAGCGCTTTGACCGGGCTTTTGAAGCGGCAGGGGAAAGTCCCTATCTGGGGATGAAGATGTGTATTGGATGCTGGCTGGAAGACCGTGCTTTTGGAAATCTGAAAAACGATATCAGACGGTTTACACAGAGGGAAAAAATACTGGTGGTACATTTCCGCAATGTAAGCGGTACAATCCCGTATTTTGAAGAGACACTTCTGGAAGATGGTTATGGGGATATGAACGGGATTTTAGATGAGCTGATCTTAAACGGATATGACGGACAGATCAATATTGACCATCCATTCTTTCTGCCGGAAGGAAAAGGCCCGTCTCCTGTTTCAGAGGCTTATATGATGGGGTACTTAAAGGGAATGCTTCACAGTGCTTACAAATCCCATAAGTAAAAATTGTATTTGAACTATTTACACTTCAACGTTATAATAGATAAAATATAGTTCATGGAAGCTTTAAGGCATAAGGAAAGGGATTCAGAATGAAAACGGTCAGAGTGAGAGATGTGGTCATTGGAGAAGGTGTGCCGAAGGTATGCGTGCCTATCGTTGAAACAAAAGTGAAAGATGCGGTATTGTCTGCCGGAAACTTAAAAGCCGGCGGGGCCGATGTGGCGGAATGGCGGATTGACTGGCTTGATGATGCACATGATATCAGCAAAGTTGTGGAAGCGGCAGGCTGCATCCGAAAAGCCCTTGAAGAGATTCCTCTTCTTGCAACCTTTAGGACTGCAGGTGAAGGAGGAGAAAAGGAAATCAGTGTGGGGCAGTATATTGATTTATATCTTGCTCTTATACGTTCCGGTTATGTAGATCTGATTGATGTGGAACTGTTTTTTGATGAAGAAGCCGGGAAGATACTTGTGGAAGAAGCGCACAAAGAGGGCGTCTGTGTCATCGCTTCCAATCATGATTTTCAGAAAACGCCGGAGAAAGAAGAACTTTTTCGCCGCGTGAAGCTGATGATTGAGCTGGGCGCAGACATTCCTAAAATTGCCGTGATGCCGCAAAACGTGGAGGATGTTATGATGCTTCTGACAGCTACTTATGAGATGTCACGATATATTTCGGACCGCCCCATTATTACCATGTCCATGTCAAAAGAGGGTGTGATCAGCCGGTTCTCCGGTGAGTTTTTCGGATCTGCACTGACTTTTGCTGCAATTGGGAAAGAATCGGCACCGGGACAGGTTGAAGCTGGCAGTTTAAAGAAGATACTCAGCCAGATCCATAATATCATTTCATGATTCTGCCGTTTTCTGACTGGTTTGCTTTGATAAAAAAGGATCTTGACAAATAAAAAGAAACCTCATATACTAAAAACTAACTTCATAAACAAAAAAAAGCATTGATAAGAACAAGTAGCAGTTCGGGATACCAGACAGAAAGCAGCCGGTTGATGAGAGGCGCATGGAAAAAGGGCTGTGAATACATCTTTGAGCTTCGCTCCCAAAGGTTTTAAGACCCGGTAGGCGGCGACGGATTCCTGCACCCGTTATTGTGCTAGAGTATCAGATCAGTACTCGAAGAGATAAGCAGCGTGAGCTGTTTATAAAAAAAGGTGGTAACGCGAGATTTTAACCTCGTCCTTTTAACAGGACGGGGTTTATTTTTTTATGTAAAGGAGAATTGGAATGACAATCTACGAAGAACTGAAAGCCAGAAGGCTGATTGCCCAGGTGACCAATGAAGAAGAGATCAGTAAAATGGTCAATGAAGGAAAGGCAGTATTCTATATTGGATTCGACCCGACAGCAGACAGTCTGCATGTGGGACATTTTATGGCTCTGTGTTTAATGAAACGTCTGCAGGAGGCTGGTAATAAACCAATCGCCTTAATCGGCGGAGGAACCGGTATGGTTGGCGATCCATCCGGAAGAAGCGACATGCGTCAGATGATGACAGTGGAAACCATCGCTCATAACTGTGACTGCTTTAAAAAGCAAATGAGCCGTTTTATTGACTTCTCTGAAGGAAAAGCCATGATGGTAAATAATGCTGACTGGCTGATGGATTTAAACTACGTTGATTTTCTCCGGGAAATCGGTCCGCATTTCTCCGTAAACCGTATGCTCAGTGCGGAGTGCTATAAACAGCGTATGGAAAAAGGATTGAGCTTCCTGGAGTTTAACTACATGATCATGCAGAGCTATGATTTTTACGAGCTGTTCCAGCGCTATGGCTGCAACATGCAGTTCGGCGGAGATGACCAGTGGAGCAACATGCTTGGCGGAACCGAGCTGATCCGCAGAAAGCTTGGTAAGGATGCCCATGCCATGACGATCACCCTTCTGTTAAATTCCGAAGGCAAAAAGATGGGAAAAACCCAGTCAGGTGCTGTGTGGCTTGATCCTGAGAAGACTTCTCCTTTCGATTTCTTCCAGTACTGGAGAAATATTGCCGATGCCGATGTATTAAAGTGTCTGCGTATGCTCACCTTCCTTCCCTTAAGCCAGATTGATGAGATGGACAGCTGGGAAGGCAGCCAGTTAAACGAGGCAAAGGAAATCCTGGCTTACGAGCTGACCAAGCTGGTTCACGGGGAAGAAGAGGCAGAGAAGGCAAAAAAGAGCGCAAGAGAGCTGTTTACAGGCGGCAATGCAGAAAACATGCCCGTATGTGAACTGAGTGAGGCTGATTTTACAGACGGAAGTGTTGATATCTTAACCATTCTCCAGAAATCAGGACTTGCGCCATCACGTTCAGAAGCAAGACGGAATGTGGAACAGGGCGGTGTTACCGTAGATGGAGATACCGTGAACGATATAAAAGCTTCCTATACCAGGGAACAGCTGGCTGACGGCGCAGTTGTGCGTCGGGGGAAGAAGAAATTCGTGAAGGTTATTGCACAATAAATTGTCATGCTCTCTTTCTGGCAGGCAGGTAAGATAATTTACCTGTTTGTTGGAAAGGGAGTTTTTTTGTGCCTGAAAATGGCTTATTCATAAAATAATACTTGGAAAGATGAAGTAAAATAATTGTACAAAATATATAAAAAAAATAGAATTATAAAATATAAATTGTAATAATGTCTTGTTTTGACAGTGAAAGAATCGAATAATGACAGCAAAAATTATAAAAATAAGATATAATCACTATGTATTATTTAAATTCGCACAAAAAGGAAATGGACATGAGCTCATATATTTTCGAAACAGTAGAATTTAAAAATCAATATCCGGTTAATGCATTTACTGCTTCCATTCAAAGCAGCAGCTTTCACTGGCACTATGAATATGAGTTAATAGCAGTGCTGAAAGGCAGTATCACAATCAGCGTCAGCCCCAAGCCAATCACTCTGTATGAAGGCGGTATTGTACTTGTAAATTCAAAGACCGTTCATGAAATAAAGAGTGAGGGGGAAAACATCTGTATGATTTTGCAGCTGGATCCGGCTCTTTTAAAAAAAGAGAGCAGCGACAGCAGTAATTATCGCTTCTATTTAAACAGTGTATTAGATGAGGTACCTGTGAAAACACAATACGGCCATTTTGTAAAGAAAATGGCGAAAATTGTGCTGTATGCAATTGATCAGGACAAAAAGAACTGTTACCGCCTTCGTGCAGAGATTTATTGTTTAATTGCAGATCTGTTTGAATATGTGCAATATGACATGCTTATGAAGTCGGAACAGTCAGACAGAGATGCTGCGCTGTTAATGAACATGATTGATTATCTGAAAGCCAATTTGTCTGAGCCGGATGTTATTAATAATCTATATAAAGAAATAGGCATGGGTGAAAAGACTGTGTATCGGTATCTGAAGGAACATATGGGAATTTCACTCAAAGATATGGTTGATACGTTTCGTACAAATGAGGCGAAAAGGCTGTTAAAAATTACAGATAAAAGTATGGGATGCATTATTGATGAATGCGGATTTGGATCTGAGAATACGTTTTACCGCCTTTTTAAAAAGTGTACAGGGTTAACACCAAAGGAGTATCGCCAACAAAAAACAGAGATGGAACAGAAGCCTGAATTAAAAGGCTATCTGGATTTTGAAATAAATGAAGCAAAGCAGCTTCTGCTGAAAATAATGGAGGACTGATTGTGATGGATTGCGGCAAAAGGGAGAGATTGTTATTTACGGGTCGTGCAAAGGAGATCGTGGATAATCTGACATTGGAAGAAAAGGTTTCTTTCATGAGCGGTGGCATGAAATTTGAGGAAGTACGCGGTGCCATAAAAAAACAGACTAAGGAGCATTATAATCAGTTTCCGTATCCGGCAGGCGGAATGGCGGATAAGGGTGTACCGCCCATGCTTTTCTGCGATGGACCCAGAGGGGTGGTGTGCGGAAATGGAAAGAGTACCTGCTTTCCTGTCTCCATGCTGAGAGGAGCCACTTTTGATACGGAACTGGAGGAAGAGATCGGCGAGGCTATTGCAAAAGAAGTGCTTGCCTTTGGAGGAAATCTGTTTGCAGGAGTCTGTATTAACCTTCCATATAACCCCGGCTGGGGAAGAAGCCAGGAAACCTACGGTGAGGATTCCTGCCTGTTAGGAGAGATGGGATCGGCGCTGGTAAGGGGAGTACAAAAGCATGGGGTTATGGCCTGTTTAAAGCATTTTGCCTTTAATCAAATGGAAAATGCCAGGTTTAAGGTAGATATTAATTGCAGTAAAAGAACCGAACGGGAAGTTTTTCTACCCCATTTCAAAAAGTGTATTGATGCCGGAGCCGCCGCTGTCATGAGTGCATATAACCTTTATAAAGGAACAATGTGCGGTCATAATGACTATCTGCTGAATCAGGTTTTAAAGGAAGAATGGGGATTTGACGGATTTATTATGAGCGATTTTGTCTGGGGGGTAAAAGATACAGCTGAAGCGGTTAACGGCGGTCAGAATATGGAGATGTGCGTAACCAGATATTTTGGTGAAAATCTTGTAAAGGCAGTCAGAGACGGGCTTGTTGATGAGAAGAAAATAGATGATGCGGTCCTTCGTATTATTCGGACAATCCTGGCTTTTGCTTCTGTACAGGAGAACGTAAAAATCAGGCAGGTGGGATGCAGGGAACACATTATGCTGGCCTTGGAGTCTGCAAGAAAAGGAATCACATTAATAAAAAATCAGCACCACGTATTGCCGCTTGATAAGAAAGCAGCAAAACGGATTGTGGTTTTCGGCAGACTGGCTCAAAGTGAGGCAACCGGTGACAAAGGTTCCAGCCAGGTTTATCCTGCTTATGTTGTGACACCGCTGCAGGGGATTGTGAATGCCTCTTCCGATACAGAAGTGGTTTATTATAATGGTGATGATTTGAATCATTGCAGGAGGCTTGCAGGAGCAGCGGATGCAGTCATTTTCGTAGTTGGATATGATTTCAATGATGAGGGTGAGTTTGTGGCTCCCAATAAGGAGGATGTTTATACCGGAGCAGTGGGTGGAGACCGGAGATCCGGATTAGGTCTGCATAAGGATGAGATTGAGCTGATAAGGAACATAGGACCGGTAAATGAAAATTCGATCGCAGTTTTAATCGGAGGCAGCACCATTATGATCGATAGCTGGAAAGACTGTGTAAGTGCCATTATAATGGCATATTATCCGGGAATGGAAGGCGGAACTGCTTTGGGAGAGATTATTTACGGTGATGTCAATCCAAGCGGAAAGCTTCCTTTTGTGATACCTGTAAAGGAGAGCGATCTGCCCCAGGTGGACTGGGATGCCCAGAACCAGTATTATGATTATTTTCATGGATACCGGAAGCTGGAGCGAGAGGGAATAAAACCAGAGCTTCCATTTGGTTTTGGCCTGTCTTATACGTCATTTACTGTGGACAAAATAAAAGCGTGGCTGTCTGATGATATTCTATATGCCTGCTGCGAACTTAAAAATACGGGAGACCGTGAAGGAGAAGAAGTGCTGCAGCTGTATGTGGGGTTTGGGCAGTCTGTGGCAGAAAGGGCTGTGAAGACATTAAAAGGGTTTAAACGGGTGCATTTACAGCAGAGTGAGAAGCGCCAGGTAATCATATCCTGTCCGGTCAGTGAGCTTTGCTGGTTTAATGAAGAAACAGGTGCTTTTGAATTAGAACATATGGAGTATGAGGTATATCTTGGCACAAGCAGTGCGCCGGAAGACCTGATTAAAACCACCATTACATTTTAGGAGGAAATGAAGATGGAAAAAAAGATACCGTTTTATGAAAAAGCTGCATTTGCAGTGGGGGATGGGGGCTGTAATTTTATCTGGACGACAATTGGTTCGTTTTTAACTCTGTATTATACGGACAGTGTTGGAATCAGTGCAGCGGTGATTGGCACGATTATGCTTCTTTCAAGAATTGTGGATGGATTTTCCGATTTGGGAATGGGTATGATCATTGATAGAACTCATACCAGGTGGGGAAAAGCAAGACCATGGATTCTCTGGTCGGCAATTCCGATGGGAGTCGGTCTTATATTGCTGTTTCATGTACCAGACACACTGGGGAGCAGCGGAAAAGTGGCTTATGCGGCGATTTCGTATACGGTTATGGCAGCAGTAATTTATACTGCATGCAACCTTTCTTATAATACCTTACTTTCTCTGGAAACGTCAGATCCGAAAGAACGGGTTGCCATGAGTTCATTTAGATTCTTTTGTACTATGGGTGTAGTACTGCTCATCAATTATAATACAATGAAAATAGTTCATAAATTTGGCTGGAGCAAAATGGCTGCTATCTATGGTTTAATTGCAGTAGTATTGCTGCTTATTACGTTTTTATTTACAAAAGAACGCAATTCCTTAGAAATGAAAGGGACGAAAAAGGCAGAAAAGGTATCCGTTTCCCATTCATTTAAGATACTGTTTAAAAATAAATACTTTGTCTTAATTACATTGATTTTCATAATTAATTATACCGCACTTGGCGTCAATAATGGGATCCGCATATTTTTTGCCAGAGATGTTCTTGGAAGTGCAGCCTTGATGGGCACATTGACCTTATGCTTTATTTTACCTAAAATGGTTGGTAATCTTTTATATCCTCAGATTTCAAAATATCTTGGAAAGTGGAAGAGCCTCGTAATTGGATACATATTAGAAATGCTTGGTGTTGGAATTATGATGGTTATGCCAGCTTCTTTGCCGGGAACAGTGGCAGGACTTATATTACTGGGGGTAGGTGGAATTCCTCATACAGCAGGTTTATTTGCCATGGTGGTCGATGTGATTGATTACGGAGAGTGGAAAACTGGAGAGCGCATGGATGGACTTACCTATTCTGCAACAAGCTTTGGAATGAAGGTTGGGGCCGGGCTTGGATCAGCTATCGTTGGATGGGGGCTCGCCTGGGGAAATTATAACGGTGCGCTTAAAGCACAGGCAGCAGAGACTGTGTCAGCCATCAGGATGCTGTTCACCGCAGTTCCATTCGTGTTATTTGTTACAGGTCTGATTATTCTGATGTTTACTAACGTTGATAAAATTTATCCCCAGATAGCTAAAGATCTGGCAGAGAGAAAGCGGTGAAATAACCTGCTTCAATCAATAGAAAAGGGCTGTATCCATAATAAAAAATGGATACAGCCTTTATCTATTATGGCCATAATGCAGCTTTTTCCGGCTGCTTTATGGAACGTGCAAAGCGAAGTTTTTCCTCGTCGTCAGTAAGCTCTAATAGATACTGGTATTCCTTATTCAGTTTTTCATAGATATGAAGGATGGGTCTGCAGCGGACAGCTGTGGTTTCAAGGATACAGTCCAGATGTGTCATGGCAATGCCCACAATATCCGGATCCACAAGCTGATCGTTTTTCATTCCTTCCAGTATCGCCTTTATCTTATCTGTTGGATAAGTATTCTTATAGCTTCTTGTCCCTGTAAGCGCACTTATGATATCCGCAATGGCAACAAGACGCTCTTCTTTTGATAAGTCTTTTGCGGACAGTCCCTTTGGATAGCCGGTCCCGTTCAGCTTTTCGTGATGGCGCAGAGCAATCCGTGCAACCGCCTCGTCAATGCTTCCTCCAAAAATCTCTTCCGTGTAATCCACATGAGTTCTCATGATATTCATTGCCTGGCGGCTTAGCTTTCCCGGGTATTCAAGTATCTCCACCGGAACTGCGATTTTTCCCAGATCATGAAGCAGTGCGCCGCAGAGAATTACATTTAAGCGGTCTTCCGGGTAGGAAAGAAGCTTTCCAAGCTCGTAACTGATGCTTGTTGTGGTAATGGTATGGGTGACTGTATGGTGGCTTCTGAAATCAATGATAAAAACCAGCATTTTCAAATAATCTGTGATATCTTCCCCGGAAAGAGGAATTCCGGTAAAAAACTCATTGAACTGGCTGTCCGTTTTCCATTCTTCTTCAATGGACTTTTTAAAAGAAAGTTTTTCTGCCTGCTCTACGATATGAGGGGCATAAACGGTTCCCTGTTCCTTCTTTAAGAAAGAAAGAGTTTCTTCCCAGGAACAATTCTGCAGAGACATTAAGACATCAATCCTGTCTGCAATATGTATCAGCTGTCCTAAATCCTTCATTACAGGATCAAGGCCGCTCTCATTTTCCAAAAAATCCCAGTTGATATGGTGCAGGAGTAATGCAGATGCTAAATCCTTTAGGGGGGAGAAATAACGGATAAAAAGATATCCATAGAAAGAATGGTCCCAGACATCTTTTGTTTCAAACTGAAGCATTCGGGAGATTTCTTCTGTCTTGTAAGCCCCTATATCATGAAGCTGGGCAACAAAACAGATGTTTCTCAGCTCTTGTCTGGTAAACTGACCTGTCTCCTTAAGCATCCGGAAAACAATGTAAGACACATGGGAGCCGTGTTCTGTGAGCCGGGGATCAATATAATTGCAAAAACGGCGTATGATGTTAAGAATACTTTCGTTATTAATAGCTTTGGTATACTGCACTTGCATGCATGGAATTCTCCTTTCGTACACAGTTCTGTAACATAGTTTACCATATTAGTCCAGATATGGAAAGAAGAGAATGACAGCTTTTAAGTGTGAAATTTTAAATGCAGCCCTGGAAAACGAGTTGAGAATAATGGAGAGCGGTTGTATAATAAACTGGTTATGTATGATGAGGTAAGGTGTTTATGGAGGGAATAGCATGAAGAAAGAAACAACGGGTTACATTCAACTGATTGAAGAAAAATTAATTTACGACAATCCCCTTTCCGGGCCGGAAGATGTGGAAGACTTTGTGGTGGAAGGAAAGGCATCGATAAGTTTTGAAGAGGGTAGCATGCGTTTAGAGAACGGTCTTGATCAGGAGCTGGGGCAAAAGGCCAATTACGTTTTGTGGTGCCCTGAGGAATTTCCGGAAAATGTAAAGATTACCTGGGAGTTCAAGCCGGTTACTGACCATGGGCTGTGCATTTTATTCTTTGCCGCTTCGGGACGAAACGGAGAAGATTTATTTGACTCGTCTCTGGCAGAACGGACCGGGGAATATCCACAGTATCACAGCGGTGACATCAATGCCTTTCATGTATCTTATTTTCGCAGGAAGGAACCGGATGAGAGAGCTTTTCATACCTGTAATTTAAGAAAAAGCTATGGGTTCCATCTGGCTGCACAGGGGGCGGACCCTCTGCCGGGAGCGGAGGACGCCAATGGTTTTTACCGGATATCCATTCGGAAATATCATAACGAGATCCGTTTTTCAGTCAATGATCTTCAGGTATTTGAATTTGAAGACGATGGACATACATTTGGAGAGGTTTTAAAGGGAGGCAAAATCGGATTCCGTCAGCTGGCGCCTCTTACTGCGGATTACAGGAATTTAAAGGTGTATGAATTAATATAGTTTTCAACAATATTGAAAGGCATAAATTGATAACTGCAGTTTAAAACCGGAAAAAATTCATTGTCATTGAGAAGCAGATCAGACAAGAAGTGGATAGAAAATGATTGTTTACAATTATAAGGGCCAGGGATATAATATGCCACAAAAAGGGCATAGCGTAATCAGGAGGTATCATGGCATCTGAAGAAAAAGTATCAGGTAAAACATATTATTTTCATAACGGCTGGAAATTCCTTCTTGCAGATGAATTCCCAATGGAAAAAGCAATAGAAAAAAAGTGTGATAACACAGGACATTATTTTTATGATAAAGATTATTGCGAGGAGGACTGGCAGGAGGTAACGCTCCCCCATACGTTTAATGACAGCGATCTGTTCCGGGACAGGATACAGGATGCCGGAAGCGGGCAGAAAAGGACAGCGGCTTTTTACCGAAAATGGTTTTCGGTACCGGAGAACCACCGGGGGCAGAAGGTGTTTATAGAATTTGAAGGTATGCGTCAGACCTGTTATCTGTATATCAACGGGAATATGGCAGGTTATTATGAGGCTGGAACTGCGCCATTTGGTTTTGACTTAACGCCGTGGATTTGTTATGATACTCCGAATCTGATCGCGGTGGCAACCGATAATACTGCCGCACGGAATATAGATTTCTGCATTGCAGAGACACCAAATAAGCCTGACGTGTTACCGGGAACCTATTTATCCCCTCAGGGTGCTGAAGTACCGAAAGACAGAGAAGGGGTAGGATTTTTTTGGAACTGCAATGATTTTAATCCATCTGTGGGAGGAATTTCCCGTCCGGTAAAACTGCATTTTAAACCGGAAGTCTATCTGACCCTTCCTCTGTACAGTAATTTACAGACAAAGGGAGTTTATGTTTACGGACAGAATTATCATACTGGAGAAAAGAGCGTTCAGATAGGGGTGGAAGCGGAAATCCGCAATGAAAGCCAGAGAAATGTGGAGGTATGGCTGGAGGTCTCGGTCACGGATATGAACGGAAATGAGATAACCAGCTTCCTTTCCGAAAAAAAGCAGGTTGTTCCGTCGGGAGAGATAGGGACTCCTCTTTCTATAACACCGGAGGATGCTTACATATGGAATAAAAGTGAAGGGCGTTATGTACCCGTAGAAGATGAAACAAAAGTGGCGGAGACGATTACCGATTCTTTATCGGTTTCGCTTGTTAGTGCAGTGTCGGCCCAGACTAAAGTCCGTTACTGGAATATGGAGGACCCGTATCTTTACCGGGTAGAGGTGAAATTATTCGTGGAAGGAGCGGCAGCGGACAGTACCACCATCGAAACAGGTTTTCGAAATACCGGGTATGATAAAGACAGGGGAATCCTGGTAAACGGGGTTCCGGTCTGGCTGACAGGATACGCCCAGCGTACCGCAAATGAATGGGCTGTTATCGGAATCGCTCCTGAATGGCTGAAGGATCAGGATGCCATGTGGATTCGGGAAAGCAACAGCAATCACGTTCGCTTTATGCATGTGGCGGCTGCTCCTGCCGATATCCGTTCCTATGACCGCCATGGAATTTTTTGTACCCAGCCCGCCGGTGACAAGGAGCGGGAAAATTTTGGGAGACAATGGGATCAGAGAGTGGAACTGATGCGGGATGTTATCATTTATTTCCGAAACCATCCTTCCATCCTCTTTTGGGAAGCCGGCAATAATTCCATCAGTAAAGAGCACATGAAGGAAATGAGGCTCTTAAAAGAAAAACTGGATTCTAAGGGCGGGCGTTTTATGGGATGCCGGACCCTGAATACGGAAGAAGTGGTAAAGGAGTCCGAATATACAGGTACCATGTTAAACCGCCATGCTGCACGGTTTCTGGCTGAACACGGCCCTGTTACGGAGACAGAGTACGCAAGAGAGGAAGCACCCAGGCGCATTTGGGATGATTTTTCTCCGCTGGATTTTGATTATAGAAATAAGTGGCTTGGAAAAGGCGGAAAAAAGCAGGTGGGAAGAGATTTTTATGATCTCACATCAGAAGATTTTGCATTGACTGCGGCTAAGGGCTACAGCGAGTTTTTCCATGACAGGATCGGAGGCGCATCTGGAAAGAACTATTACAGTGCCTGTGCTGCTCTTTGCTGGACGGACTCCGCCCAGCACGGACGTCAGGCCTTTAGTGAAAATGGAAGGATGAGCGGAAGGGTGGATCCCGTTCGTATAAAAAAACAGAATTTTGATGTTTTCAGAGTCATGCAGTCCCCTGTTCCGCAGATATACGTGGCAGGACATTGGAATTATCCCCCGGAAGACGGCAGTAACTACCGTTATATGGAAAAGACTTTTAACGGAAATTACTGGGAAGAGAATGGAACAGTCGGGTACCGGGATCCAAAACATAAGACGGTTTATGTAATCGGCAGTTATGATATTGCCCGTATAGACCTATTTATCAATGGAAATAAAGCAGGCAGCTGCGTGGAACCTGAGAATACGTTTGTATTCGTATTTCCGGATGTGGATGTGACAAGACAGGGAAGCATAGAGGCTCTTGGTTATGGATATGACGGGAAGCTGGCAGCAAAGGCTGAGATTCAAACGGCTGGTGTTCCGGCCGGGATTAATCTTCGTCTGCACACATCGCCCATTGGCATGCTGGCTGATGGGGCAGATATTGCCTATGTTGATGTAGAAGTGGCAGATAAAGAAGGAAGAATATGTCCTCTTTGCGAAGACAGGATTGATTTTACCCTGGAGGGGGAAGGAGTCTTCCTGGGGGGCTATAACAGCGGACGGTTTGCAGGCTATGGAAAGGATGACAGCGTAATTCATGAGGAATATGTGTACGCAGAATGCGGCACAAACAGAGTCTTCATCCGATCCACAAGACAGAGCGGGATGATCCTCTTACAGGCCCGTATGGCAGATGGGACGAAAGAAAGCATTAAATGGGAGAGTCATGCTGCGGATCTGTCCCCTTTAACAGTGACCGGTCCGGTGGCGTGGTATTGTGATTACCCGGATGAAGCTCCGGTTTTACCGCCTGCATTTCCTGCGAATTTGCAGGCGGATGCTGCTAAATACAAGTCTGAAGATCAGGATTACTGCAAGATTCTGGTCAATGGACAGGAACCTGATACCAGAGGCATAAGAAGTGTTAATAAAAACGGCAGCATCTGGGGAGCAGTCCTTTGTATTCTTGAACGTCTGAAGCAGGAATGGGGCCATGCTTTTACCTATACGTATCTGCCTGATGAAAAGAAACTGATACTGGTATCAGGGAATGATACGGTGGAAGCGGAAGCCGGAAGAACCCATCTTCTGGTAAATGGGAAAGAAAATCTGATGGATGGAGAACCGTATGTAACGCCGGAGGGAGGTTTTGTCATGGAGATGAATGCACTGATTCCTTATATCAAGGGTGTAACTGCATTATTTGATGATAAGGTAGGTGTATATCGGATAGAAACAGGAAGATAAAACAGATCAAAAGCTGCGTTATTACAAGAATACGCAGCTTTTGCTCTCTTTTTTTATGTCTGAATGCATGATAGAAGAAAAACACAGATAAAATGAAAGGTAAGGTGAAAGTATGTTTATGGATTTGGCGGGGGAATGGAAGGTATGGCTGGAAAACGCAGAGGAAAAAGTACCGGAAAAGGAACGGCCGGAAAAGGCTCCGGATGGATCGGTCACACTTCCGGGAATTCTTCAGGCCCAGGGGTATGGTAACCCGGTTACGGTGGATACGCCGTGGATCAGCGGGCTTCATGATCCCTTCTGGTATGAAAGGGAAGAATATTCGTATGGACAGGAAGAGGGGGTAAGTGTTCCGTTCCTGGCGCAGCCCCCACGTCATTACATAGGAAGAGCATGGTATGAGAGGGAATTTGCTGTTACAGAGGATACAGGAGATGAGTTTTATCTTTTCGTTGAACTAACCAGATGGCGTTCTTTTGCATGGGTTGACGGAATGCCGCGGGGCGGGGACTGCTCTTTGTGTACTGCCCATCAGATCAGTCTGGGACTGCTGAGTGCAGGGCCCCATACATTGACGGTCTGTATTGATAACCGGTTCCAGTTTCCTTACCGTCCCGATGGACATGGGGTATCGGATGCCCTGGGAGCGGCATGGAATGGAATGGCTGGAGAAATTGCTGTAATATCCGCCGGTGAAGCAAAACGGCGCCTGGAAGAAAAAAAACGGTATGCCGGGAGGCATAAGAGATTCCTGGAAGTGAGAGATGGCTTGTTCTATGTGGATGGCCGGCCGGAGTACTTTCGCGGGACCCATTTCGGAGGCGATTATCCTTTAACCGGATATCCGGAGACGAATCCGGACTGGTGGGAGAAACGTATGAAAACCATAAAGGAATGGGGATTTAATTTTATCCGGTGCCATTCGTACTGCCCTCCTGAGGCTGCATTTGCCGCAGCCGACCGTGCAGGAGTTTATATCCAGGCGGAATGTGGGATGTGGAATGTATTTCATGAAGGAATTCCTATGCTTTCGGTGCTAAAAGATGAGACAAGGAGGATATTAAGGCAGTTCGGCCATCACCCGTCTTTTGTGCTGTTTTCTGCTTCCAATGAACCGGCAGGCAGGTGGTACGAACCACTGAAATGCTGGGTCAGGGAAACGCGGGAATACGATCAGAGCCTTGGGTACGAAGGAAGAAGACTTTATACTCCCCAGTCAGGCTGGTTTTACGACACACCTCCCAAAGAGATAACGGGGACCGATTATATTTATTTCCACCGTTCGGCTTATGGCCCTATACTGGGCGGAAATATCAGAGGGGTTGAGGGCTGGAAGGGGAAGGATTACCGGGCTTCCCTGGAAGGTACAACGCTTCCTGTCATCTGTCATGAGATGGGACAATGGTGTTCTTATCCTGATTTTTCAGTAATGGTAAAATTTACCGGATATTTGAAACCGGGTAATTTTAAGGTGTTCAGGGAAAGTGCCAGAGCTCACGGCGTGTTTCCTATGTACAGGGAATTTGCCCGATGTTCCGGAAAAAACCAGGTGATGATGTATAAAGAAGATATGGAAGCCAATTTTCGGACACCTCATATTTACGGATTTGAAATGCTGGACCTGCATGATTATCTGGGACAGGGGACAGCCCTTGTAGGGGTACTGGATCCGTTCTGGGAGAACAAAGGTTATGTAAAGCCGGAAGAATTCCGGGAATTCTGCGGAGAAACCGTGCTGCTGGCCAGAATGCCCTCCTATGTTTATAAGTCGACAGACCGGGTTTCCATCCCGGTTGAGGTATGCCATTTTGGAAAAGAGCCTATCAAAAGCTGCAATGTGAAATGGAGCATTCAGACGGAGGAAAACGGTTTAAGAACGGTGATTCAGAGCGGTATTTGGATGAATTGTTTCCTGCCTCAGGAAAAGAATACGCAGATCGGAATAATTGAACCGGATTTTACAGTAATGAAAGGAAACAGAAAACTTATCCTGACTGTACAGATGGATAAGGTGAGCAATCACTGGGATTTTTATGTGTATGAGGAAAAAGCGGATGATTGTTCCAATAGAAAGGAAAACAGACAGGTTCTTTATACCAGAGACTGGCAGGAAGCGAAAAGAGGTCTGGAGCAGGGGGAACGGGTGGTTTATGCGCCATATCTTTCAGAGCCGGACTTTGACTGTCCGCCTCTTTCCATAAGACCTGTATTCTGGAACAGCCAGATGGGGCCGGGCTGGATCAGAAGCCTCGGACTGGTGATACAGAGCGGTCATCCGCTTTTTAAGAATTTTCCGACAGATGAATATGGAGGCTGGCAGTGGGAGGATATCCTGGAAGAGGCAAGAGGCTTCCTTCTTGACGGGATGCCAAAGAAATTCACCCCCATTGTCTCCGTTATTGATGATTGGAACCGGAATCTGCGATTAGGTCTCATTTTTGAAGGAAAAGTTAACAGAGGAAAACTTCTGTTTGTCTCAGCATGTCTGGAAGGAGAATTCGCACAGCGGCCTGCGGCCTGGAGTCTGAAGAATGCGCTGCTTTCCTATGCCTCTTCGGAAGCATTTTGTCCTGAAACAGAGTTGAAGCCGGAATGGATTGAGAATCATTTCTTCCCCAATAACAGGATGAGAGAGCTTACCGCCGGTTACAGGGTGGAGCCGCAGGCAGCTGTAACGAATTTAAAGGCCCTGGAAGAGGAAAACCCAAACAATTCCGTGTGGATAGAAAAAGAAAATTATCCGATTTCTGTGGAAATCTGTCTAAAGGAAAGGATTACGGTATCAGGACTGGTTGTAGTACCGGACCAGAAAGACAGGATGCATCAGGGCTGTGTAAAGGATTATGTGATCCATGTGCAGGAAAACGGAAACTGGAAGGAAGCGGCCAGGGGTAAATTTGCGTCTTCCTTTCTGTCGCAGAAAGCATGGTTTGACAGGGCATATGATACAGATACTTTAAAGTTTACCGCTCTTTCCGGTTATGCAATGGGAGAATGCCTGGTATGGGAGGAGAAAGCCCACGGCTGGCAATGTTTGAAAAAACAGGGCAGGCCGGCTATTCAGGCAGCCGGATTTCATGTTATCTGCGATAAATGGACAGAGGGAAGTGATAAGCTTTACTGGAAACAGCTCCAGAAGAGCAGAACGAAAGAAATCGAAAATTAAGGAATGGGGATTATGCGGATTAAAAAAATTATTAGCTCATTAACCTATGAAAAGCAGATGTTTGTTAAATTGCTGGGGCTGGTGACGCTGCCGCTCATTGTTATGGGGATTATATCATGCAACATCTATATTAAGGGGGAAACTTCCAAAAAGCAGATGGCTTTAAACTCTTACAGTGATGAGGTCTCACGGGAATATGAAAATATTTTGTCTTCCTTAAAAGAGTATTATATCGAAGCAGTCAACAGAGACGATATCTGCTGGCTGGTAAGGCAGGAAGAACCGCCGTTTTCCAGGTACAGTAATTTAAAACAGGCTCAGAGGATATTAGAAGGCAATTATTTTATGCAAAAGTATATTGCTGACTATGAGTTCATCAATGTAAGATACGGATGGGTATTTAATGATTATGGGCTGTTTTCATTTGATCAGATGAAGAACCGGAAAGATACGGAAGGTTTTTTGATTGAACAGGAAACTATGCTGTTGTCTGTATACTGGCTGGACCGGTCCGGAGTTCCTGCGCCCATAAAGGGAAGCATGCGCATGACCAATACAGTGGATTCCTCCGGACTCCGTCTGGTCGTAAAAAAAGAACAGGGGATCGGCGGATTGTCCTGGCTTCTTACCATTAAGATCGATGAAAATCAACTGAATGAAATGGCCGGGTCCTATAAAAAAATGGGTTATGATGTTGCAATAATCGGCAGTGGAAACGTGCTGATGGAAACAAATCCCAGGATGACGGAAGTGTATTTAAACAGCGGGAGAGAAGGTTCCGGAGTCTATAAGGGTAAAAATGATGAAAAATATAAAATCAGCGTACGGACAGAAGAGATCAGCGGACTTACCTATCTTGTCGGCTATAATACAGCGAAAGTGAAAAAGGATGCTTACGTGTTCATTATGGCATCCTTTGCCGTAATGGCAGGTTTCGCCCTGATCCTGTTTTTAGTAAGGCTGACTGCGCTTGCATTTGCCAGGCCTCTTAGAAGGCTGGAAAAATATGTGGATGATCAGGACCGTCAGATTAAAAAACTTTTGGTATCCAACTTAATTGAAGGGGAATTGAATGAGAAAAATATTGAGGAAGCATTGAAAAAATCGGAAGTTATTCCCTGTCAGGCATACCGGATGATTGCCATGAGCTGTAAAAATGTTCCGTACGATGAGGAAAAAATGAAGGAAAAATATGGGGAAATTGTATCTGATCTGCCCGAAGCATTAGAAGCCGATATTTTTATTGCGCCAGTTTATTACCGGGATAAACTGATATTCATAACAGGAGCTGAAAACGATATGGAACTGGACTCCAAGACGGCTGTGCTCTATAAAGGGCTGAAAGATTATATTGCAAAATCGTTTGGTCTTATCATTGCATCGGGTATCAGCCAGCCATTCCACAGGATTCATCATGTACGGAGGGCATACAATGAGTGTGCGGAGGCGCTGTATAATAAATCGAATAAAGCGGATGTGAATAATTCATCTCTGGTCCTGTTTGATGATTACTTAATGAAGAGCCAGGTAGGGAATGTTTACGATATGATAATGGAAAACGAATTGATCCAGTCTGTCACCAGCTGCAAGGAAGAAGAAGCCGTATGCCTGCTCAATCTGATTATAGACCGTATGGAAAATAAAAATGTGGTTGGAATAGAACGTAATTTTTATCTGACAAGGTTACTGACTGCCATATTAAATATTCCGGCAGCTGCCGATATTTCCCTTTCTGATGTGTTTGACAGTGAACAATACAATATACTCAGTTCCGTTACCCAGATTTATGATAAAAACAAAGTGATCTCAGCTGTCAGCAAAGAAATCATTCATCCCATTATTGCCATGCTGATAAAACGCAGGCGGACGGGAGAGGAATCTGAAATCGTCAGACATGCAGTGGCTCTGATCAAAGACAGCAAAGGGAACATCAGCTTAAATGACTGTGCCGACCAGCTGTCTTACCATCCCAATTATTTAAGCAAGGTCCTGAAGCGGGAAAAGGGAGTTACATTTACCGATATGGCTGCTGAAGAGAAAATGAAACAGGCAAAATATATGCTTTTAACAACAGAATATTCGATGTCTGAGATTTCTGAAAAACTGATGTATAATAATGTACAAAATTTCATCCGGTTTTTTAAAAACAATGTGGGAATTACCCCGGCAGCATTCCGTAAGGAACACCGCAAGTGATGGAATAAATTGATAATATTCCGTATCTGGCCCCATAAAACCGTTTAATTACGCGGGATATGGGGCTTTTTTTCTGCTTAAAACCGGTTATAAAATGATTATTTACAAATGCTGGGTTAAGGATATAAAATGTGCTCACAAAGCGGTGCCGCAAACTATAAAAACCAGACATAATCACCAATTCATGGTGGATTTATGAAAAAGGGAAATTGAAAAGGAGAGTATATGGAAAAGATGCAAAGCGATGCAAGGCCCAGGGCAGGTACCTGGAAACATGCACTGTCCGTACATAAGTGGCTGTATATTATGATTGTACCAGGTGTGGCTTATATGCTGGTATTCCGGTATCTGCCCATGGGCGGACTGGTCATGGCATTTCAGGATTTCAGCCCCTATAACGGCAATTCAATGTTAGGTGCGTTTTTGAATAGTCCGTTTGTGGGATTGAACGTATTTAGAAAATTTTTAACGGGGCCTGATTTTTGGCAGGTTCTTAAAAATACGCTCTCTATTTCCATTGCCAGTTTAATCTTTTATTTTCCGGCTCCGATTATACTGGCATTATTTCTGAATGAGATAAAGAATATGGCTTTTAAACGTGTAACACAGACGATGGTATATATCCCCCATTTTATTTCCATGGTCATTGTGGCAGCTCTTACAGCCCAGCTGTTCAGTACGACGGACGGTCTGGTATATCATTTGATGGTTCAGATATTCGGGCGTGCTGATGCTCCGGATATCATGTCTAACCCCAGGCTGTTTGTTCACATGATCGTAGGACAGAAAATGTGGAAGGAAACCGGGTATGGCACCATCATTTTCCTGGCCGCGCTTTCCGGCGTTGATGTCCAGCTCTATGAAGCGGCGGAGGTAGACGGTGCCAACCGATGGCATAAAATGTGGCATATCACGCTGCCTGCTATCCGTTCCACCATTGTCATCATGCTGATTTTACAGATTGGTACAATCTTAAATACAAGCTATGAACAGATATTCCTGATGCAGAATTCCATGAACCGGGCAGTTTCTGATGTATTTGACACCTATATTTATACGAAAGGTGTTGTAAACGGTAACTATTCGCTGGCAACAGCAGCTGGTATGTTCAAATCAATCGTCAGTATGATAATGGTATTAGGCGCTAACAAGCTGGCCAAAGCGTTTGGAGAGTCCGGATTCTATTAAAAAGGAGAATAAAAATGGCAAAGATGAAGCATTTGAAAATTAAAAGAAGTCCGGGAGATCAGCTGGTCCAGGTAATGATCTACTTTTTCATAGGAGTATTTGCCCTGGTTACGCTGCTTCCGTTTGTATATATTGTGGCCGGTTCCTTTGCAACGGAAAGGGAACTGACCGAGCGTACATTCTTCCTTTTCCCTCATACATTATCCCTGAATGCATACCAGTACATATTTAAGAATGGCGATGCAGTGCATGGTCTGATGAATTCTCTGTTCGTAACGGGAGTAGGTGTAGTGATCGATATGTTTCTTTCCTGTACGCTGGCTTATCCCCTTTCCAGATCGTATTTCAAAGGCAGGCTTTTTTTTACCAATATGGTCATAGTTACCATGCTGTTCACCGGTGGTATGGTTCCCACATACATGGTAGTCTGCAATATACTTCATTTAAAAAACACGTTTTGGTCTTTATGGCTGCCTGGAGCAATCAATCCGTTTAATATGATTATTATTAAGAATTATTTTCAGGGGCTTCCTGCTGAACTGGAAGAGGCTGCCAGAATGGATGGCTGTAATGATGCACAGATATTCATGAAAATTATACTTCCCCTTTCCAAACCTGTGATTGCAAGCGTATCTTTGTTCTATGCAGTGACCCGTTGGAATTCATACTTTGATGCAATGATGTATATTACTGACAAAAACAAAGAAGTCATTCAGATTGTGCTAAGGCGGATCATTTTCCTGACCTCTTCTGTGGCAACAGAGAGCGGATTTGACTGGGGGCTGTTTGGTATGCCTCCGGAGAAAGCAGTAAAGATGGCCACAACCGTGATCGCTACGGCTCCGATTTTACTGGTGTATCCATTTATTCAAAAGTATTTTACTCAGGGTGTTATGGTTGGTTCAGTTAAGGGCTGATGCAATTATAAATATATAATAAAGGAGAGGTTTATGATGAAAAAGACATGGAAGCGGGCAGTATCGGTATCATTGGCAGGAGTGATGGCATTGTCTGTAACTGCCTGCGGCGGTTCGGCGGTATCTGCCAAAAAGGAGGCTGCCAATACCGCGGCAGATGGAAAACCAACCATTACTTTAATGGCACCATCTTTTCACGGTACCGATTTAAAAAATGATAAATCGGATGAGGTCATAAAGAAATATGAAGATTACACCGGCACTCATGTGAACTGGCAATGGGAATCCAATGATACTTACAAAGAAAAGCTTGGACTTACTTTAATGGATAAAGACAATATGCCCATGATAGTGACTGCTTCGGGAGACTTAACGGCTAATGTGGTGGATGCAGCAAGAAAGGGAGCTTTCTGGGACCTGACACCATATTTGCAGGATAAGGAGAATTATCCCAACCTGTCACAGGCTAATCCGAAAGTATTGAAGGCATTGACCGTGGATGGAAAAATCATTGGGATCTACCGGTCCAGGGTGATCGGCCGTTACGGACTCTCTTACCGTAAAGACTGGGCTGAAGCGGTAGGCATTACGGAAGAGCCGAAGACGGTGGAGGATGTTTACAATATGCTCTACAAATTTACTCATGAGGATCCGGATGGCAATGGAATCAATGATACCTATGGCCTTGAAATGACGAAATATACCGGACCCCTTGATATTATCCAGACATGGTTTGGCTGCGGCAATGAATGGGTGGAAAAAGACGGAAAGCTGGTACCGGTCCATCAGACAGATGAATACAAAGAAGCTTTAAAGTGGATGAGAAAAATATATGAAGATGGCCTGATCAGAAAAGACTGGGCTACGGTTGACTCCGGAACCTTTCAGGATGGCTGTAAAAAGGGGGAGGCAGGTATGTTCATTGATGTTATGGATGGAGGTAAGAGAATCTGGTCATATTATAATATGAATAATATAAAATCAGTGACAGATCCCTCTAAGAATGCTTCCATGACATTGTCAGGACCGGTCAATGACAGAACACTGGCAAACAGCGGCTTTAACGGATATTACCTGATTACCAAGGCGGGAGCGAAGACAGAGGAAGACGTAAAGAATTGTCTGCATTTCCTGGATAAGATGTGTGATGATGAGATGCTTGTACTGGCTGACTACGGCTTAGAAGGGGTTACTTATGATTTGAATGAAGCAGGGAAAGTCGTGATGAGACATGAAATGGAGGCTCAATATACTCCGTCTGCAGGTTTAAACCAGTGTGTCTGCTATATTCCAAACCGGGAACCGAAGTCTCCTGCTCTGGAAAAAGATGAGCCGATGATAGCACAGGACCAGGCATATGAAAGAAATGAAAAGGTTGCCGTTTATAATCCGGCTCTTGGGTACCTGGCCAATTCTGAGGTAAATGCAGAGGTGGGAACAGACGTTGAACAGATCATTGATGACGCCAGAACCCAGTATATCTGCGGACAGATCGATGACGAAGGTCTGGAGGCAGCAGCAAAACAGTGGCTGGACCGCGGCGGTGACAGGCTGGTAGAGGAAGTAAATCAGCTTTACCAGAAAGATGCATCAAAATAAACCAACAGCAAGGGATACAAAAGGCTTCAAGCGTGTGAAAACGGTTGGAGCCTTTTGTGCAGCAGGATTTATAGGAGGCAGATGGACATGATATTATATAGCTTGGGAGACAGAAGGCTGTCAGGATATACTACCTGGGGCTGTATGTGGGAGAAAGGGAGCTGCACCAAAGAAACGGAATATCAATTGAAAAACCAAAAGAAAGAAATCGTTCCGATGCAGAGCAGGATCACAGCGTGGTGGCCCGATGGCTCCGTAAAATGGACTGCTCATACGGCGGATGCTGCCCTTTTGGGAAATGAGATCGAAGTCGTGCCGGGAACCTCTCCTGAACTGGAGAAGAAAATCCGGATTGTGAAAAAAGATGGTTTTATGGAGATCCTTGCCGGAAGCATGAAGGTGATAATTGCCTGTGACGGCAAAAAGCTGATCGATTCCATTTATTTTCATGAAAAAAAGATGCTCATAAACGGCAGAACGGTATTGCTTTTGGAGGAACCTTCCGTCTGGAACGGCAACCCGGTTAAAATTGAAAAGGAATATGATTCAAGGATTACAGAACTGTCAGTAGAGGAGGAAGGGGCATTACAGGTTATTATAAAATATACCGGTTATCACGAATCAGCTGATGGAGATAAAAAGATTCCGTTTATCATCCGTATGAAAATCGGATTTGACAGTCCGCGCATTGATTTTGTACATACATTTTTATATGACGGTGATGAAGAGAAAGATTTTTTAAAAGGAATTGGGATTTGCTTTCAATCTCCTTTAGAAGGGAAGATTTATAACCGTCATGTAAAATTCATGGGGGACCATGGCGTGTTCCATGAAAGCATGGCCCAGCTTCTGTCCTGGAGACCAAAAGTTTCACAGGAAATTTATGAAAAGCAGATCAGGGGAGAAAGACTTAAGCTTACCGGAAGTGATAAAGAGACAGTGGATACAGTTTTAAATGACATGCCGTTTTGGAGTGAATATGATTTATGCCAGGACAGTGCAAACCATTTTTGCATCAAAAAGAAAATAAAGGATGATAACTGCTGCTATCTGGACTGCCTCCACGGAAAAAGGACAGAGGGAGCGGCTGCATTCGGATCAGAGGCTGGTTCGGTACTTTTTTCAATCAGGGATTTTTGGGAAAAGTATCCGTCAGGTTATACGTTCCGGAATCTGGATGGGGATACGACAGAGGCTGTGGTGTGGCTGTGGTCTCCCAGGGCGGAGGCCATGGACTTCCGCCACTATGCAAACCGGGGCTATAACCAGGTATATTATGAGGGATATGATTATAAAGGTGCCACACCTTATGGAATCGCCTGTACCAGCGAATGCTCTGTCATGATTTCGGAGGAGATGATTCCCAAAGACCAGGAACTGGCGGAATTTGCTGAATCAGTAAAGAAGCCTGTTCAGTATGTGGGAACTCCGGAATATTATCATCAGAGGAAGGCGTTTGGTTACTGGTCCCTGCCGGAGCGTAATACGCAGATGGAATGCTGGCTGGAGGATCAGCTTGATATGGCCGTGGATTTTTACCGGAATGAAGTGGATCAGAGAAATTGGTATGGTATGTTCAATTATGGTGATTTTATGCATACCTATGACAGGGAGCGCCATCAGTGGCGGTATGATATGGGCGGGTATGCCTGGGACAATACGGAACTGGTTCCCACCCTTTGGTTATGGTATGCATTCATGAGAACAGGCCGGGAAGACATCTTTGTCCTGGCAGAGAAACTGTCAAGACATGCTTCCGAGGTAGATGTGTACCATATGGGCAGATATAAGGGACTCGGTTCCCGTCATAATGTCAGGCACTGGGGATGTCCCTGCAAGGAAGCGCGGATTGCCATGGCGGCCCATCACCGGTTTTATTATTATCTGACCGGAGACCGGCGGCTGGAAGATATATTCGAAGAATTAAAAGATAATGAAATAACTTTTTTAAATAAAGATCCCCTGGGCGATTTTTATGACAAGGAGAATATGATTTATCCCGCTCATGCCAGAACCGGCCCGGACTGGTCTTCTCTGTGTGCAAACTGGCTGACTGAGTGGGAGCGGTTTAACGATGAGAAATACAGAGATAAAATTCTGACGGGAATCCTGGATATTAAGAAGGCGCCATTAAAGCTGATATCGGGTCCTGATTTTGAATTTAATCCGGCTGATGTTCATCTGCGTTATATCGGAGAGAGGGCGTCAGGAGGCACCCACCTTCAAATCTGCATGGGAGCACCTGAGATATGGATGGAATTATCCGACTTAATAGATGATGAGGAGTGGAAGCAAATGCTGGCGGATTACGGCAGGTTTTATTATCTGCCCCGGCGGCAGCAGATGGAAGAGTCAAACGGAATCATAGGCCGCAGGGAATTCAGTCTTCCTTTTATGGCGGCGGCAATGGGAGCCTATGGGGCCTGGTATCTGGAAGATAAGGTGCTGGCAGAAAGAACGTGGCGGTATCTTCTGCATGCTTCCATGAGCCATGGAAACCATGACGGATTTAAGATTATAACCGTTTCCTATCAGGGGAATCAAAAAAATCTGAAAGAGATTCCATGGATATCTACGAATTTTACCGCACAATGGTGCTTGAATGTGATTGTAGTTCTTGAATTTATCCGCAGTTATCTTCCAAAGACACTGAAAGAGGGGGATGAGCTGGTTGAAACCATGCCGGATGAAACGTTCCGCAAGGCATAAAGAAAGATAATCTGTATCTGCTTAAAAGAAGTTTTGTTTCGCCAAAAATGGAGGGAAAGATGATCAGGATAGAAGAGATATCGAACCAGGAGGTGACAGTTTCCTGGGATCGGCTGGAGGCAGCTGCAGTTTACCGTGTCTATTGGTCTGACCGTGATATAGATCCGGAGAAGTACCGGTTTATGAAAGAGATATCCGCAGATGATACCCTGCGGTTTACTCTTTATAAATCTACCCATATTCCACATTATATCAGAATCTGCGCAGTGAAATCGGACAGCACGATCCATGAAGAGGTGTATGTTACACCTGTTCACTCTATGAAACGGGAACAGCTGGAGGCTCTTAACAGAGGGCTGATAGCTGTCAGGACAAAGGCCGGAGTTTTTTTGAGCTGGAGATTGTTTTTAACAGAAGTTACCGGTTATAAAAACAGTGGTTTGACCGGAGTTCATTTTAATCTCTATCGGGATGGAGTAAAAATAGCGGAGGTGAAAGAAAGTACAAACTATCTGGATCCGGAGGGAGAGGTACAATCAGAATATGAAGTGGCTCCTGCAATAAACGGAATGGAATACGAATCCTGCCCGCCTGTAAAGGTGTGGGATAAGGAATATCTGGACATACCGCTTAAGAAGCCGGAGCCGGGCGTGACACCTTCTGAAGAAGCCTTTACCTATTCCGCCAATGACATGTCCATTGGTGATGTGGATGGGGACGGGGAATATGAATACATTGTAAAATGGGATCCTTCCAATTCCCATGATGTTTCTATTAAGGGGTATACGGGACGCTGTTACATAGACTGCTATAAACTGGATGGAACCCTTTTATGGCGTCTCGACATGGGACCCAACATCCGGGCAGGGGCTCATTATACACAGTTTATGTGCTTCGACTTCAATGGAGACGGGAAGGCTGAAATGGCTGTGAAAACCGCTCCGGGTACCAGAATGACGGTCTATGGGCCGGATGGGAATCCGGCAGAGGAATTCTTTATTACCATGCCAAAAGAGGACTTAGACCAGGGATATGGCCATGACGATTCCTATGTGTGCAGCTTCGGGAGTTACCGGCGGCATTTAACGGAAGTGTTTCGTTCATGGAACGATCATCCGGAAGTGAAGGCAGGGCATTGGCCGGAAAGTCTGGAACAGTGCTTTGGAATACCCGGGAAGTATTCCTACCCATTAAATCAGGAAGACGCAGAATGGCTGACAGATTATTTCCTGGATGTTTATGCACCAGACAGAAGCCCTAAAAATAATCTGCGGGGGTTTGAGGGCTTCATCTTTGAAGGACCGGAGTATCTGACTATGTTCGGCGGTGACGGAAAAGAACTTCAGACGATTCCGTTCCCATTTGAAAGGGTGGATGACGGTCTTCTCTGGGGCGATTATGCCATGAACCGGATCGAACCCTGCAACCGGGTGGACCGTTTTTTGTCTGCAGTGGCCTATCTGGACGGAAAGCGGCCTTATCTGGTGGTCTGCCGCGGATATTATACCAGAGCGGCCATAGCAGCCTATGATTTTTTTGATAACTGCTTTCACAAGTATTGGTCTGTGGACAGCGGATTTGTGCCCATGAAGAATCCGTTTTGTGACAATCCTCATGATTTATGCGGAACCGATCCGGTTTATGGAGAACTGGCAGGCCAGGGAAATCATTCCGTTGCTGCTGCCGACGTGGATGGGGATGGCTTTATGGAGATTCTGTATGGGGCGGCCTGTATCGATCACGATGGAAGACTGCTTTACAGTTCCAGAGATAAGCTTCCGGACGGCAGGACCGCAAAACTGGGGCACGGGGATGCCATGCACGCGGCGGACATCGACCCGGACCGGCCGGGCTATGAGATCTTTAACGTATTTGAAGGGGCAGACCATGCTCCTTACGGCTATGCCCTCAGAGACGCGGAATCAGGAGAAGTCCTGTTCGGTGAGTATGCTGAGAAAGATCTGGGCCGGTGCATGATCGGCGATGTAGTTCCCGGCGTGAGGGGACTGCAGTGCTGGGTCAACGGAGTTGGAACGTATGACTGCCATGGAAAGCTTCTTAAAAATGAAACATTAGGCAGCAACATGTCCATCCGGTGGGCAGGCGATTTGACTACACAGATCACGGACGGGGCGGATTATTTAAGCCAGAAGCCAGTGGGAGTGATCAATGATTTTACCCATGGAGTCATGCTGCGGCCGGAAAACACCCTGACCAACAACGGGACCAAAGGAAATCCCTGTCTGACAGCTGATATCTTCGGAGATTTCCGGGAAGAGATCCTTCTTCGGACGGAGGACAGCTCGGCAATCCGCATCTATACCAATCCGGAGCTGACGGATCACAAGCTGTTTACCCTGATGCATGATGTCCAGTACCGGTGCGGCGTGGCATGGCAGAACAACTGCTACAACCAGCCGTGCTATCCGGAATTTTACTATGCTTCCGACATGGTATTTGACAGGGTCCTTCCTTATATGAACCGGAAGCCTGTGATTTACCTGGCCGGTGATTCGATCACACAGACCGGAGGGGAAGAAGACAGGCCCAGATACGGTCTGGGGGAAATGCTGCTGAAGCATCTGGATGAAGGAAACTGCTATCAAACCTATCACAGGGAAGACTGTACCTTTAAACAGGAAATGCGGTACGAAAGCCGCCGCTTGATCGTGGATAACTGCGCTATGGCGGGCAGGTCCGCCAGAACATTTCTGGAAGAGGGACGACTGGAGGATATCCGGTGCCATATCAGGGAAGGAGATTATCTTTTTATTCAGTTCGGCCACAACGATGCATTTGTCTCCAGGGCAGAACGATATGTTCCGGTTTCCGATTTCCCTTTGTATCTGAAACAATATGTGGATACGGCCAGAAACCGGGGGGCGGTTCCGGTCCTGATTTCTCCGGTCAGCTTATGTCCGTTCAAAGAGAATCAGGAAGGGGAGAAAGGGGAGATTGCCCGTCTTCTGCCCGGTTACGGCCGCCAGATGGAGGTGTTTGCAAAGAAAGAGGGCATCCTTTATATAGATATGAACCGTCTGACAAAACAGCATTGTGAAACAGCAGGTGAAACGGAGTCAAGAAAACTTTATATTCCTGACCTGGTACATTTGAGCCGGGAAGGGGCAGATTGTTACTCGGGATTATTGGCAAATGAAGGAAAAACACTTATAATAGATAAAAATAAATCTATTGACCGGCAGAAACCGGAGAAGGAAGGCGGATTGTAAGATGGGTAGGATTCATTATGACAGGGACAGGCTGGAAGAAGCCATGGACCGCATTGTGGAACGGACAAAACGGATGGATATGTCCTGGGACTGGCCCTGCGGCGTCGCATATTATGGACTTGCAGAAGCTTATGAGGTAACGAAAAAGGAAGGCTATCTGGAATTTTTAAAGGAGCGGGTGGATGAACTGATTGATCTGGGACTTCCGGCCTGGACCGTAAACACCTGTGCCATGGGTCATTGCCTTATAACATTATACCAGGCCACCGGGGAAGAGAAATACATGGACATCATCCGTTCCAAGACGGAATACTTAAGAAAGGATGCCCTTCGTTTCGGAGACCATGTGCTTCAGCATACGGTTTCCGCCAACAATGATTTTCCCGAGCAGTGCTGGGCAGATACCCTGTTCATGGCGGCATTTTTTCTGTTACGGGTCGGTGTCATGACAAAAGATGGGGAATTGACAGGTGATGCGTTAAACCAGTATTACTGGCATATCCAGTATCTTCAGGATGATAGTACAGGGTTATGGTATCACGGCTATAACAATATTACAAAGGACCATATGTCGGGCTTTTACTGGGGAAGGGCCAACTGCTGGGCAGCTTATACCATGAGCAAGGTAGGGCTGATTCTTCCGGAATGTTACCTCTATCCCCAGTACCTGGAAATCGTGGGAAGCTTAAATGAACAGCTCTCCGCATTAAAGCTTCTGCAGACGGAGAAAGGCCTGTGGAGGACCATCTTAAATGACGGAGAATCCTATGAGGAGCTATCCGCCTCTGCCGGTATCGCTGCCGCCATGACTTTAAAAGGGAATCCGCTCCATATCAAATACATAGAAAAATCCATTGAAGGTGTATTGGCCCATGTGGCTTCTGATGGCAGAATTACGGAGGTTTCAGGCGGAACCGCTGTAATGAAGGACCGTGACGGATACCGGAATATTTCAAAAAAATGGATTCAGGGCTGGGGACAGGGCATGGCGCTTGCATTCTTTGCCGCAGTTCTGAATTATGATAACATTGCAGGGGATGGTGCATTATGATTGATCAATTGAAAAGAATTTACATCTGCTTTCCGGGAGGGAAGCATAAGGTTCTTACCATGAGTTATGACGATGGTAAGATTGAGGACCGGAGACTTATTGAAATTTTTAATCATTACGGCATAAAAGGTACGTTTCATTTAAATTCCGGACTCATAGAGGATGAAAATCGGATAAAACCGGAGGAATGGAAAGAATTATATAGAGGCCATGAAGTTTCCTGTCATACGGTACTCCATCCTACCATTGCCAGGAGTCCTCTTCCTCAGGTGGCCCTTCAGGTACTGGAGGACAGGAGGGCGCTGGAGAGGGCAGTAGGCTGCCCGGTACGGGGAATGTCTTATCCCAATGGTTCTTATACCCAGGAAATCGTGGATATGCTTCCAAGCCTTGGCATTGAATACTGCAGGGTGGTTGGAAGCACGGATGATTTTAACATGCCGGAAAACTATTTAACATGGAAATCCACCTGCCATCATAACCACAATCTGCTGGAAAATGGAAAACGATTTATTGAGCTTAATAAAACCCAGTATCTTTATTTGATGTATGTATGGGGACACAGCTATGAATTTCCCAGAGATGACAACTGGGAGCTTATGGAAGAATTCTGCCGTATGGCAGGGCAGCGTGAGGATACCTGGTATGCAACGAATATCGAGATCGTTGATTATATGAATGCGGCAGCTGCCCTTAAGTATACCATTGACGGAGACCGGGTGTATAATCCATCAGCAATGGCTGTCTGGATCAGTGTGGATGGAACGATTGTGAAAGTGCCTGGCGGAAGCCAGATCATGATTTGATTTTTTGCATTTTTTACATTCCAAAGAGGTGCTGGAACAGAATTTTAATTCCCATCAGTATGAGAATGACTCCGCCGGCGAATTCTGCTTTTGATTTAAAGCGTGTACCGAAAACATTTCCCACCTTTATTCCGGCAACAGAGAGAGTAAAGGTGGTTACACCGATAAATGAAACCGCAGGAATGATCTGAACCTTTAAAAATGCAAAGGTTACGCCAACAGCCAGTGCGTCGATGCTGGTTGCAATGGCAAGCATAAACATATTCTTCGGATCCAGAGAACAGTCCGTGCATTCCACTTCATCTTTGCTGAAAGATTCCTTGATCATATTGATGCCTATAATTCCCAGAAGGACAAAGGCAATCCAGTGATCGTAGGAGGTAATGGCTTCCTTGAACTGGGATCCCAGCAGATAACCGATGACCGGCATTCCCGCCTGGAAACCTCCGAAGTATAATCCGGCAATAACTGCATTTCGCCAGTTCATCCGGGGCATGCAAAGACCTTTGCAGATGGAAACAGCAAACGCATCCATGGACAGCCCCACCGCAATGATGAACAACTCTGGTAATGACATGTGAAATTCCTCCTGTGTATGTGCTTTATAACTATATGTTGAGAGTAGGGAGATAATAAAAGAGACTTATCTGTGTGTATGAAAAAAACACACAGATAAGTCTCATCTTTTTGCGTCGAAAGCAAATTAGCAAAGCCAGACAGAAAATTCTGTCAGTATGTTGACTTTGCAGGCACCTTACCTGACCCGACCAGGTGCTGACTACTCCCTTATCTTTTGCCTATTCTAACGGATGAGAGAAATTCTGTCAAGAAGAAATAACTAGTTGACTAATCAACTAAATCTTGATAATATTAAGAAATTGTATCAAAAAGGAGGTGAGAAAATGGGGAATGAACCTGTGAACCTGATGATGCTCAACAGTAAAATATTTAGAAATACGCAGAGTTACTTAGACAAAACCTTAAAAAAGTACGATCTAAGCAGCGGATCTTTTCGCTATCTGTTTATAATGGAAAAAAATGAAGGTTTATGTCAGAGCCGGATCAGTGAGCTGATTGGTCACGATAAGGCAATGTCTGCCAGAACCATCAACAGGCTGACAGAGCTTGGTTATGTAGTGAGAATAGAGGATCAGTTGGACAGCAGGGCATATAAGCTGTATCTGACTGATAAAGCAAGGCTTATTCTTCCGGAGATCAGAGAGGAAATAAAAAAATTAACAGGACTCATTACGGAGGATTTAACCCAAGAGGAAAAAGAAATTACCTTATCTTCGCTGGTTAAAATTCTAAATAAAACACTTGAACTTAACACATAAGAAGGGCATAAAATGGAAGAAGCAAGAAAACAAAATAAATGGTCGGTATTAATAATTGTTGTATTATCGACCTTCATGTCAACGTTAGACAGCAGCATTGTCAATGTGGCACTGCCTCGTATGGCGGATTCTTTGGGAGTCACGACAGCAAGCATTCAGTTTGTTGCCACAAGCTATTTAATCGTGATATCGGGTACAGTTCTGATTTTTGGAAAACTGGGAGATATGTTTGGCAAGACAAGCATGTTCACATTGGGCGTCATTGTGTTTACCATCGGCTCGCTGCTGTGCGGCTTGTCCCATTCCTACTGGTTTTTAATCATGGCAAGAGCCGTCCAGGCAATCGGTGCGGCGGGAACCATGGCAAATAACCAGGGAATCATAACAGAAGTCTTTCCTGTTCATGAAAGAGGAAAGGCACTGGGACTCCTTGGGACGGCAGTTGCACTTGGTTCTCTGGTGGGACCCGGACTTGGAGGAATGATTGTAGGGGTATTAAGCTGGGAATATATTTTTACCATTAATGTTCCCATAGGAATCATTGCAGTGGCAGGAGCATTCTGTCTGCTTCCAAAAACAAAGTCGAAGGCCAATGGAAAGATGGATTTATACGGTGCTGTTTTATTCATTGTGACAATTGTCTCTTTATTCGGCGCACTGAGTGAAGGACTGAATGTTGGATTCGCAAGTCCCCTTATTTTAACGGGATTTTTTATTGCAGCAGTCTGTTTTGCAGCATTTCTGTTTGTAGAAAATAGGCGGAAGGATCCCATGATTCAACTGGATATTTTTAAAAACGGTCTGTTTTCCTTAAGTATTTTCTGCGGCTTTATCAGTTTTATTGCCATGTTCTGCAACAATATCATACTTCCTTTTTATTTACAGGATGTTATGGAATTTTCGCCTCAGAAGGCGGGGCTTATTATGATGGCCTATCCGCTCATACTTATGGTAGCCGCACCTGTAAGCGGGCATCTTTCCGATAAAATAGGCTCTGAAATACTTACCTTTATCGGACTTGTTTTCACCAGTATCGGGCTGTTTTCCATGTCCTTTTTAAATGAGAATTCAGACGTTATCATCATGGTCTGTTTTATCGGAATTATGTCTGTTGGAATGGGATTGTTCCAGTCTCCCAATAATTCCCTTATTATGTCTACCGTGCCCAGGGACAAGCTGGGAGTGGCAGGAAGCATCAATGCTCTTGTGAGAAATATGGGCATGGTATGCGGAATCGCCCTTGCCACAACCCTTCTCTATGGTATGATGAGCAGCAGGCTGGGATACCGTGTAACTGACTATATTCCGGGGAGAAATGATGCGTTTTTATTTGGCATGAATATCGTTTATATTACTGCATCTGTGATCTGTATGATTGGAGCAGTTTTGACATTTTTCAGATTAAAGAGAAAAAACATCACAGCCATGGCCGGGAAATAAATTATAAAAAAACATTGCATCAGCAAAAAGATTGTGATATTATAAGTGAAATTCATTGTAGTGAAGTGTTGAACTGTTTAAAAAAGTTGAAAACAGGGCATGATGAAGCTACAGAATGAATAAATACTTAAAAAGGCAGAGAAGGAGACTCTGGCCTATGGATCCGGACAGGAAGATTGCGTCACCGACTGAGAGCGCTTTCACGAGAGACTTGGCTATGGGAACACTCCGGAGCCGATAGATCGAAGCGGCTGGTACTAACTGAGTTATTACCGGTGTCATGAGTAGGTTTGTCCGTATACATGCGTTAAATGTTTGAGTGGAGATATCTTTATCTCAATGCGGGTGGTACCGCGGGAGTCTATTGCCATAGTAATCCCGTCCCGGAATATGTAACTGTATTCCGGGACGGGATATTTTATTGTCATAAAATATTTCTCCGGAATCAAAGCAATTACATTCAGGTAAGGAGAAAGCAATCATGGAATTTATCAGTGGTGTAAAACAGAAAGAAACAATGGGAATCCAGGAAATTATATCTGGTGATTATGCAGGAAAGACTGTCAGGATGGAAGGAAGTGTCCATACCATTCGTGACATGGGTGAAGTGGCCTTTATTATTTTGCGGAAAGCAGAAGGGCTGGTGCAGTGCGTTTTTGAAGAAGGAAAGACAGCTTTCGATTTAAGCCAGTTAAAGGAAGAGTCTGCAATCCGGGTTACCGGTGTGGTAAGCGGAGAGGAACGGGCTCCTCATGGATTTGAAATCAGGCTTCAGGAAATAACTGTGCTGTCAGAGCCGGCAGAAGTGCTTCCCATCGCCATCAGCAAATGGAAGTTAAAAACTTCTCTGGAAACAAAGCTGGGTCTGCGTCCGATCACCTTACGTAATCCCATGGAGCGCGCGAAATTCCGCATTCAGGAAGGAATTGTAAGAGGCTTCCGGGATTTTCTTCATTCCCAGAATTTTACCGAAATCCGTACACCAAAGATTGTAGCCCGGGGCGCAGAAGGCGGATCCAACGTATTTAAACTTGATTATTTTAATAAAAAAGCGGAACTGGGACAAAGCCCGCAGTTCTACAAGCAGACCATGGTTGGAGTATATGACCGGGTATTTGAGGTTGCTCCCGTTTTCCGTGCGGAGAAACACAATACAACCAGACATTTGAATGAATATACCAGTATGGATTTTGAAATGGGATACATCGACAGCTTTGAGGAGATCATGGAAATGGAAACAGCCATGCTTCAATATGTCTTTGAGCTGCTTTGCGAGGAATATGCACAGGAACTTGCCATGTTAAAGATCAGCCTTCCTGATGTAACAAACATTCCACAGGTCCGTTTCGACAAGGCCAAAGAGCTGGTATCTGAAAAATATAACAGAAAGATTAGAAACCCTTATGATTTAGAACCGGAGGAGGAAGTTTTAATCGGCCGTTACTTTAAAGAAGAGTATGGCAGCGATTTCGTATTTGTCACTCATTACCCTTCCAAAAAGCGTCCGTTCTATGCAATGGATGATCCGGCAGATCCCAAGTTCACATTAAGCTTTGACTTACTCTTTAAGGGACTTGAGATCACAACCGGAGGACAGAGAATTCATGATTATGACACCATCATTAAAAAGATGGAGGACAGGGGAATGAATCCGGAAGACATCTCTTCCTATTTAATGATATTTAAGTATGGAATGCCTCCCCACGGTGGTCTGGGAATCGGTCTGGAACGTCTGACCATGCGTCTTCTTGACGAGTCAAACGTCAGAGAGACCACACTGTTCCCAAGAGACGTCACAAGGCTGGAACCGTAACAGAAAGCAGAAAGGAGACGAAAAGAAATGGCACACATCATTGATGATGAAACAATCGAGTATGTAGGCATTCTTGCGAAGCTGGAGCTTGATGAAGCAGAAAAGGAAGCGGCGAAAAAGGATATGGGCCGTATGCTTGATTATATTGATAAATTAAACGAACTTGACACAGAAGGGGTTGAACCCATGTCACATGTATTTCCGGTTTACAATGTTTTCCGGGAAGATGTTGTGAAAAACGGAGACGACCGAGACCAGATCTTAAAGAATGCACCGGAAAGCAAAGATGGAGCGTTCAAAGTGCCGAAGACAGTGGAATAGGGGGAATTGAAATGACAGCAAGTGAAATATTGTCCCTCACAGCGGTACAGCTGGGGAAAAAGATAAAAGAGGGAGAGGTTACATCCACAGAGGCTGTAAAAGCGGTTTTAGACCAGATTAAGGCTATGGAACCGGAGCTTAACAGCTATGTAACGATTGATGAAGAAGGTGCATTAAAACAGGCAGAGGAGATTCAGAAGCGAATTGAATCAGGAGAGCTTACTGGTCCTCTTGCAGGTGTTCCGGCAGCAGTGAAGGATAATATCTGCATCGAAGGACTGAAAACTACCTGCAGTTCTAAGATCCTTTCTGATTTTGTCCCTGCCTATCATGCCAAGGCAGTAGAGAATTTAAAACAGGCGGGAGCTGTGATTATCGGTAAAACCAACATGGATGAGTTTGCAATGGGAAGTACAACGGAGACCTCCGCATTTGGCGTTACCAGAAATCCATGGAATCCGGAGCATGTTCCAGGCGGTTCTTCCGGCGGCTCCTGTGCGGCAGTCGCAGCGGCAGAGTGCTTTTTCGCTCTCGGCTCCGATACGGGCGGTTCCATCAGACAGCCGGCTTCCTTTTGCGGAGTTACGGGATTAAAGCCAACCTACGGCACCATATCCCGCTATGGCCTCATTGCTTACGGTTCTTCTCTGGATCAGATTGGACCGGTAGCAAAGGATGTGACTGACTGCGCAGCCATTCTTGAGGTTCTGGCATCCCATGATGAAATGGACAGTACTTCCGTACAGCGGGAGGATTATGAATTTACGAAGTACTTAACCGGTGAGGTAAAAGGCTTAAAGGTGGGAATTCCTGCTGATTATATGGGCGAAGGCCTGGATCCGGAAGTAAAAGAAGCAGTTTTAAAGGCGGCTGAGGTACTGGAAGAAAAGGGGGCTGTTGTGGAGACCTTTGATCTGGGCATGGTGGAATACGCCATTCCAGCCTATTATGTCATAGCTTCCGCAGAAGCCAGCTCCAATTTATCCCGTTTTGACGGTGTAAAATACGGATATCGGGCGAAGGAATATACGGGACTTCACGGAATGTATAAAAAGAGCCGTTCTGAGGGCTTCGGTCCGGAAGTAAAACGTCGTATTATGTTAGGTTCTTTTGTACTCAGTTCCGGATATTATGACGCATATTATTTGAAGGCATTAAAGACAAAAGCGCTGATTAAGAAAGCCTTTGACGAGGCATTTTCCAAATATGATGTGATTTTGGGACCTGCGGCACCGACCACAGCCCCAAGACTGGGCGAGAGCTTAAGCGATCCCCTTAAGATGTACCTGGGAGATATCTATACAATCTCTGTAAACTTAGCCGGACTTCCCGGTCTTTCCGTTCCGTTCGGAACAGATGAGAAGGGACTTCCCATCGGCGTACAGCTGATTGCAGACTGTTTCCAGGAAAAAAATATTTTAAGAGCCGGTTTTGCAGTGGAACAAAGCAGAACCTTTAAGATGCCTTCTCTGGCAGTAAAGGCAATGAAAGAAAAGGAGGAGAAGTAAATGAGCAAACAGTACGAAACAGTGATTGGTCTGGAAGTTCATGTTGAGCTTGCTACAAAAACAAAAATCTTCTGCTCCTGTTCCACAGAATTCGGCGGAGCGCCCAACACCCATACCTGCCCGGTCTGCACCGGCATGCCGGGATCTCTTCCGGTTCTCAACAAACAGGTGGTGGAATACGCCCTTGCAGTGGGTCTTGCAGCAAACTGCCAGATAAACCAGAATTGTAAATTTGACCGCAAGAATTATTTTTACCCTGACAATCCCCAGAACTATCAGATCTCCCAGCTTTATCTTCCCATCTGCCACGATGGGTATGTGGAGATTGATACAGCTGCAGGAAAGAAGAAGGTAGGAATTCATGAGATTCACATGGAAGAGGATGCCGGAAAGCTGATTCACGATGAATGGGAAGACTGTTCCCTGGTTGATTTTAACCGAAGCGGAGTTCCCCTGATTGAGATCGTTTCCGAGCCGGATATGAGAAGTGCAGATGAGGTAATCGCTTACTTAGAGAAGCTGCGTTTAATCATTCAGTACTTAGGCGCCTCTGACTGTAAGCTTCAGGAAGGTTCCATGAGAGCCGATGTAAACTTATCGGTGAGAGAAGCAGGCGCTTCCCAGTTCGGAACCAGAACGGAGATGAAAAACTTAAACTCCTTTAAAGCCATTGCCCGTGCCATTGAAGGGGAAAGAAAACGCCAGATCGAACTGATTGAGGAAGGAAAGACAGTAGTTCAGGAAACCAGACGATGGGATGACAACAAAGAGTCCTCTCACGCCATGCGCTCCAAAGAGGATGCCAAAGATTACCGTTATTTCCCGGATCCCGATCTGCCGCCCATCTCTATAAGCGATGAATGGATTCAGAGTATCAGGGAGAAACAGCCCGAACTGCGGACCGAGAAGATGGCAAGATATCAGGAGGAATATAGTCTTTCTGAATATGATGCGGATATTATTACCGGATCCAAGCATATGGCTGATATATTTGAAGAGGTTACATCCATTTGTCAGAAGCCAAAAGAAGCCGCAAACTGGCTGATGGTAGAGGGAATGAGACTGTTAAAAGAGCATGAGATGGAAATGGAAAATATGACATTTTCTGCGGAAAATCTTGCAAATCTGATTATTTTAGTGGATAATGGAACCATTAACCGAACGGTTGCCAAGGAAGTGTTTGAGCAGATTTTCTTAAATGATATAAATCCGGAGCGTTATGTAGAAGAAAAGGGACTGAAAGTAGTGAATGATGAAGGTGCCCTTAAGTCCGCCATTGAGGCGATTCTCGCTGCAAATCCCCAGTCTGTAGAGGATTACCGGAACGGAAAAGAGAAAGCCATGGGCTTTCTGGTTGGTCAGACCATGCGTTCCATGAAAGGAAAGGCTGATCCAGGAGCGGTCAATCGAATTCTGAAGGAACTGTTAGGTTAGAGGAATCTTTATGAGGAGGAAGAAATCTATGAAGCCGTATGTTGAGATGACAAAGGAAGAGTTACAGGAGCTTAGAAAGGAACTTTCTGCACAGTATAAGGAGTTTCAGGGAAGAGACTTAAAGCTGGATATGTCCAGAGGTAAGCCAAGTGCCGAGCAGCTGGATATTTCCATGGGAATGATGGATGTGTTAAGCAGCAGAGATGATTTAACCTGTGATGACGGTACAGACTGCCGCAATTATGGTGTGCTTGACGGAATCAAGGAGGCAAAGGAACTTCTTGCTGATATGATGGAGGTTGCACCGGATCACATTATTATTTACGGCAACTCCAGCTTGAATGTAATGTACGATACAGTTTCCCGTTCCATGACTCACGGAGTTATGGGAAGCACTCCCTGGTGTAAGCTGGATAAAGTGAAATTCCTTTGTCCTGTACCCGGATATGACAGACACTTCTCCATAACGGAATACTTTGGAATCCAGATGGTGAACGTTCCCATGACTCCGACCGGCCCGGATATGGATCTGGTAGAGCAGCTGGTGGCTTCAGATGATTCCATCAAGGGTATCTGGTGTGTGCCAAAATACTCCAATCCTCAGGGAATTTCCTACTCCGATGAAACCGTACGCCGTTTCGCCCGCTTAAAACCGGCTGCCAGCGACTTCCGTATCTACTGGGATAACGCTTATACCATTCATCATTTATACGACAATGAGCAGGATCATTTAATCGAAATACTTGCTGAATGCAAGAGAGCCGGAAATCCGGATATGGTTTATAAATTCGCTTCCACCTCAAAGGTAAGCTTCCCAGGTTCCGGTATCGCAGCCATAGCTGCCAGCGAGAACAACTTAACGGATATCATGAAGCAGTTGAAGATACAGACAATCGGTCATGATAAAGTGAATCAGCTTCGCCATGTACGTTTTTTCAAGGATATTCATGGAATGGTCGAACATATGAGAAAGCATGCAGATATTATGAGACCCAAATTTGAAGCTGTCATTGAAACTCTGGAAAAGGAGTTAAGCGGTCTTCAAGTCGGAGAATGGACCTGTCCCAAAGGCGGATATTTTATTTCCTTTGACTCTTTGGATGGCTGTGCCAAAAATATTGTTGGAAAATGCAAAAAAGCAGGTCTGGTCATGACTGGTGCAGGAGCCACTTATCCATATGGTAAGGACCCTCATGACAACAACATCCGGATTGCACCGTCTTATCCGACTCTGCCGGATTTAAAGCAGGCGATGGAATTATTTGCCCTTTGTGTTAAGATCGTAAGCATTGATCACATTCTGGCTGAAAAAGCATAAAATACAAAGCGCCGCACAAGTCTCACCCTTACAGGAGACGATGTGCGGCGTTTTTTCAGTTCATTTATGATTAGTCGAATAAGACCAGATTGATAAATGCCTGAAAGGATTCTGTCTGAAATTTGTCTTTATGGAAAACCACGTGGTTCATGCAGCTGATCTCCATATCTTTTACCTCTATTTCGAAAATATCACCTTTTTTAATGGATTCGTCGGCAAAAATTCTTGGAACAACGCCAATCCCAATATTTTCTCTGGCTGCCTGCAAAATTACGTCGGAATTGGTACTGGTCCACAATGGTTCAGCAGATAAGTTATTCAACGCCAGCGCGCAGTCAAAGGTATCCCTGATGGTGCATCCGGTTTCTCTTAGCAAAAGAGGTTCTTCAATCAGTTTGTCCAGCGATACGGGCTGTGCGGCCCGGTTTGCAAAGGGGTGGCTGGGAGAGCAGATTACGGCCATGGGATAGGAGGAGAACGGAATTTTCTCCAGCTGTTCATCGGATACGACACCCTCTACAAGAGCCAGGTCCAGCTCATTCCTTAACAGTTTGCTGATGATTTCTCCGGAATTATCCACTGTAACCTTCAGCTGTATGTCAGGATTTGTCAGAGCGAAACGGGAAACAGCACTGGGAAGTAAGTAGCTGGCCAGAGTCACACAGGAGCCCACCCGTAAAGGTGCCTGTAAGTGCAGGGAACCGGAATAGTTCTCCAGGTCCTGATATAACTCCAGAAGAGGAATCACTTTGGATAAATAAAATTTACCGTTTTCATTGATCATTACTCTTCGGGATACACGGTCAAACAGGGGAGAGCCAACAGATTCTTCCAGCTCGTTGATGGCATGAGAGATGGCTGGCTGAGTCATAGACAATGCCTTTGCCGCTCCGGTGATGCTTCCTTCCTCACATACTGTTTTAAAGATTGTTAGATGTCGTAGATTCATGTTTATAGGTCCTTCCATTACCAGTGATTCATATGATAACTTTCATTATATCATTTTGATAATGGGTTGAACAGAGATTTAAAAAAAAATGTCGATATGATTTATTTGGTGTAAATATTAAAATATATTGGAGCATAACTGGGAAATAATGGTTGATTATATATTATAGTTTGTGTAGAATGTTATAGTGACTTAAACAATAAATACTATTAAATTTAAGGGGGAACCATGAAAAAGTTTATCTGTGCCGCAATGTTATTTATGTCTGTTTTACTTTGTTCTTGTTCAGCAAGCGGAAAAAAAACATCAGTACCAGAAGAATTGGCAGTTAAGAATTCAGAAGGAAAAATTCTTGAACTTTATATGCCAAGAGAAGAAGCAGAAAAAATTCTGGGGGAGACGGATGAACGAAGCTGGACAGGAGGCTATGATTATGGAAATATTATAGTTGGATATAAAGAAAATCTACTTACCTATATACAGGTGAAGGATGATAGCTGGAAATTGATGAATGGAGTAAAAGTGGGTGATTCTATTGACTCTCTTACTTCCTATGAGAAGCCAGGAAGCACTGATTTAAGGCAGTTATACTATAAAAAGGACGGCAGTAATTATTCAAAGGTGTTTAAAAAGGATATTCCTCAGAAAGCAGAAAAAAGTGATTATGGAGTGTACTGCTCATCAGAAATTCTTGGTATAAATGGTACTATTGAAGCGATATCAGCTTGCGACAGGTATGTTGGTGCATCTGGTGACATGGAAGATTAAATAAAAGGAAGGCATCATGACGTTCATGATGCCTTCCTTTTTCAATAATGAGAATTACGATACTTTGTTTTTCGTATTTTATTAAAGCCGTGTTGCAATCGCCTTAATAAACTCCTCGCTGTTTAAAACAGTTGGGTTTTCGATTGTAGTGATAAGAGCAAGGTCCTTTGTCATCTCCCCAGCCTCAATGGTATCGATGGTAGCCTGCTCCAGTTTATCAGCAAAAGCCGCCAGTTCCTTATTACCGTCAAGTTCTCCGCGCTTTCTAAGAGCTCCGGTCCATGCGAAAATCGTAGCAACGGAGTTGGTTGAGGTCTCCTCACCCTTTAAGTGCTTATAATAATGTCTTTGTACAGTTCCGTGAGCTGCTTCATACTCAAAGTCACCGTCAGGAGAAACAAGAACTGAAGTCATCATGGCAAGAGATCCGAACGCGGAGGAAACCATATCGCTCATAACATCTCCGTCGTAATTCTTGCAGGCCCAGATATAACCGCCCTCTGACTTCATAACTCTGGCTACCGCATCATCGATTAAGGTATAGAAATATTCGATTCCGGCTTCCTTAAAACGGTTTTCATACTCGGCATCAAAGATATCCTGGAAAATGTCCTTAAAGGTATGGTCGTACTTTTTGGAGATGGTATCCTTGGTTGCAAACCATAAGTCCTGCTTCGTATCCAGTGCATAATTAAAGCAGCTTCTTGCAAAGCTTTCAATGGAGTTGTTAATATTATGCATGCCCTGGACGATTCCTGCACTGTCAAAGTTATGAACCAGTTCCCGGACCTCTGTTCCGTCAGCTGCGGTATAGACCAGTTCTACTTTCCCGGCACCTGGAATCTTCATCTCGGAACCTCTATAGACATCGCCGTAAGCATGTCTGGCAATGGTGATCGGTTTTTTCCAGTTTACAACACATGGTTCGATTCCTTTAACAACAATAGGCGCCCGGAATACGGTTCCGTCGAGGATTGCACGTATGGTGCCGTTAGGGCTCTTCCACATCTCTTTTAAGCTGTATTCCTTTACACGGGCAGCATTGGGAGTAATGGTCGCGCATTTTACGGCTACTTTATATTTTTTTGTGGCCAAAGCAGAATCTGTGGTTACTTTATCATCTGTCTGATCCCGGTACTCCAGTCCAAGGTCATAATATTCTGTCTTTAAGTCAATATAGGGCAGCAGAAGGTTGTCCTTAATCATCTGCCAGAGAATACGGGTCATCTCGTCGCCATCCATTTCGACTATGGGGGTTGTCATCTTTATCTTATCCATGTGTTTCTCCTCCTTAGAAATGTTCGTGTTATGCTATAGTATACGACGAATTGTCAAATCACACAAGCATATCTATGCAAATTTATCCAACCATTTTTGAATATTATACACTGTTTCCGGATCCATGAAATGCTCCACCTTCTCTACCTGCTCCAGGTCATCGGATTTTTGGTTTACATAACAAAAGAAACGGGTAAGGATCTGATGCCTGAAAAGGAGATATTCACCTAATTCCAGCCCATCACTTGTCAGAGAGACAGTTCCGTATTTTTCAAACCCAACCAGTCCCTGTTTCCTTAAATTGCCAGTCATTTTAGACGCAGAAGAGGGCTTGACATGAAGCCGCTCCGCCAGTACCTTAATGCGGACAGGCTGGTTATCATGAGATAACCGGCATATCATTTCCAGATAATCTTCCATTGAGGAAGTGATTTTTGTATGCTCTAAAAGGGAATAGCCTTTTAATGTATAAAAATTATCGGTTTGAGGCATAGTCAGCTCCTTCTGATTTACTTGGATGTTATTTATATCTATTCATTCCCCCCGGATTCTATGAATCATCAGGCGGTGTGGCCAAAAGAGATTGGAACCTGTTTTTTAGCAGACGCATATGTTAGGATATGGAAACTTTTTCGGAGGTTAAAGAGATGACGGAACGATGTTGTTTAAATGACTTAAAAAGAGGTCAGAAAGGGGTCATTGCCAGACTGACTGTTTGCGATGATATGAGACGAAGATTACAGGATATGGGACTGATTGAGGGGACTGTGGTGGAGTGTGTGGGTAAAAGCCCTCTTGGGGATCCAACTGCATTTTTAATCAGAGGTGCTGTAATAGCTCTGCGAAATGAAGATTCCGTCAGGGTTCTTATTCAGAATAAGGAACAGGAATCCTATGATCCCAGTTACGGAACAGGGATCGCGGCTGCCTGTATTACTGCGGAGGAAGAAGTATGGGACTAAGCAGAGAATCCATGGGAATCAAATCGGTGGACTGCGGGCTGGAGATAAAAAAAAGGGAGGCAGGAGATTTGGTGATTGCTCTTGCCGGAAATCCCAATGTTGGAAAAAGCACAGTATTTAATCAGCTGACCGGTATGAATCAGCACACC
>CAURBW010000008.1:0-211505 GCA_963523075.1 uncultured Clostridium sp.
AGAGGAAAGAACGGATGAAGATATATAACAATGTGTGGTTTTGAGGGTATATGCCTCAAGGATTGCAGTAATGCAATATTCCTCGATAGCTCAGTCGGTAGAGCAAACGGCTGTTAACCGTTGGGTCGTAGGTTCAAGTCCTACTCGGGGAGCTTTGGCCCCATGGTCAAGCGGTTAAGACATCGCCCTTTCACGGCGGTAACACGAGTTCGAATCTCGTTGGGGTCATTGAATGCCGATGTGGCTCAATTGGCAGAGCAGCTGATTTGTAATCAGCAGGTTATCGGTTCGAGTCCGATCATCGGCTTTCACTTTACTAAATAAATCTATCAGATTATTATGTTTAGGACCTTTAGCTCAGTTGGTTAGAGCAACCGGCTCATAACCGGTCGGTCCCGGGTTCGAGTCCCCGAAGGTCCACTAGCACTGAACTAAATATTTGATAATCTGGCCTGGTGGCTCAGTTGGTTAGAGCGCCGCCCTGTCACGGCGGAGGTCGTGGGTTCGAATCCCATCCGGGTCGTTCTGTATTTTTAAATACAGGCTTTACAAACCAGTATGTAAGTTGTATAATGCTTACTGTATCGTTTATGGGATCTTAGCTCAGCTGGGAGAGCATCTGCCTTACAAGCAGAGGGTCATAGGTTCGAGCCCTATAGGTCCCATTTCCATGAGAAATCATGAGAATGCCGGCGTGGCGGAACTGGCAGACGCACAGGACTTAAAATCCTGCGGGACTTACCTCCCGTACCGGTTCGATTCCGGTCGCCGGCATTGCCTGAAAAGGCAGCCAATTGAATATGTGTGTGTAGCTCAGCTGGATAGAGCACTTGGCTACGGACCAAGGTGTCGGGCGTTCGAATCGTCTCACGCACGTAACGGACACAGCCCCAGGGAATTTTCCCGGGGCTGTTTTTGTACTTGCCGTTTTGTATCTCATGGTTTTTCCTGATCGGAGAAGCTCCGAGCGAAATGAGGGTAATTTTGAGATACACCCTTGCTTGTATCTCAAATCAATACCAGGCACCAGGCTGCAGCATAGAGAAGTGAGATACAGCGTTTAATTAAATCCTTTCTCTCCAAGGCACTTGATTTTACAAAATCCACACCAGCAGGTAAAAAGAGCCCGGCGCCGATAACACAGGTAAAGTGTCATTGAAAAATATTCTGATTCATCTATGTAACCAAATGAATATAAGCGGTCACAAATACTTCCATAATGAAAACATTGCCTGTTATGTTTTTTATTATCTAACGGGACAGGACTTGATAAAAACTTATAAAGTTTTTTTGATATTTTTGTGTGAAATAAAAAGTAGTATAGTTTGATCATGTGTATGTAATACCTCCCAATATTTTTTATCTGTGTACTTTTCCCGAGTAAAAAATGGGGTCCAGCGTATAAACATTATCTTTAAAACTATAAACGGTAGCAATGTGCATATACTTTTGAGTTGTCTCGATACTTTCATGGCCTAACAAAATACGAAGCATTTCAACGGAACCTCCGCTCATGATGTAAGATGTTGCAAAAGTATGTCTTAACAGATGCGGATGCAAGCGATCTATACCAGAACGTTTTTTTAACCGGGCAAAAAGTGACTTCATGGCATTTTCTGATATTGGTTCACCGTTCTGATCTAAAAATATATTATCGGATTTAGTAATAGACCGAAATACATGAATATAGCTGTATAAAGACTTCTTAAGACTGGAAGCCATCGGTATTGTTCTTTCCTTATTTCCTTTTGAATAAACTACGTGTATATATCTATTTGCAAAATTTACATCCTGACATCGTAGGGAGCGGACTTCATTAAAACGCAAACCAGCTTCCAACATTAAATGTACCATACAATAATTACGACAACCTGATGAGGTTTTCAGATTAAAAAGCTTATCGAGTGTTTCAATCTCATCCAAAAACAACGGGATAATCATTTTTCGCTCTGCTTTAATAATTCGTACACCAGAAAATTTATTATCACAGTATTCTTCATCAGCCAAATAAGAAAAGAATGTTTTCAAGTCGACCGTGTAATTACGAATCGTACGTTGACTTAATTTTCCTTTCGCCTTTTTTAGCGGATGAACTGCATTGGCCTGACGCTGCCGAAGTGATACAATATAACGTTTTATATCTCCGCTGGAAAGTTCTGAAAGCTTCAGATCGTCAATAGTACAATCTCTTGACTCTGTAAGGTAATCCATAAAATAACGAAGCGTATTCTGGTAATTTACTATTGTACTTTCAGAGCAAAATGTTTGCCGATCAAAAATAAATAAATCATAAGCAGTTTTTATACTAATATCATTCATTCGTAAAATCTCCTTGAAAATCATTTTTGCTCATGCTATTATGACTATAGACTTCACCAGTCGTTTTATCTATGATCGTGAGTTCAGACCTTGCAGTATAAGTAAGGTTGCCCGGCAGTTCATCGGAGTTGAGCTGCTGGGCCTTTTTCGTTTTATACCGTAAAGCCTTCTCAACATCATTATCATTTAACGTACAAAGTGCATCTACAACATCCTGCATGATATCATCTTCATTCATACCCTTATTATAAAATCCTAACGTTACAATACTATTCATCGCCCGTCTTTTCACCAGATCAGCATTGAGATGGCGGCTATATTCCCGTACCAGCTTAAGCTGCTTCGGGGGTATGTGTGCATCAACCAGTTTACAACTACGCAGAGACTTCCAGAAGCCGCACATTTCACGGCGAGATTTATTCATATCCCCTTCCGGTTCTACCATACGAAATACATAGTTAGTCAAGTAATCCATAATCAGTTTCCGATTGTCCAGGTAATCATAAATCCTTTTAGCGGTTAACTTTGACTTGTTATCCCGAAGCGGAAGCAGTACATAAGATTTTGAATGACGGCGGCGTGTCTGATACTCTACATTCATAATCAGGTTTACTTTTGGAGTAAGAGTATCAACAAATTTCTGTAAGGTATCTTCCTCCATGGTCTGCTCCCCAGACAAGAGCCTGCGGCAGACTGACTTTGCACTTTCATCGGAACCATGTTCCAGGTAGAAGGAAGCACGGGCCATATTAAGATACTGCCAGCTTCGACGCTTATAACATTCCTCATAAACGTGCAGATCATAGCGGTTAATCAGACCATTGAACAACCAGAAGTAAAAAAACCAGCCTTTATAACCCATTTCAACAACTTCTTTGCTTTTCATATAGATTCTTACAAAGACTTTATCCGTACGCTTTCCTAGGGCAACATAATCAATTTCATAATCCTGACTGCCTTTCTTCTCTGTATGGGTGACAGCATCGTTAAACCGATCTACACGCATTTTGTAAAAGTTTTCAAGGGAAAAGAAGCGTTCTGGATTACTTAGGTAGTTGCTGTGCCAACAATAATCAATTCGGTTTTCCTGGGCATAGGCGATCTGTAAGCCGAAGTGTTCGGCTAATGCCTGGACATATTCATAAGACCGTTCGAATGATTCATTGACCCCGTATATCCAAAGCATATAACTTCTGATCTGTACCACCAATTCACAGGTGACGGATACCGCCGAATCGGAAGATTTTGGAACGACAGGAGCTAAGAAGATATCAAACCATTCAGGGTATTCCAGGCAAACATTATACATTTTTGCAAAACTGAATGGTCTAAGGTTTAAGGAGAAGCCCGAACCGAATTCAAGACGCAGAAAGTCGACGTTTACATTTTTTGAGAGCTTCCGGTTCATAGCATCAAAGTATTTTCGGAACTGCATGACTTTGCTATCCAAAGAATCAGCGGTAAAGTCATTTATAAATTTCACGGAATAATAAAATGTATCTATGTTATGTAGAAATTTCTTTTGCTTAAAATCAAACCAATAATTTCGGTCACTTTCATTCATTTCATTAAAAATAGATGATTTTGAAAATTCTCTAATTTGTATCATTTTACACCTCACTTTAGCAGATTAAAGTTTTTCGGGAGAAGGGGGTTTCCCGAAATTTTAAAAACACCTTCCAGCCCTTGTATTTCCTAGAAAAAATACAAATTTTCCATGTATTTCCAGACCACGTTTTACAGGCACGTGGTAAGGGGGTTTTATGGTGTTGGCGAGGGCGCCCGGCGCGTTCAGGGGCCCCGGCTGCGCCACCCCTATCCGCCCTGGGTGCCCTCGTCAAACAACTTGTATGAATCGTACATGCGATAATACTTCTTCCGTCCGTAAAAAAATGAAACGCCACATTTTTCCTTAACCCCATACCAGTATTCAACAGAAATAAAAAGAGGATGACCAAGAGAAAAGAGCCCCAGGAAGAACCCCACCGTACCAAAGTTATTAATCTTCCGGTGACGGTATTCATATTCGATCAGGCTGCGGATTTGACGGTCGACCAGGCGGTCGAACTGGCTGACCAGTATAATATGGTATCCATATTTCCTGTGCTGGGTGAAAAAGTTGGCCCATTGCTGGCGGCTCCGGTCATTCCAGGAACGGCAGTTAAAGATAAGCTGGCATTCATCAATAATAAGCCAGGTTTGGCCCTCAATGATCTTTCCCCTCTTATCCTGGCGATGACACAAACGGGAGAAGTCTAAGAGCCAGTCAACCGTAAGATCAAAATTATCCTTGTAAAAAAAGTAGCCCTTTTTCTTCGCTTTTATCAGATCGTAATTAATATCAAAATTCGCTATCACATTCTTTCCGTGATTGAGCTGGAAGTAAATGTCCTTTGCAACATGGTAGGACTTCCCGGAGCCGGGAGTACCAGAATAAAAATAAATCATAAATAATCCCTCCTTGTATCTCGTTTTTCTTCCTGGCCGGAGCCGATCGGAGCCAGCAGGTGATTCATTTGAGATACATCACTCAATCATCTTTACCCAACGGAGGGCAAGCTGCACCAGGTAAAACAGACCGACCGCCGTAATCCAAAGCTGGGTAATTGCTATGATCTGCGCCACTGGCACAAAATAGTTTAAGTAACCTAAAAAGGGAATCTTATCAATCTGACTTAAAAATGATTGGAATGGACTGTTGGGAAGAAACACCACGCAGGCATTTGCGAGTTTTATTAAGATGTACCGGATTTGCTCTAACATAAAATCACCCCTTCACAAGACTTCTGGTAATGACGATCAGACAGATACAGTAACCAATAAGCGTTGATATCCGAATAAGCATGACCATAGGCTTCCAGTCATCAGTAGACAAGTCAATTACAATGGTTTCACGGACATTCAGGCTTTCTATCGTAAATGGCAGCTCCCACCGGGGAACGGTAGAAGTGTCCTGAAACACACTAATACAGGCAAACAAATCAAAAGGAATACAGAAGGGAAACTTCCTGGTAATATCTGACTGTATCTGCCAGTTATTCGCTTTGGCATCCTCTTCCCCAGCCAGGGATTTTGCAATGGATTCGGTAATGGAAGCAGGAAGGGCCTTAATGCCAGCCAGAACATCCGAAATAGAAGCCGGGATATCAATGATCCGGTCTTTGATATCCGTTAACCCTCTGGATATTGCTTTGACTACATCCGTTATCACACCCAGCGGCTTAGTGATGTCCGGTATCCAAGGGTAAGTACCCGTATGTTCCCCCTCCTCTGCCTTTTCGCCGTATGTAACGTTGATGGTTGGTGCAAGGATCTGTGCACGGTCAGTAGCTGTTATTGATGATTGGACATCAGACACAAGCTGTTCTGCAACATAAGAATCTTTCGGAATAGTGACCTCAACATCGGAAGTAACATCACGCTGCTGTGTGTCAACATCGGAATTGACATCGACCCAGGTATAAGAACCAGTATATTCATTGATGGTTTTGCCAAGGGTACCATAAGAGAGATAAGTCTTTAATTCGTCAAGAGAGCCGTAAACAGGAAAAGGAATATTAGACATAGTTTCTGCGGTATAATCAGTTCCGGAAATCAGCATATAGGAAAAATTATTCTTTTCGTAGGGGTAGTAAGTATTGGTTCCGGAATTGTTTGAATAGGTAACTCTGGAAACCGGAGAAACCAGTTTTCCGTCGTCATTCATATAATAAATTTCAAGTGTTCTGGAACCAGACAACACGCCCCCGACACGTTTATCCTTTTGCAGTAGAAATATATCGGAATGGCGAATCAGAGTATCACTTGAATGGTCATACGAAAAATAGAAATCATCTGCCGACAAAGCTGGATTAAACTTAGATAGGTCAACTCCCATATTGTAGGAGTAGGAATTTTCAAATGAATTATCAAGTCCGATTTGAAGTTTACTAATTCCGGTATTGGTTCCATAACCGCTTTTAGTCTTGAAATAATCCTTAACCATATCAATGGTTTCCTGGCCTAATTTAACAACAGACCCGTAAGAAAAGTCGATCATTGCCTTATAAGCAGGAAGGTACCTGGTATCTACTTTTACAAAATCTCCAATATCAGAAATAACGGAACCGAGATTATTCGTGGAAACATCAACACCAACAGCGGACATTAAAATCGTCCATACATAATCAACAGCGCTTAGAACACCGGAGCCATAGACATACCTGGCACCAAGATAATCACTGACAGGAGTAAAGACCAGCATGAAAACAGCAAGGCACAAACAAAAAATCCGTTTTATCTTACACATAAAAGCTCCTTTCCTGTATCTCAAATTTTCCTGCAGGAGAGCCGGAGCAGCTGCGATCGGAAAAGGAAGTGAGATACAATAAAAATTTGTACAAAAAAGGAAGGGCAGGGCATGCCCTTCCTGATCTGCCGTGACATTGGTCTTTATTTTGCGATTTGGCGGAAAAATTTAATTCCGAATCTGACCGCCATTCCAGCACCCACAACAGCTAAAGCAATCGGAAGTGCAGCGCCAATCGTAGCCAGCATGTCACTTTTTACACTGGTAAATGCAGTCGTCAGGGTTCCGGTGATATCAACAGCACCTTCCGCTGCATAAGCTGGGACGGCCGTTGCCATTGATACGGCAACCGGGAGAGCAATAAGTCCAATTCTGCGTGCATTTTCCTGAATTTTGTTAGTCATAAAATAATCCTCCTTTAAGATTTTATCATTAACCCCAGTAGGGAGCTAATTACATAGAAAATTAGTTCAACAATCAGTTTTAATACCATTCCGATACAAATACCACCAGAACATACCGCTATGTATGTTTCAATCATGCCAGCGCCTCCTGCCTATCAGACAAACACCGATCAGAATACCTAAGAACAATAAAAGAACGATTGCAAAATCTTGGTCAGGTGAAGCGGCGGAAGAAGTTTCTTCCCCATCTTCAAGGGTATATGCTTCCGCGTCTGCTACCTCTAAATCAAAATCAGCTTCCGATGATGTAGAAACAATCATCAGCTCACCTTCTTGTCAGGTTTTTGCTCCTGTTCCTGCTTTGCATTAAACTGGCTATCAGGAACCGGAGTGATCTGTACATCGGAAATATAATCAAGATCAATAATCTTAAGGACTGGCTTTCCATCACTACCAATGGACATGCTGAATTCCGCATCATAAAGAGCGGGAGCCCTCTTGATTTTTCCCATCACCTGGAATTCGCAAGATGACTTAGCGGGGCGGGTTCCTTTGGTGCCGTTTACATTATCCTCTGCGACCAAATCCGTGTTAAAGTAATAATTGACAGATGTACCCTGAACACGTTTTCCTGAATCGTCGGTCATATCATACTGACCAGCATAAAGTAAAATAATCTGCATTTTCATAAAAATATACCTTCCTTTCATCTAAGACAGCCCTAAAAAGCTATCTACAAATAATTTGACATATTTGATATACTGCAAAGTTGCAAATCCGGGAGAGTAGCCGGGCCAAGGCCTGATTGTTATTTAGGTATTGGCCGAGCAATTTGGGCCCCCCGGCGATGCCCCCAAATTGCCAAGCCGCCGTACCGGATACCCGATACGGAGCCAGGCGGGGCGGTAATCAAGGAAAAAAGGGGAGATTGTGTCAACCAGGCGGAAGCTATTGTAAGCACCCAGCGCAATAGCTGCGCCTGCGCCGGGTGCCTGACCGAACGGCGGGGGAGGTGCCGCCCGGTCAGTAATCCGGGCCGGGCCTAAACTAAAACCCGGCCCGGATATCATTTCTGATTAAAGCTATATGTAAGTTGTTTCAAGGTACGCTTTCTTTACTCTTGAAGCGTTTGGTTTAAAACCCTGGTAATGCTTTCTTTTGCATTAATAACACCAGCCGTTCCATACATGGTATGGAAAACAATATCACTAACAACCTGGTCAATACCAAAGTCAAATAAAACGTAGTACTTAATAAATCCTTTAAAAATATCTTTGTCACTTAAATCCCTATGTGCCAGAGCGAATAACCAGATCTTCATATCTTCCGTGTACCGTTCCACTGATGAATCCCCCCTTTCCATGTATCTCACTTACTACAGCTGCAGCCTGGTTAATGAAGCAGTTTTGAGATACAGAATTAAATAATATGATGACTTCGGATATAAGTTATATCAAAAGATAATGATCTCAAATCAGAAGCTAATTCATCTAATCGTTTAGCAGTATCCTTAAGATACTTTTCACGCTCCGCAATCTGTTTATTAAGCCGATTAAGCGTTTCATTTCTTTCCGGTTCGGTATCTCTGGCATCCCGGATAATATTCACAAACTTTTGATTGAACCCATCACCAGAATAATTGTTGATGTATTCGTAAACCTCTTCCGGAATCCTTACACTTTTCGCAACACTCATGCGGACACCTCCCGAAGCATTTCATGTTCCATTAGGTACTGAAAGCTGAAATGTTCAATCAGGTAATCTGTGCCTTCTGATTCGTTTCGAAAGCAGATGATAGTATCGCCTAAGACGGGTGTAACAGTCACATGGATATAGTCACCAGTAACCGGGTGCTGATATGACATCCAGTAGCAGTAACGATGATGACTGAAGTCGCATTTGTGCAACTTTGGAAGACTGTTGTTGACTGCATTCATGAGTGCATACATTTTAGATTTGTTTAGATTGAGCTTATAACTCATTTGACCTCCTATCCGCGGCGGGTATAAGAGCCTGCCGCAAACACATCATTAATAAGTTACTGTGTTTACAGGAGCCGAGAAACATGCTAAAATATGAATTGATGAGATACATATTTTTTAAGCAAGTTTCCGGTTCCTGCCATTAACACCGGGTGTAGAATGGCACCTTTTATGGTGTTTCTGTAGAACGGACACCCTTGCAATTTTAAGAGTGCAAATATGTCGTGTTTCTACTTTTTTAATTATAGCTCAATATAGTGGAATAGTCAATGAAAACAACTCAAAATATGGAGATAAAAATGGAATTTATTGATAGATTACAAGAAGTCATGAAAGAAAAGAACATAACAGCATATAAGCTATGCAAAGATTTGGGCTATGGAACCTCTACGTTTACAGCATGGAAGCAGAATAAAACACCATCTATTGAAAAATTAACAGAAATAGTACATTATCTTGAAGTATCAGCTGATTATTTATTAGGCATAGACAAAGAAAATAATATAAGCATAAACAAAGATGAAGAAAAAATTGTTCTTGCATATAGAAAAGCTGACCCAGGGATTCAAACAGCAATAAAAAAAATATTGGATGTAGAAATAGCCGTTGAGATAGAACAGGAAAAGTCATCACCCTCTCGAACTGGTTAAAAAAAACCGTCGTCGATAAAAAATATTACAAAGGTGCCGTGTTCTTACCTATATGATATATTTCAATATTAAACAATATAGGTAGCTACGGACCAAGGTGTCGGGAGTTCGAATCTTCTCACGCACGTAACGAACACAGTCCTAGGGAGTTTTCTCTGGGGCTGTTTTTGTATTTGCTGATTTGTGTCCAGGACACCGTTTTCAAATCAACGCGATCGATTATGTTTAAGCGTTCAGTTGTTTGTTAAGCGATGTCCTGTTTTCATTTAGGTCAGTTGGCTGATTCCCAATTAAATCTGGTAAAGTAAACAAGTTCTTTTCTGTAGCATAAAATAGATAGAGGCATTAGGATTTATTGATTGTTTCATAACTATTTATGTATAGGAGGGATTATTATGAGCAATAGTTCTCTTCAAATAGACTTAAATTTGGCTACAACAGTAGCTGCCGGTACAAATGTACTTTTTGATACCATTGTCTATTCTTCTGGAAGTATAATCTATAATTCTGATACAGGGGAGGTAACCTTTTCAGAAGCAGGCAGATATGTAATTAACTGGTGGGTGGCGACTCAGAACTCTCAGTCCATAAATGGGACTGCCTTTGCGCTGATTTCATCACAGGGAGATAAAATTGGTGGTGATCCTCTTATTAAAACTGGCGAGATATTTGGAATCGGAATCGTTGATGTAACTGCGGCTCCTGTTACCTTAGCTCTTGTAAATGTCAGTACGACTACGATTTATTTCTCTTTGTATGCTCAACTGAAAGGGGTATTAGTTATTATAGAAGATGATATTTGTGAAGTAGGCCCCACAGGCCCCACAGGCCCCACTGGTCCGATTGGACTTACAGGACCCACGGGGGATACTGGGCCGTCTGGAACTCCTGCGACGATTACAAATTTGGTTGATGGAAACCAGATTGGAGCAGTCAGAGGAGTAGGGACGAAATCTGGCTATGAAATGGGTCAATATGCATTTGCCGAAGGCTGGCAAACATCTGCCAGAGCGGGATTTTCTCATGCAGAGGGTTACTTGTCAGAAACTGACCAGTACTGCTCCCATGCAGAAGGACATGAAACAAAAGCCAGCGGACACGGTTCCCATGCAGAGGGAGTTAATACAGAAGCCAGCGGGGCTGAATCCCATGCAGAAGGAATTTATACTTCTACAAACTTGAGGGAAGGTGCCCATATTATGGGCACCTTTGGGGAAGCTGACAATATATATTCCTGGTTTCTGGCCAACGGAATAAACCAGGATGCAAAAAGCCTCGCTGCAAAAATACTATACGATGGGAATGCTTATATCGATGTAGCATGGAACTCTGGAGGGGCAGATTACGGGGAATTATTTGAGACTGCTGACGGTGAGACGATAGAACCAGGATATTTTGTCACTTTTGATGGTGCAGGTCAGAAAATCAGGAAAACTGCTGAATCGGACAGTTATGTTCTGGGAGTAGTTACCGGTACTTCGGGTATTGTGGGAGACTCGGGAGAACTGCGCTGGAAGGGAAAATATCTGACTGACGAGTGGGGCAGGATACAATACCATGAGGTAACGGTGCCTGGCATAAAGGATGCGAAAGGAAATGATCTGTTGCCGGAGCATATGGAAATTCAACCAATCCTCAATCCTCAATGGGATAATACCAGAAAGTATGTTCCGCGTTTAAAACGGCCGGAATGGGTAATCGTAGGGCTTTTAGGAAAACTTCGGGTTCGTGACGATGGAACCTGTATTCCCGGAGGATATTGCCGTCCTTACGATAACGGTATTGCAACTGCATCTGAGAGCGGATACCGGGTTTTGGAGCGTTTAAGTGATAATCGAATTTTGATCCTGTACGCTAAGAACGGTTAAAACAAAGATGATAATTTGATCTAATAAGTGCGATCCGCCATTTTACAAATATAATAAAGGCTCTTTGGCATTAGTTGGGGTGGGATTCGTATGAATCCCGCTCCTTCTTGTTAAGAGCTGTTCTAATTGGTAATTCTGTCATGAGCTGTAATTGAGCATTCAAATTCGCACATAAAGTGCTTACTTCTAGTCTCTCTGTTCTTGGATTGATGTATTTTATTACAGAAAAAAGAATGTTGGGAGTGTACTTTTTAGGCACACCCCAACATTTAGTATAGAACTATTAATTATTGCTTGATTTTTTTCCAGAATTTATTATACTAAATAGTAAATGATATAAGATAATTTAATATAAAAAAGTCTGAATCAGGTGCAACGAGGTAGCTGTCAACAATGGGTGCAGTGCCTCTTTTTTTATATCAGCTGATGAAATGACTGGCGGGAGTCTTACTAAATGACACAAGATGAGATGCTCAGGAAATTTGAAAAGCTTCCTGGAAAAATCAGTTTTCTTTATGAAAATATGGAGACAGGAGAGCGCTTGGGATACAGGGAAAATCAGCCGCTCATGGCTGCCAGTGTGATTAAACTGTTTGTTATGGCATGTGTTTTTGATCAGTTTGAAACAGGGGAGCTGAAGCAGGATTTTTCATTACCCATATACAAAAAGGATTGTGTTCCGTCCTGTGGTGCGCTTACCTATCTTCACGAAGGAATCTGCGTTACCGCATTGGACCTGGTTACGCTTATGATTATATTCAGTGATAATACGGCTACGAATGTGCTGATTGATTTACTGGGGATGGAGGAGATTAATCGATATATCGAATCTCTTGGATTTGAAAATACCCATCTTAACAGGAAGATGTATGATACAGAAAAATCAGGACGGGGGATTCAGAATTACATAACGGCTTCTGAGACGGGAAGGCTGCTTACAATGATGCATCGGGGTGAATTGGTCAGCGAAGCGGCAAGCAGTCGAATGATCTCGATTTTAAAGAATCAACAGCTTTGCAGTAAGATTCCATTTTATCTTCAGGCTTTGGAAGCAGAGCCTGAAATAGCCCATAAGACAGGTGAGGATCGTGGAATTACTCATGATGTGGGGATTGTATATGGAAAAATTCCATTTCTGGTGTGCTTTTGCGGAAATGAAACGGATACCCCTGCGTTTGAACGGATTATGGGGGAAATGTCGCTGGAATTATACAAAGAAGTTAATGGGATAGGGCAGAATTAAAACATATTCACAGATCGGATTATAGGAAGGAAAACAGAATGAAAATTGTAAAAATTGAGACGGCAGAAGTAAATATTCCTCTTGTAACTCCATTTAAAACAGCCCTCAGGACTGTGGAGACTGTAAATGATATCGTAGTCAGAATTACGGCAGATGACGGGCAGACCGGATACGGCGAAGCGCCGCCTACGGCTGTGATTACGGGAGAGACGAAAGGGTCAGTCCGCTGTGCCATTGAGGAATTCATTGCACCTGGATTAATTGGGATGGAGATTGAAAATCTGGATGGGATCATGAGGATACTCCATAAATCCATGGTTAAGAATACTTCAGCTAAGGCGGCTGTGGATATGGCCGTATATGATTTGTTCGCAAAATCCTGCGGGAAGCCCCTCTATAAGGTTCTGGGAGGCAGCAAAGGGGAGATAGAGACGGATCTGACCATCAGCGTTAATGAGACAGAGGAGATGGTAAGAGACAGTCTCAGTGCGATCCAACAGGGATTTGGAATACTCAAGATTAAGGTTGGCAAAGAGGGGCAAAGGGACGTGGAACGGATCAAAGCTATTCGCCAGGCTGTGGGGCCCGATATAAAGCTTAGGATTGATGCAAACCAGGGGTGGACAGCGAAAGATGCAGTGAGGATTATACGAAAACTGGAAGACATGGGGATCGATATGGATCTGGTGGAACAGCCGGTAAATGCTCACGATTTTGAAGGGATGAAGCTTGTTACCAGTCAGGTACAGACTCCGATACTGGCAGATGAGAGCGTGTTTTCTGCAATGGATGCAATACATATTATTAAAGAACGTGCAGCAGATTTGATAAATATAAAGCTGATGAAGACCGGGGGGATTTACGAGGCTTTAAAAGTCTGTGCCATAGCAGAATGTTACGAAGTGGAGTGTATGATCGGATGCATGCTGGAAAGCAAGATCGCGGTCAGCGCAGCCGCCCATCTGGCGGCGGCAAAAGGCATCATTACCAGAGCAGATTTAGACGGACCATCTTTATGCAGAGAAGATCCGTATGCCGGAGGACCCTCATTTCATGGACACAGGATTTTCATGAATACGGAGCCTGGGCTGGGAATTTTTAAGGTACCTGTTTTTGGGGAGAGATAGAAACAGACGAATGATGACACTAATCCCTGACGGGTTTAGAAATAAGAAAAAATGGAGGAAAATTATGAAGAAAAAAAGGTTAGCAGCCGGTTTTCTCTGTACTGTTCTTGCAGCAGCGACAGTACTCAGCGGATGCGGCGGAAAAAAAGCATCTGAGAGCAGTGCAGGAACTGCTGAAGGCGGAGCTAAGACGGAAGGAAGCGGGGAACCGGCAGTTTATAAAAAGCTTTATGGAGCAGAATCGGCAACGCTTAATTATCTTACCTCATCCTCAGAAGTTGATTATAAAATTGGTGCAAATGTAATCGATACTCTGGTGGAATACGATAACAAGGGACAGATTAAGCCGGGTCTGGCAACAGAGTGGACTTATGATGAGGCAACTCTTACCTGGACGTTTAAACTAAGAGATGCAAAATGGGTTGACAATACAGGCAAAGAGGTTGGAGCTGTGACTGCCCAGGATTTTGTGGATGCGATGAAGTATGAACTGACTCCGGAATATGAAAGTGCCAACGTACAGAATTTATTTGGCATCATTGCCAATGCCGAAAATTATTATAACGGACTGGTTTACAACGGTGGTGCAGATAAGGATGGAAAGGTATGGCAGCCGGTTGAATTTTCAGAGGTTGGTGTTAAGGCGGTCGATGAACATACTCTTACTTATACACTCGAGAAAGAGGTTCCTTATTTCCTGTCTTCCCTGGCTTATGTGGTTTATATGCCGGCCTATGGTCCTCAGCTGGAGGAGCTTGGGAAAGATTTTGCAACAGCAGCAGACAAGATGTATTATAACGGTGCTTACTATCTGGAAGAATTTTCTCCTCAGGAAAAACATGTTATGAAGAAAAATCTGCTAAATTTTGATGCAGCACAGGTTTATATTGATGAAATTGATGAAATTTTCAATGCAGAATACAATACAATCGGACCTGAGATGGTAAAGCGTGGAGAGGTGGATTATGCGGAAATCTCTTCTGATATTCTGGATGACTGTATGAGCAGTGAAGAAACAAAGAATTTAATCAGCAGGGAGAGACCGAAAACAAGCTACTCCTATTTCTACTGCTTTAACTTTAATCCCCAGTTTGATGCCCAGTATGAGCCGGAGAACTGGAAAAAGGCAGTGAATAACGAGAACTTCCGTAAGGCGTTATCATCAGCGCTTAATAAGTCCAAGGAAGTGGCGGTTTTAGAGTCAGCCACACCGGATGATTTTGTTATTAATTCCATTACTCCGCCAAACTTTACCTTCAATGCCGAAGGTCAGGATTACACAAAGGTAGGGGATATGGCTAACTTAACCCAGACATTTGATGAGACAAAGGCAAAGGAATACAGGGATTTGGCAAAGAAGGAGCTGGAAGCTGCGGGAGTGACTTTCCCCGTGAAGGTGCTGATGCCTTACAATCCGTCTGAAGTGAACTGGGATAAAGAATGCCAGGTAGTGGAGCAGCAGATGGAAAGCCTTCTTGGCAGTGATTTTATTGATATTGTTGTTGAGGCAGGTCCTGCAGACGGATTTTTAACGGAAGTCCGCAGAAACGGTAAATTTGCATTAATGAAATGCAACTGGGGTGCAGATTATGCAGATCCGGAGACCTGGACAGATCCGTTCTATCAGAAAAAAGGAGAAAGCGGGTATGAACTGGGCTATAAGTATGGAAATATTGCAAAGGCAATTGAAGAAGGAACACCTTCTGCTGATGCGGCCTCTGAATACTTTACTCTAGTCGATCAGGCAAAAGAAATGAAAGTGGATATAAAAGCCAGATATGAGGCGTTTGCCAAGGCAGAGGCCAGTCTGGTTGATCATGCATTTGTCATTCCTTTCAGTATCTCTGTCAGTAAGTACGTGGCAAACAAGCTGGATGTATTTGAAGGTCAGTATGCACCTTTTGGAGTATCCAATCTCCGGTATAAGGGACAGCATTTAAATGATCATTTCATATCCATGGATGAGTATAAGGCTAACCGGGATGCAAGTGAAAAATAAACGGTAAGGGAAAACGCCGGATCACAGGCTGCGCTTTTGGTCCGGCGGAAAAATACCGTCTGAAGGGGATGTGGGCTTGTATCACGTCATCTTCAGAGAGTATTTTTACAAACAAAACAAAGGAGTCTGAAAACTGATGTTACTATACTTAAGCAAAAGAATCGCACGTTCATTTCTTACACTGATCATCATTCTTACCGCTGTATTCTGTCTTCTCCGTCTCATGCCGATTGAAGGTTATTTCCAGAACTTTGATAAAATGACGCCTCAGCAGATCGAAGTTGGGCTAAAAGAGATGGGATTATCAGATCCATTGCCGCTTCAGATCGCCCATTTTTTTAAGAGTCTGCTTCATGGGGATCTGGGAATTTCCAGGATTTACCGATCCAATGTTCCTGTATCGGATATTCTGGCTGATAAGGTTCCCGTGTCCATTAAGCTGGGAATCTGGTCTATGATTTTGTCTCTTCTCGCAGGACTTCCCATGGGGGCTTTGATGGCAAGGTATCAGTACCGTTGGTTTGACAAGATCGGAACATTTTTTATTGTTTGTATTCAGGCAGTACCGGCTGCAGTCTATTTCCTTTATATCCAGCTCTATGGGACTCAGCTTTTTCATGTAGGGCTGTTGTTTGAGATCGATGATCCAAAATACTGGATGCTGCCGGTTATTTCCATGTCTCTTGGAAATATTGCATTTTATGGGATGTGGCTGAGACGGTATATGATTGATGAAAGCAATAAGGATTATGTGAGATTAGCCAAGGCAAAGGGGCTGTCAGAAGGAAAGGTTATGTTTAAGCATATTTTCCGCAATGCGTTTGTGCCTCTGGCTCAGTATATCCCCACTGCATTTTTAAATACGGTGATCGGGTCAATCTATATAGAATCTCTGTACAGCATTCCCGGAATGGGCGGTCTGCTTGTGACCGTGATTAAAAAGCATGACAATGCCATGGTACAGGGGATTGTTCTTTTGTATGCCTGTGTAGGCGTACTGGGACTGCTTCTGGGGGATCTTATGATGGTAATGCTGGATCCCAGAATCAGCCTTGGAAAGAAAGCAGGTGACAGATGATGAAGCAATTTTCTTACCGCCATACAAAGGAAGCGGAGTTAATCGAAAATATGGAAGAAGCGGAGCTGTTTACGTTTGGCGGATACAATGAGGCTGAGGCGGAGAAAACGGGGTTCAGCAATTATTCTTACTGGAAGAGTACTCTTCATGCTTTTTTAAAAAACCGTATGGCATTTGCTTTGCTGGTGCTTTTGATGCTCCTCCTGGCATTTACGTTTGTACAGCCTTATCTTCCAGGACAGTATGATCCGAACCTGATTATTAATGATGCCAGTGGAATGCAGTTTCGTAATATTCCCCCTGGAAAACAGTTTATTCTGGGGACCAATTCCATCGGTCAGGACTTATGGGCGCGGATCTGGTCCGGGACAAGGACTTCGCTGTTTATTGGTTTATCAGTGGCCCTGGCGGAGGCTGTGATCGGCATTACGGTAGGGGTGATCTGGGGGTATGTCAGGAAGGCGGACTTTATTCTGACTGAAATTTATAATATCATAGATAACATACCAAATACCATCGTATTGATTCTGATCTCTTACATATTAAAGCCCAGTGTGAAGACGCTTATATTTGCCATGTGTCTTACGGGGTGGATTCAGATGGCAAGATTTATCCGCAACCAGATACTGATTATCAGAGACAGGGATTATAATGTGGCCAGCCGATGCCTGGGAACACCGACGGTCAGAATTATTGCGAAAAATCTTCTGCCTTATCTGGTTTCTGTCATTATGCTTCGTATGGCACTTACCATTCCTGCAGCCATTGGCAATGAGGTGTTTATTACTTATATCGGTCTGGGGCTTCCGGTTAATATTCCAAGTCTTGGAAATTTAATCAATGAAGGAAGAGCACTGATTACCAGCCCGGCTCTGCGTTATCAGCTGGTTTATCCTACCATTATCCTTTCATTTGTAACTATTTCATTCTACATTATCGGCAATGCGTTTTCTGATGCCGCCGATCCGAAGAATCACATATAAGGAGGCTGCCAATGGAACGTGAGACGATATTAGAGGTAAGTGATTTAGATATTACCTTTGAACTGAGAGGAAAACGGCTTCATGCCATCCGGGGAATTTCCCTGGAACTTTATAAAGGGGAAATTCTGGCGATTGTAGGGGAATCGGGAAGCGGAAAATCGGTTTTTACAAAATCATTTATGGGACTTCTGGATAAAAATGGCAGTATCAGCGGAGGAAAAGCCGTTTACTACGGCTCTGATGATAAAACGGCAGTTGAATTAACGGGGATAAAGAAAGAAAAAGACTGGTTAAAGCTGCGGGGGCATGAAATTGCCATGATTATGCAGGATCCCATGACCAGCTTAAATCCGTTAAAGACCATTGGAGCACAGATTATGGAGGCGGTTCTCCTTCATCAGAAAGGAAGCAGGGCTGAGGCTAAAAAGCGGACACTTCAGTATCTGACCGATGTTGGGATTCAGGAACCGGAGAAACGTTTTTCTCAGTATCCTCATGAATTTTCCGGCGGGATGCGCCAGCGTGTGGTAATTGCCATAGCCATTGCCTGCAATCCTCAGATTCTCATATGTGATGAGCCCACAACTGCTCTTGATGTGACCATACAGGCTCAGATTCTTGAGCTGATTAAGGAACTGCGGCTGAAATACAAGCTTTCTGTTATACTGATAACCCATGATCTGGGAGTGGTAGCCAATACGGCAGACAGAGTTGCTGTGATGTATGCAGGGGATATTGTGGAGATCGGAACCAGCGAAGATATCTTCTATGATGCACGGCACCCTTATACCTGGGCGCTTCTTTCTTCTTTGCCTCAGGTTGGATTAAAGGGAGAAGATTTATTCTCCATTGCCGGGACTCCGCCTAACCTTTATGCAGAAATGAAGGGAGATGCATTTGCTCCGAGGAATCCTCAGGCACTTAAAATTGATTTTGTAAAGAGTCCTCCTTATTTCAGCGTTTCCCCTTCCCATAAGGCGAAAACCTGGCTGCTAGATGAAAGGGCACCGAAGGCTGATCCGCCTCAGGTACTAAAAATAATCAGAGAGGGAGGTCTGTTCTGATGGAGCGGGAAGTATTATTGGAAGTAAAGGATTTAGAAGTGACCTTCGGTGAACGGAAAAAGAAATATCAGGCGGTTAAAGGGGTAAACTTTAAGATTTATAAAGGGGAGACCTTTGGACTGGTGGGAGAATCAGGTTCTGGAAAAACTACTATTGGCAGGGCCGTCATGAGAATTATTAAGACCTCAGGAGGAGAAATTCTCTATAAGGGTAAAAAAATAAACGGAGATATTTCCGGAGAACTGGACCGGAAGGTAATTCAGGAAATTCAGATGATTTTTCAGGATCCCCAGGCATCACTGAATGAAAGAGCCAAGGTGGATTATATTGTCAGCGAAGGGTTAATGAATATTGAAAAAGGGATCTCTGAGCAGGAGAGAAAGGAAAGAGTGAACCGGGCGCTTCTTGATGTTGGACTTCTGCCGGAGTTTGCCAGCCGCTTCCCCCATGAATTTTCAGGAGGCCAGAGGCAGCGAATCGGAATTGCCAGATCTTTGATTATGAAACCTGAATTTATTATTGCAGATGAACCAATCTCTGCTCTTGATGTTTCGGTACGGGCGCAGGTTCTTAATCTTCTTACCAGAATGCAGAAGGAGCGTCAGATTACTTATTTATTCATTGCCCATGATTTATCGGTTATGCGGTTTATTACAGACCGGATTGCTGTGATCCGGAAAGGTGAGATTGTGGAGATGGCTGAGACGGAAGAACTGATCACCCATGCCATTCACCCTTACACCAGAGCGCTGCTCTCGGCGATTCCCATGCCGGATCCAAGGTATGAGCGGGATAAGAAACTGATGGTTTATGATCCGTCCATTCATGATTATACGTCAGACCAGCCTTTCTGGCAGGAAATCAGAAAGGAACATTTTGTACTGGCGAATAAAAAAGAGGCGGAAGAATATAAGAAATTATATGATTGTTGATGAAACGGATGAAAGGCAGCGGAAATGTCCGCTGCTTTTGACTTGCATGTCCGGTTCTTTGTAATGAAAGGAGGCAGCGATGGAACAGTTTGCAGTAATTATAAAGCCGGTAATAACCATATGGGACCGGCCGGAGGAAACAAAAGAAAACAGGGAAAAGAAAATAGTTTCTTCCGTTGCGGATGAAGGAATATATGGTATGGGACTCCGGATCAGAGGGGAAGAAGAGCAGGGTTTTTATCCGGTTGTGACAGCCTGTCATTATCCGGGATATGTAAGAAAAGAGGATGTGGAACTGACCGGTCTTTCTGCACTGATTAACTGGGAAGAGGGAGGCCTTATGGTGACTGATGGGGAATTTGTGGACCTCATGTCGATGCCTAAGGTTCAGGGTGTAAGAATTATAAGTGTACCAAGAGGAGCACTAATAAAGGTCCTGGAGTCTGAATCCATGGAACCTGGATGGGCACTGGTGGAGTTATTTGACGGGCAGAGGGGATTTATGAGAAATCAATATCTGCGCCCGAAAGAATATTCCCAGAGCGGATTGTGGACGGGAAAGCTTCCTCAGAAAGAAATTGTGGATGAAAAGGAATTCCGCCTGGCAGTTGTGGAGAATGCAATGCAGTATTTAGGGACGCAATACCGGTGGGGAGGAAGAACGTCACTGGGGATTGACTGTTCCGGACTGACTTCGGAGAGTTATCTGCTGAGCGGGATCATTATTTTTCGGGATGCGAAGATCCAGCCGGGATTTCCGGTCCGGGAGATCCCAAAGGAAGAAATGCTGCCCGGAGACTTAATGTATTTTCCCGGACATATCGCCATGTATATGGGAAATGGCAGGTATATCCATTCTACGGGAAAAATCGGTAACAGCGGAGTAGTTATTAACAGTTTAAATACGGATGCAGCGGATTACCGGGAGGATCTGGCACAAAGCTGGTATGCTTCGGGCAGTATATTCTAAGAGAATGAAACGGAGGATGACATGGATTCCAGATTTACAATAGAAAAAAGAATACAGGCAGAAATAATGAGCTATGACGGAAAGATGGGAATCTATTTAAATGATTTTCATGGTAATGAAATTGCTCTGGGGCAGGATGAGAAATATGAGACTGCCAGTACGATCAAAACCTTTATTCTTGCCTGTCTGTTTGATGAAGTGGAAAAAGGAAACAAAAGCCTGGAGGACTTTATAGAATATAAGGCTGAGCATGTGGTGGATGGGAGCGGTGTGCTGGTATCTCTTGAACCGGGGGCTGTTCTGAGGGTAAAGGATGCGGCTGTTTTTATGATTATAGTCAGCGATAACGTTGCCACTAATATGATAATAGACTATCTGGGGCTGGATACCATTAACCGCTGCATAGAGAGGCTGGGGTGCAAAGATACAGTTCTTTACAATCCCCTTCACTTTGACCAGTACCGGAGACTGGGAACCAGTACGCCGAAGGATTATGGCAGTATTTTTACAAGACTGGTAAAGGGAGAACTGATTAGCCCCCGGGCTGATGCGGCGATGATTGAAATATTAAAAAAACAGCATTACAACAGCATGATCACAAAGGATTTTCCTCCAGTCTATATGGACAGTGACAATACGGATGAAATTCTGATTTCAGTCGCTTCAAAAAGCGGGAGCATGGATGCCTGCCGCAATGACGGGGGCATCGTATTTACTCCATATGGACCCTATGTGATTGTCATGTTTCATAAGGAATTCTCTGATGCCATGTATTATCCGGCTCATCCGGCCACTGTATTCGGAGCCAGGGTGAGCCGAATGGTACTGGATCAGTTTCTTGCACTGGAAGGAAGATTCTGCCTGTAAAAAGCTACAGGCTTAAAAGCTGTGTCAGATCATGGATGGTGTGAGTTGCGGCGGATTCGACTAAGGAATCTGCCGGGATAAAGAGGCAGGAATCGATACCGGCGTTTACGGCACCCTGGATATCGGAACTTAAACTGTCTCCCACCATGAGGGTTTCTTCCTGCTGAAAATCAGGAATATGATTAAAACAGTGTCTGAAAAAATGGAGAGAGGGTTTTTCACTTCCCACCTTTTCGGAGATAAACATGCCGTCAAACAGGTCGTGGATACCAGCCTGCTTCAGTCGCGTGATCTGGGTGGAGTAGACTCCGTTGGAAGCGGTGTAGAGCTTTTTTCCCATGCTTTTTAATTGCAGCAGTGTATCTTTTGCATGGGGGATCAGCTCCGGACTGTTGCCAAGAAAGCTTCGGTAGCGGGATTCTGCCTCTATTCCGTCTACCTCTTTTTTCAGGGTTTGAAAGTATAAGGAGAATCGAGTGTGAAATACTTCTTCTCTGCTGATTTTCTCCTGCTCCAGAAGATTCCAGAGGTTTTTATTGATCTTTTTATATTCATCCAGCATGCTGCGTTCGAAGGGAAGGCAGTAGGATTCTATCACGTTCTGAAAGCTCCGCTCTTCTGCAGCATCAAAATCCAGAATGGTGTTGTCAATATCGATTAAGTATGTTTGGTACATGTATTCAGTCCTCCATATTCCAGTGTTTCTTAAAAAAGTCATAGCAGATTCCTAACAGCGGGGAAAGGAGCAGAACGCTGATTACGGTTCCTTCCCGGATCTGCAAAGGGGTACGCGCCCATAAGGTAAGGGCTATCGTAACAGCCAGAAATATCACGTCAAAGCTCATGCGTACAGCCGTGAATTTCCTGTGAAAAAGTTCCGTGATGGTCAGACAGAGGCTCTCCAGCGGAAAGCGGATAATTCCAATTGCAAGGACTGCGCCAAGGCTTAAGGAAGCGATGATCAGACCGGTAATATAAAGCAATAATTTAAAAAGATAGCTTTCAGCTGTAAAGCAGGACAGTACCTGGTAGAGAAAAAAGTTAATAATAATTCCGTTTCCAATGGCAGCTATAATCTGAATGATGTCCTTATAGTTTAATCTGGTACGCCTTAAAAGTAAATAGCTGATAAAGAAAATGGTATTGATCATGTTTAGTATAGTACCGACTTTCCATGGAATCAGGAAGGAAAGTGTAACTGCCAGCGCATTTAAAACACTCTGGCCGATAGCTGCTTTTAACTGCAGCGAAATTCCAAATCCAAAGAATACAAAGGATAAGATGGAATAAGCAATTAATTGTGAGTTTTTCTTCGTCATTGTTTTCACCTCGGGAATATGATACCATAGATTCTGGATAACCAACTATGAGAATTATCATACCAGAGGAATTAATAATGAAACAGTTTGTAACGTGTGAGATCCCCGACAGCTTAATGAAAATGGGGCAGGAGAGACATTTTTTGAAAGGCAGCAATATATTTAAGGTAGGGGAGTCCTTATCCCGATGCTATTTTATCCGCTCAGGTGCGGTGAAAATATATATTGACCATGAAAACGGCCGCCGATCCATTCTTGATTTTGCGGGAAGGGAGGACTGGCTGGGGGAGCTTTCTATTTTCTGCAATGAGGACTTTACAAAAGAAAACAGGGTGGTGGATGATAGTTACTGCCTGGAGTTTGATTTAGGAGAGATCAGGGATATGTGTAAAAAGGATGCCGGGGTATCCTTTTATTTTGCATCCTATATCTCCAGCAAGCTGATGGCCAGAAGTTTCCGGCTCAGTGAATATTTGAATTATTCTCTGGAAAAAAGGCTTGCATCATTTATACTTACCCATCACAAAGAGGGGAGGTATGGGATTTCTCATACGGATGTCTCTGAGTATATGAATGTCAGTTACCGTCATGTGCTGTTTATTATGAAAAAGTTCTGTGATGAGGGGATTATGAAGAAAGAGAAGGGGTATTTTATTGCTGATTTTGGGAGACTGAGGGAGATTGCGGAACGCTCTGAATAAAAAATATGACCGGAGCATGGGGCGGAAAGCAGATACTGACCGTCTTTTCCAAATTGCTATTGTTTCCTTTTCTATTTTTCGATATAATTAGGGATACGGGTTTCAGCGTAAATGAAGAAAAAGATTGGAATTGCATAAATGGAAGTGGAACATAATGAAGATAGAAGGAGCACTGGTATTCTGCCCTTTGAAGATGGAAATATCTGCAGTTACCGGATTGTGAAATCCAACCGGAAAACCATGGCCCTGCAGATTTCAAAAACTGGTGAAGTTATAGTAAGACTTCCTTTGTCTGCACCTTACCGTTTTGGACATGAGCTGATATTAAAAAACAGCAGCTGGGTGTATGAGGCAGTACAGAAGGTGAAGATCCGGTCAGTCCGGCAGCAGCAGCTCTCCTGGACAGATGGGAGTGATCTGCTGCTTTTTGGGGAAAAGCGTACGCTTCGTATTTTGCCTGATTTTAAGAGAACGGGAATTCTTGTAAAGGAATCTACCGGTGATTTAACGCTCACCGGTTCTATAAACCCTGAGGATTTGACAGAAAGCGAGAATACGGTCAGAACAGTTATTAAGCGCTGGTACAGACAGCGGGCGAGGCAGTATCTGGAGGAAAAAACTGCTGTGTGGTCAAAGATCATGAATACAGATTACGGAAGGATTGCCATCCGGGACCAGGCGACCAGGTGGGGGAGCTGCAGCGGAAAGGGCAATTTAAACTTTAACTGGAGACTTGTGCTGCTGCCGGAAGATCTGGCAGATTACGTGGTGGTACACGAGCTGGCTCACCGGTTTTTTATGAATCATTCAAAAGCATTCTGGTTAATTGTGGAAAAAGAAATACCGGATTATCGGTCCAGGAGGAAGAAATTAAGAGAATATGAAAGTGACATCTATCAGGAATATTAAAATAAAAACAAAGCTGCTTTTACTGGGAGCGATCAGTATCCTGGGACTTTTATTTATTGGTACGGAATCTGTTATAACGGCCAGTAAGATCAATGAAGCCAGTACGGTGATCTCCCAGTCATGGGTGCCTGCCATTATCATTGCGGAAGAATTAAATACCAAAACCTCAGATTACCGTCTTAAAGAATATAACCATGTGGTTACTACAAGCAGGGCGGACAAAACCAGGCTGGAGCAGGAGATGGAGGCTGTCAGATCTGAAATAGACCAGTCATTTTCCCGGTACGAGCTTTATACTGCGGACGAGTCGGACCGTCAGCTGATGGCGCAGGCAAAAGACAATTGGAATAATTATTTGGAATGCAGTGACCGCCTTCTTTCAGTCAGTCGGGAAAACAACTCCAAAGAGGCATTTGACATTATTATGGGGGAATCAAGACAGCTGTTTGATGAGGCAAGCGACGGATTTTTAAAGGTCGTGGATTATAACAGAAAAGGATCAGAAGCAGCCAGCATTGAAGGCGATCATTTATACATGCGTCTGGCAAAGATGAAAGTCATCAGTGTGGGGGTTGTGGGATTTTTAATTTCCCTGCTTGTGATTTACATTATTATTGCAATTGACAAGCCGGTAAAGGACCTTGTTGAAGGGACCAGGAGAGTGGCAGACGGAGATCTTGACGTATATTTATCCTATCGCTCCAGGGATGAAATCGGTATTCTTACTAATTCAGTAAATCAGTTGATTGACAGGTTGAAGCATATAATCGATGATGAAAAATATTTGTTTCAGGAGATTGGAAGTGAGAATTTTGAGGTGAAATCCACCTGTGAAAAGGCATACCGGGGGGATTTTGCGCCCATTCTTTATTCCATTACCAGTCTGATGAACCGTCTGTCTGCAGCTAAAAAGCGCAAAGAAGGGCTTAAGGACAACGAAGGCAGTGGCAATAAAGGGGTTCGGGAGATTACAAGAGTCAGAAAGTTAAAAGAGATGAAAGTGGCAAAAGGAAAGGCAGCAGAAGAGTGTGTAGTTAAGGAGATCAAAAAAAATGGCAGCAGTACAATGGATGCTTCAGACCAAACGAGCTGATTTTGATGAGATGGCAGAGCTTCATCATATATCGCCGGTAACTGCAAGAATTATAAGAAACCGGGAAGTATTAGGACCGGATGCAGTGGAAAAGTATTTAAGGGGGGGACTGGGCGATTTATACAGCCCCTGTCTGCTGAAAGATATGGATCGGGCTGTACTGATTTTAAAAAAGAAGATAAAACAGTTAAAACCCATCAGAATAGTGGGAGATTATGATATTGACGGAGTCTGCTCTACTTATCTTTTGTATCAGGCATTTAAGGAAACAGGTGCAGTGGTGGATTATGAGATTCCTGACAGGATTAAGGACGGGTATGGGATTAATGAATCCATAATCAGGGCGGCTTATGATGATGGGATCGATACGATTGTGACCTGCGATAATGGAATTGCCGCAGTAGAACAGATAAAGCTGGCCAAAGATCTGGGAATGACAGTGATTGTGACAGATCACCATGACATCAGAAAAGAGGAGGGGGAGGAAGTTCTGCCCCCTGGAGATGCCATTATAAATCCCAAGCAGGAAGCGTGCAGGTATCCATTTCCCGAGATCTGCGGCGGTATGGTAGCCTTTAAGCTGGTACAGGCTTTGTATGAAGCTTTTGGCATTTCAGAAGAGAAATGGCTGGATATGGTGGAATTTGCTGCCATAGCAACAGTAGGCGATGTCATGAAGCTTCAGGATGAGAACCGCATTATTGTAAAGGAAGGCTTAAAACGCATTGGAAACACAAAAAGTCTGGGGCTTTTAAAGCTGATAGAGAAGAATAACCTGGATAAGGACCAAATTACTGCATATCAGATTGGCTTCGTAATCGGTCCGTGTCTAAATGCAGGCGGTCGTCTGGTGACAGCCAAGCTGGCACTTTCCCTGCTTTTATGTCAGGAAGAGGAAGAAGCAGACCGAATGGCTGTTGAATTAAAGGATCTCAATGATCAGCGTAAGGATATGACAAAAGCGGGAACAGATGAGGCTGTAAAGCTGGTAGAAGAGCATTTTTCCCAGGATAAGGTTTTGGTGGTGTATCTTCCGGACTGTCATGAGTCACTTGCCGGAATCATAGCAGGCAGATTAAGAGAGAGATTTCAAAAACCTGCATTTGTTCTGACTGATGGTGAGGAGTATGTTAAGGGCTCCGGGCGTTCCATTGAGTCCTATCACATGTTTGATGCTCTGATGGAGGTAAAGGATCTTTTATTAAAATTCGGAGGCCATCCCATGGCAGCAGGGCTGTCTCTTTTAAAGGAAAATGTGGATCAATTCCGGAAGGCGTTAAATGAGCAGGCGGACCTTACGGAAGAAGATTTCGTAAAAAAGGTGTGGATTGATGTACCGATGCCTATTGAATACATAAGTGAGCCTTTGATTGAGGAACTGGATTTGCTGGAGCCATATGGACAGGGGAATGAAAAGCCTCTCTTCGCTCAAAAGGATTTGTTTATCCGCAGTGTCCGTGTTCTTGGTAAAAACCGGAATGTGGTTAAATTTTCACTGGCTACAAAGGCGGGGACGCCTATGGATGGACTTTTGTTTGAAGATGGAGACTCGTTTGTGGAGGAACTGGGAGACAGCCGCCAGCTTGATGTAGTGTATTATCCGGCGGTAAATGAATACAATGGGAACAAATCCCTGCAGATTGTAATAAAAAATTACCGGATCTTAAGCTAGAGCAGACAATAAGGAGAATGGCATGAAGACAGTCAGAACAGTTATAATCGGCTATGGAGGAATGGGAAAAAAATATGCCCGGATGCTGGCAGCAGGAGAAGTAAACGGAATGGTTCTGGAGGGAATCTGCTGCAGGAATGCAAATGGGCAGGAGGAGATTAAAAATCTGTATCCGGATGTAAAGATCTATGACGATGCAGATGCAGTGTTTGCATCCGGGGCTGGATTTGATGCAGCGGTGATTGTAACTCCTCATGATACCCATATTCCCATTGGGCTTAAGGCGGTGCGGGCAGGAAAGCATATTCTCATGGACAAGCCTTTGGGGATTTCGGCAAAAGAAGCCAACGTGCTGGTGACAGAAGCAAAGAAGTCAGGCATAAGCCTTGGAATGATATTTAATACCCGCATGAAAGGCGGTTTTCTGTCTGCCGGAGAGTTCTTAAAAGGCGGTGGACTGGGGAGAATAACCAGGGCTGTGTGGGTCTGCAATACCTGGTACCGTACTCCTGTCTATCATAGCAGCGCTGCGTGGAGAAGCACCTGGAGCGGGGAACACGGCGGTCTCTTAATTAACCAGTGTCAGCATTATCTGGATATCTGGCAGTGGCTCTTTGGAATGCCGGATGAGGTTTATGCTTCCATTGATTATGGAAAATATAATCCCATTGCAGTAGATGACAGCTTTGATCTTCAGTTTTTTTATAAAAATGGATTTCGGGGAACATTAATCAGCTCTACTGGAGAGAATCCTGGAACAAACCGTCTTGAAGTATGGGGATCGAAGGGACGACTGACTATTTCAGACGGAACAGAACTGATTTTTGATGAAAATGTAGTTACCACAGAGGAATTTGCCAGGACAAATCAGGATCCGTTCGGAAAGCTGGAATATATCCGCAGGCCGCTTGCAGCAAAAAATCATGAAGGTGAGGAATATCGCATGATTTTCCAGAACTTTTCGGATCATCTGCGGTCAGGGGAAGCGCTTATGACTCCGGGTGAAGACGGAATCTGCACACTTATGATGGCAAATGGAGCGTATCTGTCCTCCTGGCTGGAGAAGAAAATTTCCTATCCGTTTGACCAGGAACTTTATGAAAAGCTGCTGGCACAGCACGCAGAGGATGAGAAAGCCTTGACATTTTAAGGAAGTTTGCTATATAATCTACCAAAATGCTAAAGAGTAACGATTCAAAAGGAAAAGTGAGGGAATGGACATGGTAAATGAAGTAATGAAGTTTATCACCGGCTTTGACAAAGAAGTAGGAGAAGCCATTGAAAAGGAATGCGCACGTCAGAGAAGAAATTTAGAATTGATCGCATCCGAAAACATTGTTTCAGAACCGGTTATGATGGCGATGGGAACTGTGCTTACCAATAAATATGCAGAAGGTTACCCAGGAAAGCGTTATTACGGTGGATGCGAAGAAGTTGATGTTGTGGAAAGCATCGCCATCGAACGTGCGAAAAAACTGTTTGGCTGTGATTATGCCAATGTTCAGCCCCATTCAGGAGCCCAGGCAAATATGGCGGTATTCCTTGCCATGTTAAATCCGGGCGATACAGTTATGGGAATGAATTTAAATCACGGCGGTCATTTAACTCATGGAAGCCCAGTAAACTTTTCCGGTCTGTATTTTAATATCGTTCCTTACGGAGTCAATGATGATGGATTCCTTGATTATGATGAGATGGAGCGCCTCGCTATGGAGCATAAGCCCAAATTGATTGTAGCGGGAGCAAGTGCATATGGCAGAGCCATTGACTTTAAGCGGTTCAGAGAAGTTGCAGATAAGGCAGGAGCTTATTTAATGGTGGATATGGCTCACATTGCAGGTCTGGTTGCAGCTGGACTTCATGAAAGTCCCATTCCTTATGCAGATGTGGTTACAACGACTACCCATAAAACTTTAAGAGGCCCGAGAGGCGGAATGATTCTGGCTAACCAGGAGGCCGCTGATAAGTTTAACTTTAACAAAGCGATTTTCCCGGGAACCCAGGGCGGTCCTTTGGAGCATGTAATTGCTGGAAAAGCAGTATGCTTTGGAGAAGCTTTAAAGCCTGAGTTTAAGACCTATCAGGAGCAGGTGGTTAAGAATGCCAGGGCACTTGCTGCAGCACTGGTAAAGCAGGGATTTCATATTCTCACCGGCGGCACGGACAATCATCTGATGCTGATTGATTTAAGAGGCATGGAAGTTACCGGCAAGGAACTTCAGAACCGCTGCGACGAGGTATTTATTACCCTGAATAAGAATGCAGTGCCCAATGATCCAAGAAGCCCCTTTGTTACTTCCGGTGTTCGTGTTGGTACTCCTGCTGTTACTTCAAGAGGATTGAAGGAAGAAGACATGGAAAAGATTGCGGAGTGTATCTGGCTTGCGGCAACCGATTTTGATAATAAGGCCGATTACATCAGAGGCGAAGTAACAAAAATCTGTGATAAATATCCGATTTATAACAGCTGATCATATAGAAAGCTGCTGCACTCAGGGTGCAGCAGCTTTTTTCATATGCAGAAAGAAATGATTTCTTTTCTGCATGTCAGGAGGAAATTAGGACTGGCTTTTTATGCCTGGTTTTTAAAAGATTCGCAGTCTGTGCACTCTTTTTTTGTAGGATTCTGTTCATGAGTACCTACTTTGATTTTTTCCAGTGTGCAGTAGTCATCGCTTTTGGCATGATAGGCGCAGTTGTCAATAGAACATTGGATACATTCGTTTTTACCGTTTACTAACATAGATTAACCCTCCTTTATTGGTTGTTGCATCTATTATTGTAAGCGTTTTTAGCTGATTTATTATGCCAAATTTTTCTTATATAAAATTAGCACACTTCAGTCTGTCGTATTCCTCCTGGCCAATTGTCAAAACTGTTCCGTGTTTGAATCCATAAGGAAAAGAAAAGGATTTATCTGACCGGATAAAGCTTCCGGAGGAAATTGTGTCGGCTATAAAGGGAACGTATCCCTGCTTTTCTTTTATCTTCGTACCATAGTAATCCAGAAACAGGCACCAGCGTCCGTCTTCTGTCTGAAATGCAGTAGGGGCTTCGTATTGTCCCTGTTCCAGTTTTTTCATCTCTTCACTGAATTCTGGGATGATGGTAAATGGACCGGTAATCCCCTGAGACTGAAGCAGTAATATGGCAGCAGGATTGGGATTGCTTTTCACAAAGAGATAAAAATTGTTATTATACTTATATAAAGCAGAGTCAATGATATCACTGTCTTCCTTTTCGTATAATACGCTGGGACTGGTAAACTGTCTGAAATCCTTAGTTCTGCTGTAATAAATTTTTTTAAGTCCGTAATTGTTGGAGGGGTGGGAAGATGACCAGTGGATGAGATAATCACCTTCTTCTTCATCAAAGATAATATCAGGAGCCCATACACAGCCAAAGGGTTCGTCCCCCAGAGAAATCAGGCGGGGTGCGGACCAGTGAATCAAATCGGTGGATTCCCAGAGAACCAGGTTCCTGCTGCCATATCTGCTGACGTTTTCCCAGCTGCTTTCATACTTTGTCTTAAAATTTCTTGCCAGGCTTAAGTCTGTGGCAAGTATGTAATAAATCCCATCTTTTGTACGGCAGATGGTAAAGTCCCGTACTCCCTGCTCTCCTATGGTACTGGTAAGTATGGGACTGCCTCCATTTACCTCCTGCCAGTGAAACCCATCTTCGCTGATTGAAAAATAAACGGCCTCTCCATCCGGATCTGTCTTCTCTTTGAAGTGAACAAATAAATATGCCTGCATCGTAAATAATCCTTTCTGCTTTTTTTCCATCTTAACACTTGATGAGGGGCGGGACAAGTTGTTGATTCAGGAAAATAATATTGTCAAAACAGGGAAGAGTATGATATACTTTTTGAGGTTTTTAATAAATATGTTGTTGAATATAAGCATAACTTATTAATAAATATGTAGTTTACTGATAGATCCAGTTCTATTAGGGAGGAAAATTTAAGTGATCAGATTTAAGAATTATGTTAAGGCAGAAAGTCTGGAAGAAGCTTATAGTCTGAACCAGAAAAAAAGCAGTGTAATCGGTGCCGGAATGATGTGGCTGAAGGTTCAGAACCGGGTGAAGATGACTCTCGTGGATTTATCAGGTCTTGGACTCGATGGAATTGAGGAGACAGAGGAAGAGTTTATCATTGGAGCCATGTGCACTCTGCGTCAGCTGGAAGTCCATAAAGGGCTTGACCGTTATTTTCCCGGCCTGTTTAAGGAATGCACCCGTTCAATAGTAGGAGTCCAGTTTCGAAACGGAGCAACAGCAGGAGGCAGTATTTTCGGCAGGTTCGGGTTTTCTGACATTCTGACCTGTATGCTTGCACTGGATACTTACATTGAGCTTTATAAGGGAGGAATCATCCCTCTTGAGGAGTTTTGCAGGCAGAAATTCAACCGGGACATTCTTGTGAGAATCCGGATTAAAAAGGATGGAAGAAGAGCATTTTATTCATCTTCCCGAATGACTAAAACGGATTTTCCTTTCATCGCATGTTGTGTGTCTGCAAAAGATGAGACTTATTACGTGTCAGTGGGAGCGAGACCAGGACGGGCGGAGCTAGCCGTTATAAGCCGCAAAGAAGCAGAAGAATTAAAAGATCTGGCGGTACTGGCGGCGGACCGGTTTTGCTATGGCACAAACATGAGAGGCAGCGGGGAATACAGGAAGCATTTGGCAGAGGTGTATATAAAACGGCTTTTCATGGCACTGGACCGGGAGGAAGGATAAATGCAGATCGAATTTACATTAAACGGGAGACTCATTTATGAGGAAACGAAAGAGGACGAAACCCTGTTTCACCTGCTGCGCAGGAAAGGCTGTTACAGTGTAAAATGCGGCTGTGAGACGGAAAACTGCGGGCTGTGTACAGTCCTTGTCAATGGAGTTTCAAGGCTTTCCTGTTCTTATCTTGCGGCCAGGGCAGACGGCTGTGAGGTAGTGACTCTGGAAGGGGTGCAAAAAGAGGCGGAGGAATTCGGTTCTTACCTGGCAGCTGAGGGAGCAGAGCAGTGCGGTTTTTGCAGCCCCGGTCTGATCATGAATGTTCTTACCATGGAAAAAGAGCTGGATTCTTTTGAGGAAGAGAATGTCAAAGAGTATCTGGCAGGAAATCTTTGCCGCTGCAGCGGATATATGGGTCAGCTGCGTGCTGTGAAAAAATACTTAAGCAGAGGAGTAAACAGGAATGAATGTTAAGATGCGCACCGTAAATACTTCAGTCAAAAAGAAGGACGCGAAAGCATTGGTGACTGGAAAACCTGTTTTTACAGATGATCTGGCGCCAGGTGACTGCCTGATCGTAAAGGTTTTAAGGAGTCCTCATGCCCATGCCTTAATCCGGCAGATTGATACAGAAAAAGCAAAAAATGTGGATGGAATTGTCTGTATTCTTACGTACCAGGATGTACCGGGAAAACGGTTTACCATGGCTGGTCAGACTTATCCGGAACCAAGCCCCTATGACAGGCTGATCTTAGATAACAGAATGAGATTTGTGGGAGATGCTGCTGCAATCGTTGCAGGAGAAACAGAAGAAGCTGTGGATCATGCTCTCCGCCTCATTAAAGTGCATTATGAAGTTTTAGAGCCGGTTCTTGATTTTAAAAAGGCGAAGGATTATACAGTACTCATTCATCCGGAGGAAAACTGGGAAAGTCTTTGCCCGGTAGGAGCGGATAACCGCCGTAATCTATGTGCTTCCGGAGGAGAAGAGCATGGAGATGTGGATGGATTATTAAATCAGTGTGATTACGTTGTGGACCAGGTATATCATACAAAAGCCAATCAGCAGGCCATGATGGAAACCTTCCGTGCCTATTCCTATCTGGATGCTTACGGAAGGCTGAATATGGTGGCATCCACCCAGGTTACCTTTCATGTGAGAAGAATCCTTGCTCATGCACTTGATATTCCCAAATCCCGGATTCGGGTCATAAAGCCAAGAATCGGTGGGGGATTCGGAGCCAAGCAGACGGTAGTAGCTGAGGTTTATCCCGCAATCGTTACCATGAAAACCGGAAGAGCGGCCAAAATTATTTACAGCAGATATGAATCCCAGATCGCCTCCTCTCCCCGCCATGAAATGGAAATACGGGTCCGCGTAGGAGCAGATAAGAACGGAATTCTTCAGGCAATAGATGTTTACACATTATCCAATACAGGAGCATATGGAGAACATGGACCTACAACGGTAGGACTGTCAGGCCATAAGTCAATACCTCTTTACAGAACGCCCAGAGCATTCCGGTTTGCTTATGATGTGGTTTATACCAACTGTATGTCAGCCGGAGCTTACCGTGGATACGGAGCCACTCAGGGAATCTTCGCAGTGGAATCCGCCATCAATGAGCTTGCGGAAAAAATAGGGATGGATAAAGTGAAAATAAGAGAGTTAAACATGGTGAGAGAAGGAGATGTGATGCCTGCTTACTATGGAGAAACTTTAAAAAGCTGTGCTCTCGACCGCTGTATGGCCCACGCTAAGAAAATGTTGGACTGGGATAAGAAATATCCGAGAATCGATATGGGAAATGGAAAAGTCCGGGGAGTGGGAGTTGCCATGGCGATGCAGGGTTCTGCCATATCAGGAGTGGATGTGGCTTCTGTGGAACTTCGCCTCAATGATGACGGGTTTTATACTCTTATGATCGGGGCCTCTGATATGGGTACAGGCTGTGATACCACCCTGGCTCAGGTTGCGGCAGATTGTCTGGAATGCGATCTGGATCAGATTGTAGTTCATGGAACGGATACGGATGTATCTCCATATGATTCCGGATCCTATGCCTCCAGCACCATGTATTTAACGGGCATGGCAGTTGTTAAGGCCTGCGGTGAGATGCGTGATAAAATTCTGGATAAAGGAGCGGAGTACTTATCCTGTGAAAAAAAATCTCTGGAGTTTGACGGAACCAGGGTGTGGCAGCCAGAAAGCGGTCTGGAAATATCACTGAAGGATATTGGAAATAAGGTCATGTGCTTTAATGAAAAAATGCTCTCCGCCGGCGCTTCCCATACCTCTCCAGTATCTCCCCCTCCATTTATGGTAGGAATGGCAGAGGTAGAGGTAGATGAGGAAACCGGTGAGGCAGAGCTGATTGATTATGTGGCAGTTGTGGACTGCGGAACGACCATCAATCCTAATCTGGCCAGAATCCAGACGGAAGGGGGACTTGCCCAGGGAATCGGCATGGCTCTTTATGAGGATATTACCTATACGGAAAAGGGTCAGCTGCAGCAGAATTCATTTATGCAGTATAAGCTGCCTTCCAGACTGGACGTAGGCACCATCCGGGTGGAGTTTGAAAGCAGCTATGAACCTACAGGGCCTTTCGGGGCGAAATCCATTGGGGAAATTGTGATTAATACACCTTCCCCAGCCATTGCAGATGCCATTGCCAATGCGGTGGGCGCAAGAGTCAGGGAGCTCCCAATTACGGCAGAGAAAGTATATCGGGATATGAAATCATAAGCATGAATGGTTAAACGGGAAAGCAGCAAAAGAGTCGGATTCGGAAAGATTCTATTGCTGCTTTTTGTTATTGATAAAAACAATCGTTGAGCCTATTGACGACCGTCTTTTTTTCGAATAACATGGTTATAAAATATGGGGGTGAAAAATATGGACATTTTGATGAAAGCTGCGGATATCTGTAAGGATTATATCATGGGAGAGATTCGGGTCGAGGCATTAAAACATGTGTATTTTGAACTGTATCGGGGAGAATTCATTGTAATACTGGGGCCAAGCGGTTCAGGAAAAAGTACTCTCTTAAATATATTGGGCGGGATAGAGACAGCCACAAGCGGAACGGTATATTATGAAGGAACGCCTCTTGACTGGGAGGATCCAAGAAGCCTGACTGCTTTCAGAAGAGCACATGCCGGCTTTATCTTTCAGTTTTATAACCTGATGCCAGGGCTTACTGCATTAGAGAATGTGAAGCTGGCGGCGGAACTTTCCAATGAACCTCTGGATCCGGAATATCTTCTTCGGCAGGTGGGGTTATCCGACAGGGCGGAGCATTTTCCAAGCAGGATGTCAGGGGGTCAGCAGCAGCGGGTGGCAATTGCCAGGGCCCTGTGCAAGAACCCTGATATTCTTCTTTGTGACGAACCAACGGGAGCTTTGGACAGCAGTACCGGATGTCAGATTTTAAAGCTTCTTTCGGATTTTAACAGGGAGTATGAAAAGACAGTGGTTCTCATCACCCATAATCAGACCATAGCCCAGATTGCTGACCGGGTCTTTTATTTTAAGGATGGATGTCTGGAACAGATTCGTGTCAATGAATGCCCCTTAAGACCGGAGGAGGTTGTGCTATAGTGAGGTGTTTTAGGAGAAATGTATTTCGGTGCGTAAAAAAAAGTCCTGGCTCCTTTCTGGGTGCAGTTTTTATTATAGCAATAGGAATATTTGTTTATGTCTCTATGATGGATACTCTCAGGAATTTAGGCGATCAGGTTTCTCTTTACTACCAAAGCAGTGCGATGGCCGATGTATTTGCCACAGTATCCGGCATTCCCCAGGGGGAACTGAAACGTCTTACGGAAATACCGGGAATAGAAAGTGCTTCGGGTAAAATGGCAGCTGATGTACGGTTTCTGGCCCCATCCCAGAAGGAGATTGTAACGGTGCATTTACTATCCTATGACCCTTCAGACTCATTAAACCGGCTGCGTTTAAATGGAGTGGAAGCAGGAAAGGACAGCCTTTTTCTTGGAAGCCGTATGTCTGAGATATATGGATATGAAGAGGGAACCCCTTTTATATTGCTGGCAGATGGAAAACGGATTTTATGCCAGATGGCCGGAACCTGCAGCGGATCTGATTATATTTATGCCATTCCGCCGGGAGGTGCCATGATTCCCGATGGAGAGATCTACGATATCGCCTGCATAGACAAAGGCAGGATGGAAGAACTGACGGGGAAAAAAGATTCCTTAAATGAGCTGGGATTTCGGCTGGAAAAAGGGTATTCCTATGAGGACGTACGGTATCAGCTGACGGAGCGGCTTCAACGTTTTGGACTGGTTTCCATCACATCCAAAGATAAGCAGGCCAGTTATGATATGGTAAGCGGAGAGTTGAAGGAGCTGTATGCAATGGGTACTGCATTGCCGTTTCTGTTTCTGTCCATTTCCATATTTATGCTGTATGTAGTGTTAAAGAAGATGGTTGACCGGGATCAGAGTCTGATCGGTACCATGAAAGCCTTCGGAATGAGTGACAGTGAGCTGATTTTATCCTATCTTTTTCTGGGAGCAGAGGTGGGGATACTTGGGAGCCTTCTTGGAAGTATTCTGGCAGTACCATTCAGTCAATTTATGTTTGGAATGTATATTGACTTTTTCAACCTTCCGGATACGGTCAGCCGCATTTATTGGAGTACCCGGATTAATGGTCTGGGGATTGCGGCGGGGACTGGAATGCTGTCTGTTCTTTTGGGAGTCAGAGGTACCCTTCGGATTACTCCTGCCCAGGCTATGAGGGCAAAAACTCCAACCGCAGGGACACTCATCACTCTGCCGTCATTTCTCGCCAATCGCCTGAAAACAATGGAAAAAATGGGATTTCGCTCTGTTGTAAGAAATCCGTTTCGTGGCTTTTTAATTATACTGGCTGTTGCATTTCCATTTTCCATGTCTTCTGTTCTCCTTTCTTTTGAGGGAGTGGCAAATCAGATGTATTTTGATCAGTTTGACAAGGTACAGACATATGACATACAGATATCTACGGACCGTTTTATTTCTGATCTTAAGGCAAAGTCAGCAGTTGAGACAATCCGCGGAGTGGATAAAAGCGAAACTGTGGTCAATATGGCTGTAGAGTTGAAACATGAAAATCTCTCGGAATTTGCGATGGTCTATGGTTTAAATCCGGGATCGGAAATGTGGAGAATCATGGATCTGTACGGGACTTTTTATGAGCCTCCTGATGATGGGATTATATTAAATTCCAGAGTGGCGGAAAAACTTCATTTAAAAGCCGGGGATATTGCTAAAATAAGGGTACCGCAGCTCACGCCGGAGCCGGTAAATGTACCGGTAAAAGCTGTGATCGGCGAAAGCCTGGGAAGCGGCTGCTATATGTCGAAAGAGGGCTTTTACCGCTTCTTTCCATCAGTACCATTTACTGATACAATTCTTTTAACGGTGGAGGAGGGAAAGCACAGTGAGGTGAGGGATCAGCTTATGAACACCAGTCGTGTGGCGTGGCTAATAGATACCAGCCGTATTGTGAGAAGTTACAGGGATATGATGGGAAGCATGCTCGCCATGACAGGAATGTTTGCTCTCATGGCGGTTATAGCCGGAGGCATTCTCATTTATAATATCTCCATGATTAATATCAGAGAGAGAATTACGGAATTTGGAACTTTGATGATTATGGGGGCAACGGACAGGGAAATCGGAAGAATTCTTTTTTTCGAACAGGGAATCTATTTTATTGCCGGAGTTTTAATTGGTCTGCCTGGCAGTGCTGGAATTAAGATTCTGTTGGAACGGCTGGTGATTTCAGACAGCTATACCATCGACTTAACCATTGATCCTGTTAATTATTTAAAGGCATTTATAACCTGTGGTGTTATGGCCGGTATTTCCCTGCTTGCCCAGACCCGCTACGTAAAAAAGATCCGGCTTACGGATATTTTAAAGGAAAGGGAGTAGGCGAATGAAAATCCCAATTATTAGAATGAAAAAGAAAATGTGGCTGTGCCTGGCAGCAGTTGTGTTAGTCCTGTACTGCGGAATACATACAGCGAAAGGTTTACGGGGAGTCAGAGTGGAAACGGCAGAGGCACAGATTCAGTCCATTGAAGACCATTATACAGAGGAGGGAACTATAACCTCAGGAGGAGAATACCGCTTGGTCTCTCAGGTTCCAGGAGCAGTAAAGGAACTTCTGGTGGCGGAAAATGATACAGTGAAGAAAGGAGATATTATATTTACCATAGACGATATGGATTTGCAGCACGAAAAAGCCCTTGGTGAAAGTACGCTTTCCGGTTACAGGGCAAAGCTGGAACAAAGCCGCATCGGACAGGTAATGACTTCCTCGCCCCAGGAGTATTTAAGCTTAATCAGGCAGGAAGTTGCAGCCAGGGAAGCCGACTACAAGGCTGCGGCCACGGTTTATCAGGCTTCAGACTCTCTTCTTGCAGCAGGCGGCATATCCAGGGTTGAGTGGGAAAAAGACCGGGCTGCCTATGAATATGCATCTATGGCATGGGAACAGGCCAGACAGCGTTATGAAGAAAGTCTTCATTATCTGGAGAGTTTAAAATCTTCCGGAATCGATGAGACTACCATAAACGGAAAATTTTACAAGAGTGTGGAGGAGCAGTTGAATGCTCAGATTCAGGCACAGGAAACCACCATAAAGCAGCTGGAAGAGAAAATTGGTAAGTGCTCAGTGACAGCAGACAGAGATGGAATTATCACTTCTCTGCCGGTTAAAAATATGTCTTACATACAGGCTGGGGAAACAGGGGCAGTGATTGCGCAAAAGGGGGGCATTAAAGCGGAATCTGATGTTCTGACAAATATTGCTCCCTGTCTTTTTCCAGGAGACCGGGTCACCGTTGTGATAAATACGAGAAATCAGGATCAGTTTTACAACGGTTCCGTAGAAAAAGTATACGGATATGCACAGAAGGGAGTCTCCGCATTGGGACTGGACGAATACAGGGTACATGTAATCATCGATATGGATGAGAATCAGGAATTGGAGGATAAGGAAGGGTACGGCGCAAATATCCGCTTTACTCTGTATCAGGGGGAGAATAAACTGGTGATTCCGTCAAGTTCCGTATTTGAAACAGATGACCAAAATTTTGTTTATGTAATTAAAAAGGGAAAAGCTCAAAAGCAGCAGGTGGAGGTGGAATACAAAACCTCTTCTCAGGCTGTCATAAAAGCTGGATTGGAAAATGGAGATAAGGTGATAGATCATGTGGATTTTAAGGAAGTTTATGAAGGAGCCAGAATTTATGCCGGTTCCTGACGGGGAAAACAGGAATACAGAATAATACAGAATAATACAGGAACGGCTGCAGGATGGAGAATCCATTCTGTACAGCCGTTCCTGTTATTCATTTAAGGGTTTATTTTAATTTGTCATAGCCGGACTCTTTGATGGTTCCGTCACTGTTGGTGATGTAGTATTTCTCATCGCCGTCTTTTACATTTGTTTTGCTCTTTGCAAGCTTTCCAGAGGTGTTGATTAAGTATTCTTTGCCGTTGAATTCGACTACTTTGTATTTCTCATCTTTATCAGCCTTTAAGAGACGTCCCTGGATGTAAATGCTGTCATCAGTGATGCCGTTGTATCCTGCACCTTTGTCGCTTCCGGATTTGCGGAAGTTAAAGGTATAGGTTTCTCCGTCTAACTCAATGGTGGTTTTGCCTGTGGCCATAGCGCCTTCCTTTGGTGAGTTTCCAAAGTAGTAAACCAAACTGGTGTCATCTGCTGCCGGAAGCTCGTTTTCTGCCTCGATTTCATCGTATGATTCAATCGTATTGCCAGTTAAGGTAAGCTTATAAAGTCCGTGAAGCATTTCACCTTTTTCATTGAAAGCATATTTGATACCATCAATGGATTTGATCTGGCTTTTTACAAGATTGCCGTCAGTATTTGCGTAGAACCAGTACTGAGTTTCATCATCATGTGCTTCTGCGTCAAGTTCCTCGCCTGGAACTGCTTTAAACCAGCCCTTTGCCTGCCAGCATTCTTCAGGAAGATTATAATACTGATTTGCTGAACTTGCGGTGGAGGCGGAAGCAGGAGTTACCTCATACCAGTCATATTCTGCAGCACCGTATTCATTAAAACGGTATTTTTTACCGTTGATGGTTTTGGTTGTATCAGTGGTCTTCTTACCGTTTGAACCAAAGTAGAACCAGTAGGAACCATTAAAATTATCATCTTTCTCAGGTTCGTCTTCAACCTCTATGGATTTCCAGCCGTCTGCACGGGCACCGTCTGAGGATGCGCCGCAGTAATAGATTCCCTCTTTCCATGCATCATCACCTGTAACACGGGTAGATGCATCATCAAGCCAGCCATACAGCATTTTTCCTTCTGTATCAAATGCATAGGAATGAGTTTCCCCATTTGCAATTTTCACTGATTTAAAATTGGTTTTACCGGTAGAAGATGCTTTATAAGCCTTACCGTTGCTGCCAAAATAATACCAGTTGGTATCTGCTGCGTCTTCTTCGTCACTGTCAGATGGAACTTCTCTCCATTCGTCGGTAACCATGGCACCGACGGAATTCACGTAGTAATAATTGTCATCCGATTCAATTACCTGGCTGGTGGCAAGCTGACCGTCAGAGTCTAAGTAAAACCAGTTATCTCCTGATTTTTTCCAGGCTTCTGTAGTTAAGTCGCCATTGTTATCATAGTAGACCCAGCTGCCGTTTTCTTCGGTCCAACCTTGTGCTGCAAAGGATGTCATGGAGGCACCTATGGTAAAAAGCGCTGCAGCGCAGGGAATCAGCCATTTCAGTTTCCGTTTCTTCATAATAATTCTCCTTTCATCTCTCCCGCCCATGTATTTTGGGCATAAAGGGATACCCGTAGGGTGTTCATCTCTCCCGCCCATTTTGGGGGCACATTCAGCTCGTATCGGCTGATAGGGAGACTTTAAACCATGGAGTAAGTACAAGGTCAAGGAAAGTTAAAAAGGCGTAAGAATACGTAAGAAAACGGCGATTTGTTAATAGAATTGTAATCTTACCTTATTCTGGAAGCGGATGAATGATTCCCTCCGTATCTATGGTAATTGATGAAGAGAGCTGTTCCATATACTGGAAAGCTTTTTGCTTTTTATCAGGAGAAACAACCAGATCTGTGGTGCAGTTTTCCTGAATGCAGGGGATAAACTGCAGTTTATTAAGACCGCTGGGAGTGATTACTGCTTCCATAAGACCGGTGGGTATGGTTCTGCTGTTAAACCAGAAATTACCCAGGCTGTATACGATGGGAACACCCTGATAATACTCAATTCCCTGGAGTACATGAGGGTGGCAGCCAATGATTAGTCCTGCACCATGGTCAATAAGCTGACGGGCGAGATGCTGCTGGTCCTCTTCAAAGTAATTGGTACCTTCCGTTCCCCAATGAATAAAAACTACTACAAAATCGCTGTTTGACTTCGCTTTTTCCACAGCACTCAAGTAGAGAGCAGGATCATCTGTTCTTAGAACTCCCGGACTGTCTGCACCGGCTTCCTTTGTAAATCGTGTTGAACGTTCTATCTGTGTGGCGCATACAAAGGAAATTTTCATACCGCCGGATATGAAATAAACGGGTTCTTTTGCTTCCTCTATGCTTCTTCCCGCACCGGCATATGGAATTCCTGCACCAGATAATGTGTCAAGTGTATCGAAAAGAGCGTCTGGTCCGTAATCGTAAACATGATTATTAGCAAGAGATACCAGATCAACTGACAGTGAATTTAAATTAAGTACCATGAGAGGATCCGCCCGGAAGGTAAAGGTTTTTCCAGTCAGAGGGGTTCCTCTCCTGCTGTAACAGAATTCGTTGTTAATCATCATAATATCTGCGGCAGCCATCCGTTCTCTTACATTGGGATGAATGCAGGAATCTATGCCCCCTCTTGAATGATATGCGGACATATTAGCGTATCCGTCGGCAAAACTTATATCTCCTGCAAAGGATAAAACCACCTGATTGGGATCAGAAGATTCCTTCAGCCAGATCCGGCGGGTGTGTGCGGTGTCAGGCGAATTAAGAATGCCCGAATAGCGGTCTTTTAATACCAAAAGAGAGCTTCCTGTCAGTTCATGCCATAGTCCGCCGCCATCAGAGCCCGATTGAAATGCGGCTGAGAGCCTGTCATAGACACTGGTTCCATATACAGATTTAATAAAAGACATAAAATCTTCGCTGATTCCTTTCGGCAGCCTGTCCGCCTCAGCCATTGATTCCTGTGAGGAGGCCGCTGCCTGTGCAGGTGAAGCGGCCTGACTCTGCGACGACACATGGGATTTAGGAAGAGGCAGGCCGGCAGATCTTGCACAGCCGGAAAGCAGCAGAAGAAAAACAGCCAGAATAATAATTCGATTCCTTTTCATAATTTTCTCCTGATTCAGTTTGTTTATTAATATCTTAACAGATTACTTGTAAGAATGATATAAAAAGGACGCTGATTCTTGTGAGAGACGGCTAAATATGTAATCCCCTGTGTCTGGTTTTAGAATTGTTCAGAAGCCATTTAGAAACCATTAAGATTTTCTGCTCATAATAAATTTATCAATTGAAAGAGGAGAGAAATGTCATATGGGTATTAAAAATGGTTTGTATCGTAACTTAGGAAGTTTTTTGACAGTAACTGCCGTGATTTCCGGTTTGAATCCGGCAATTGCTTATGCCAATATAAGTTCTGCTGATTTTAATATGCGGGATAAAGTGGTTAATTTAACTGGAATAATGGAATTGACAAATAATATGGGAATAGTAACAAGGGGAGAATTTGCCAAAATGCTGGTGAAAGCTTCCAGCTACAGGGAGAACCTTTCAAAATCTGATTCTTCTGTCTTTAAAGACGTTCCTGCAAATCAACCCAATGCAGAATATATTAAAATAGCAGCATCCCAGGGGTGGATGGCAGGTTATCTGGGCGGAGTTTTTAAACCGGAAGAAAACATTACATACAGAGAAGGTGTAAAGGCAGTGCTTGCACTTCTGGGGTATAAAGATGAGGATTTTACAGGAAATATAACATCTTCCCGCATTTCAAAATTTCAATTTCTGGAGCTGAACGAAAATTTAAACCGCACTGCCGATGAGAACCTGACTCAGACTGACTGTGTAAATCTTTTTTATAATCTTTTAAAGACAAAGAAAAAGGATACTGGTGAAATCTACGGAAAGCTGTTAAATTGTGAGCTTAATTCCGATGGGGAGATCAATCCAATCTCTATTTTGAAAGATGAAAGAAAGGGCCCTCTTCTGGTACGGAAGGGATTCAGCGTGATTCAGTCAGTTCCTTTTGGCTCCGAAAAGGCTAATGTTTTTCTAAACGGAGCGGCAAGCACTTTAGCTGCAGTGAAGGAATCTCAAAAATCCAACGGTTTTGTAGTAATCTATTATAATGTTAAATCAAAAACCATCTGGGCCTATACTACCGATGGATGGGATAAGGATACTCTGACTGGTGAGAATGCATATGTTCTGATACTGGGTGAAGTTAAAAATATTTATTATAAATCCACCGATGTTATTACACCCACTTCCATTCGCCTTGAAATTGACAGCAGCAATTCAGACAGTGAAATAAGCAATAGTGAAAACGTAGACAGCAATGGCTATCTGTCCATTAATTTAGACTCCTCCAAGCTGCAGTATCTGTTCTCGATCTATGGAAAAGTTACGGTAGGAGATAAGGTAGTGATGGTATGCAGTAAAAGCGGCACCACTTATACAGCAGTGGATGCCATTGACTATTGAAAATGAGGCGTGAGTATATGAAGAAAAATAAAAGAAATATTCTGCTTATTGCCATAGCTGCCGCTGCCATATTAGCAGGATTTATGGTGATAAAGCAAATGGGAAAAAAGGCTATGTCTGACAATCAGATTCCGGTAAATACAGCGATTGTAAAAAAAGGGAACATTGTTACCGAATTAAAAGCGTCAGGGACTCTGGCTGCGAAAAATACATATAAGATAACCTCTATGGTGGAAGGGGAGATTTTAGCTGCCAGCTTCTCAGAAGGAGATCAGGTAGAAAAGGGACAGATACTTTATGAAATTAATAAATCCGCTATGGATTCTGAACTGTCAGGTTCTGAAAATTCATTGACCAGGGCAAACAGCTCTCTGGAACAGGCGCGAAAGCTTTATGAAGATGCCGTTCACAAATACAGCGGAAATACCTATAAGGCAAAAAGCTCCGGATATATTAAGGAACTGTTTATTAAAGCTGGCTCCAAAGTGGATAACGGAACGAAAATTGCAGATCTTTATAATGACCAGGTGGTAAAACTGAAGGTGCCGTTTCTTTCCGGAGACGCCGCGGCTTTTGCAGCAGGTGCGGCTGCAGTCATAACTCTTTCCGATACCGGAGAGCAGATACAGGGTACGGTAGAAACAGTTTCCAGCCAGGAAACTGCCCTGACCGGCGGCAGACTGGTTCGCAGGGTGACCATCTCTGTGCAAAATCCAGGAGGCTTAACAAACGGAATAAAAGCAGCCGCTTCCATAGGGGGAGCAGCCGGAGCAGAAGACGGAACTTTTGAGCCGGAGACCAACAGCGCTCTGGAGTCAGATGTCCCGGTTTCCGTTGAAGTAGAAGCCCTTCTTGTAAATGAAGGAGATTATGTGCAAAAGGGGACTCCCCTGTTTCGTATCACAGAGAAAAGTGCAGATGATCTGAAGAAAAATTATACAGATCCCATGAACCAGGCGGAGGAAAATGCAGAGTCAGCAAAGAATAAATTAGACAGTACAAGGAAAAATTATGAAAATTATACGATTAAGGCTCCAATCTCCGGAACAGTCGTCGCAAAAAAATATAAAGCCGGAGATACCATAAGTAAAAATACAAATACCGAACCGGATCTTGCTGTAATCTATGATCTTTCTGATCTGACTTTTAAACTGCCGGTAGATGAGCTTGATATACATAAGGTGAAAACAGGGCAGAAAGTGGCTGTGACCGCAGATGCCTGCCCGGGAAAAACTTATCCGGCAACTGTCACCAATGTTAGCCTGGAAAGTGCGGTGACCAATGGGGTCAGCACCTATCCGGTTATTGTCACTCTGGATAAAAAAGAAGACTTAATTCCGGGTATTAATGTGCAGGGGGTAATTTCGCTTGGCAGCGCAGAGGATGTCCTTCTGATACCGGTGGCTGCACTCATGCGGGGAAATCTGGTTTATATAAAAGATGATAAAGTGTTGGAGCGTCAGGGAGATGTACCCGCCGGTTTTCGGGCGGTAAAGGTAGAGACCGGACTGATCAGTGCAGAAGCTGTGGAGATAAAAAACGGTCTGACAGAAGGGGAGGAGGTTTATGTTGCCCAGACAGAAACCGAATTACCAATGGGAGATCTTATGGAAGACATGGGAGGTGAGTCTGGTGAAGCTGGGGAATAAAAGAAAAGACAGCAGAGAACATATTGGAACCTGTGCACACGGTGAATTAATTAAGCTGGACCATATCTATAAGATTTATAACCTCGGAGGAGAAGAGATCTATGCCAACGACGATGTAAGTCTTACCATTGGAAAAGGAGAATTTGTTGCGATTGTAGGCAAGTCAGGAAGTGGAAAATCAACACTTATGAATATTATAGGAGCTCTTGATGTTCCCTCCAAAGGAGAATATTACTTAGGGGGAGAACCGGTACGGGAGATGGGAGACAAACAGCTGGCGCGAATCCGGAATGAGATGATCGGATTTATCTTTCAGCAATACAATCTGCTGCCCAAGTTAAATATTGCTGAAAACGTGGAACTTCCCCTTCTTTATGCAGGAGTAGAAGCCGGCGAACGAAAAGAGCGCACGCTCCAGGCATTAAAGAAAGTGGGGCTGGCAGAAAAATGGAGAAATCTTCCCGGGCAGCTCTCCGGAGGGCAGCAGCAGAGGGTATCCATCGCCCGGGCACTTTCTGGAGATCCTTCCCTGATTTTAGCAGATGAGCCGACAGGAGCACTCGATTCCAAGACCAGCAGGGAGGTGCTGGATTTTTTAAAGCAGATCAATGAGGAGGGCAATACCATTGTGATGATTACCCATGACAATACCATCGCATTGGAAGCGAAACGGGTTATCCGCATTGCAGATGGAAAAATTAAGTTTGATGGAAAGGCAGGAGACTATGCGACAATCCTTTAAGCTTGCACTTAGAAGTATATGGGGCAATAAAATGCGCTCTTTTCTGACGATGCTTGGAATCATAATCGGAGTGGCAGCTGTGATTGTCCTGGTAAGCCTTATTAATGGTTACATGAACAGTGTAATTAAAAGCTTCTCAGATATGGGTGCCAATCAGATACAGGTTAATGTGACAAACCTTTCATCAAGGTCCGTAAACAGTGGGCAGATGTATGGATTTTATGAAGAGAACACCAATATATTTGAACGCATGAGTCCTGTTGTGAATGTTTCCGGGAAAGTCCGAAACGGCGAAGAATCACTTAAATATACAGCGGTTTCAGGCTGCAGTGAGCAGTATGGAAATATAAAAGGGCTGAAGCTGGAAGCAGGACGATCCATACTTTATTCTGACATTGAATCCAGACAGAGGATTTGTGTGATCGGGGGATATGTGGCAAAGAAGCTATATGGAAGCGGTAGAAATGCGGTAGGTAAAAAAATAAAAATAGGAGAAAACACGTTTGATATTGCTGGGGTATATGAGATAAAAAATAAACAGTATTCAGAAAGCGGAGGAGAAGATGATTTTGTCTGGATTCCTTATACGGTGGCGGTTAAAATAGAAAAGAATGCCAATATAGGAGATTACATATTTACTGTCAGAAATGTGTCAAAGGCAAATGAAGGCGTGGAACTGATCCAGAAATTTCTGCTGGATGTTCTTAAAAATAAAGATCTTGTCCGCGTCATGGCTATGAGCAAAATTCTTGATTCCATGAATAAGCAGATGGCAATGATAAGCGGACTGGCTGGAGGAATTGCCGGTATATCTCTGCTGGTGGCCGGCGTGGGAGTAATGAATATCATGCTGGTTTCCGTGACGGAGCGTACCAGGGAGATTGGAATCCGCAAATCACTTGGGGCGAATAGAGGAGCCATTATGCAGCAGTTTATTATTGAAGCAGCAGTTACAAGCTCGATTGGTGGAATCATTGGGATAATATTTGGATGCGGTGTGACGGCTGTTGTGGGAAAGGCGGTTAACATAACGGCAGCACCTGCTTTAAACGCTGTTCTGATTGCATTTGGAGTCTCCGTTGCCATTGGCCTGTTTTTTGGATATATGCCTGCCAGAAGAGCGGCCGGTTTAAATCCTATTGATGCATTAAGAAGCGAGTAGTATAATTTTTTTATCAGAAAGAGAAAATCACTGATTTTTAAGCTGTAATCGAATATCAGGTCTGCTGGGCGAGGAAGGAATACGATGGATCAATTAAAAATTTTAATTATTGAAGATGACGAAGATATCCGGGAAGGGGTAAGAATTCTTTTAGAAAGCCAGAATTATCTGGTGGAAGAAGCCAGAAATGGAAAAGAAGGTCTGGATCTTCTGACAGAAGATACGGATATGGTTATTTTAGATGTCATGATGCCCGGTATGAATGGATTAAAGACCTGCAGGGAGATACGCAAACGGTCTTTTGTTCCCGTTTTGTTTCTTACGGCTAAAACACAGGAGTCTGATAAATTAATTGGTCTTATGGCAGGCGGAGACGATTATCTTTCCAAACCCTTTTCTTATTCAGAGCTTCTGGCAAGAGTGCAGGCACTTTTAAGAAGATACCGGGTGTATAAAGGAAAGGAGCCCGCAGATGGTTTCCCAAAGGAAAAATGGCTGGAGCTGTATGATATTCGTATCAATGAAGAGTTTAACGAGGTCTGGGTGGGAGAAGAAGAGAAAGAATTAACGGACATAGAATATCAGATGCTGCTTCTGATGATGAAGCACCCAAAACGTGTTTTCTCAGCCCAGAACCTGTACGAAAGCATATGGGAAGAGCCTTACTTTTATACATCCAACAGTACGGTTATGGTTCATATCCGTAAGCTGAGAATGAAGATAGAAGAGAACCCGCAGGAACCGGTACATATAAAAACTGTATGGGGAAAGGGGTACCGTTTTGAATAAAAGATGGCATAGTATGAAGCTGCAGTTTTCATTGGTGATTGTAGGAGCAGGAATTCTGGCGGTCCTTGTTTATATGGGGGTGAGCCAGGTGACCCAGAGATCGCTGGATTATTTTTTTATGAGTAACGCTTTCGTAGCCAAAGCGCAGAAGAAGAGTGCAGTCCGGTTTCAGGAATACGTAAGAAAAAATCATGTGAATTCCTGGGACAAGGAAGCACTTGATGAATGGACAGAACGTCAGAATATGATATACATAACAGTATACAGAGATGACAGCGTGATCTATGACACGATCATGAGTAATAGTGATTATTATAAGAGTCAGCCATATTTTGATATTCTATTTCAGGATGGAACAGCCAAAGTGTATCTGGATGGGTTCTTTGGATACCAGTTTTATCTGACTGCCACGACCATATCCCTCATCGTTGCCGTATTGGTATTTTTAGCAGTCTGCATTGGATTTATGGAGAAAAAGATTACATATATCGCGCTTCTGGAACGGGAAGTAAAGGTTTTAAAGGGAGGTTCACTGGATAAGGCAATATCCATCAGAGGATCGGATGAGCTTACTTCGCTTGCCCAGGGATTAAATGAGATGAGGCTGTCTTTAAAAGAGAATATGGAAATGAAGGAGAAACTGCGTTCTGCCAACAAGAGCCTGGTAACCGGTTTGTCCCATGATTTGAGAACACCTCTTACCACATTAATGATCTATCTGGAACTGCTGTCTAACGGAAAGGTTCCTGACGTGGAGAAGCAGAGGCAGTATGTGAAAAAATGTACAGAAAAAGCAAAGCAGATGAAGGTATTATCGGATCAGCTGTTTGAAAGTGTACTGGTTGCGGAAGAAAAGGAAGCAGAACTGGAAGATCCTCAGATGGTGCAGTATATTATGGAGGATGTCATCTCTGACATGATTATGTTCTTAGAGAGCCAGGGCTTTTATACGGATTGCAGGGTTATATGGGAACCGGTCAAAATAGCAGTCTCCATTGATTATATCATAAGAATTGTCAACAATATAAGTTCGAATATCATAAAATATGCTGACATGGATAAGCCGGTTATAATTGAAATGAAATACCAAAAAAATCAGGTGGAATTATGGTTTATAAATGGAATATCCCCATGCAGAAATAATGGGGAAAGCACAAAAATGGGGGTAAATAATATCAAATCAATGATGGACAAAATGGGAGGGGTTTGTGAAGTGAGCAGCTATGACAGCAGCTATATGATGAAAATAAAATTTTCGTTGAAATAAGAATAATTGCTTTATCTGATGGTAATATAATACCACAAAAACAACTTTTTTTCAAGTCTTGTAATTTCCATGTGACAGGCGTAAACTTTGAATTTATCAGAAAGGAGTGCGCTATGGATAATGAGAAATGGCTGATGCAGGGAGATGACAGTGCTTCACTTACAAAATTAAATGCTGCAAATGAATATACAGGACAGTTTGGTCTTAAGCTGTCAGAGGAAGATGCAGCGCTGCTTTTAACAGAGAGAAAAAATATTTTAAAAAAACAGGAAAGGGTGGAATTTGGTGAAGGGATTCTGCCGAAGCTGATTTTTGTCTTCTGTGATTCGCCGTATATTTATCAGGATAACTATACGGATACCCTTGGGCGTCTGCAGGAAATATTTTATTTGTATAAAAATGAAACTCTGGACGAAATACCCGACGATGAACTGATTGAATTCATGAAAGAGCAGTTTGATGGTCCCTGCCAGGGATCTGTGGATTATCTGGAAGATACCTCTTTGGAGGTATTTGCACGGGAATCCAGATTTGGTCTCCATGACAGCAGGGAAGAAGATGATGATGAGATATAGCCAAGAGGAGCTTATGCCTGTCGTGGCAAAGCTGGCAGCCCGCTATACAGGGAATGAAAGCACGTCAATTTCTTATGAAAAGGCCAGGCAGCTGATGGGAGCCGTAATTTATTGTATTGAAGAATATGAGAAAGCAGGGGCAGGCTCTGAGGGACTTGTTGCAGCACATTCTTCCGTGTCTGCAGATACGGTCTACAGGCAGGGATATGAAATACTCATAGAAAAGGTTGCTAAAATCAGGCAGAATTATAACCTCATGATGAAGGAGTTTCGGCATTATGGCAATCAATGTTGTTATGATACCTTTCAAAAAGGTTTACCGGGATTTTTCCTGTATTACGATCCGCGTTTTGATCCTATGAACCATATACTTACGCTGGATTATCCAGTGCTGATTCCTTTTGAATCGCAGTGCGGAGCCGATCTTATGGAAGTCTATGTAAACTGCGCATATCTGGAGCAGAAGTTTCTTAAGAAACTGCCTGAAGAGTATATCAGGTATGTGCTGAATGCCTATTCCGGTGATTATGAAGAACTGATTATTAATCTGTCATCTATCGTGTTAAGAAACGTATCAGGCTGCCGGATCGCAGGAAAAACCATTGATTTAAATGGATATTCCCAAGTAGAATTGACACGTCTTGAGAATTTTATCAGTAAAAACACAAGAGAGGATTTAGAGGAGCATTTAAAGAAATATGTGGATGAACTGATGGACTTTGCATATGAGGGAAATAAAGAACTGGGAAATTATTTAAAAGAGGATATGAGAAATTTCAGCTTTGAATTAAAGCATGCACTGAACTATGGCTGCTTTCAGACGGTGCTGGCAGTGGAAAACAGTTAAAAATATACCGGAATGCCTTTTAAACAGGCTTCCGGTATATTTTTGTATAAACGGAGCATTATTCATGTCCGTGAGCAGTATTCTGTTCTTTTAATAGATTCTTTTGTGCTGTTGAAAGCATGAGCTTAATCCGGTTTAACTGATTTACCTCACTGGCGCCCGGATCATAATCCACAGCGATGATATTGGAATCAGGATATGCTTTTCTTAACTCCTTGATCACGCCTTTTCCCACAATATGATTGGGGAGACAGCCAAATGGCTGGGTACACACAATATTATTGGTGCCGGTGTGGATCAGTTCCAGCATCTCTCCGGTTAAAAACCAGCCCTCTCCGGTCTGATTGCCGATGGAGACAAAGCCGTCAGCCATATCAGCAAGGTTTCCGATATGAGCAGGAGCAGTAAAATTCTTACTCTTCTCCAGCTCCCGTTTGGCAGTCTTTCGGAAGAATTCCAAAAGCGAAATCCCCATATTGGACAGGAATGCAGTGGATTTTTTTCCTCCCAGAAAATCTGCCTTAAAGTTTGTGTTATAGAAGCAGTACAGTAAAAAGTCCATTAAATCTGGCATAACGGCCTCTGCACCTTCCGCCTCCAGCAGTTCTACAATCCGGTTATTGGCAAGAGGAGAAAACTTCACCAGTATTTCGCCTACGATACCAACCTTTGGCTTTTTCACGGAGTTTCTTGGCAGGTTGTCAAAATCTCTGATAATGCCTTTTATGTTACGTGAGAACTCCATCATGTCAGCGGATTTCTTTGACAGAGATACAATACAGCGCTCCTTCCATTTTTCATGAAGGGAGTTGGCTGAACCAGGTATCTTTTCGTATGGCCGTGTGGCATACAGCACTCTCATAAACACATCTCCGTATACCACCGCCTGCATCGCTTTTGTCAGCAGCGGCAGTGAGATGGTAAAGCCGGGATTGGACTCCATATTGCCTGCATTGACTGAAATCACAGGTACCTGGCTCATTCCTGACTTATCAAGTGCTCTGCGGATAAATCCGATATAGTTGGAAGCACGGCAGCCGCCTCCGGTCTGACTCATAAACACGGCAGTCCGGTCTAAATCATATTTGCCGGAAAGAAGTGCCTCCATGATCTGGCCGACTACGATGAGGGAGGGGTAGCAGGCATCGTTATTTACGTATTTTAAGCCTGTATCAATGGCAGAACGGTTATCATTCTGCAGAACCTCAACGCGGTAGCCGAATGCCCGGATAGCGGGCTGTAAAAGATCAAAATGCAGAGGAGACATCTGGGGACAAAGAATGGTATATTCATTTTTCATCTCCTTGGTAAACATGACTCGGTTATAAGCGCTGGAAATCACTTTATGCTCAAAGTGCCGTTTGTCCCGGACCTTTAAGGCCGCAATAAGAGAACGGACGCGGATTCTTGCAGCACCTAAGTTATTTACTTCGTCTATTTTTAATACCGTATATATTTTGCCGGAACCGGTCAGGATATCATTAACCTGATCCGTAGTAACGGCATCCAGACCGCAGCCAAAGGAATTAAGCTGAATTAAGTCTAAGTTGTCTTCTTTTTTTACCAGGCTTGCAGCCCGGTAAAGCCGGGTATGATACATCCACTGGTCCGTTACTACCAGCGGGCGCTCAATGTCAGCAAGATGAGAGATGGAATCCTCAGTCAGCACCGCAAAGCCATAGGAGGTAATCAGTTCCGGAATTCCGTGATTGATTTCCGGATCAACATGGTAAGGCCGGCCGGCCAGCACGATGCCGTGCCTGTTGTTCTCCTTTAACCACTGTAAGGTTTCCTCCCCCTTTTTTTCCATATCCGTGCGGGATGCCATGAGTTCCAGCCAGGCCTTATGGGAAGCGTCAGCAACTTCCGATGCAGGGATTCCAAATTCCCTGGTAAAGACCTCCGTTAAGCGTCTGGTTAATACTTCTTCATTGGTAAAAGCCATAAATGGATTTAAGAAACGAATGTCTTCTGTTTTAATTCCTTCTACGTTGTTTTTGATGTTTTCCGCGTAGGAGGTGACGATCGGACAGTTAAAGTGATTGCCCGCATCCGGACTTTCGTTCCGCTCGTATGGGATGCAGGGATAAAAAATGGTTTTGATTCCCTGCTTGATCAGCCATTCCACATGACCATGGGCGATTTTCGCCGGATAACATTCTGATTCACTGGGGATGGATTCAATTCCCAGTTCATAGATCTTTCTTGTGGACTGGGGGGACAGCACGGTACGGAACTTTAAAGTATGGAAAAATACAGCCCAGAAGGGATAATTCTCATACAAGTTCAGAACTCGCGGAATTCCGATGACTCCCCGTGTGGCCAGGTCGGCACTTAACGGTTCATAATCAAACATACGGTGGTTTTTATAATCAAACAGGTTGGGGATTTCCCTCCTTGTTTTTTCCTTCCCAAGTCCCCGCTCACAGCGGTTTCCGGAGATAAACTGGCGTCCGCCGTCAAAACGGTTTATAGTGAGAACGCAGTTGTTGGTACAGCCCCTGCACCGGCTCATAGAAGTTTCGTAGTGGAGAGCGAGAATCTTGTCAAGATCCAGCATGGAGGTTTTTGAAGTCTCATCATAACGCTCCCTTGCAATTAAGGCAGCTCCGAACGCTCCCATAATTCCAGCGATGTCCGGCCTCACAGCCTGACAGCCGGAGATTTTTTCAAAGCTGCGGAGTACTGCATTGTTATAAAATGTACCGCCCTGAACCACCACATGTTTTCCCAGATCAGAGGCGCTTGTTATTTTAATAACCTTAAATAATGCGTTTTTAATAACCGAATACGCAAGTCCGGCCGAAATGTCAGAAACTTCAGCGCCTTCTTTCTGAGCCTGTTTCACATTGGAATTCATAAAAACAGTACATCTGGTTCCTAAATCTGTGGGATTTTTGGCAAACAGTGCCTCGGTTGCAAAATCCTCTACTTTATAGTTTAAGGAATTGGCAAAAGTTTCAATAAAGGAACCGCATCCGGAGGAGCAGGCCTCATTTAACTGGACGCTGTCTACCGTATTGTTCTTAATCCGAATGCACTTCATATCCTGTCCGCCGATATCTAAAATACAATCCACATCCGGCTCAAAAAATGCTGCCGCATAGTAGTGGGAAATAGTCTCAACTTCTCCCTCATCAAGAAGGAAAGCAGCCTTTAACAAAGCCTCGCCGTATCCCGTTGAGCAGGACCATACAATCTGGCTGTCTGACGTCATCTGTTCCCTTATTTCTTTCATGGCCCGGATGGCAGTTGACAGAGGGGATCCGTTGTTGCTGCTGTAAAAGCTGTAAAGCAGGGTACCGTCTTCTCCAACCACTGCAACCTTTGTGGTGGTGGAACCTGCATCAATTCCTAAAAAACACTTGCCGTGATAGGAAGATAATTCGCTCTTTTTCACGCAATGACTGCTGTGGCGGCTGATGAATTGATCGAAATCTTCCTGACCGGCAAACAATGGTTCCATTCGTTTTACTTCAAAATCCATCTGAATACCATTTGACAATCGGGAAATCATATTCTCAAGAGAGATTTTTGCATCAGTCTTTCCTTCTGTGCTCATGGCAGCGCCGATGGCAGCAAAGAGATGGGAATGATCCGGAGCAATAATTGCGTCTCCTGTAAGATTTAAAGTGCGGATAAAGGCTCCCCGCAGTTCAGGGAGAAAGTGAAGAGGTCCTCCTAAGAACGCCACGTTGCCTCTGATCGGCTTTCCGCATGCCAGGCCGCTTATGGTCTGGTTTACCACTGCCTGAAAAATAGATGCTGCCAGATCCTCTCTGGTAGCTCCCTCATTAATAAGAGGCTGAATATCCGTTTTAGCAAATACGCCGCATCGTGCAGCGATTGGATAGATTGCTTTGTAGTTCGCAGCATATTCATCAAGACCTTTGGCATCAGTCTGTAAAAGTGCGGCCATCTGATCGATAAAGGAACCGGTGCCTCCGGCACAGATTCCGTTCATTCGCTGGTCAATGCCGCCGGTAAAGTAAATAATTTTAGCATCTTCTCCGCCCAGCTCGATTGCTACGTCGGTCTGCGGGGCATAATCTTTAAGGGAAGCGGCTACTGCCACCACTTCCTGTACGAACGGGGTTTTTAAATGTCTGGACAGCGTAAGCCCTCCGGATCCGGTTATGGCAGGGAGAAGATCCATCGGCCCTAACTGGTTATAGGCCTTCTTTAAAAGGCCTGCAAGTGTTTCCTGTATGTTTGCAAAATGCCGCTCGTAATCAGCGAACAATAGCTGCTCATCTTTGTCTAAAATAGCAATCTTTACGGTAGTGGAACCAATATCGATTCCTAAAGTATTGTATGTATTCATATGTGCGGGGTTAACCCCTGCCTCCTTTTACGTAAAAGTAAGTTGCTGACTCACCGGACATCAGTTTAACATAAAATAAGAAATAAAACAATTGTCTGCGTGTGCTAAAAATATGTTAAACTTAGTAAAATTTGTGTAAGTTCACAAATTGCGGTAGCATTTCGTTTGACAAAAATGGTCCGGGAAACTATAATGTATAAGTCAAAGTCCGCCAAAGTATGCAGATAATACTTCCGTAGAAGGGGGAAAAGCCATGATTCAGATTTATAAAACAGAAGACGGCCTGATTCATCAAAAGGATGAGCTTTCTCCGGGATGCTGGATAGCACTTACCAATCCCACAGCTACGGAGATACTGGAAATTGCTGATACCTACCGTATCGATCCGGATGATTTAAGGGCTCCTCTTGATGAGGAAGAGCGCTCCCGTATTGAGACAGAGAATAATTACACATTGATTCTTGTTGACGTTCCTACCATTGAGGAGAGGGGCGGAAAAGACTGGTATGTGACAATACCTATGGGAATCATTACCACTGATGAAGCGATCATAACGGTCTGCCTGGAAGAAACCACGGTGTTAAACGCCTTTATGGATGGAAGAGTCAGGGATTTTCATACTTATATGAAGACCCGTTTTATTCTCCAGATTCTTTATAAGAACGCATCATTATACTTACAGTATTTAAGAGTTATTGATAAAAAAAGTGCCGTTGTAGAAGAGAAACTTCATAAGTCTACCAAGAACCGGGAGCTGATTGAGCTTTTGGAGCTGGAAAAGAGTCTGGTGTATTTTACCACATCCTTACGTTCCAATGAAGTGGTGTTAGAAAAGCTTATGAGGAATGAAAAGATCAAGAAATATCCGGAGGATACGGAACTTCTTGAGGATGTTATTGTTGAGAATAAACAGGCGATTGAGATGGCCAATATCTACAGCGGAATTCTAAGCGGAACCATGGATGCATTTGCTTCCGTTATTTCCAACAATTTAAATATTGTCATGAAATTTCTGGCAACTATTACCATTGTAATGTCCATACCGACTATGGTTGCAAGCTTTTATGGCATGAATGTGAATCCTGCCGGTGTGCCGTTTGCGGACAGCCCATATGGTTTCTGGATTGTTTTGGGTCTTACATTGATTATTACATTGAGTGTTGCATGGATTTTTTCCAAAAAGGATTTGTTTTAGCTTAGGAAGGTTGAACGCATGAAATTTTTTTATAATCTGGAACGAAGATTCAGAAAATATGCCATTCCGAATCTTATGTACTATATCATCGGCATGTATGGAACCGGACTGTTTTTACAGCTTTTTGCGCCGGAATTTTATTTGCAGTATTTAGCTCTCGATGCACAAAAGATTCTTAGCGGTCAGGTATGGAGAGTTGTTACCTTTATGATTTATCCGCCGGGCGGAGGAAGTCTTTTCGGAAGTCTGATCGGCATGTATCTTTATTATATGCTGGGAGTTAATTTAGAGAGAATCTGGGGGGCTTTCCGATTTAATGTTTACTTCTTTATGGGAGTAATTGGTCATGTGGCAGCCGCTTTGGTTGTTTACATCTTTTTTAAACAGAGAATCTATCTGACAACGGAATTTTTAAATTATTCTCTGTTTTTTGCTTTTGCTGCGACATTCCCCGACCTGGAATTTCTTCTGTTTTTTGTGATTCCCATTAAGGCTAAATGGATGGCAATGTTTAATGGAATTTATTTCCTGTATGAGTTTATCATGGGAAATATGGCAACCAGAGTCACGATTGTTATGTCGCTGATTAACTTTTTCGTGTTTTTCCTTCTTACCCGGGATTTAAACCGGTTTAATCCGAAGGAAATAAAAAGAAAGCAGAATTTTCACCGTCAGATGAAAATAATGCCCCAGGGAGGAACCCATCATAAGTGCGCCGTCTGCGGCCGGACCGAAAAAGATTCCCCGAACCTGGAATTCCGGTATTGTTCAAAATGTGAAGGCAGTCTTGAGTACTGTTCGGAGCATTTGTATACACATAAACATGTAACATCGGACAACCCCACAACCGGTGATACGACCAACTAGCTACGGAGGATAATAATGAAGAGAACCAAAATTATTTGCACGATGGGACCAAACACAAATGACCGAGCAATGATGAAAGCACTTGCTGAGCACGGAATGGATATTGCCAGATTTAACTTCTCACATGGTGATTATGAGGAACAGAAAGCACGTCTTGATATGTTAAAGAGTATACGTGAGGAATTAGATCTTCCGATCGCAGCTCTTCTCGATACAAAAGGACCGGAGATTCGTACCGGGCTTTTAAAAGATGGTAAAAAGGTAACCTTAAAAGAAGGCGATACCTATGTTCTCACAACAGAAGAGATTGTGGGAGATGAGACTAAGGGTCATATCAACTACGACGGATTGAATGATGATGTGACTGCCGGCAACCGCATTCTGATTGATGACGGCCTGATTGAACTTGAGGTTTTAGACGTTAAGGGCTGCGAAATCATCTGCAGAATTGTAAACGGCGGCGAACTGGGTGAGAGAAAGGGAGTGAACGTTCCCAATGTCAAGATAAAACTTCCGGCTCTTACTGATAAGGACAAAGCAGATATCCGTTTTGGTATAGAACAGGGCTTTGATTTTATTGCAGCTTCCTTTGTACGTACTGCAGATGCAGTGCGTGAAATAAAGGATATTCTGGCAGAGCATGGTTCTGATATCGCAGTGATTGCAAAGATTGAGAATGCGGAAGGTATTGAAAACCTGGATGAAATCATTGAAGTCAGCGATGGAATCATGGTTGCCCGCGGTGACATGGGAGTTGAAATTCCTGCACAGGAAGTTCCGTTTATCCAGAAGAGTATTATTGAAAAATGTAATGAGGCCTGCAAACCGGTTATTACTGCAACCCAGATGCTGGATTCCATGATCCGCAATCCGCGTCCGACCAGAGCAGAAGTCACTGACGTTGCCAATGCAGTTTATGACGGAACCGATGCAGTTATGCTTTCCGGCGAAACTGCTATGGGAAAATATCCGGTAGAGGCACTTTCCATGATGGCTTCCATCGTGGAGGAGACAGAAAAGCACCTGGATTATACCGGATACAGACAGCGCAAGGTATCTGCAGTGAACACACAAAACGTGTCCAATGCAGTGTGCTATTCTTCCGTATCCACCGCTCATGACCTGGGCGCAAAGGTGATTGTGGCTCCAAGTATTACCGGTTTTACCACAAGACTTTTATCCAAATGGAGACCGGAAAGTTTAATTATCGGTTTATCTCCAAGCGCGTCAGCTCTTCGCCAGATGCAGCTGTACTGGGGAGTCATACCATTCCAGGCAAGACGTGCCGAGTCTACGGACGTTTTAATCTATTCCTCTCTGGAACTGTTAAAGGCAAAAGAGGTAATTAAAGAGAACGATATCGTGGTTGTAACCGCCGGTGTTGTGAGCCCAACAAGGAAGCATGAGCCTGCAGCACATACCAATATCATGCGTGTTGTAACAGTCGATTAAAGGTTTCTTACAATATTTCTGAATATTTATACAAAAAAGTGTAGACAAAAGAGTCTATCCCCGGTACAATGTAGCTTACCAGCAGATGTGCCGGAGAGGGCTCTTTTCTGCATATGGTAACGTTATGAGAGGAGAGGAAAACGATGGAGAAAAGACCATTTGTAACCAGAGAACAATTAGAAGAAATTGTGAAAGAATATCCAACTCCCTTCCATTTATACGATGAAAAGGGCATCAGGGAGAATGCGCAGAAGTTAAAAGAAGCATTTGCCTGGAATAAGGGATATCGGGAATATTTTGCGGTGAAGGCGACTCCCAACCCGTTTATTTTAAATATATTAAAAGAGTTTGGATGCGGAGCTGACTGTTCCTCTATGACGGAGCTTATGATGTCTGATGCCATTGGATTTTCCGGTTCCGACATCATGTTCTCATCCAATGACACGCCTGCAGAGGAATTTCAGTTTGCAGACCGTATCGGAGGTATCATCAATCTGGATGATATCACCCATATTGATTTTCTTGAAAAAGCGATTGGCCATATTCCGGAGACCATCAGCTGCCGTTACAATCCGGGTGGAATTTTTAAGATCAGCAACGACATTATGGACAATCCCGGAGATTCCAAGTATGGTATGACAACAGAACAGATCTTCGAGGCGTTTCGTATTTTAAAAAGCAGAGGAGCAAAGAAGTTCGGAATTCATGCATTCCTTGCAAGCAACACGGTAACTACGGAGTATTATCCCCTTCTTGCAAAAGTACTTTTTGAACTTGCAGTTAAGTTAAAGAAGGAAACAGGAGCAGAGGTCACTTTTATCAATCTTTCCGGCGGAATCGGAATCCCTTATCATCCCGGTCAGGAACCCAATGACATTCTGGCCATAGGCGAGGGTGTAAGAAAGGTATATGAAGACGTACTGGTTCCGGAAGGCATGGGAGACGTGGCAATCTATACGGAGCTTGGACGGTTTATGTTAGGGCCTTACGGCGGACTGGTTACCAGGGCAATTCATGAAAAACATACGCATAAGGAATATGTGGGAGTGGATGCCTGTGCGGTAAATCTTATGAGGCCTGCCATGTACGGTGCTTACCATCACATAACGGTTATGGGAAAAGAGGACGCCCCATGCAGCCATAAGTATGATGTGGTGGGATCTCTTTGCGAAAACAATGACAAGTTTGCCATTGACCGCATGATGCCGGAGATTTCCAGGGGAGACCTGCTTTTTATCCATGATACAGGCGCTCATGGGTATGCCATGGGATATAATTACAATGGAAAATTAAAATCTGCAGAGCTGCTTCTGAAAGAGGATGGATCTGTGGAGCTGATCCGCAGGGCGGAGACACCCAGGGATTATTTTGCAACGTTTGACTGCTTTGATGTGCTTAAGAATGTAAAATATGAATAATTGTATAAAATAAAAGAGGTGAGGTCCCGTTTTCAGATATCTGAGAGCGGGATTTTATCCGCAGTACAGAAAAATCCCTGTGTCACAGACACAGGGGATTTTTCTTAGGATTTTCGGATTTTCAAAAAGGGTGAAAGGATAATTGTTACGTTGTGCATTTCTTATGTGTTAAGTATATCACACCGATTCTGGAAAAGTTTGTATATTGTTTGAATAGATTATGAAGATTTTCTTAACTTTAATCATATACAGAAAAGTCAGATGTGATTGAAGCCTTGTGGGAATCGGTATTTCTTAAGCTATAAAATTTAAAATAACAACGGTTTTATTACAACTTAGCTTAATATCATTTAAGTATGGCTGCAGATCGAAGTTAATATTGATAGTCAGTTAATTTGGTGATATTCTACTGATAAGAGAAAGTTATGTAAAGAATAATGAAGGAGCGAGTACAGTTGAAGATTAAAATAAGAGAATACAATGCTGATGATGTTAATACCATGATACATATATGGAATGAAGTTGTTGAGGAGGGAATTGCTTTTCCACAGGAAGATCTGCTGACTTGGGAAACTGGCTATGCCTTTTTTAAATCACAAACATGTTGCTGCGTGGCAGAAGACAGCGAAATCGGTAAAATATATGGTTTATATATCCTTCACCCAAACAACGTAGGAAGATGTGGGCATATTTGTAATGCCAGTTATGCGGTAAGCTCTGAGAGCAGAGGATTACATATTGGAGAAAAGTTAGTAACAGACTGTCTTTTAAAAGCCAGGCAGCATGGATTTAAAATTATGCAATTTAATGCTGTGGTTTCAACAAATACTCATGCAAGGCATTTATATGAACGGCTGGGTTTTATACAACTTGGGACAATTCCGGGAGGATTCCACATGAAAGATGGTCATTATGAGGATATTTGTCCTTATTATTATGTTTTATAGTTATGATTTAAACTTTAGAATTTATTAATTAAACTACTAACTATCAGTATTGAACTGGTAGTTTTTTTATTGTTAGAAAGAGTGATATAACAAAGTGAAATCATTATTATATTACCCCGGCATCATGGTTAGCAATATCTGTTATCAGTATAACAGTGCATGGTATTATTTGGGATCTGATAGGGCTATGTGTCAGTCACAGTTTGTCGCAAGTTCCAGGATTGGTCAGGTGATGAAACGACAAATATAAGCTTTTCACGTTTTATAAGCCTGTACCATATAATATAGTGTACTATAAAAAGAAAGGAGTGAAAATGTATGAGCTGTAGATGTGATAATGATTGCGATCGTGACTGTGACCGCGATAATGACCGGGATCAATGCAGACGTGAAATCAGAGAAGCCTTCTGTAGAGGCTTTAGAGAGGGCTGCAGAAAATGCGGTAGAAAATGCTGTCGGAGAGACAATGACGATGACGAATGCGATTCCTAACTAATGTAATAGGCGGGTACCCGGTATTCGGGCCCCGCCTTTGAGTTCATATATGATATGAAGAGATAGTGACAAAATTAGTGACAAACCCCATTTAAGTCCCATAAATCCGTTGCTTTCACAAGAAGATTTTCTTAATATGGCTGGGAGCAGCTTTGAGAAAAAAAGCAAATGTAAAATTCCAGCCTGCATTTAGTCTGGAAAAGAAACCATGGGGAACGTACCGGAATATCTTAATAAAAAAAGGAATCAGGTAGCGGACTGTGAATCAGGTAAGAGAAGTGATACACTGTGACAGTGCCATCCGCATGGGACTAACCGGGCGTGGTATTGGTGTTGCAGTTCTTGATACGGGAATTTACCTTCATGAGGATCTTGAACATAGATTGGCAGCTTTTGTGGATATTGTGCACCGCAGGCGGGAGCCCTACGATGACAACGGCCATGGGACTCATATATCCGGGATTATAGCTGGAGAGGGCATTGCCTCCGATGGTCTCTATATGGGAATCGCCCCGGAGAGCCACATTATTATGCTGAAAGTACTGGATAAAAAAGGAAATGGATACGCTTCGGATGTGCTTTCCGGGCTGAAGTGGATCCGTGACAACAGGGAGAGGTACGGAATCCGGATTGTAAATATATCCGTTGGTTCCTTTTCAAAAAAAGGAATGACAGAAAATTCGGTTCTGGTCAGAGGTGTGAATGCAGCCTGGGATGACGGGCTGGTGGTATGTGTGGCAGCAGGAAACATGGGACCCGGGACCAATACCATCACAACGCCCGGGATCAGCCGGAAGGTGATTACGGTAGGGTGTTCCGATGATTATAAAGAGGTAAATGTGATGGGAAACCGTATGATTGACTATTCCGGCAGAGGTCCCACCGGTGCCTGTATCTGTAAACCGGAGATCATTGCGCCAGGAGCCGGAATCATAAGCTGCTCCAATGAACCGGGGCAGTATCAGACCAAAAGCGGAACCTCCATGTCCACACCCCTGGTCTCAGGGGCCATTGCACTTCTGCTGCAGAAATATCCGTATATGAGCAACCGGGATGTGAAGCTGATGTTAAGAGAACGGGCCGTGGATATCGGGCTTCCCATGAATCAGCAGGGGTGGGGAATGCTTGACGTGGAACAGCTTCTGTTGTAGGAACCGGATACGGGCCGCCTTTTATTGAAAGGCGGTCCGTAATCCGGTTTTAGGAAAGAAAAAACTTGCAGAGCCCAAATCTCTGTGCTATAGTAAAACAGAAGTCGTAAGGCAGTCTGCCTTTTTTTATTTCCCATTCAGGCGTTTCGCCCTAATTTCCAGAGTGACCATAATAAGTTGACCGCAGAGACAGGAGTGTGATGCGTATGATTGAAGAAGGATGAAAATACAGGTTGACATTTGCCTGGAAGTATACTATCATTATAAATAGAAAAAGAACATTTGTTCGTGTTGGAGGATAAGATGAATAAAGATGATAAGCTGAAAGCACTGGATGCCGCACTTACCCAGATAGAGAAAGCATATGGAAAAGGATCTGTCATGAAGCTGGGAGATTCAGGAACGAATATGAATGTGGAGACCATACCTACCGGAGCGTTAAGTCTGGACATTGCACTTGGTCTTGGCGGAATTCCCAAGGGAAGAGTCGTGGAGATCTATGGACCGGAATCCAGTGGTAAGACCACAGTCGCTCTTCATATGGTAGCAGAGGTTCAGAAGCGGGGAGGAATTGCAGGTTTTATCGATGCGGAGCACGCACTTGATCCCGTTTATGCAAAGAATATAGGTGTTGATATAGACAATTTATATATTTCCCAGCCGGATAACGGAGAACAGGCTCTTGAGATTACAGAAACCATGGTCCGGTCCGGTGCAGTGGATATTATCATTGTAGACTCTGTAGCAGCTCTGGTGCCCAAAGCTGAGATCGAGGGAGACATGGGAGATTCCCACGTAGGTCTCCAGGCAAGGCTGATGTCCCAGGCGCTCAGGAAACTTACTGCTGTTATCAGTAAGTCCAACTGTATTGTTTTATTCATTAACCAGCTTCGTGAGAAGGTAGGAGTTATGTTCGGCAGTCCTGAGACAACCACAGGCGGCCGCGCTCTTAAATTCTATGCCTCCGTCCGTATGGATATCCGTAAGATTGAGACCTTAAAGCAGGGCGGCGATATGGTAGGTAACAGAGCCCGCGTGAAGGTGGTGAAGAACAAGATCGCTCCGCCATTTAAAGAAGCTGAATTTGATATCATGTTCGGAAAGGGAATTTCCAAAGAAGGAGATATTCTGGATTTAGCTGTAAAAGAGAATATAGTTGAAAAAAGCGGTGCATGGTTCGCTTATAATAACGTAAAGATTGGTCAGGGAAGAGAAAATTCCAAGATTTATCTTCAGGACAATCCAGCTGTTTGTCTGGAGATTGAGAACAAGGTCCGGGTCAAGTATGGTCTTGCAGAGGAGAAAGCGATTGCAGGCGACCGTGCCCAGGAAAAGGAAAGCAAGCGGATTAAGCCTGAGGAAGATAAGACCGAAGCAGTGAAAGAATAAAACTACGAAGCCTGTTCCTTCTTCTGACAGGAAAGTGAAGGGGACAGAGACAGAATGATCAATAGTATAAGGGGCATATATGACAGTAACAGAGATTGTGCCCGTCGATAAGCGCAGGAGTAAAGTCATTCTTGATGATGACTTTACTCTTGTTCTTTATAGAGGGGAATTAAAGCGATATTCCATAGAGGAAGGAAACGAGATCTCCGGAGAGGTTTACCAGGAGATTGTTAAGGAGATACTGTGTAAGAGAGCCAGAGAGCGGGTTCTGTTTCTTTTAAAGTCATCCGATAAGACGGAACAGGAACTGAGGAGGAAGTTAAAGGAAGGATATTATCCACAGGAGGCTATTGATTATGCCATTGATTTCCTGAAGGAGCATCGTTTCATCAATGACCAGGAATACGCAAGAAGATATGTGGAATTTAATTCCAGAAGAAAGAGTGAAAGACAGATACAGTTTGAACTTCAGAGAAAGGGTCTGGACAAGGAAATTATCGGAGATATTTTAAAGGAGCAGCCCGTGGATGAGGCTGGCATAGTCAGAGAATATATCAGGAAAAAGCGCTTATTTCCAGAACAAATGGACGCCAGAGAGAAAAGTAAAGTGATGGCATCCCTTGGCAGAAAGGGTTTCTCTTATGAAGCGGTAAGCCGGGTTTTAGGTGAAATTTTTGTCGATGACTGACAATAGTGAAAATGTGTATAAGTATACCGGAAACAGAGGCGAAATACTTGACATAATGTATAAAACAGTTTAAAATTGTAGTGTTGTATTGTTGTACAATGAAAATAAAATAAGGAGGTGCTCCTGTGTCAGTATCAGTATTCACGGCTGCATTGATTTCGATCATTGCATCAGTAGTAGTTGCTTTTATTGCCTGGTCTGCTGCGACCGCATATCGTAAGAACACTTACGAAAGCAAAATTGGCTCTGCAGAAGAAAAATCCCGGGAAATAATAGATGAAGCATTAAAGACCGCTGAGACAAAGAAGCGTGAAGCTCTCCTTGAGGCGAAAGAAGAGTCTTTAAAGACTAAGAACGAACTGGAAAAGGAAACCAGGGAGAGAAGAGCTGAGCTTCAACGTTATGAAAGACGAGTATTAAGCAAGGAAGAAAACTTGGACAAGAAGTCTGAGACTATGGAAAAACGAGAAGCAGGTCTTGCTGCTCGAGAGGAAGCCCTGAATAAGAGAAATTCCGAAGTGGAATCTCTTTATGAAAAAGGCATTCAGGAACTGGAAAAAATTTCCGGACTTACCTCCGAACAGGCAAAAGAATATCTTTTAAAATCTGTTGAAGATGATGTTAAACATGACACTGCGAAATTAATTAAGGAACTGGAAAACAAAGCAAAAGAAGAAGCTGATAAGAAAGCAAAAGAATATGTGGTTACTGCCATTCAAAGATGTGCGGCAGACCATGTGGCAGAGACAACTGTTTCAGTTGTTCAGCTTCCCAATGACGAGATGAAAGGCCGTATTATCGGTAGAGAAGGCCGTAATATCCGTACGTTAGAAACCCTGACGGGTGTGGAATTGATTATTGATGATACCCCGGAGGCAGTTGTTTTATCCGGATTTGATCCGGTTCGTAGAGAAGTAGCGAGAATCGCGTTGGAACGCCTCATTGTGGATGGACGTATTCACCCAGCCAGAATCGAGGAGATGGTGGAGAAGGCGCAAAAAGAAGTTGAGACCAATATGCGTGAGGAAGGAGAAGCTGCCGCTCTTGAAGTGGGCATTCACGGGCTTCATCCGGAACTCATACGTTTGCTTGGTAAACTGAAATACAGAACAAGCTATGGACAGAATGCATTAAAGCATTCCATTGAGGTCGCTCAGTTATCCGGGCTGTTAGCTGGAGAGATCGGTCTTGATATCCGTATGGCAAAACGTGCCGGTTTATTACATGATATTGGAAAAGCTGTGGATCATGAGATGGAAGGTTCTCATATTCAGCTGGGTCTGGAGTTATGTAAGAAATACAAAGAATCCGCAATCGTATTGAACACCGTGGAATCACATCATGGAGATGTAGAACCACAGAGTCTGATTGCCTGCATCGTTCAGGCTGCAGATACCATTTCTGCTGCAAGACCTGGTGCCAGAAGGGAGACTCTGGAAACATATACAAACAGATTAAAACAGTTAGAAGATATCACCAACTCCTTTAAGGGAGTGGACAAGTCCTTTGCCATTCAGGCAGGACGCGAAGTTCGGATTATGGTAGTTCCTGATCAGATTAACGATGATGATATGGTACTTTTGGCCCGTGATATTTCTAAGAAGATTGAAGATTCCTTAGAGTACCCGGGACAGATTAAGGTTAACGTGATCCGGGAGTCCAGAGTTACAGATTACGCGAAGTAAAATAGTGCCCTAAAACCGTATACTTATTCTGGTGCGGCTTTAGGGCATATTTCATGTCAGGAGGATGATACGTGAAACGTCGGATAAAAGTACTGTTAAGCTGCGTACTGATTTGCCAGCTGTTTCTTATGAACGTTTATGCAAAACCGGATTGGCCGTCTGACACGGGAATTCAGGCAGAAGCGGGAATTGTGATTGATGCAGATACAGGCACCGTTATCTTTGGACAAAATATACACGCCGCTTATCCGCCGGCAAGTATTACGAAGATACTGACTGCTTTAATAGTCCTGGAAAACAGTGATCTGACCGATATGGTGACATTTTCAAAGGACTCTGTCTACAACGTGGAAGAAGGAAGCGGAAATAAACTGAATGTTACCAATGGAGATACGCTGTCTGTAGAGGATTGCCTGTATTCTCTTATTCTGCATTCCTGCAACCAGGCTGCCAATGCTCTGGCGGAACATGTGGGAGGAAGCAGAGAAGGATTTGTGAAAATGATGAATGACAAACTGGCGGAACTTGGATGCACAGAAAGCCATTTTGAAAATCCATCGGGATTAAATGGAGATACCCAGCATGTAACTGCATATGATATGGCACTCATCGCCCGTGCTGCTTATAATAATAAAAAACTGGTGGAGATCAGTTCTGCAGTCAGCCATAAGATTCCGCCAACTGCCAATAATCCGGAAGGTCTGACCATTTATAATGAACACAGGCTGGTAAAGACCACGGATGAATCCAGTGAATTTTACTATCCGGCGGCTGTTGCAGGAAAAACCGGCTATCTGATTAAAGCCGGCAATACCCTTGTGACTTATGCGGAAAAAGATGGGAGAAGACTGATTTCCGTTATCTTAAAGGGAAGTCCAAGGCAGTATTTTATTGATGGAAAGAACCTCCTTGAATTTGGATTTACCCAGTTTGAAAATCTGCCGGTAACAGGCAATGAAACAGAATATATAACTGGGGATACCCCTATTTCCATTGGGACGAAAAGCTACCAGTCTTCGGATCTGGAACTGGAGCCAAACGCGGTGGTTACTGTTCCAAAGGGAGCAGAGTTTTCCCAGATTGACAAGGAACTGGTAACGGACTTGCCAGCTGGCAGCCCAAAAGGTGCGGTGGCTTTTATCCGCTATACTTATAATGACAGGGCAGTTGGACAGGCGTACTTATTTGCAAAGGCCGAAGAGGAGTCCCAGAGTGGACAGTCTTCTGCTGAATCTTCCGGAGAACAGGGGGAGGAGACAAAGGCGGACACAATAAACAATTCACAAAAAGGAATTGGGGTTTTGGAAACTCTTGGAATTGCTGCTGCCGCTTTGCTTATAGCAGCGGGGACAGTATTTGCAGTGAAGAAGAAAAGAAAAGAGTCCAAAGAAATTGCACTTCGCAGAGAAGAACGAAGACGCCGTCTGCAGGAAGAAGGCGATGCAGATGACTTCGAACGCATTTTAAAAGAACGCAGAAATAAAAAGAAGAAAAACTAAATAAGAAAATGAAAAAGACCAGCTGGGGAAGCTGGTCTTTTTTCGGAGAAGGTATTTCGTTTCTTATGGGGTGTAGCAAAAACTATATAATGTATTGGGGGGGGGTTACAAGTAATAATATACCCCATTTTTCTTTGAAAGTGTTAACAAACATTAACAAAATTAAAAAGTAAAATTGTGCATTTTATCTTGCTTTATTCATGGGATTGTGGAAAAAACATAGATTTATATAGGTATACCCTCATCTCTTGTGCTATATACCGTCTGATGTGTAAAGGAATTATTTGAAAAAAACGGGGCAGGTATGGTAAAATATATAAAAACAACTTGTGCAATGGTGCGTACAAGTTATAAATTGTAAGTAAGAGGATGACTGGTTCACTCTCATGGAAAAATCAGGAGGTAGAAATCAATGAGGTTTTTTGTAGACACGGCAAACATTGAAGAAATCAGAAAAGCCAATGAGATGGGAATTATCTGCGGTGTTACCACCAATCCGTCTTTAATTGCCAAAGAAGGAAGGGATTTTAAACAGGTAATAGAAGAGATTGCATTGATCGTGGATGGCCCCATCAGCGGTGAAGTGAAAGCGACTACTGCAGATGCAGCAGGGATGATACAAGAAGGGCGGCAGATTGCAGCCATTCATCCCAATATGGTTGTTAAGATCCCCATGACTGCAGAAGGATTAAAGGCAGTTAAAGTGCTGACAGGGGAAGGGATAAAGACCAATGTGACTCTGGTATTTTCCGCTGCCCAGGCTCTTCTGGCTGCAAGGGCAGGAGCCACCTATGTGTCTCCTTTCTTAGGAAGACTTGATGATATTTCAATGCCTGGAATTGATCTGATTGAAGAGATTACTGAAATATTTTCAATTCATGAGATTGAGACAGAGATCATAGCGGCCAGTATCCGCAATCCCATCCATGTGATTGACTGCGCCAAAGCCGGTGCGGATATCGCTACAGTACCTTATCCGGTGCTGGAACAGATGACCAGACATCCCTTAACTGATCAGGGAATTAAGAAATTTCAGGATGACTACCGAAAAGTATTCGGAGAATAAAACTAATTATCGTTTAGAAAGGTTGGACACGACTAATGGCATGTAACAAAGTAAAAATGGTGGTTGACAAAGAATTCCGTATCGCAAAGATTGATGAAAGGATTTACGGTTCTTTTATTGAACATCTTGGCAGAGCAGTTTATGACGGTATTTATTGTCCGGAGCATCCCACTGCAGATGAACATGGTTTCCGCAGCGACGTAAAGGAAATGATCAGAGAGTTAAATGTTCCCATTATCCGGTATCCAGGCGGAAACTTCGTTTCCAGCTTTAATTGGGAAGACAGTGTGGGCCCGGTGAGTGAGCGCCCAAGAAGGCTGGAGCTTGCATGGAAGAGTATTGAAGAGAATAAAGTTGGATTAAATGAATTTACCAAATGGGCAAGAAGCGCAGGCTCTGATGTTATGATGGCGGTTAACTTAGGGACAAGAGGGATTGCCGATGCATGCAACATTTTGGAATACTGCAATCACCCTGGCAATACGAAATACAGCGATTTAAGAATCAGCCATGGATATAAGGAACCCCATAATATCAAAACCTGGTGTCTGGGCAACGAAATGGATGGACCGTGGCAGCTGGGACATAAGACCATGGAGGAATATGGCCGTCTTGCGGAAGAGACAGCAAGAGCCATGAAGATTATCGATCCTTCCATTGAGCTGGTTTCCTGCGGAAGCTCTTCGCTCACCATGCCTACCTTCCCGGATTGGGAAGCTGTTACCCTCCAGCATACCTATGATTACGTGGATTATGTTTCCATGCATCAGTATTATGGAAATGAAAAGGGAGACAGTGAAGACTTCCTGGCCTGCTCCGATGACATGGATCAGTTTATCCGCACGGTAATTGCCACCTGTGATTATGTGAAAGCGAAAAAGAGGGGCAAAAAGGATATTAAAATCAGCTTTGATGAGTGGAATGTATGGTATCACTCCAATGCTGCTGATAATGATATAACAGAAAACCATCCATGGCAGGCAGCACCGCCTATGTTAGAGGACATCTATAATTTTGAGGATGCGCTTTTAGTGGGGCTGATGCTGATTACCCTGTTAAAACATGCTGACCGGGTGAAGATGGCATGTCTTGCACAGCTGGTTAACGTGATTGCACCTATTATGACAGAAGCGGGCGGCGGAGCAGTCTGGAAGCAGACAATATTCTATCCATTTATGCACGCATCTGCTTTCGGCAGAGGAACTGCGCTTCTTCCTGTTATCAGCACACCAAAATTTGACACTACCAGACATGAGGATGTAACAGCGGTGGAAGCGGTGTCTGTTTATAACGAGGAGAAGGATGAAGTGACCATCTTCGCAGTGAACCGTTCCATTAAGGACGACGCAGAAATGACCATCGATGTAAGAAGCTTTGAAGGCTACCATATTCTGGAGCACATCGTATTAGAAAGCGATGACCTGCTGGCAGTAAACGGACCTTTCAATGAAAAGGTGGCACCAAAACAGACCAGTCAGTCTTCTTTAGACGGAGGTATGGTGACCAGTGTGTTACATAAGGCATCCTGGAATGTAATTCGTCTGGGTAAATAAATCAAACAAGAGGGGGTTATACATATGAAACAAAAAGCGTATCAATTCTGGTTTGCAACAGGCTCTCAGGACCTTTACGGAGAAGCCTGCCTAAGGGATGTAGCAGAACATGCAGGAATTATAACCGAGAGGCTTAACGCCTCCGGCCTCCTGCCCTATGAAGTGGTTTTAAAGCCTGTGCTCATTGACAATGCTTCCATACGGTCTCTGTTCCGTCAGGCGAATGACGATGAGAACTGCGCAGGAGTAATTACCTGGATGCACACCTTTTCTCCAGCAAAGTCATGGATCTTAGGTCTGCAGGAATACAGAAAACCCCTGCTTCATTTACATACCCAGTTTAACCAGGAAATCCCTTATGATTCCATTGATATGGATTTCATGAACGAGAACCAGTCCGCCCACGGAGACCGGGAATTCGGACATATGGTAACCAGAATGGGGCTGGTAAGAAAGGTGATTGCCGGTTTCTGGGATGATGATTCGGTAAAAAGAAGAATTGCTTCCTGGATGAGGACTGCGGTGGGTATTGTGGAAAGCAGCCATATCCGTGTGGTGCGTTTTGCGGACAATATGCGAAACGTAGCAGTAACGGAAGGAGATAAGGTAGAGGCTCAGTTAAAATTCGGCTGGGAGATCGATGCATATCCGGTTAATGAAGCAGCTGATTACGTGAAGGATGTAAAAGCAGGAGATGTGTCTGCACTTGTGGAAGAGTATTATGACCGCTATGACATATTGCTGAAAGGAAGGGATCCTGAAGAGTTTAAAAAACATGTGGCAGTTCAGGCACAGATTGAGCTTGGATTTGAGGCATTTTTAAGAGAAAAGGACTATCAGGCAATCGTTACTCATTTCGGCGATTTAGGGTCCTTGAAACAGCTTCCAGGCCTTGCAATCCAGCGTCTGATGGAAAAGGGGTACGGCTTCGGCGGAGAAGGCGACTGGAAAACAGCAGCCATGGTACGCTTGATGAAGCTGATGACAGAAGGTACAAAGGATGCGAAGGGAACTTCTTTCATGGAGGATTATACTTATAATCTTGTTCCGGGAAAAGAAGGGATACTTCAGGCGCATATGCTGGAAGTCTGCCCATCCATTGCAGAGGGAAGAGCAGGCATCAAAGTGAATCCGTTGTCCATGGGTGACAGGGAAGATCCTGCAAGACTTGTATTTACTGCAAAAGAGGGCAGAGGAGTTGCTGCTTCCCTCATCGATTTAGGAACCCGGTTCCGTCTCATTATCAATACCGTTAACTGTAAAAAGATAGATAAACCCATGCCTAAGCTCCCTGTTGCAACTGCTTTCTGGACACCGGAACCAAACTTAATTACTGGTGCGGAATGCTGGATTTTAGCTGGTGGTGCCCATCATACGGCATTTACTTACGATCTGACTGCAGAACAGCTGGGTGACTGGGCCGAAGCCATGGGAATTGAAGCTGTATATATTGATGAGAATACAAATATCCGGGATTTTAAAAATGAACTGAGATGGAATTCGGCGGCATACCGCTGAAGCTGATAGAAAGTCTGAGGGGGTCTCTATGGATAACGAAACATTAATAACAGCAATCCGGGAAGGAAATACCGCACTGGGAATCGAACTTGGGTCCACCAGAATCAAAGCAGTTCTGGTAGATGAAAATCATAATCCCATCGCTTCCGGAGGTCATGACTGGGAAAACCGCTACGAAAACGGAATCTGGACCTATGGCATCACTGATATATGGGAGGGTGTCCAGGACAGCTATAAAAAGATGGCAGAAGAGGTGAAAGAGAAATATGGAGTAACCCTTACTTCTATTGGAGCCATAGGATTTTCTGCCATGATGCACGGATATATGGCATTTGACAGGGACGGGAATTTACTGGTCCCATTCCGGACCTGGAGAAATACCATGACGGAAGAGGCAGCCAGCCAGCTGACGGAACTTTTTTCTTTCCACATTCCTCAAAGATGGAGTATCGCCCATTTATACCAGGCTATTTTAAATGGCGAGGAGCATGTCTCTGAAATTGATTATCTGATTACTCTGGAAGGGTATGTTCACTGGAAGCTGACCGGGAAGAGAGTTTTAGGCATTGGTGACTGCGCCGGAATGTTTCCTGTAGACAGTCAGACAAAAGATTTTAATAAGCGCATGATCAGCCAGTTTGATGAACTTGTTTCTGATAGAAATCTGCCATGGAAACTGAGGGATATTATGCCAGAAGTTCTCACTGCAGGTGAAGCAGCAGGTGTTCTGACAGCGGAGGGAGCAGCACTTCTTGATGTAAGCGGGAATTTAAAGCCCGGCATACCGCTATGTCCGCCGGAAGGTGATGCAGGAACAGGAATGACAGCTACCAACTCTGTTGCAAAGAGAACAGGAAATGTATCTGCAGGAACCAGTGTTTTTGCCATGGTGGTTTTGGAAAAGGAGCTTTCCAGAGTTTATGAAGAACTTGACCTCGTTACCACTCCGGCAGGAGATGCGGTTGCCATGGTTCACTGTAACAACTGTACTTCCGACTTGAATGCATGGGTATCCTTATTTGAGGAGTTTGCGGGGACCATGGGCATGAAGCCGGATAAGAACGAACTCTTTACCGCACTTTATAAGAAAGCGCTGGAGGGGGATAAAGATGGCGGCGGACTTTTGTCCTACGGGTATTTGTCAGGAGAACACATCACTCATTTTGAAGAGGGAAGGCCGTTATTCGTTCGTACTCCCAACAGCAGATTTAATCTGGCGAACTTTATGAGAGTGAATCTTTATACCGCTTTAGGAGCATTAAATATGGGAATGGAGATTCTGTTTAAAGAGGGCGTGAAGCTGGATGTGCTTCTTGGCCACGGAGGTCTGTTTAAGACCAGAAAAACGGGGCAGAGGATCATGGCGGCAGCCGTGGGAGTTCCTGTTTCTGTAATGGAAACGGCCGGAGAAGGCGGAGCCTGGGGAGCAGCACTGCTTGCATCCTATCTCCTTCGTAAGAAGGAAGGGGAGTCTTTAGATCAGTACCTTTCAGAACGTGTATTTAAGGATATGGCGGGTGAAACCATGGAACCGGATCCGGAAGATGTAACAGGATTTCAGACATTTATGGAACGGTATAAAAATGGGCTGGCGATTGAACGGGCAGCTGTGGACAGCTTATACTCATAGGGAAAGGATTTAGGCGATAAGATGCTGGAAGAACTGAAATTAAGTGTATATGAAGCAAATATGGAACTGCCCCGGAGAGGGCTGATAACCTACACCTGGGGAAATGTCAGCGGCATTGACCGGGAAAAGGGGTTGTTTGTCATTAAACCAAGCGGAGTGGATTATGATAAGCTGAAACCGGAGGATATGGTAGTCATGGATTTAGAGGGTAATAAAGTGGAGGGGGAGTTAAATCCATCCTCCGATACTGCCACCCACTTGGAACTGTACCGGGCATTTGATAAGATAGGCGGGATTGTACATACCCATTCCCCAATGGCGACCTCCTGGGCCCAGGCAGGCAGAGCTCTTCCCTGCTATGGTACCACCCATGCCGATTATTTCTATGGAGAGATTCCATGCGCAAGAAATTTAACTCAGGAAGAGATTGACGAAGGCTATGAAAAGAATACTGGAACTGTGATTATAGAGACCTTTAAAGGGCTTGATCCCATGCATGTTCCGGCGGTATTATGCAAAAATCATGGTCCGTTCACCTGGGGAACGGATGCGGCCAATGCAGTTCACAATGCAGTTGTGTTAGAAGAGATTGCCAAAATGAATTTAATGACAGAGCTGTTAAATCCAGCAGTAAAACCAGCACCCCAGTCCATGCAGGATAAACATTTTATGAGAAAGCACGGACCGGATGCCTATTATGGGCAGAAAAAATAACAAGGAGTCCTTACAGTGTCGGACAGCGGAAAAACAAAGTATTTCGTATTAATGGAAGAATTGAAAAAAGAGATTATCTCCGGAGAGAAGAAGCCGGGAGACCGCCTTCCTTCGGAGAATCAGCTCTCGGAAGTCTTCCATATCAGCCGTCATACGGTGAGAAAAGCCCTGTCCATACTGGAACAGGAAGGCTACATTGAAGCGGAACATGGCAGAGGTACCTTTGTGTCCAGAAAAGCGGGAAGGAAAAAAGGGTCGGGCAATATAGCGGTGATTACTACCTATTTGTCCGACTATATTTTCCCGCGGCTGATTCAGGGAATTGACCAGGTGCTGACAGAAAACGGTTACAGTATCATTATTAAAAATACGGGAAACAGCAGATTAAAAGAGAGCAGATGTTTAGAAGAAATACTGGAAAAGGACGTGGACGGACTCATTATTGAACCAAGCAAGAGCGAGATTCTCTGCGGTCACAGGGGACTGTATGACAAGCTGGATTTTTATAAAATACCTTATGTGTTTATACAGGGCTATTACACCCAGATGAAGAGCAAGCCCTATATCAGGCTTGATGACTGCCTGGGCGGGTATCTGGTGACGAAGTATCTCCTTGATCTTGGGCATGAGCATATACTGGGGATTTTTAAGGCAGATGACAGCCAGGGGAGAGACAGGCACAAAGGCTTCGTAAACGCTCTCCAGGAAAGCGGGTTTTCTTATGATCCGGATATGGTGATCTGGTATCACACAGAGGACCGGTCTGCCAAGCCATCGGAGGTTCTAAAGATCATGCTGGAGGAAAAGGTCCCTGTTGACGGGATTGTCTGCTACAACGACCAGATTGCCTTTGAGGTCATTAAGACAATAGAGAAAGAAGGGATCTCTGTGCCCGATGAGATCTCTGTTACAGGGTATGACAATTCCTTTATCGCAGAAAATGGCATGGTGAAGCTGACCACCATTGCCCACCCCCAGGAACGGCTGGGTGCAATGGCGGCTGAACTGCTTCTGGAAAAGATTCATGGGATTCCCGACGAGGAGAGCCGGGTGGAACGGGTATTAAAGCCGGAGCTTGTGATTCGGGAGTCGTGTAAAGACCGGAGAAAGAACCTGTAACCGGTCAGTATTTTTTCAGTTTTCCCATGTAAAGTACACATCCCAGGATTAAGGACCCGGACAGCAGAAAAAGAATCTGCATTCCGCTGACTGGCAGGTCTCCGATCTGAAAGGAAGGGAGTATGGTCAGCAGACTGGCACCTAAGAGGGTGGAAAAGAAGCCGCAGAGCCCTGCATAGGATGAATTGGCGCTGACGTATAAAACCCGTTTTTCCTCAGGGGCATAATGGTATTGCAGATTAAATACTGAAATAGCAATTCCGCCCCATGCGGCACCGGATAATGCCTGTAAAACCGGCTGAAGGGCGTAGCAGGTATCAGGAGTCATAAAAAGCCAGCTGATGTGGATAAAACCCAAAAGTCCCATGGAAAGCCTGCCTGCAAGAAGCCAGGAGGTGGCATCTGCCAGCTTTCCCCAAAGCCAGGCGGCAAGAATCCGGACGGTAGATGAAATCAGTCCAAGGAATGTGATATAAGTATAATCCAGTTTCAGCCCTGTGACCATGTATACACTGAAAAATGGACCTGCGATCTGCAGTGCCAGATTCCAGAATATATAAGTGATCATAACCTTTCGGTATTTTAGGTCAGCGATTGGAGCAAGGAGAACATCCTTTAATTTCTGTCTGTGGGGAGTGCTTTCCGGCTCCCGTATGGACGACAGGCACCAGAAATCCGTACAGGCAATGAGAAGAACGGTAGCTCCGACTACAAAAAAGCCGGTCTGTTCCATGCCGCTGTTTCGAAACCAGTCCATGACTCTGCCCATCATAAGGCTTAAAACTGTGGAAAATGCAAAAGCGAAGGAATCCTTTTTACCCAGATAATCGCCTCTGATATTTTGCGGGACCAGCTGGAGCATCCAGTTGCCGGTTCCGGTACCGATGGACGCACCGAAAAAATGGGCGATTCCATAAAGAATGACGACTGCTGCCAGACGAATTACCGGCTGTGTGATAAACAGCGGCAGAAAAAACATCAGAGAGAGCAGCAGCCTGTGAATAAAGGAAAAACTGGCAATCAGTCCTTTTTTTCTCCTGAGGCTTTCTAAAAGAATGGAAGAAAACATCTGGAGGCTGCAAAGAAGAAGGGGAATGGAACCAATGATGCCGTTTAAGGAGTCATCGGCTCCCAGTGAACTGGCATATCCGGAGAGGAAGGCACCCGTGGTGAGCGTAACGATACCATTGGCGCAGCACCCCTCAGCAATAAAAAGATTTCTGCCTTTTGAAAAATCTGCAGCTGTCATAGGTGGTGTTTCCTTGCTGGAAAACGCGGATTTTTTTCTTATCAAGTCTGTAACCATATTATATAAACGGCAAATCTGCCGTGTTCCCCTTTTCTTTTATTCGTAGATCTGCTATCCTTTTTATAGAAATAAAAATACTTTCTCTATATTGCCAGTTTGAGTCAAAGGTTACAAGAGGAAAAAGAAGCGAAAAACTGGATGATTCCGACTTGAAGACGACAGGGGGCGACACATGGAACATTACTTACATCTAAAGGCAGTTCTTCCTGTGAGGGCATTAAATGCAGGATATCTGGTTACGGGGGGGAAGGGGCGGCACGCAGACCGTGTCATGGATTCTTTTGAAATCATTTATGTCAATTCCGGTGTGCTTGGAATCGCGGAAGAGGATGTGGAATACGAAGTGGAGGAGGGGGAAGCCCTGATTCTGTTTCCAGGAAGACATCACTGGGGGACCAGAGAGTTTGATAAAGACTTGAATTTTTACTGGCTTCATTTCCATTTGGAGGAGAAGGCAGAAGAAACAGGAACAGACATTATGTCTCTTCCCCAGCTCATACGGATTGGAAAGCCGCAGCAGTTTGAAGAGCTGTTCCGCCGGTTTATCAAGAGACAGAACGTGTGCAGGGAAGACAGAACCATATTAAATCTGGTTCTTTTAGAGCTGCTGTGCGAGTTGAGCGACTCTCTTTCTCCCTTGGAGATAAATGGGCAGAAGGTGCTTCTGGCCAATCAGGCAGGGCAGTACATCAGAAATCACTTAAAGGAACCATTATCGGCTTCCATATTAGCGGAACAGCTGGAATGCAGCCCGGATTATTTAGGGCGGACGTATCATGCGGTTTATGGTAAGACTCTGACGGAAGGAATTCATGAAGCCAGGCTTAATAAGGCGTGCAGAATGCTGATTGAGACCAACTTAACCGGCAGTGAGATCGCTTACCGGTGCGGATATGAAGACGTGGATTACTTCAGAAGAATTTTTAAAAAATATATGGGAATGACAGCTAAGGAATACCGGCAGACCTATAGTGTTATCGAGCGGTAGAAGGTGGCGGCAGGGAGATGATCTCACCTTGCCGCCTTTCTGTATTCTGCGGGAGAGACTCCGGCTGTCTTTTTAAAAATACGGCTGAAATAGAGGGGATTTTCATAACCAATGATTCCACCTATTTCACCGACGCTGTAATCCGTGCTTTCTAAAAGTTCCTTGGCTTTTTTGATCCGAATTTCGGTTAAATATCTTCCGGGAGGCATTCCGGCATATTCCCTGAAGCTTCGGATAAACCAGCAGGTGCTCATATGAAGCTGTTTTGCATACGCCTCAACTTCGATGTTCTTCGCCAGATTCTCATGAAAAAAACGGACTGCTTTTTCCATTTCTTTCTGAATTTCTGTTTTCTTAAAGCCGCCTTCTTCTTTGATCCGTTTTAACAGTAGAAAAAGCTGCTTTAAATAAAGGGCTGACAGCTCCTCAAAAGAGGGGCGCGTAAGCTGCACTTCCCGAATTACGGACAGGAACAGTTCCTGGTATTTGGAAGATATTCCGGTATACATGACCTTGTTTTCAGGAAAACCGGCTTCTCTTGTAAGAGAGCCTGCCTCACTGCCGGTGAAATGGAGCCAGTAGACTTCAGGTTTATCATTTATATAATAAGCATATTGCTGAGGGATATGAGGGGGATATAACACCATGTTGCCTTCTGAAACTTCGGTAACGGTTCCGTCAAAGGTAAAAAAAGCTTTTCCTGCCGCGATATAAAGCAGCTGATAGTCTGAACGGCCGAGAGGACGAAAGGTTGACATAACTGGAAGGGAGACCAGACGGTAGACTCCGCAGCTGTTGATTCTTAAGGGGACTTTACCATTTTCCAGTTCGTCTTCTGTTAAATTCATATAACCTGTGTTTGTATACATGGAGGGATTCTCCTTTCTTCTTTCTGGCTGACAGCTTGAAAGAGGCCGTTTTTATTTTTTTATGTTGTACGTAAAATTGTTTCGCAGTTACCTGGTATTGTATCATTTTATCCATGTTTTGTCTAATACGCTTTATTATTCTCACAGGTGCTTCATGTAGAAAAAAGAACGTGGTGGCTGACTGGAAGTGGCATTTAACGGAGTAATAATGTACATTGAGAACTTAATATTGATAGTTAGCAGGTTTGATGATATTCTACTTTAAAAAGATTATTACATAGGTATTATGGAGGTAACAAAAATGTCTATAACTATTTATAATGATTGTGATGAACAAGAGTTTTTTAATTCAGTTCGTATAAATGGTTTACTTGAGCACAATATGAAAAAAACAAACGGTAAATTAAAAATACCAAATATAGAGTTTACGAATATAGCACGAAATGAAAAGGGAGTTATTGTGGGAGGTGTATCGGGATCTGCTTATCTCTCCTCCTTAGAAATAGAGGTTCTTTGGGTGCAGGAAGCTTATAGAGGTCAAAAAATAGCATCACGTTTATTGGAAGTGATTGAACATCAAGCAATAGCCGCTGGATGCCAGATTGCTCATCTGACAACATATTCTTTTCAAGCTCCACTTTTTTATCAAAAGCAAGGATATGTTATTTGCGGGGAAGTCAACGGTTTTCCAGATGATATCAGACTATATACATTAAAGAAGCAGTTATAATTAAGCAGAATAGCAGGGTACGTGCAAGAATGGGATTACTTCATGGAAAGAAATTAAAGATCTATCAATTGATATTTCATAAGATGAGTATAATATGCTGCTGATCCACATAGTGGGGGATATTTTTTGTTTATAAATAAAAAGCGTGCTGCAAAACTATTTATAATAAAAATAGTTTTACAGCACGCTCTTTATTTCGATGCTATGAGATGAATGCATAAAGAAGAATTTAAGTCATCTGCTGAAGCAACCGGATATAATGGTTTGATTCGCGCAGTACATGATCCGCAAGCAAAGGCAAAATAACGCTGTATATCTTACATTCATTGATTCCTTTTGTCCCTGCCTCTTTGAAATCACGGTACTTCATCGTTTCTTGCAGGGTTACATCTGTAACGCTGCGAATTGTCATATCTGTAGCTGTCCTGGCTGCCTGCATCAGATCATTATATTGTCCAGCGAAATCATTGGCAGTATTGATGAGATCGCATTCGGTTGGATCAAGCAGACCCCGGATAAATAAAGCATGTTCCATCATGATCTGATCCCAGAACAGTTCTGTTTCTGTTAAACTGTGCTCTGGGTTCTGACGATTTTCCAATGCGATTAAATGAGTATAATACATATTTGCTTCGCGCAGGATATGGTCAATGAGCAGCGGGTAGTTGGCTGTGAACATACGGCAGGCTGATACATTGGTCAATATTGATGTTTTAAAGTCAATAAGTCCTTCCAGCAGTGGTATTACTATGGAATTTAGCTGGCTCACCTGCTGTACCAGTGCAGGAGTTATTATGGGATTGATTTCACCGCTAAGTGCCTCTTCCAGCTTCGTAATCTCCTGGTTAATGGTTATACTGGTAAAGTATTGAGTTTTTTGTTCGCTGCCAAGGGTATAATCCGTGACGATTTCACCAGAAGAGACAACAAGAGGGCTGATGATTCCATTTCCCAAAATCACGGCATTTTGTAAAATAGTCTCAAAGTTACGTTTGTACTCATCTGCAGCTTTGGAAAAGTCAGGATTGGCCGGAGTAAAGCCTGCTTCCAAAAAAAGAGAATGTTCTTTCATAATACGTCCAAAAAATATATTTAGCTCTAGTGAGAGAATTACATACTGTTGTTCTGTAATCATTGTGAATCTCCTTAATTGTTATACCAATAACATATGATTACCAGACCGGTTTTTGATAAAAAAATATGAAAATTTATTGATTTTTTTAAAGTTATTACATATTTGGTTCCCTTTTATATGTATGATCATACTAATAATTTAAGATATAAATTATTAAGGTCGTGGATGAATGCCGCAATACCCTTTTAAAACAATTTGTTATAGGATATGTCCAGGGGACTCTTTATTTTTAATTGCCCAAATGTTTGATACAACTATTGATGAAATCATGGCTGCTAATCCTGGATCAGACCCGGAAAATCTTTTTGTCGGGCAAGTTATTTGTCTGAATCCGGGATTAGGTTATTTCTCTTCAATTGGATACAATACTGATAATGAAATAAGTAAATCACAGGCGGACTTAAGTGATTATATACGTAAACTCTGGGAGCAGCATGTTACGTGGACCAGGCTGACAATCTTAAGTTTAGTATTTGATTTGCCGGATACAGATTTTGTTACAAACCGCCTGCTTAGGAATCCAAAAGATTTTGAGGAATTGCTGAAGCTTCTTTATGGGGATAAGGCAGCTTCCACATTTGCAGAGTTATTTACAAATCATCTTGTAATTGCTGCAGAGCTGGTAAAGGCGGCAAAGGCCGGTGATAGCGGTACAGCTGCAGACGCAGAAAAGAGATGGTATGCAAATGCTGATGAAATAGCTGATTTTCTTGCAGGTATCAATCCCTATTGGTCTCGGGAAGATTGGAAAACAATGCTGTATGAGCATCTGGCAATGACTAAAGATGAAGCTGTAAATATGTTGACCGGTAAGTATTCGGAAAGCATTACCGGATTTGATCAGATTGAAGAGCAGGCTTTGGCAATGGCTGATATGATGACGAATGGCATTGTGAATCAATTTCCTGATGTTTTTAAATAAATGAGCTTCCATATATGAACATAAGAATATCATTTTGTGCATGTTTTGTCTAATCAAAGATATGGATTTTTCGCTCTGTCCTTTTATAATGAAAGATAAGAAAAAAAGGAGGAGTCGACTATGATCGTACCCAGACATTATGAAAATCTGCATCTGCTTCATGAAAACACCATGCCACACAGAGCTTATTATATTCCGGCTTCCAAGCCCCAGTTCCATTTAACCGAAGAGAGAGAGAATTCCGACCGTTTCTTCCTGTTAAACGGAAACTGGAAGTTTCACTATTATGACAGCATTTATGATGTAAAAGAAGAATTTTATCTGGAAGGCTTTGATACATCTAAGTTTGATGAAATTCCTGTACCTGGCTGTTTTCAAAATTATGGCTATGATAAGCACCAGTATACCAATACCAAATATCCATTCCCCATGGACCCTCCCTATGTTCCGGCTGAGAATCCATGCGGCGCTTATGTCCATCATTTTGTTTATAAGAGAGAAGATGAGGCACCCAGAGCTTACTTAAACTTTGAGGGAGTGGATTCCTGCTTCTATGTGTGGTTAAACGGCAGTTATGCGGGATACAGCCAGGTTTCTCACGGAACCAGCGAATTTGATGTAACAGGAGTGATCCGGGAGGGGGACAATACTCTTTCCGTTCTCGTTTTAAAATGGTGTGACGGAAGCTATTTGGAAGATCAGGACAAATTCCGTATGACCGGAATTTTCCGGGACGTATATCTGTTAAAGAGACCGGAGGAAGGAATTTTTGATTACTTCCTCACCACATCTGTGAGAGATAATCAGGCTCATGTTGAGGCTGCCATTACCTTTAGCGGAAAAGAGGTTCCGGTGACGGTAACCGTAACAGACAGAAACGGGAATACCGTTGCAAGAAAAGAGGGGTATCCTGCGGAAGGAAAGATAGAATTTGATATAGAAAATCCTGTGCTCTGGAATGCAGAAAATCCATATCTTTATACGGTTGTATTTGAGACAGGTCAGGAAGTAATTGCAGACCGTCTGGGAGTCAGGGAAATTACCATTCGCGATGGTGTGGTGTATTTGAACGGTGAGAAAATTAAGTTCCATGGTGTAAACCGCCACGACAGCGATCCGGTTACCGGATTTACAATCAGTCTGGATCAGATGAAGCGGGATTTGCGCCTGATGAAGCAGCATAATGTCAATGCAATCCGCACCAGTCATTATCCCAATGCTCCTCAGTTCTATCAGCTTTGTGATGAATATGGATTCTATGTCATTGATGAGGCAGATAATGAAAGCCATGGAACCGGCTACATCTATATGGAGAACCGTACCACAGAGGTATGGCGTGACCGCTGGAACCGCGCCATTGCAGACAATCCGGAATTTACGGAAGCGACCGTTGACAGGACAAAGCTTTTGGTCGAGCGGGATAAGAACCGTCCCTGCGTAGTAATCTGGTCTATGGGAAATGAATGCGCTTATGGCTGCACCTTTGAAGCTGCACTTTCCTGGACAAAGTCTTATGATCCCACCAGACTTACCCACTATGAGGGTGCCCGATACCGGGCTGTGGATAAAACTTATGATTTCTCCAATATCGATTTATTCAGCCGTATGTATCCGAGTCTGGAAGAAATAATCGAGTATACGAAACGGGAGACAGCAAAGCCTTTTATTCTATGCGAATACAGTCATGCCATGGGGAATGGGCCTGGAGATTTAGAGGGTTACTTCCAGGTGTTTGAACAGCACGAGCGGGTATGCGGCGGCTTTGTATGGGAATGGTGCGACCATGCAATTTACCAGGGCAGAACCATTGACGGAAAGCCCATGTATCTTTATGGGGGAGATCATGGGGAATATCCTCATGACGGCAATTTCTGTATGGATGGTCTTGTATATCCGGACAGAAGACCACATACTGGCCTTATGGAGTTTAAGAATGTGAACCGTCCGGTACGGGTAGCTTCCTTTGATCAGGAGAAAAAAGAGCTGGTACTTCATAATTACCTTCATTTCACCAATTTTAAAGAATATGGATATATCGCCTATGAGGTAACCTGTGACGGAGAGTTAAAGGCAGAGGGAGTTGTAAGAGAAGCTGATATGCCGGAACTTATGCCCCGGCAGGAATGCAGACTGCCGCTGAACTTTGAGGTTCCGGCAGCAGGTAAATGTTACTTAAAGGTAAATTATTATCTGAAAGAAAGCAGTGCTCTTGTGGAAGCAGGAAGCCTCCTTGGCTTTGATGAGATTCTTCTGAAAAATGAAAATATGAGAAACCAGAAGGCAGCAGCATTCTTAGCGGAAAAAGAAAAAGAAAAAGACGGTGCATTTGAGGTATGCGAAGACGACCGTTATATTCATATAAATGGAAGAAGCTTTTTCTATACCTACAGTAAATTGACAGGAACATTCCAGAAAATGAATTTTAAAAACCATTCCATTCTGGAACGTCCTATGGAATTGAATATCTGGAGAGCACCTACGGATAATGACAGCAATATTAAAAATAAATGGATGGAAGCTCATTATCACCGTGCTTCTTCCAGGGGATATGAAACCAAATGGGAAGAAAAAGATGGAAGCCTTGTAATATCGACTGTGATGTCTATGGCAGCAGCACCCATTCAGCGGATTTTAATGATTGATGCGTTATGGACGATCGGAGCAGACGGCACTTTAAGTGTAAGGCTGGATGTAAAGAGAGATAAAGAGTTTCCGGAACTCCCCCGGTTTGGCCTCAGACTGTTTCTGTCAGAGCAGATGGATCAGGTGACCTATTTCGGACTTGGCCCTGTTGAAAACTATATAGATAAGAAAAATGCCAGCTATCATGGTCTGTTTTCTTCCAGTGTAAAAGAGATGCATGAGGATTATTTAAGACCTCAGGAAAACGGAAGCCGCGGTGATTGTGACTTTGTAACCATAGAAGGAGGCAGTCTGTCACTCACTGCAGCCGCTGATAAGGCCTTCTCTTTCCATGCATCAGAATATACACAGGAAGAGCTGACTGAGAAAGCCCATAATTATGAACTGACTCCCTCAGGGTTTACAGAATTCTGTGTGGACTACCGGCAGAACGGAATCGGATCGGAAAGCTGCGGACCGGAACTTCGGAAAGAATATATGTTTGAGGAAGAAGAATTTACATTTGAGTTTACGCTGGTGCCTGAAAGGAACCGGAAAGATTCCATGAAATAGATACGAGATTCGGAAATATGGAAGACAGGGGAGATGCATAAGCACCTCCCCTCATACTATTTTTCCAAAATCACTGCAATTGTGGGGCTTTCCTGTTTCCATGGAGTGCCAGATACGTCCGCATATGTTCCGCAGACTTTAAAGCCTGATTCTTCTGCTTCTTTTAACAGAGTCTCTTCTGTATAATAGGTATTCCAGAGGTAATAGACAGAGGCTTCTGTTCTGGAAATAATGACGTATTGTTCCAGTGTTGCATTTTCAGGATACTTGCAGCATCTCTTCAATTCAGTATATTCATCCTCCCGCCAGAAACCGTTGCCTTGATGAATATCCCATATCTGTTTTTCCTGGAAATTATCGTATTCATTTAAGGAAAAAACATCAAATAAGAATTTTCCCCCGGGTTTTAAATGGTCATAAACTTGTTTTAAAACAATTTTTCTTTTCTCAGGAGAAAGAGCACCGTAATCACAGTAAATCATTACGGCAAAATCAAACGTACCGTTTAATTCAAGGGAAAGATAGTTCTGGCAGAAATAAACGATGTTTAACTTTTTTTCAGCCGCTGATTTTTTTGCATAATCAATGGAACGTGAGGAAAAATCCACTCCGGTTACTTTAAATCCGGATTTTGCAAAGAATTCCCCATAGATTCCGGGACCGCACCCTAAATCCAGCAGCATGGGATAGTCTTTGGGCGGAACCGTTTTGGCAATCCATTCCGCTGATTTCCGGATGAAATCCATCTTTCGGCTGGCACCGTTAAATTCCGGATCAAGATGGGCTTTCAGCATTTGTTTGGAGATGTATTCCTCATCCCAAAAAGGAATACTGGTTTCCTGATATAATTCAGGACGTTTTAATAAATCTTTGATTTCGTACAGCATAGTGAGCGCCTCCTTATAAATTGGTAAAAGAATAGCCGCGGACATTACTCCGCGGCTGTTCTTAAATCGATAAAGAAAAGACTGAGAGTAAATAAAATCAAAAAGCAGGCACGAAAATAAGGCTGACAATTCAGCTTTTAATTTTCGTCTGTTCCATTGATTTTTTTACTCTTTTCCAGCTATATCCATGTCAGTGAATTTATAACATCTGATACACCGGAATTTCTTCACCTCTTTTTTATATTGTTTACCTCTTAATCTTATTGCAGTATACATGTTTTGTCAACGATAAACTATCTCCCAATCAGCTGGCGGAGATAGGAAAGCAGCCCCAATCTCCGGAGAGTTTCTAATAAAAAGGCGGCAAACAGAGTTCCGCTTACGGTACTCATAAGAAAAGGAACGACAAAAAAGAAAACTGCAACTTCCTTTCCCAATATCAGCACTGCAACCGGATAGCTAAGAAGAGCGCCCATCAGCCCGGTTCCTGTAATTTCTCCCACATAGGCCCAGAGAAGTTTTCCGGTCTTTTGAAACAAAAGTGCACTCAAATATGCCCCCACCATGCTTCCGGGGAAAGCGAGAAGTGTTCCGGTACCGGATAAGTTTCGGATGAGAGATGAGGCAAATGCCATTGCAACTCCGTAAGCAGGACCTAAAAATACCCCTGCCAGGACATTTGCCAGGTGCTGAATCGGAAAACATTTTGAGGCTCCGATGGGAATGGAAAAGCCGGAGAGTGAAACGGTGAGTGCTACCAGCATTCCGCCGGCTGCCAGTTTTTTTATGTAAATTCCTGCAGAGGTCTGAGTGACAGCTCCTTTATTTAAATTTGTTTTTGAATTCATGATTTTTCCTCTCTTTAAGTCAATATCATTCATCATAGATGTTGACAATTTCTCCGTCTAAAATCCGGTTCATATTTTTCATTGCGCAGAAATTACCGCACATGGAACAGGTATCTGCCTTTTCCGGTTTGGAGGATGCACGATACCTCCTGGCTTTTTCCGGATCAATGGACAAATCAAACATCGCTTCCCAATCCAGCCGTTTTCTTGCGTCACTCATCTTGTAATCCCATTCCTTTGCACCTTTGATGCCTTTTGCCAGATCAGCAGCGTGTGCGGCGATCCGCGCAGAGATAATACCTTCCTTCACATCATCAGCATCAGGAAGTCTTAAATGTTCCGCGGGCGTCACGTAGCAGAGGAAAGAAGCTCCGGCGGCAGCGGCTATGGCCCCTCCGATGGCTGCGGTAATGTGATCATATCCGGGCGCAATGTCAGTGACGAGAGGCCCCAGTACATAAAAAGGTGCACCCTTACAGATGGTCTGCTGGATTTTCATATTGGCGGCGATCTGGTCAAGGGGCATATGCCCTGGTCCTTCAATAATTACCTGAACATCCTTTTCCCAGGCCCGGCGGGTCAGTTCACCAAGGGTAACCAGCTCTTCAATCTGGGAAATATCGGAGGCATCCGCGATGCAGCCCGGACGGCAGGCGTCACCAAGGCTTAAGGTTACATCATGTTCCCGGCAGATTTCCAGAATACGATCAAACTGCTCATAAAATGGGTTTTCATTTCCCGTCATCTCCATCCATGCAAAGATGATGGAACCGCCTCTGGACACAATATTAGTCAGACGTTTTGCCTCTTTAAAGCGGTGTGCTGTCTGCTTGTTGATGCCTACATGAATGGTCATGAAATCCACTCCGTCAAGGGCATGCATTTCTACAATCTGAATCCATTCCTCGGAAGTTATTTCCTTAAGGGGTTTATGATAATAAACAACGGCATCGTAAATGGGCACTGTTCCAATCATGGCCGGGCATTCGCCGGTCAGCCTTTTTCTGAATTTCCTTGTATCTCCAAAGGAACTTAAATCCATGATGGATTCAGCACCCATTGAAACCGCATCCTCTACTTTTTTTAATTCCAAATCAATGTCATTTAAATCTCTGGAAGTTCCCAGATTTACATTAATTTTTGTTTTCAGCATGGAACCAATGGCGTTTGGCTCTAAGCAGGCATGGTGTTTGTTGGCAGGGATGACTGCTTTGCCTTCAGCAACCAGTTTTATAAGCTCCTCCGGTTTGATCCCTTCTTTTTTTGCTGTGATTTCCATTTCCCGCGTCAGAATGCCTTTTCTTGCGGCCTCCATCTGTGTGGTGTAATTCATATGTAGTCCTCCTTCATTATTTGGAGGGATTTACGGCACGGGACAAAAAAAGAGCCCATACCAACAGGTACAGGCCCGGAAAGATACATCCGTCTCGTATAAATCCCTACGTTGGCATTACCCAAATCAGGTTATAAAGGTCGAAGTTTGATAACTTCCTCTCAGCCCGCATACGAGCTCCCTCTTGTGGCACTAGTGTAGCACCGGTGCAAATGGATGTCAAGTGGAATTTCCTCAATCAAAGTGGGGGATCAATCGGTTATTGCAGATTTCATCTCTCTTATGTAGCTGCAAATTGGTTCCATACAGTCGTTTCCGTGCATGGCAGCCAGCTTCACAATGGCGCTTCCCACAATAATTCCATCTGCATACTTACTTAATTCCTTCGCCTGCTCCGGTGTGGAAATTCCAAATCCAATGGCACAGGGAATATCTTTGGAATGCTTTACAAGAGAAACCATATCTCCGATGTCAGCGGTGATTTCTTTTCTCACACCTGTTACGCCCATGGAAGAAACGCAGTAAACAAATCCTTCTGCTTCCGATGCAATGGCCGTAATCCGTTCCTTGGAAGTGGGAGCGATCAGGGAAATCAAGTCAATCCCGTACTTTTGGCAGATAGGATGAAGTTCGTCCTTTTCCTCAAAAGGCATATCGGGCACGATAAGAGCATCAATGCCGCATTCTGCCGCATTTTTAATGAAACGCTCGCTTCCATATACAAATATGGGATTAATATAAGTCATAAATGCCAGGGGTACATTTGTTTTTTGCCGAATGCGGTTGACAGTTTCAAATATTTTATCTGCAGTAGTGCCGGAGGCAAGAGCGCGCTGGTCTGCTTCCTGAATCACGATTCCCTCTGCAACCGGATCAGAAAAAGGAATTCCCAGCTCTATGATATCAGCACCTGCCTCTGCCATGGCAGGAACCAGCTGTTCCGTAACGGAAAGGTCCGGATCACCGGCTGTAATAAACGGGATAAATGCTTTCCCTTTTGCAAATGCTTCCCTGATTCTACTCATAGATTTCTACCCCCTTGTAACGTGCAATTGCGGCCACATCCTTGTCTCCGCGGCCGGATAAGTTGATGACGATAACCTGGTCTTTTCCCATGGAAGGTGCAGCTTTTCTGGCATAAGCCACCGCATGGGCGCTTTCAATGGCAGGGATGATTCCTTCTTTTCGGGATAAATATTCAAAAGCGTCCACTGCCTCGTTGTCGGTGACTGGAACATAATCTGCCCTTCCGGTATCAAACAGTGCGGCGTGTTCCGGCCCGATTCCCGGATAGTCAAGTCCTGCTGAGATGGAGTAAACCGGGGCGATCTGTCCGTATTCATCCTGACAGAAGTAGGATTTCATACCATGGAAGATTCCTACGGTTCCGGTGGAGATAGTGGCAGCATTTTTATCTGTATCGATGCCGTGTCCGGCAGCCTCGCAGCCCACCAGCTTAACGGAGCTGTCTCCAATAAAATCATAAAACAGGCCCATGGCATTGCTGCCTCCGCCCACACAGGCGATCAGCATGTCGGGAAGCTTTCCTTCTGCTTTTAAGATCTGTTCCCTGACTTCCTTTCCGATGATGCTCTGGAAATCCCGCACAATGGTGGGAAATGGGTGAGGCCCCATGACGGAACCCAGAACGTAGTGGGTGTCCTCCACCCGGTTGGTCCATTCCCGAAGAGTCTCATTTACCGCATCTTTTAGGGTCTGTGTACCGCTGGTAACCGGATGAACCTTTGCGCCCAGAAGCTCCATACGGAATACATTTAATGCCTGGCGGTCCGTATCCTCTTTTCCCATGAAGATTTCACATTCCATCCCCATTAAGGCTGCGGCAGTAGCAGTAGCCACTCCGTGCTGGCCTGCACCGGTTTCTGCGATGACACGGGTTTTTCCCATTTTCTTTGCAAGGAGAACCTGGCCAAGTGCATTGTTGATTTTATGAGATCCGGTGTGGTTTAAATCTTCCCGTTTTAAATAAATCTTTGCACCGCCAAGATCCTCTGTCATTTTCTCTGCGTAGTAAAGCAGAGAAGGTCTTCCTGTGTAGGTTTCATGCAGTGTCTTTAACTCTGCCAGAAATTCTTCATCCTGCATACAGGCATTGTAAGCCTTCTCCAGTTCAGTCACTGCATTCATCAGCGTTTCGGGGATAAATTGTCCGCCGTGCTGTCCAAATCTTCCTTTTGACATGATTTTCCACTCCTTACTGTTTGTATGATATTTTTTATTTTTTCCGGGTCTTTTCTGCCGTTTGTTTCAGCCAGACTGCTGACATCCAGACAGAATGCTTTGGTTTTAAGGGCCTCCCCTATGTTTTCCATGCCGATGCCCCCTGCCAGAAACCAGGGTTTTTTAATCGCCGGAATCATGGACCAGTCAAAGCATTTTCCGCTGCCGCCCTGAATTCCTTTGACATAGGAGTCCAGAAGAAGGTAGTCTGCAGAAAGTTTTTCCGCCTCTGAAATTTCCGCCGCGGACTGGACACGGATTGCTTTAATAATGGGGACCGGGCGGTCTAATCTGTTTTTCAGTTCCAGAATATCCGCCTCACTTTCCTCCCCATGAAGCTGAATCAGCTGAATTACATTACTTCTTACCAGGGAAATAATCTCGTCTGCAGGGCTGTTTACGAAGACTCCTGCAGCCGGTATTTCAGGGAGCAGAGCATTTCTTAAAAGCCCGGCCTGCTTAAAATTAAGCTGCCGCTTTCCCGGGGCAAAAACAAACCCTGCGTAATCCGGCTTACAACAGTTGACAGCGAGCACATCTTCTTTCCCTGTAAGACCGCAGATTTTGATTTTCTTTTCAAATTTCATCATTGGCAGCCTTCCTCATTTCCAGAAGAATCTTTTTTTTGTCAGGAGAGCGCATCAGGCTTTCTCCGATTAAGACTCCGTTTACACCTGCCTGATACAGCCGCTTTACATCGCCGGCGGTCTGTATTCCGCTTTCAGCAATGAAAGCGGTCCCGGCAGGCACCAGGCTCCTTAAACGGATGGAATTTTCAAAGTCAACCTCAAACGTCTTTAAGTTCCGGTTATTGACTCCGATCAGACGGGCTCCTGCAGAAAGTGCGCTGTGGATTTCTTCCTCATCGTGAGCTTCAACAAGAGCACTGAGTCCAAGGCTGTCACAGAATTTAATGTATTCTTTCAGCTTTTTGGTATCCAGAAGAGCACAGATAAGAAGAACTGCTGAGGCGCCAAGCACCTTCGCTTCCAGTATCTGATAAGGATCTACGGTAAAATCCTTTCTTAACAGAGGGAGGGAGACAGACTGGCTGATTTCGGTTAAATATTCCCCTTTCCCCAGGAAATATTCCGGTTCTGTCAGTACGGAAACGGCGTCTGCGCCGGCTGCTTCATACTCCATGGCAATTTCCCTGTAAGGAAATTCCGGTGCGATCATCCCTTTTGAGGGAGAGGCACGCTTTACTTCGCAGATAAAGGAGATTCCGGGAGAGGAGACCGCCCGCTCAAAAGAAAAATCCGATTCCCTCTGCCCCTTGTCAAAGGCACTGTATGCCATCTCCTCCATCTTACCGAACGGAATTGTTTTTTTCGCCTCCTCCGCCCGTTTTTTTGAGGATGCGGCCAGTGTATCAAGGATCATAAAGCCACCTCATTCACTGCTTTCACAAATTCTTCCAGTTTTGCAGCTGCTTTTCCGGAATCAATTAAGTCGGAAGCAGTTTGAATGCAGTCAGATATGGTGCAGTTGTCGATGCCAAGATAAAGACTGAGGGCGGAATTTAAAACCACAATGTCCCGTTTTGGACCCCGAAGTGTTCCGTCTAAAATCTCCTTTGTAATTTTGGCATTATCGGCAGGGGTCCCGCCCAGCAAGTCGGAAAGACTGCTTCGGCTTAAGGAAAACTGTTCCGGAGTAATTTCATATGAAATCAGCTCGCCGAAACGGATTTCGCAGACATGGGTGGGGCCCGTTACGGTTGCTTCGTCCAGTCCGTCTGATCCGCAGACAACAAGCCCACGCTTCACTCCTAAGTTGCTTAATACCTGAGCAAGAGGTTCCACCAGCTTTTTGTCATAGACGCCTAACAGCTGCATGGTGGCGCCAGCCGGATTAGACAAAGGTCCAAGTATGTTAAAGATGGTGCGGACTCCAAGCTCTTTTCTGACAGGGCCTGCATATTTCATGGAAGAATGATGAACCTGTGCAAAGAGAAAACACATTCCTGTCTCCTTTAAAACCTTTGAAGACTGTTCTGCAGTCAGATTTAAGTTGACTCCCAGCTGCTCCAAAACGTCTGCAGCTCCGCTTTTGCTGGAAACGCTTCTGTTCCCGTGCTTTGCAACCGGGACGCCTCCTGCAGCCACTACAAAGGCGCTGGTAGTGGAGATATTAAAGGTTCCGACCTCATCACCTCCTGTACCTACGATATCAATTACCGGAAAATCCGGTTCCAGCTTCATCGCCTTCTCTCTCATGACTGTGGCGCAGGCGGTGATCTCGTCAATGGTCTCACCCTTCATACGAAGAGCCGTTAAAAATGCTGCCATCTGGGCCGGAGTGGTTTCTCCGCTCATAATTTCATTCATAACCTCTCTTGCAGCCTGAAAACTTAAGTCCTGCCCTTCAATTACATTGTGGATTGCTTCTTGAATCATTGAATTTGCCTCCTTTATATAATGGTCAGAAAATTTTTTAATATGGTCATTCCATCTGGTGTGAGTATGGATTCCGGGTGAAACTGCAGTCCGTAGACCGCATACTCTTTATGTTTCACTGCCATGACTTCACCGATGGAGTCAGTCCCGATCACTGACAGGCAGTCCGGAAGGGAGTCCTTTTCGGCAATCAGGGAATGATATCTGGCAGCAGGTATTGTCTCTGGAAGCCCTTTGAAAATGGGATCTGAGGTATCAATGTCAATCAGGCTCTGCTTTCCGTGCATCAGCTTTTTTGCGTGGGCGATATTAGCCCCGTATACCTCGCAGATACCCTGGTGCCCCAGGCAGACGCCAAGAATGGGAACGGTTCCGGAAAGCTCCTTTACCACCGTCTCGCATACACCGGCATCCTTTGGATATCCCGGACCTGGAGAGAGTATGATATGGGAGGGATGTAAGAGGCGGATTTCCTCCGCAGTCAGTTCATCATTTCTTATGACTTTAATATCCGGTTCAATGGAACCGAACAGCTGGACCAGATTATAGGAGAAACTGTCATAATTATCAATCAGCAGTATCATCAGTCATTCACCTCCCCGGCTGTTTCGATTGCGTGGATTACAGCTTTTGCTTTGTTCCCTGATTCTTCATATTCCAGCTCCGGTACGCTGTCAGCCACGATCCCGCCGCCTGCCTGAACGGTTACCGTTCCATTTTTCTTTACAGCCATTCGTATGGCAATGCAGGTATCCATGTTTCCGGTAAAATCAATGTATCCCAGAGCACCTCCATAGATTCCTCTTGGTACCGGCTCCAGCTCCTCGATGATCTCACAGGCACGGATCTTTGGCGCGCCGGAAAGTGTCCCGGCGGGAAGTACGGCTTCGATTGCGGAGAATCCGTCACAGTCTGGTCTTATATCCGCCTCTACCTGGGAACAGATGTGCATAATCCGGGAAAACCGGTGGATCATCTTGTATCCGGTGACTTCAACCGTGGAAAACTTTGCAATTTTCCCCAGATCATTTCGTCCTAAATCCACAAGCATGTTGTGTTCGGACAGTTCCTTTTCATCGGCAAGAAGCTCTTTTTCCAGACGTTTGTCTTCCTCCTCACTGCTTCCTCTCGGTCTGGAACCAGCGACTGGAAAGGTGGTGAGCCTGCCGTCCTTTAAACGGACCAGAGTCTCTGGAGAGGTGCTGATAATTTCCGTTTCATCCATGTGGAGATAGACCATGTAAGGGGAGGGATTGGTGGTTCTTAACACCCGGTAGGCATTTAACAGGCTGTCGTGATACTCGCTTTTAAACTGCCTGGATAAGACTGCCTGAAAAATGTCTCCGTCCACAATATAGTCCTTTGCTTTCTCCACCATGTGGCAGTATTCCTCTTTGGTAACATTGCAGTGAAAATCCGGTCTGCCCTGGACAGCCGATTTCTTCAGGGGAGTATTTTCCCCGATCATCCGTGCAATATTTTCCAGTTTCGCACAGGCAGCTCCGTAATTTTCCATAATCCGGTCGGTTTTCATATTAACCACGATGCTTATTTTCTGCTTTAAATGATCATAGGCAATTACCGTGTCAAATAACATGAGATCAAAGTCACTGCAGTCCCCTTTTTTAATGGACAGCACAGGCTCAGCATATCCGATCATGCTGTAAGCGAAATATCCCACAAAGCCTCCTGTAAATGGAGGAAGTCCCGGAATCTTTGGAGAACGGTACTCCTTTAATAGTTCCCGGAGAACTAAAAGGGGAGCGTCTGTTTTAAGGACTTCATCCTGTGCGGCGCCTGTGCTGCCGCCGTAATGGCGTATGGTGACTACGTGATCCTGGCAGCTGACCTTCATGACTGGATCATAGCCAAGAAAGGAGTAGCGTCCCCAGTTTTCTCCGCCCTCAATGCTTTCTAACAGATAGTATTTACTGCTTAACGCCCCGATTTTTCTCAGCAGAGTGATTGGGGTTACAATGTCTGCGAAAATCTCCCGGCAGACTGGTATGACAGGGTAGGAAGCGCCGAGCGCTTCGATCTCCCTGCAATCCGGTGTGATAGTCATAATTTCTGGCTCCTTTCCTGAATAAGAATTTTATATAACAAAAAAAGCCCCCGTCCCTCTTCCATAGTTCTATGGATAAGAGGGACGGAAGCTTACAGTGACTCGTTCCGCGGTACCACCCTGATTGGAGAAGATAGACTTCTCCCGCTTTATGCACACCAACATGTGCCTCCCCTTGATAACGGACAGGAAACCCGTCGGCATCTACTACCGGTGACAAACACCGGTTTCAAGCCGCCCTCGCAGGTCCATTCAGATCAGACATCAACGCTTCCTCACACCGGCCGGAAGCTCTCTGTGCATGATGAAGAGATCTTACTTACTCCTGCTCAACAGTTTGTTACTTTGCTTTGCTACAGTATATGAGATCACGAAGAAAATGTCAATACGTAATTTAAATTTAATTTGAACCTGATTGACATTTGAAAAAATGGTGTTAGAATGGTGCTAATTGAAAGCAAAAAAGCAGGAGGATATCAAATGGCGAAAATAGGAATCATCGGAATTGGAAATATGGGATACGCAATTGCCAAAGGATTGCTGAAGCAATATGAAAAAGAGGATATTGTCTTTACTGATGTAAATCAGGACCGCTGCGCTGAAGTATCAAAGGAGTTAGGCATTGACTGGGTAAAATCAAACCAGGAGTGTGCAGGGCTTGCAAAATATATTGTTCTGGCGGTAAAGCCCCAGTATTTTAATCCGGTTCTGGGGGAACTGCGGGATGTGGTGACGGAAAAAAATGTCATTATATCCATTGCACCCGGAATTACCACGATCCAGCTTAAGGAAAAACTGGGAGACGAAAAAAGAGTGGTCCGTGCCATGCCCAATACCCCTGCGCTGCTGGGAGAAGGCATGACAGGAGTCTGCTATGAAGAAAAAGCCTTTTCCGGCGAAGAGAAGAATGCCATTGCCGGCATTTTCAGTTCCCTTGGCAAGATGCGGATTGTAGAAGAGCGGCTGATGAATGCGGTGGTCTGTGTCAGCGGCAGTTCCCCAGCCTATGTTTATATGTTTATAGAGGCGCTGGCAGACAGCGCCGTAAAATACGGTCTTCCCCGGGATGCGGCTTATGAGATGGCAGCTCAGGCTGTGGCCGGCAGTGCCAGAATGGTGCTGGAATCGGGGGAGCATCCGGGAGCACTCAAAGACAAGGTCTGCTCCCCTGGAGGAACCACCATTGCCGCAGTCTCTGCCTTAGAGGAATATGGTTTCCGCAATGCCGTAATAAAGGCATCAGATGCCTGCTTTAAGAAATGTGAGAAGATATAGGACGAAGGACAGGAAAGGAGAAGCTATCATGGATCAGCTTCCGGTAAAACGTTTAAAGAGAACCCTTAAATATGAGGGGAGCATTTTGAAAATTTACGAAGATACAGTGGATGCAAACGGACATCTGGCGCACTGGGATTTTATTCATCATAATGGGGCCGCAGCAGTGGTTCCGGTTACCAAAGATGGGAATCTCCTGATGGTCAGGCAGTACCGCAATGCACTGGACCGGTATACTCTGGAAGTTCCTGCGGGAGCACTGAATTTTCCTGAGGAGCCAAAGATTGACTGTGCCCACAGAGAACTGGAGGAAGAGACCGGATATAAGACAGAAAAAGAGAAGTTGGAATTTCTCATAAGAGTCAACACTACGGTTGCATTCTGTGATGAAGTAATTGATATTTTTGTGGCGCGGGATTTAGAACCTTCCAGACAAAATCTAGATGAAGATGAATATATTGAAGTGGAAGAATGGTCAGTAAAGGATCTGGAAGAAAAGATCTATCAGGGAGAAATTACAGATGGAAAGACCATCTCGGCGATACTGGCATATGCCAGGAAGTATGATGTAAAATAAGGGAATAAACAGACCCTCTGCAGGCATAAATTATGACAAGACCTGTAGGGGGATTTTTATGGCTGATTATCTGATGCGATTGAAATCCGGACTAAAGAGAAGAGCTGTAAGGAGCGGATATATTCCCGTATCAACCAGGATCAGAGCGGATGACCGGTATCTGGTCTGTTTTTTCATCGGTTTGATGGCTGGAACAGTCATTGCCAATTTCTGGTATTCTTCTTTTGAAAATGAAGCAGTTTATTATCTGGGGCTTTTAGACAGAAACAGAAGCGTAAGCGGACAGGGGAGTATGGGACTTTTCGGAGAAGTCCTAAGACAGAGACTGATTCAGATCTTTATTGCCTGGCTTATGGGAATGACTGCATATGCGGTTTTTTTGTACTGTCTGCTTACTGCAGGACTGGGGTTTTCCATGGGATTTGTCATGTCTGTCATTACCGTGCAGAAGGGATTAATGGGACTGCCCTTTTTTTTCATGACAGTCATGCCTCAGTGGCTCTGCTATCTGCCGCTGTGGATTCTTTTGCTGTACTGGGGTGTGCAGAAGGGGAAACGTTTTCGGGCCGCTGTACTGTTTTTCATTCTTCTTCTGTCTGTACTGGGAAGTGCATCAGAGACCTGGATCAATCCTGTTTTTTTGAAATATGTCTTATAAACAGGGGATTATTTAAAAAAAATAAAGTAAAATGATTGACCAAAAGTCACCATATCTTGCGAAATAACGGAGCATGCCACCAATATCTAGTATATATTATGTAAATCATTTTTTCTGCATAAAAAATGTGTTTGATTTTATCGAAAATAGTCTATATAATGTTAGGAAGAAGCCTTATTTTAGGGCATTTTTTGAAACCGGAAGGTCAGGGGATATTGAAATGGTAGCCGATATTAATCATTTTATAATTTATTTAAGAGAGATAAAAAAAACATCAAAAAACACTGAGGTGTCTTACCAGAGAGATTTAGTTCAGATGGCTTCTTTTTTGGGGAAGCAGGGAATTATGGAAGTGGACAAGGTGACGAAAACAAGTTTAAACTCCTATATCCTGTTTCTGGAAAAAGAGGGCAGAGCGACTACTACCATTTCACGCTGTCTGGCTTCCATGAAGGCATTTTTCCATTATGAATGCAGACAAGGGGTGATTCCCAAAGATCCGGCAGAGCTTTTAAAGGCGCCAAAGGTTGAGAAGAAGGCGCCTACCATATTGACCGTAGATGAAGTCAACTGCCTCTTAAGCCAGCCCAGCGGGGACTCTCCCAAAGAGCTGAGAGACCGTGCCATGCTGGAGCTTCTTTATGCAACAGGAATCAGGGTGTCGGAGCTGATTCATTTAGAGAGCAGGGATGTGAATCTGACCGTGGGATATATCACATGCCGGGACGAGCATAAGGAGCGTATGATACCCTTTGGCAAGGTGGCAAAGCTGGCTCTTTCCGCCTATATGGAGCGGGGCAGGCAGACTCTTTTAAAGGGAGAGGAATCGGACTGGCTGTTTACCAACTGCAGCGGAAAACCCATGAGCCGCCAGGGGTTCTGGAAGATCATTAAATTTTATGGAGATAAGGCGGGCATTCAGTCCGATATTACCCCTCATACGTTAAGACATTCTTTTGCGGCCCATCTGCTTCGCAACGGCGCGGATATTCATGCGGTACAGGCCATGCTTGGACATTCTGATATGGCTACAACACAGATGTATATGAACTATGCCCAGAAAGAAACTGTGCGGCGTACCTACGCCGGGGCTCACCCAAGAAATTAGCCGGAATATGATATAGAAGAATATAAAACAATATTTGCCTGTGAAGACTCTTTGCGCTATAATAAGTGAGTCGGCGTGAAAAGCTGCAGGAAAATTTTATGATTATGAGGGATAAAAGATGAAGAAATTAGAAGATTATGTCACAAGCATTCCTGATTTTCCGGAGGCAGGAATTGTGTTCCGTGATGTGACTACCATTCTGGAAGACCCGGACGGACTTTCCATGGCTGTGGATGGCATTCGTAAGATGTTAAAAGGAGTGGAATATGATTCTGTAATCGGGCCTGAGTCCAGAGGCTTTATTTTTGGTGTGCCGGTAGCCTATGCAGAACACAAGGGATTTATACCTGTGCGTAAGAAGGGGAAGCTTCCGAGAGAGGTTCTTTCTGCTGATTATGAACTGGAATATGGCAAAGCAACCGTGGAGATACACAAGGATTCCATTAAACCGGGGCAGAAGGTGGTTATTATTGATGACCTGATTGCAACTGGAGGAACCATTGAAGCCATCATTAAGCTGGTTGAGGAGCTTGGCGGTGAAGTGGTTAAGATCTGTTTTATCATGGAGCTTGCCGGATTAAACGGAAGAGACAGACTTACCGGATATGATGTGGATGCGATGATTACCTACGAGGGTAAATAATCATTTCGTAAGAGAATTTAAGGTTTTTTGCTGCCCGTTTTCATGGGTTCACAAAGGCTTTGGATTCTCTTTTTTTCAATCAGAATCCTTGATAAATCGATATTTTTTTGTCATAATTTATTTTTTTTTGTACATGCATACTGCCTATTGATTTTCTGATTTTGATTGTGATATGATGGGTCCAACACATTGAATTGTATACAATGTGCAACATAAGAACAATTGAAACTGGAAAGAATGATAGAGAGCAAAAACGAAAGGAAAATGAATTATGGCTGTACATGTAATTGATGAAGCAAACAGATGCTTAAACTGCAAAAAACCATTATGCCGGCAGGGGTGTCCCATACAGACTGCCATTCCGCAGATGATTCAGGCATTTAAAGAGGGAAATTTAAATAAAGCAGGAGAAATGGTATTTGAAAATAATCCCATGTCTCTGGTTTGTTCTCTGGTCTGCAACCATGAGAAGCAGTGCGAAGGTCACTGTATATTAGGAAAAAAGGGTCAGCCAGTCCATATCAGCAGTATTGAAAACTATATTTCTGATACAATTTTTGATCAGATAAAGATTGAATGTCTGCCTGAAAACGGGAAGAAGGTAGCGGTGATCGGAGCAGGTCCGGCCGGTATAACCATTGCAATTCTTCTTACAAAAAAGGGCTACAGTGTGACCATTTTTGATGCCAGAGATAAGGTTGGAGGAGTTTTACAGTACGGTATTCCTGAATTCCGTCTTCCCAAATCCATACTGGAACGTTATAAGAAAAAGCTCCTGGAAATCGGTGTGAAGATACGTCCCAACACAGCAATCGGAACGGCACTGGAAATAAAAGATCTGATTCGGGATGGATATCAGAGTATCTTTATCGGAACCGGTGTATGGAGACCAAAAACTCTTGGAGTGAAGGGAGAATCTCTGGGCAATGTTCATTATGCCATTGATTATCTGGCTAATCCGGACGCCTATCATCTGGGAGACACCATTGCCATCATAGGAATGGGCAATTCCGCCATGGATGTGGCCAGAACTGCCATACGTCACGGTGCCCGAAAAGTGACTCTTTATGCAAGAGGTATGGCAAGCAATGCCAGTGAACATGAAACAGCCTATGCCAGACTGGACGGTGCTGATTTCCAATTCGGAAGGCAGATTGTGGAGATAACGGACGACGGTCCTGTATTTGTAAAGGTTCTTCACGATGAAGAGGGAAAACAGGCAGGACTGGGTGAAGAGCGGGAGCAGATCTTTGCCGATTCCACCATAATTTCTGTCAGCCAGGGGCCAAAGAGCAAACTGGTGAATACGACCGAGGGGTTAAAGGCCAGTCAGAATGGTCTTCTTATGACAGATGAGAATGGGCAGACAACCATACCTGGCATATTTGCATCAGGTGATGTAGTGCTTGGAGCCAGAACAGTGGTTGAGGCTGTTGCCTACTCCAAAACAGTGGCGGAAGCCATGGATGAATATATGAAAACAAAAGAAGAGTGAAAATTATGATAAATAGCAGTCTCATAAACCTCCAGGGTATGCTGTTTTTGCTGGTTGCGTCCGGAGTGGTTTTAAGGAAACTGGGAATCCTTCCGGACAGTGCAAAACAGGTGCTGACAGATCTGGTTATTGATCTCATCCTGCCGTGCAACATTATCAGTTCCTTTCTCATTGAATTTAATATGGATATTTTAAAAGGTTTTGCGGTTATTCTGGCAATTGCCACACTGATTCAGTTTGGTTGTCTGATAATAGCCAATACCTTTTATAAAAAGGAACCGGAGCGGCGTAAGAAGGTGCTTCAGTATGGAACGGTCTGCTCCAATGCTGGTTTTATGGGAAATCCAATTGCAGAAGGGGTTTACGGGGCAGAAGGACTGATGTATGCGTCCATCTTTCTCGTTCCCCAGAGAATTGTCATGTGGTCTGCAGGAGTCTCTTATTTTACAGAAAGTCCGGACAAGAAAACGGTGGTGAAGAAGGTTCTTACCCACCCTTGTATTGTTGCAGTATATATCGGTCTGTTTTTTATGATTACCCAGATATCAATGCCGGCATTTTTAGAAAATACCATAAGAAATGTGGGTGGTTGTACCACAACTGTTTCCATGGTTTTAATCGGAACAATTCTCGCAGAGGTGAAAGCAGGCAGTATTTTTGATAAGGGGATTTTGAAGTATACATTTATTCGTCTGTTTTTTATTCCCTTTCTGGTTTTTATATGCTGCCGCCTCGTTCCGGTGAGTCCGATGATATCCGGCGTATCGGTGCTGCTGACGGGTATGCCGGCAGGAAGCACCACAGCCATACTGGCAGCAAAGTACGACGGAGATTATATATTTGCCACCAAGTGCGTGGTGGTAACGACCCTGCTATCCCTGGTGACGATTCCTTTGTGGTGTATGATTTTATAATTGAACAGGCTATGAAAGGCATAAACGGTGCCCTGACAGTAAAACACAGAAAAAGAGGCTGTGTTTTACTGTCAGGGTACTTTTGTTTATACGATACTAAAAATGTGGAGATTTTTATGAGAGGAAAACAAATATTGACCGAATCGGTTCATAGTATTATAATCAAAATATAAACCGATTCGGTCAATATTATTTCAGAAGGTGAAAATATGGAAAAATATAGAGAATTATCAGAAGAAAAACAGCAGCCTATGATTGAGGCAGCGTTAAAGTGTTTTGGAAAGCATGGATACAAGAAGGCATCCATGAGTGACATTGCCAAAAGCAGCGGAGTATCCAAGCCCATGCTGTTCCATTATTTTGGCACAAAAAGGGATTTATACCTTTACCTGTCAGAATACGTAAGAAATGTTATGGTTGACGCTTACAAACGGAATGAAATAGATGTTTGCAGCGATTTGTTTGAGCGCATCACTGCAGCTTCAAGAATGAAAATGGGCATACTGGTAAAGTATCCGCACATACTGAAATTTATCATCAGTATGTTTGAAGAAACGGATGAAGAGGTAATTGATATCACAAAAAAGATCATGCCGGAGGCCCGGCGGTTTTCTTATGATCTTGTGGTGAAAAAGGAGGACGCGGTCAAATTTAAGGAAGGTGTGGACATTGATGCGGTCATGCGCCTGATGTTCCTTATGGCGGAAGGATATGCCCACGAAATGTCCGATGGCCGGTTTGATCTTGAAAAGATCACGGAAGAACTGGAAAAAACCATACACATGCTGAAAAACAATCTATATAAGGAGGATTACCTGTGATGTATATACTGAAAATTCAGGATAAAGAGGCCGGTTCCGTCAGGATATCCGGTGGCAAGGGAGCCAGTCTTTCAAGACTTACCCGGCATTTCCCTGAGAAAGTTCCGGGCGGCTTTATTATTACAACAGAATTTTTTAAAAACTATATCCAGCCTGCCGTCATCCATGCCCAGGGTGATATAAAATCTGCCGTTGCCGGACTGACATTACCCGACGAAGCAGTAAAATTAATCCAAACCGCCTATGACAGCCTTGGAGATAACAGTTCTGTTGCAGTCAGATCCTCCGCCACAGCCGAGGATCTGCCGGATGCTTCCTTTGCAGGCCAGCAGGACACTTATTTAAACGTTTCCGGTTTTGAAGCTGTAACAAAAGCAGTCATCAACTGCTTTGCCTCCCTGTATAACCAGCGGGCAGTTTCCTACCGGGCAAAAAACGGGTTTGACGAAAGCGAAGTCCAAATGGCCGTAGTCGTACAAAAAATGGTGAAAGCAAAGGCGGCGGGGGTTATGTTTACCGCCGATCCCATAACCTCAGACCGTTTTACAACAGCGATTGAAGCAGTTGAAGGACTTGGGGAAGAGCTGGTATCCGGTCGCAAGACTCCTGTTACATGGACGGTCAAGGGAGGAATTGTTAAGAAAAGAAGCGGTGGGAAACCATGTCTTACGGAAGCTTTGGTAACCGCCCTTTCTACTATGGGGAAAAAAATCGAGAAGGAATTTGGCAGTCCCCAGGATATTGAATGGTGCTTTGACGGGGAGAGGCTCTACATCGTTCAGTCCCGGGCAATCACCACTCTTTTTCCCTGTCCCCCATCTCCTGATGGTTTCAAACGCTGTTTTATCTCTGTCGGCCACTTACAGATGATGACCGACACCATGCTGCCTCTAGGCATGTCTCTTTGGAAATTGATGTCAAAAACTGTAAAGGTCACGGAAGTGGGTGGGCGGCCCTATATGGAGATTACCCATAATCTAAACAGTCCGGTAGGCAAGGCCCTGGTGCGGCAAAAGCTTTCCAATTCCGATGAGCTTATGAACAACGCATTTAATCAGGTCCTGGAAAGAAGGGATTATATTAAATCCATTCCAAAAGGCCAGAAAAGTGACTTTGCAATACCAAGGGATGTGGCCAGGTGCATCACTGCCGGATTCAGAATTTACCGGAAAAACGATCCCACTATCATTGACGGCTACAACCGGCGTATGGAAGCGTTAATCCAGAAAACAAAAAAAGAACTTGACCATCTGACCGGCAAAGCAGTGATCGATTACATTGTAAACGACACGGACAATCTCATGAAAAGCCTGTTTGACCCGGAAGGCCTTGGGCCTCTTATGGTCGCTTTCTTTCTCACAAAACCTATTGATAAAGCGGGAAAACTCCTCCTTGGGAGAGACAATATAAGTGTTGATGTGTCAAAGTCCATAAAGGGGAACATCACCTCGGAAATGGGATTTTACGTCAGCCGTATTGCAGATGCAGCCAGAGATTATCCGGAGGCTGTAAAATACCTTGAAACAGCCGGGGACAGGTTTTGCATCGATGACTTAAGGAGACAGCAGGGCGGAGAGAAAGCCGCGAAAGCCTTTGAAGAATTTTTCTCCCGGTATGGAATGCGCTGTCCCGGGGAAATAGATATTGCAAAGCTCCGTTTTTCCGAAGCACCGGAAAAAATCCTTCCTACCGTATTGGCCGACGTAAGGCTTCCCAAGGGCCACGCAGAGCAAAGGCTTCTTCAGGGACAGAAAGAAAGCAGGGAGGCGGTAAAAACCATGGTTCTGGCTGCCAAAAAGAAATGGGGAATAAAGAAGGCCAGGAAGCTGGCAAAACAGCTTTCCTTTTACCGGAATTTCTTAGGCCTGCGGGAATCCCCGAAATATTACTGGATGAAACGCTATTGGGAATACAAACAGGCGATCATCCGGGAATCTGAAAAGCTTGTGGAAAAAGGCAGGTTAAGAAGAGTCGATGATGTTTTCTTTTTAAGCCTTCCGGAGCTGGCTGGTTTATTTGACGGAGAGCAGGAACCCGATTATAAAAAAATTGATGCTATACGTGCAGATTATGAAAAGTACGCGTCTTTTACTCCGCCACGCCTCATCTTTTCTGATGGAGAAGTGGTGGAAGGGGAATACAAACGCAGGGTTCCTGACGGGGCGCTGCCAGGGCTAGCCGTATCAGGCGGTGTAACAGAGGGGCGGGCCAGGGTCATCCTGGACATAAAGGAAGCTGGAAAAATAGAAAAAGGTGATATTCTGGTAACAAAATTCACCGACCCAAGCTGGACCCCGGCATTTATTTCCGTGAACGGGCTTGTTACGGAGGTTGGCGGAATGGCAACCCACGGCGCTGTCATCACACGGGAATACGGCCTGCCTGCGGTGGTGGGCGTGACAGATGCCACAAAACACATAAAGGATGGAGACTGGATCCGCATAAACGGCAATATGGGTTATGTTGAGTTTTTGGGATGAGAAAGGAGGCTCTCCAGTGAAAGCAATTCATATTAAAAACCTGACCAAGAGCTATGGAGATCACAGGGGTATTGAAGATGTGAGCTTTTCCGTAGAAGAAGGGGAGATTTTCGGATTTATCGGGCCAAACGGGGCTGGTAAATCCACTACCATCCGAACGCTTCTGGCACTGATCCGTCCCACCTCCGGCAGTGCGGAGATATTTGGCATGGACTGTATCAGACAGGCTGCAGAGATCGCAAAGGATGTGGGATATCTGCCCGGCGAGTCTGTGTATTATGATAATATGACGGTCCGGGAGCTGGTTAATTATGCAGCGGATTTATACGGTGTAAAGAACGATGACAAAATAAAAGAGCTTTCCAGACGCTTAAGCCTTGACTTGTCCCGTAAAATCGCCGATTTATCCCTTGGTAACAAAAAGAAAGCAGGGATACTCTGCGCCTTGCTTCACTCTCCCAGGCTCATTATATTAGACGAACCCACCAGCGGCTTAGACCCGCTGGTCCAGCAGGAGTTTTTTGCGATTTTAAAAGAAGAAAATAAACGGGGCGCAACGATCTTCTTTTCCTCCCACGTCCTTTCGGAGGTGCAGAAAATCTGCGACCGTGTGGCAATTTTAAAAGAAGGAAAGATGGTGGGTGTACAAAAAATCAGCGAGCTTCGGGCTAACAGCCATAAAAAAATCAGTGTTACGGCAGAGGAAATACCAACAGGTTTTTTTGACCTTGGAGGAATTACCAATTATCATCAGGAAGGCAATGGTGCCTCATTCATGTTTACGGGAAATATGGGAGAGATCCTGGCAAAACTATCTGCTTTAAAGGTCCATGACCTTTTTATCGAAGAACCGGCGCTGGAAGAAATTTTCATGCACTATTACAGGTGAGGTGAAGGGGATGACTGTATTTAAATATGAACTGAAACAGCTAAAGAAAAATATCATTATCTGGTCCCTGTCCATGGGTGGTCTGATCTTTCTCATGCTGCCCACTTACCTTGGTTTCATCTCAGAGACAGATGATATGATAGCAGAGGCCATAAATAATAACCCTATGTTTGAAGCATTAGGAGTCAGTGCAGCCTTTGTAATGACCCCCCTTGGTATGTTCAGCTTTTTAAACAGCTTTGCAATGACAGCAGCGGCGATTCATGGTATGAGCATTGCCTTTTCCTCCCACACCAAAGAATATGTGAACAAATCGGCAGAATTTCTGCTGACAAAGCCCTGTTCCAGGAGAAGGGTTTTCTTTAGCAAGCTTCTTGCCTGTACGGCGGACAGCCTGATTGTGGGAACCGTCTATATCATGGGAGCTGCACTCGCCCTTCTGACCGTAAAAGGCATCTCCGTTGATTGGAGGGCATTCCTTCTCATAGGGAAATCCCTTGTGCTTGTAGAGCTGATGTTTGTGGTTCTGGGGACAGCTGCAGGTACGTTTTTTCCCAATGTGCGGACGCCTGTGCTCTTTTCTGCCTGCGTCATGTTTGCCTTATTTTGTTTAAGCTCCATGTCAAAGAAGATCCATGAACCGCTGCTGGGATATTTTACCCCTTTTGCATTCTTTGATCCTATGAGTATCGCTGAAACTGGATTTTACCAGTGGAATTACATGGTGTGGTACGTGATCCTGGCCGGGGCGCTGTTGTATGTCAGCTGCAGTGCGTACCTAAAAAAAGATGTTGTATTCGGAGGCTGAACATGAAGACGATATACCTTAAAGAGCTGAAATTGACAAGAAAGCTGTTGATGATATGGCTCGTACTGGTCGTAATGCTTACAGGATTTGCTGCAATAGAATTTGTGGTGCTAAAGGAAGCAATGGGGGAAATTGCAAAGATGGCAGAAGGTTTCCCCAAAATCATATTGATTTTATTCGGACTGAATGGGATAAGAATTGATACTCCCCTGGGGGCCTATCAGTGCATGGTATTCTGGACTGACTTACTGGCCTTCTTTTATGCTGGATTTACAGGGGTATTTGCTGTTTCCAGGGAGGAAAAGTTTGGCACCAGCGAGTTCCTGTTCACAAAACCTTATAAACGTTCCGCCATCATCTGGGCGAAAATCGGAGCGGCAGTAACAAATCTTGGTGTGTTTTCCATCACTGTGGGGATCATGTCGTATTTGTGTATCATCCTGCCACTGGGAGATACCAGCATTGCCGGCATCCATATCCTCACTACTGCCGGAATATTTCTTACACAATTGGTGCTTTTCACTACCGGGCTTTTCATTTCCAGCCTTGCCAAAAACTATAAAACCGCAAGCCTTTTTACAATGCTTGCGGTGGCATTGTTATATATGGTCCGCTTTGCCCTTGATTATGCCGGCAGAGGAAATTTCTTAAACATGCTGACACCGGTTGGATATTTTAATGCGGTATCCATTTCAGAAAAGGGATTAGATCCTTTTTATATCCTGCTTTCCATGGGGATTATTCTGGCAGGATGTTCCCTGGCAGCCGGTTTTTACGAAAAGAGGGATCTGATACAAAAATAAGAACATTCAGCAGAAAAGAGGCAGCGGGAAACGCGGCCTCTTTTCTGTTATAACAGGAATTTTAAAACGTATAATCTTTAAGCTCAATCTTATCTGAATCCTGATAAGGGGCGAGGGTGGAAATCATTTTTACGCTGGTTTGGAACGGATTAAAACAGTAATGAATCTCTGATGGTTCAATATGTATAAAATCTCCTTGCTTTAAATGATAGGTTACTCCATCTACAACAATATTTATTTCTCCTTCCAGAATGAAGAAATTTTCTTCCATCACATTATGGTAATGTGCGGTGAAGTCCTCGCCGGGCTGAAACTGCACCACTGCAAAATTCATGCGGGGTCCCTTCATCAGATATTTGGGCCCGCTGTTTCCGAACCGGTATTCCTTTTCAGATTCATTCATTATATACATACTTGTTTTCTCCTTATTATTTACTTCTGTTTATAAGCCTGGGGCAATCCACATATTTTTTGTAATCTTCCGGTCGCAGAGAGTCAGCTGTGTGCTGTAAAATTCTTTCCATGATCCGTAAAGTCTCTCGTAGATTCTATGATTTTCCATATCTGGTATGAGCCGTTGTTCTATGATAACAAGATCTTTTGCTGTTTGTGATATATCCTGATATAAACCAATTCCATAACCTGCAAGAATTGCTGCGCCTAAGGCGGTCGCTTCCCTGACTTTTGGAATTTTAACCGGAATCCCCAGAACATCGGATAAAATCTGAGCCCAGAGACGGCTGTTTGCGGCTCCCCCGGCAAACGTAATTTCTTCTGGCAAATGTCCAGTGGTACTTTTTACAAGTTCTAAATGCCCTTTTGTAATGAAAGCCGTGTTTTCCAGGATTGCCCGGTAAAAAGTGCAATGATTAAATTTGTCAGAATCAAGTTCAAAATTAGAGAAGGTAGGGGCTGCATGTTTCCAGTTGATAAAATTCATGATATCTGAAAATGCGCACATCATGCCGTAACATCCTGCGGGGATATTTTCAGCTTTTTCGTTCATCAGATCATAAACCGATCTTCCGGTTTTCAATGCGGCTTCTTTTTCTGCAAGGCAAAAGCTGTCCCTGAACCAGCGCATTACAAGACCCGGTTTAAATGCCAGAGCTTCGTACTGCCAGAGAGATGGAATGGCGTGGCAGTTGACCCGGACCCGGCAGAGAGGATCCATAACAGGAGTGTCCGTATTGTATTCATATTGCCAGAAGCTTCCGCCAAATACTGCGGCATCTCCTGCGTTTACAACTCCTACCCCGATACAGCCCAGCTGAGCATCCCCGCCTCCTGCAACGACGGGAATTCCCTCTGTAAGTCCGGTAGACTGCTCCAGTCCGGAAATGGTTTTCCCGATCACAGTACCGCATTCTTTTACAGGAGGAAACAAATCGGTCCGTAAGCCGCACCTTTGGTTGATTTCAGGATCCCAAGTCCGGGATTTTAAGTTAAACAGTCCGGAGGTGGAGCCGTTACTTGGCTCAACAGCAAGAATTCCAGTTAATTTATAGCAAAGCCAGTCATTAAACATCCCTAAGTGAGCGGTTTTTTCATAGATTTCCGGCAGCTTATTCTTTACCCAGAGAAGTCTTGGAATGGCATCTAAAGCAAAAGACTGTCCGGATTCCTCATACAGAAGACGTTCCAGTTCCGGATCCTGGAGGATTAACTGTTCTACTTCATCGCTGCTTCTGGCGTCGACGTTGGCGCAGGCCCAGATTTCAATGCCCTCTTTATTATAGAGAACAATGCCTTCTCTCATACAGGTGGTGGAAATTGCGGCAATCTCACGGGGATTTACAGCGCTGCCTGTTATGACCCGGCGTATACAGGCGGCTGCAAGCTCCCAGTTATGCACCCAGTCAAAATCCATGCTTCCAGGATAGAGCGGGTCCTCTCTGTGATCCCATTCCGTCTGGGCACAGGCAATCTGGTTTCCTTTTTGATCAAACAATACGGCACGTACACTTCCGGTTCCAGCGTCAATAGCTAAAAGATAATTTGATGACATGCAGATACCTCCATTTTGTTTTTGTTATCAGCCGGGATCTTCGGCGAGCAGGCTCAGAGCGGTTTCTTCATCAGTAATCAGTGTATTTAAATATCCGCCGTTTAAAGAAGCCCGGATTGCTTTTACCTTGCTGCTTCCGGCTGCTACTCCAATTACGTTTGGAAGAGCACGGAGTGTGGTCAAAGGGGTGCTTAAAAGCCGTTCCTCAATATCCGTCTCAACCGGATTTCCATCTTTATCAATAAAATGGCTTAAGAGGTCACCAACAGCCCCCTGCATGGAAAGGTAAAGAAAGTCATTTTTTGTGAAAATCCCATTTTTTATAATAGTTGCATCTTCATTAATTCCTCCGATGCTTATAACTGTCATAGAAGCCAGGTTTACCATTCGTGAGATTTCCTGAATGGAGGGTTCCCTTTGCATCGCATTACAAAGTTCCTTGGTTGATACAATTAATGGTGCTGGATATAAATAAAGTTTTGCATTAAAAACGCTTGAGAAGGTATTGGGAAGATAGTAGCTGACTCCGCCGGTTAAAGAAACGGCAGAAACAGGTGCTTCCGTCACTGTTGCCAAATGGTTTAAAACCCGGCTTAGAGTATCCCCATAACCGATGTTGATATAAGTATTATCCGTGATCCGGTCATTGATGTACATGGCTGCGGCTTTGGCAACTGTATCATTTGCGCAGGAATCATCGGGTGAGGCTGGCACCACAAATGCATCTTTTAAATTCCATCTGCTGATCAGCTCCTGTTCGACCTGCAGGTGATGGCTGCGCTCCTGTGAAATTTTAAACTGTATTACCCCGTTCTGCCGTGCTTTATCCAGTAATTTTATTACTTTCATGCGGGAAATGCCGAGTCGTTCCGAAATTTTTTGCTGCGTCATATTCTCTATGTAATAATACCATGCTGTCTTGACGATAAGGGATTCTTCGTAGTTCATTCTGTTCATCTCCGGTTTCTTATGATTGTTACAAAAGTTGTTGTATAAATAAAAAGTTTGCAACTAAATGTAGTATAACAATTTGAATATCATCTGTCAATAGTGCCGAATTAAAAATAAAAAAAATCACATAAATCGGGAAAAATAAAATAAATGCATAAAATATGAAGATAATATTTGAAATATTAGTGAAAAAGCACCATAGATTTTTTCTGATCCTATTGACAAGCTGTATGGAATCATGTATGATGATGACTGTAACAAAAGTTTTGCATCAAAACAAATATCTCAAATTGGTGGGTGGGAAAAATGACAAAACATTCAGAAACGGCGTATCAGGATCAAAAACTGTTTACTGCCAGCGGAATCATAAAAACGTTTGGTATCAATTCTGTTTTAAAAGGAATTGATATAAGCGTGGGTGAAGGTGAAGTGCTGGCGCTGATCGGGGGAAACGGAGCTGGAAAAAGTACTTTAATGAAAATAATTATGGGCATCTATCAGCCTGATGAAGGGAGCGTTTCCGTTGCTGGAGAGAAGATGACTGTATTCAAGCCTGGTACGTCTCTGGCAAAGGGGATTTATATGGTACCTCAGGAACCTATGCTGTTTCCTAATATGACAGTAGAGGAGAATATCCTGATTGGTTTTAGCGAAAAGCCTGGGATTCTTAAAAAAAGATTAAAAGAAATCAAGGATGAAATCGGCTGGGATCTGGATCTGGGAAGGAAGGCTATGAGCTTATCCATAGCAGAGCAGCAGCTGGTAGAGCTTTTAAGAGGACTGATGAGGCAGGCAAGAGTTCTGATCCTGGACGAACCCACCAGTGCACTCACATTTGATGAAGTAGAAAGTCTTTTTAAGATTGTGGAAGACTTAAAGAAAAAAGGAATTGGTATGATCTATATCACCCACCGTCTGACAGAGGTATTCCAAATTGCAACCCATGTGGCAATCATGAGAGACGGTGTTATTACGCTGAAGGGAAAAATTACTGAATTCACCAGGGAGATGCTGGTTAAGGGGCTGCTCCCTGCTGACTGTAAGGAGGCTGAAAGACAGGAGGCAGAGGAACTGGATTATACCGGGCTGGAGCCTGTGTTTGAATTAAAGAATTTTTCGGGTTATGGATTCCGTGATATCAATCTGAATATCTATCCGGGGGAAGTTCTCGGCGTGGCCGGAGTAGTCGGTGCAGGCCGTACAGAGCTGGCTGTAACTGTGTTTGGCAAAGATAAAGTGCTTTCAGGAACGGCCGTTTTGGCTGGAAAAGATGTGACCGGTCTTTCTACCCGGGAGATATTAAAGGCTGGTATAAACTATGTTCCGGAGGACCGTCGCCTTAACGGAATGTTTGGAATCAGTGATGTGGCTGCAAATATGACATCTGCACTTATTACTGGGAAATCATTGGGGACCATATTTGTTAACAAAAAGGCGGAATACCAGATAACCAGCAAATACGTTGATGATTTCAGAATTAAGATAACAGGACAGGATCAGTCTGCAGGCAGCTTATCTGGGGGAAACCAGCAGAAAATTGTAATTGGAAGGTCATTGGCAACCAGTCCCAGACTGGTGATCCTTGATGAACCCACAAGAGGTATTGATGCAGCCGCCCGAAAGGATGTATATGGGATTATTCATAAACTTAAAAAACTGGGGGTAGCTGTTATGCTGATTTCTTCTGATATGGAAGAAATTGTAGAATTGTCAGACCGGGCTGTCGTAGTGTATCAGGGGCGAATCAGAGGGGAACTGAAAAAGCATGAAATTACCCAGTCCGGACTGATGGCAGCATCCTTTGGCGTGGGCGAAGGAAAGCAGGTGAAGGGATGAGGAAAATTATAAAAAACCGGGAAATAAACAGTTTTCTGTTCCTGACAGTGCTGATTTTTCTGGTAGGCTTGATCAATCAAAGCTTCTGGAAACCGGAAACCATAATCAATTGTTTTAATGACAGTGTTGTATTCACTTTTCTTTCGGCAGGGATTGCATTTGTTATCCTGACAGGGGAAATTGATGTATCAATTGGTGCAGTGCTGGGACTTTCAGCTGCTGTGGGTGCCACACTGCTCCGGGATGGTTACGGAATCATAGCGGCTTTGTCTGCATCAATTTTAGTGGGGGCGCTGGTCGGACTGATCAATGGAGTAGGAGTGGCAGTATTAAACATACCATCTTTAATCTTTACACTGGGTATTAATGGAGTTGTCAGGGGCATTGTTTATGTATACACAAAGGGTGCCTGGGTAGAAAATCTGCCAGCGGATTTCACCATTTTGTCAAATCGTTTTTTAGCCGGCAATGTTACATATTTTTATGGAGCAGCACTTGTAATTGTAATTATTGGACATTTGATTCTTACGAAAACCAGGAAAGGAAAATATTTTGTGGCAGTGGGAGATAACGCCGCGGGAGCTACACTGGTAGGAATACCGGCTGATAAAACCAAGATCATGGCATATGTGCTGTGCGGAGTGTTTGCATCAATAGCAGGGATGATTTATGCTTCCAGAATTGGATTTATTACTCCCACCGCAGGTAATGGATATGAGATGAAAGCAATAGCAGCGTGTGTATTAGGGGGCTTAAGCCTGACTGGCGGTATTGGAAGTCTGGCTGGTGCATCCATCGGTGCAGTGATCATGTCTTCCATCAGCAGAATCCTTGTCTTTTTAGGGTTTTCATCAGATTACGACAATACTATCACCGGTTTTCTGCTGTTGACGATTGTAGTAATTAACACGGCTGTTCAAAACCGCGCGGCGCTGAAAAACCGACATGAAATTTTGACTGCCAGAACCGCTGATAAAGGAGGAAAAAAAGCATGAGAACTTCTTTTTTCCTGAAAATGAAACAGATATGGAAAAAGTGGGAATTTATTCTGTTTCTGGTGATTGCACTTGAAATTGTTATTTTTGCTACAAAAAACAGTAAGTTTTTAATGCCGAGAGTATTGTTTGGCAGCATGAATGATATTATTTCCATCTGCATCATCTCTCTGTTTGTAACCTTTGTAATGATCACGGGAGGAATTGATATTCAGGCAGGATCCATTGTTGGATTGTCATCCATTATACTTGGTGTTGCCTGGCAGGATGGAGGGGTTAATATCTGGGCAGCTTCTTTTCTCGCAATGGCAGCTGCAGGAGTGTGCGGCGGAATTTCAGGCTTTTTTATAGCGTACTGCGGAGTTCAGCCTATGGTAGTCACTTTGGGCGGAAGTTTTCTTTATACGGGAATTGGGCTTCTGGTTTCAAAACTGTCTGCAACAGAAAGCTATAAAGGAATTAACGGGTTTCCGGAAAGCTTTCTTAAGCTGTCCAAATTCAAGCTATTTGGGGTTGTTCCCAGCCAGGTTATTATTTTTTTGATACTTGCAGTTCTGGCATACCTCCTTTTGCATAAAACCCGCTATGGCAGACAGGTGTTTTTAGTTGGTGTCAATCAAAATGCAGCAGAATATTCGGGAATCCACACAAAGCTGATTATTATGAGTACATATGTGCTTTCAGCAGTCAGTGCGTCTGTAGCAGGAATTATTCTGACTTCTTATTTAGGGACAGCCAAAAGTGATATCGGAGCAACACTGACTTTACCCATCATTACAGCAGTAGTTCTTGGCGGAACATTAAGTACGGGCGGCAAGGGCAGTGTCCCTGGAACGGCGCTGGCGGCAATTGCCATCGGTACATTAAGATTTGGTCTGCCTCTTTGCTTTAAAGTGAGTCAGCAGTATCTTGATATACCGGTTGGAATTCTATTGCTGGTAATCATAATTGGGCGGGCTGTGTTTGCACGTCCCCAATTAAAAACTTATTTTATGAAAATGAAATGGAACGGGAGAGGTAATTAGAGGGTTACGCCTCATTTATAAAGAGTTATATAAAAGAAGGAGGATTTTCTTATGAGAAAGGCAATTGCATTTGTAATGGCAGGAATGCTGGCAGTAACTGCAGCAACGGGGTGCAGCAAATCCGGAGGGGCAACTGAGGCAGCAGCAAAAGCTGCTGATACCAAAGCAGAAGCAGTCAAAGACAATGGTAAGGCTTCTGATATCACCGGAAAGACGGTGGTATTCATACCAAAGCTGACAGGTAATGCGTTCTTTGAATCAGCAGGAAAAGGGGCTCAGAAATACGGGAAAGAGTGGGGGATAAACGTAGATTACCAGGGCAGTCCCAATGCGGCTGTGGCAGATCAGGTTTCGGTAATTAATAACGCGGTGGCAAGCGGGGTTGATGCGATTTGTGTCTCATCTGTAGATGCAACCGGACTTGATTCGGCACTAAAGGAAGCGTCAGCAGCAGGAGTCACTGTGGTTACCTGGGATTCTGACGTATCAAATACAGCCCGCACCCTGATGGTATCCCAGGGTACTCCGGATATACTTGGTAAGATGCTGGTTGATATGGGAGCGGATTCTCTGACTAAGAGGGGAAAGGATACGAAAGCTGATAAGATTAAATATTGCTGGCATTATTCCCAGGCAACAGTTGCTGATCAGAATTCCTGGCAGGCAGCAGGAGAAGCGTATATTAAGGAAAATTATCCAAACTGGGAAAATGTAGCACCGGATAATTACTATTCTGAGCAGGATGCAGAAAAAGCTGTTTCCATCGGCGCATCGATTCTGGAGGCCAATCCGGACATCGATTTGATTATCTGCAATGACTCAACAGCACTGCCGGGCCAGTGTAAGGCGGCTCAGAACAAAGGGCTTACAAAAGAAAACGTCACAATCACCGGCTTCGCTTCCCCTATGTCCATCAAGGATTACTGCAATGCAGGGATCATCGAACAGTGGGGACTTTGGGATTGTCAGGTTCAAGGCGCAATCGGCAGCTATTTAGCAGCATACATATCTGCAGGGAATCAGTTAAAGGTAGGCGATAAGGTAGATATACCAAAAATCGGTACTGTGGAAGTGCTGCCAAATGACTGTCTGGTAGAAGGGGCATCTACCGGTGAGGTGAACAATGGCGTTGTTCTTCTTCCTGAACGGACCATATTTAACAAAGATAATATGAACAATTATGATTTCTGATTACCTGTCCTGCAATGAGGTAAAATAATTAAAACGAATAGGAGAAAATGAAAATGGCAGATCTAGATGGCGTAAAAGTTGCGCACAATTATTATACGGAGGTTCCTTTTGGAAATAATAAGCCGTTTCACGTAAAAGGGGCAAACAATTTAGACTGGGGTATGAAAAAGCATCTGTCTAATATCTTTGATGAAACCAGCCAGAATACGGTCATGTTTGCATTTGACCACGGATATTTCATGGGAGCTGCCGCAGGTCTGGAACGTCTTGATCTGGTAGTGCCTAAGATTCTTCCATATGTGGATGTTTTAATGGGTACCAGAGGGGCAATCAGAAGCTGTGTACCTGCTGCAGGAAAGAAAGGCATTGCTCTTCGGACAACCTCAGGATCATCCATGCTCGATGAAGATCTTTCTCACGAAATACTGGCAGTGGACATTGAAGATGCAATTCGTATGAATGCAGACTGTCTGGCGATCCAGACTTTTATCGGAGCAGACGGACAGCTGTCCAGTCTTGACAATCTTTCAAAGGCAGTTAATTCAGGCATCCGCTACAGCATTCCTACTATGGGAGTTGTAGCAGTTGGAAAGCAGATGGAACGCACAGACCGGTTCTTTAAGCTGGCTACACGAATTGTTGCGGAGCTGGGGGCGAATATCATTAAAACCTATTACTGTGAGAACTTTGAAGAGGTGGTTGCAGCCTGTCCGGTTCCCATTGTGGTAGCAGGAGGAAAGAAACTTCCGGAGAAAGAGGCACTGGAGCTTGCTTATCTTTCCATCAGCCACGGTGCGAAGGGGGTTGACATGGGAAGGAACATATTCCAGAGTGAAAATCCCGTTGAAATGTGCGCAGCAGTCAGAAAAATTGTTCATGAAGGTTTTACTGATAAAGAAGCCTATGAATTTTATGAAGATATGGTGCATCACTAAAAAAGAGAAAGAACTGTCCTGCATTTCGGACAGTTCTTTCTTTGCCTGCATCAGAAAAGAACGTCAATGGCAAAATAAATAATTGTTGCTTTCCTTATTATATGGTAGAATGTTTCCATCGAATGAAGGAGGGATCATTATGAAGCGACCGGAAACTGACCTCCATCTGCATCTTGACGGGTCTTTATCGATTGAAGTGGTAAGGCTTTTGGCAGCGCAGATTGGATATGATTTTGAAGGACAGGATATAAAGGACAGTGTATCAGTGGGGGAAAACTGTGAAAGCCTTGTGGATTATCTGAAATGTTTCGATTTACCAGGGCAGCTTCTGCAGACAGAAGAAGCTCTTACACTGGCATGTGAGGACTTAACCAGAAGACTTGCTGACCAGGGACTTATTTACAGTGAAATCCGTTTTGCACCTCAGCTTCATATGAGAAAAGGACTTTCAAAAGAAAGGGTTTTGGAAGCCGTTATAAAAGGAATGAATAAGGGAATGGAAGGCACCGCACTGAAAGCAGGGCTTCTTCTGTGTTCCATGGTAAACGGATCGGATAAGGAAAATGAGGAGACCTTTGAGCTGGCCTCTTCTTATCTTGGCAAGGGCGTTGTGGGCGTTGATATTGCAGGGCCGGAAGGTCTTGTTCCCATGGCTCATTTTGAATCTCTCTTTAAAAGAGCCGGACAGAAGAATATCCCGTTTACCATACATGCAGGAGAATGCGGAGACTGTGAGAATATTATAAAGGCCGTTTCCTATGGAGCAAAGAGAATTGGACACGGTTGTGCGGCAATTCAGTCCCAGTCCTGTATGGACCTCTTAAAAAAGGAAAAAATCACTTTAGAGATGTGTGTGATCAGCAACCTTCAGACGAAGGCAGTTCCCTCCATCGAAAAGCATCCGTTAAAAGCATTTTACGACTGGGGGATTCCGGTGACCTATAATACAGACAACATGACGGTATCGGATACGACTCTGGAAAAAGAGGCGGAGCTGATTGAAAAGTATATGGGATTTACAGAAGCAGACTTAACGCAGATGAACCGCTATGCGCTGGAAGCCGCGTTTATCGGAGCGGAAGAGAAAGAAAAAATAATTGCTTTTTTCGACAATAATACGTATAATGTATGATAACTACGTTTAAAAATCGGTGAAAACAGGAATGTTACAAAAAAAGGTGACGGCATATGGCAGATAATCCAATGATGGAGAAACACAAGTTGACTGAATATGAAAAGGAACATAAGGAATTGAAGAAAGTAGACATTGATCTGGAAGCGCCCGCTGATTTTACAAGTCCGCAAGCGCTTTATGAAGAACTGGTTGCGAGCATAAAAAGGTATCATCCCTCCGATGATATTTCCATGATAGAAAAAGCCTATCATCTCGCGGCTGAAGCCCATAAGGACCAGGTTCGCAAATCCGGAGAACCCTACATCATTCATCCTCTTTGTGTTGCCATCATTCTGGCTGATTTGGAGATGGACAAAGAGACCATAGCCGCAGGGATCCTCCATGATGTGGTAGAGGATACCATTATGTCCTTAGATGAACTGAAGGCGGAATTCGGGGAAGAGGTGGCTCTTCTGGTTGACGGAGTCACCAAGCTGACCCAGATTTCCTGGTCTATGGATAAGATGGAGATTCAGGCAGAGAACTTAAGAAAGATGTTCTTGGCGATGGCTAAGGACATTCGTGTCATTATCATCAAGCTGTCAGACCGTCTTCACAATATGCGGACGCTTCAGTACATGAGACCTGAAAAGCAAAAGGAAAAGGCCAAGGAGACCATGGAGATTTATGCTCCCATCGCCCACCGCCTTGGTATTTCCAAAATTAAGATCGAACTTGATGATCTGTCTTTAAAATACTTAGAGCCGGACACCTATTATGAGCTGGCAGAAAAAATATCACTAAAAAAAGATGCCAGAGAATACTTTGTAAAGAGCATTGTTGATGAAGTGGAAGAACATTTAAAAGAAGCTGGAATTGAAGCGAGAGTGGACGGCCGTGTCAAACATTTCTTCAGCATCTATAAAAAAATGGTCAACCAGAATAAAACGCTGGATCAGATCTATGACTTGTTTGCGGTGCGCATTATCGTTGACAATGTAAAGGACTGTTATGCTGCTCTCGGCGTGATTCATGAGCTGTATAAACCCATCCCGGGCCGTTTTAAGGATTATATCGCCATGCCAAAGCCCAACATGTATCAGTCTCTTCATACTACGCTCATCGGCAACAACGGTCAGCCTTTTGAGATTCAGATCCGTACGTATGAGATGCACCGTACTGCAGAATACGGAATTGCGGCACACTGGAAGTATAAGGAGAGCGGAAGCGGTCAGGTTGCAGCAGGCAAAGAGCAGGAGAAGCTAAGCTGGCTCCGTCAGATTTTAGAATGGCAGAAGGACATGTCCGACAACAAGGAATTCTTAAACATGGTTAAGGGTGACTTAGACTTGTTCTCCGACAGTGTTTACTGCTTTACTCCGTCAGGTGACGTGAAGAATCTTCCCAGTGGTTCAACCCCCATTGATTTTGCATACTCCATACACAGTGCAGTTGGAAACAAGATGGTGGGCGCCAGAGTCAATGGCAAGCTGGTGAACATTGAGTATGTCATTGAAAACGGCGACCAGGTGGAGATCATCACTTCCCAGAACAGCAAAGGCCCCAGCCGCGACTGGCTGAATGTGGTCAAAAGCACCCAGGCAAAAAATAAAATCAACCAATGGTTTAAGACAGAGCTGAAAGAAGACAATATTCTCCGCGGCAAGGAGATGGTGGACCGCTACTGTAAGGCCAAAGGAATTAATTATTCTGAAATCAACAAACCGGAATATCAGGGAAAGGTTATGAAACGCTATGCCTTCCGCGACTGGGATTCTGTGCTTGCATCCATCGGTCACGGCGGTTTAAAAGAAGGCCAGGTCATCAATAAGATGGTGGATGAAAAGGATAAGAAATTAAAGAAGGACGTAACCGACACCACCATATTAAATGACATTGAGGATATGGGCAGCAGACTGCCCATTAAGAGACGTTCCGGCAGCGGAATTGTTGTAAAGGGAATTCACGACCTTGCAGTCCGTTTCTCCAAATGCTGTTCTCCTGTGCCGGGCGACGAGATTGTGGGCTTTGTAACGAGAGGAAGAGGGATTTCCATTCACAGAACGGACTGTGTCAATGTATTAAATCTTCCGGAGGATGAGAGAAACCGTCTGATTGATGCAGAGTGGCAGGAATCGGAAGGGGACAGCACAAAAGAACGTTATTCTACGGAAATCAAAATTTTTGCCAATAACAGGATCGGTATGTTTGTTGATATTTCTAAGGTATTTACTGAGAGGCAGATTGATATCACTTCCATGAATTCCAGAACCAACAAACAGGGGAAGGCTACCATTACCATGACCTTTGAGACCCATGGCGTGGAAGAGCTTGGAAAACTGGTTGATAAACTGAGACAAATCGAAGGTGTAATTGACATTGAGAGGACTGCGGGATAACGCAGTTTTTCTCTTTTTAATCGGAAAGGTGCTGCGGACCGTGGTATATCCTGTAAAATATCTTCCACAGACAGTGAAAAGTTTAACCAGACTTACCATGCCTGTTACAGGCTCAGAGGAACGGTTTCCCTTTATGCAGATCGATAAAGACAGCTATATCGTCGGAGCGGAAATACAGTCAGGATTAAACTTTAACATTACGGAGGGGGTTCACTGTATACAGATCGGGAAGTACTGCGCCCTCGCTGATAAAATTACATTTCTTGTTAATTTAAATCATAATTACAAATCCATTTTTCAGGGGAGCCCGTCTTTTATGACGATACCGGTTCCTGAAAGGACCAGAAGAAAAGGCTCCGTGCTGATTGGCAATGATGTATGGATCGGCAATGGAGCAACTATTATGAGCGGTATTGCCATCCATAACGGGGCTGTGATCGGAGCGGAGAGCGTGGTGACTAAATCAGTGCCTCCTTATGCCATGGCAGCAGGCAATCCGGCAAAAATCATCGGTTACCGGTTTGATGAGGAACAGAGAAAAGCCTTAAACCGAATCGGCTGGTGGAACTGGCCGGAGGAAAAGCTGGTTGAAAATCAGAAGGAGTTCCTGCTGCCTGCAGAAGCATTTATAGAAAAGTTTGACCGGAGAGAAGAATGGGATCAGATAGAACCGGTGATATCCCCATCTGACAGGAAGACGATTCTGCTTATTGCAGATCTTTTCAGGCCATTTTCCCTCTGGAAGAGGATATTAACGGAATTTGCTGCGTCAGCCCCTGACTTTACCAGGCTTTTTATTTATATCAGCCCGTCTGCGGGTGAAGAAGGATACCGGGAAGTTTCTGGGGTTGTGGAGAACCTTAGAGCAGACGGCAAAAAGATTATGATAAAATTGGGCACAATGGAAGATGATGTAAGATGTTTGTTTGCAGCAGCCGATTATTTTGTCACTACAAGAAATGAAGACAATATTCTTTTTATGGAGTATGCAGATTATTATCAGGCAAAGCTTTTGTATGGAACGGATATTCCGGTATTTACCATTTAACTGACAGATCAAAGGAAACGATTGAAACAGGAGATAAGAATATGAGTGATTTCAGAATTAAAACATACCCGGTAGGGCAGATTGGGACCAACTGTTATATTATTTTCCGGGAACATTTAAATAAGGCAATTATTGTGGACCCCGGCGATGAGGGGGCATATATCCTGGATCAGTGCAGGAAGCTTTCTGTTACACCGGAAGTTATTTTATTAACCCATGGCCATTTTGACCATATTATGGCGGTTGAGGAGATCAAACGTGCGTTTCCGGAGGCAGTTGTCTGTGCCGGAGAAAAAGAAAAGGTGCTGCTTACAGATCCGTCCGTGAATCTTTCTGCCAGCATCGGCAGAACGTGTTCTCTGGATGCAGACCGGTATATGACTGACGGGGAGACTTTGGAAGCTGCAGGGATTTTGGTCCATGTAATTGCCACTCCAGGCCATACGGAAGGGTGCGTCTGCTATTATATAAAAGAGGAAGATGTTTTAATCAGCGGAGACACACTTTTTCTGGAATCCCTGGGACGTACAGATCTGCCTGCCGGAGACCAGTTTAAGATCATAAACTCCATTCGGGAAAAGCTGTTTCCCCTTCCCGGTGATACCATGGTTTATCCGGGACATGGGAACGTAACTACCATCGGCCATGAAAAATCGTATAATCCGGTGGCATCATACAGAGGATAGGGAATAAAAATGGTAGGATTAATATTAGATGATCAATCCTTTGAACAGGACATCAGGGAACTGCTTATGGCATTTTATCCGGGAGAGCGGTTTCTTCATGAGGAGAATCCGGATGAAGAGTTCCGGCTTCTTGTACGTGGAGTGACGGGAGAGGATTTCTTCCGGCTGAGTCTTGAAGACAGGGAACATGGAGTAACGAAAACCTCCACGACAAAGGCGGACTTTTCAAACCGCTTTGAAACGAAAAACAGGATCAAGCGGATGCTTTATGGTATGGCGGGGGAGCTGACTGGCAGGGAACTTCCCTGGGGAACTCTCACCGGAATCCGCCCGGTTAAAATAGCCATGACCAAGCTTCTTTCCGGCAGCAAAGAAGATGAAGTTTCCGGATATATGAAGGAGACGTATTTAACCAGTGATCAGAAAGTGGATTTAAGCCTGGAGATTGCAAAAAGAGAATTAAATCTGCTGTCTTCCATTGACTATGAAAATGGATACAGCCTTTATATCGGAATTCCGTTCTGCCCCACCACCTGTCTGTATTGCTCTTTCACATCATTTCCCATCAGTCAGTGGGAAAAACGAATGGATGATTATCTGGAAGCCTTGCGGAAAGAGATGGAGTTTACAGCCAGGCAAATGGCCGGAAAAATCCTGGATACTGTGTATGTGGGAGGCGGAACACCTACTTCACTCAGTGCAGAACATTTGGAAAAGCTGATGGAAAGGCTGAAGGAAACCTTTGATTTTACAGATGTAAAGGAATTTACCGTGGAAGCGGGAAGACCGGACAGCATTACGGAAGAGAAACTAAAGGTATTAAAGAAATACGGTGTGACCCGTATTTCCATTAATCCCCAGACAATGAAAGAAGAGACACTTAAGATAATCGGCCGCCGCCACACGGTAGAGATGGTAAAGGACCGGTTCCGGTCAGCCAGGTCATTGGGGTTTGATAATATTAATATGGATTTAATTATCGGGCTGCCTGGAGAAGATTTAGAGGATGTGAGAAGGACCATGGAGGAAATCAAGTCTCTGGGACCTGACGGCATCACGGTTCATACTCTGGCGATTAAGCGGGCGGCACGTCTTAATATGTATAAGGAACAGTACGGAGATTTAAAAATTACGGGAACTCAGGAAATGATTGATTTAACAGCTTCCTATGCCCGAAGCATGGGGCAGGAGCCCTATTATCTCTACCGTCAGAAAAACATGGCCGGCAACTTTGAGAATGTGGGGTATTCGGTTCCTGGAAAAGCCTGTATCTACAACATTCTGATTATGGAGGAAAAGCAGACCATAGCAGCCTGCGGAGCCGGAACTACAACGAAAGTGGTATTTCCTTCGGAGAATCGGCTGGAGAGGGTGGAGAATGTCAAGGATGTGGAACAGTACATCGCCCGAATCGATGAAATGATAGAAAGAAAAGAAAAAATGCTTGCAAAATCAGAAATGTAATTTAAAATAGAAAGCATGATTTGCGATTTCCATGAAAGATAGAAAATATAATAAACGGAGTGAAAAAAATGTCATTAAAAAAGAAACCGGTTACCGGAATGAAGGACATACTTCCTGCCGAAATGCAGGTGCGGGAATATGTAATGAACCAGATTCGGGAGACATACGGCGGATTTGGATTTAATTCAATTGAAACTCCCTGTGTGGAACACATCGAGAACCTGACCAGCAAGCAGGGCGGAGATAATGAAAAGCTGATATTCAAGATTATGAAGCGGGGAGACAAGCTGAATCTGGAAACAGCACAGATGGAGAATGATCTGGTAGACAGCGGTCTGCGCTATGACCTTACCGTTCCCCTTTCCAGATATTATTCCAACAATGCGGCGGTTCTTCCGGCCCCATTTAAATCCCTTCAGATGGGAAGTGTCTGGAGAGCAGACCGCCCACAGAGAGGACGTTTCAGACAGTTCGTCCAGTGCGACATTGATATCCTGGGCGATCCAACCAGACTGGCGGAGATCGAACTGATTCTTGCGACGACCACCCTGCTTGGCAAGGTAGGATTTAAAGGATATACAGTGAGAATCAACGACCGAAACATTTTAAAGGGAATGGCAGCACACTGCGGATTCTTAGAAGAGTCTTACGATCAGGTCTTTATTATTTTGGACAAGATGGACAAGATCGGCATGGATGGCGTGGCTGGAGAGTTAAAAGAAGCTGGTTATGCGGAAGAGAATATTGAAAAATATTTATCCCTGTTTGAAACGGTGACCAGGGATGCAGCCGGCGTAAGAAGCTTAAAGGAAGTATTAAAAGATGCCATGGATCCGGAGCAGGCAGAGAATCTGGCGGCTATCATTGACAGTGTAAGCGAGATTACCACCAGCCAGTTTAAGATCGAATTCGACCCAACCCTGGTACGCGGAATGTCCTACTACACAGGAACCATCTTTGAGATTCTGGTAGACGGTTTCCCCGGTTCCGTCGGCGGAGGCGGCCGTTATGATAAGATGATTGGCAAATTTACCGGAATGGATACACCTGCATGCGGCTTTTCCATTGGCTTTGAGCGAATTATCACCATTCTCATGGAGGAGGGCTTTACTGTACCGGGCAGTGAAGAAAGGCTTGCGTTCCTGATTGAAAAAGGAGTGAGCGATGCGGTCATGAATGAGGCAGTAAAAGAGGCCATGAGTGAACGCGCCAAGGGTAAGACTGTACTGGTATCCCAGATGAATAAAAATAAAAAGTTCCAGAAGGAAAGCCTTCTAAAAGAGGGATATACCCAGTTTAAGGAATTTTATAAAGAAGCACTGAAGGAAACATATTAGGAGGAAATTATGGCAGAGTCAATGTTGGGTTTAAAAAGATCCCATAGATGTACGGAAGTTACAGCAGCCTGTACAGGAAAAGAAGTCACAGTCATGGGCTGGGTTCAGAAAAGCAGAAACAAGGGCGGAATTATTTTCGTTGATTTAAGAGACCGCTCTGGTATTCTGCAGATCATCTTCGAGGAAAGCGACTGCGGAGCGGAGAATTTTGCAAAAGCGGAGAAGCTGAGAAGTGAGTTTGTTATCGCTGTTACCGGTGTGGTGGAGAACAGAGCGGGCGGTGTCAATGAGAACCTGGCGACCGGCGCCATTGAAGTGCGGGCGAATGGTCTGCGTATTCTTTCCGAGTCTGAAACACCTCCTTTCCCGGTTGAGGAAAACAGCAAGACAAAAGAAGAACTGAGATTAAAATACCGTTATCTGGATTTAAGAAGACCGGACATTCAGAAAAATATCATGATCAGAAGCCAGGTTGCCACATTAACGAGAGCATTTCTGGCAGAAGAGGGCTTTTTAGAGATCGAGACTCCTACCCTGATTAAGAGTACACCGGAAGGAGCAAGAGATTATCTGGTACCAAGCCGTGTTCATCCCGGTTCCTTTTATGCGCTTCCCCAGTCTCCCCAGCTCTTTAAACAGCTTCTTATGTGCTCCGGCTATGACCGTTATTTCCAGCTGGCAAGATGCTACCGCGACGAAGATTTGCGTGCGGACAGACAGCCGGAATTCACTCAGATCGATATGGAGCTGTCCTTTGTAGATGTGGAAGATGTGCTGGCAGTAAATGAGAGACTGCTTAAAAAACTGTTTAAGGAAATCTGCAATTACGACATTGAGCTGCCAATCACACGTATGACGTGGAGAGAGGCTATGGACCGTTTTGGTTCCGACAAACCGGATATGCGTTTTGGAATGGAACTGAAAAATGTGTCAGATGTGGTAAAAGATACGGAGTTTGCAGTATTTAAGGGAGCTTTGGAAAACGGCGGATCTGTCCGTGGTATTAATGCAAAGGGACAGGCAGCCATGCCAAGGAAAAAGATCGATGCTCTTGTGGAATATGCAAAGGGCTTTGGCGCAAAGGGACTTGCTTATCTGGCAGTGAGTGAAGACGGAACCTACAAATGTTCCTTCTCCAAATTTATGTCAGAAGAAGAACTTGAAACGCTGGCAAAAGTCATGGATGGACAGCCGGGAGATCTCCTTTTATTTGCGGCAGACAGAGATAAGGTTGTCTTTGATGTACTTGGCAATCTTCGTCTGGAACTGGCAAGACAGCTGGAACTTTTGAAGAAAGACGAATTTAAATTCTTATGGGTAACAGAATTCCCGTTACTTGAGTATTCCGAGGAACAGGGACGTTTTACAGCCATGCATCACCCATTTACCATGCCGATGGAAGAAGACTGGGCTCTGGTCGACACCGATCCGGGTGCTGTTCGCGCCAAAGCTTACGATATCGTGCTCAACGGTACGGAGCTGGGCGGTGGATCTGTCCGTATCCATCAGGGCGATATTCAGTCCAAGATGTTTGAGGTACTGGGCTTTACCAAAGAGCAGGCAGACGAACAGTTCGGTTTCCTTTTAGATGCATTCCGTTTCGGTGTGCCTCCTCATGCAGGGCTGGCTTATGGTCTTGATCGAGTTGTGATGCTGATGGTAGGAGCAGACAGCATCCGCGATGTGATAGCATTCCCTAAGGTAAAAGATGCATCCTGCTTAATGTCTGAGGCACCGGCTCCTGTAGATACAAAGCAGCTGGATGATCTTGGTATTAAAGTGAGTGAAGAAATAGAATCCTAATAAAAATATGTAGACCTCTCTGTAAGCAAAAAAGCTAAAACAGAGAGGTTTTTTCATGAAATAAAGAATCAGATAAAAGGAAAATATTAACAAAATAATATGGAAATTTTACATTGATCTGATATAATATAGGAAAAAGCACATGTTAAAGGAGGATTCAAGCAATGAAAGGAAGTACAAAAAGAAGGTTTCTGTCTCTTTGCCTGTCCATGCTCATGGTTTTGTCCCTTGTCACAGGTCTTTCATTTCCGGCCAGGGCTGCAGATCAGGATATTGTGATTCTGTATACCAACGACGTTCACTGCGGCATTGATGACAAGATCGGGTATGCAGGTCTTTCTCTTTATAAGAAAGAGATGCAGGCTCAGACTCCCTACGTGACTCTTGTTGATGCAGGGGATGCCATTCAGGGAGCCCCCATCGGAACGCTTTCAGACGGCGGATATATCATTGACATTATGAATCAGGTCGGATATGACTTTGCCGTGCCGGGCAATCATGAATATGATTACGGTATGCCCCGCTTTTTAGAGCTGGCAGGCAAATTAGGCTGCGGATATTATTCCAGCAACTTTATGGATTTAAAGACCAATACCCCTGTATTTGCTCCTTATAAGATGTTTACATACGGCAGCACAAAGGTTGCCCTGGTGGGAGCGACCACACCGGAAAGCTTCACCAAATCAACACCTGCCTATTTCCAGGACGGAAGCGGCAATTACATTTACGGCTTCTGTGAAGATGAAACCGGAAAGAAACTTTACGATCAGATTCAGCAGTCGGTAAACAGTGCCAGAACAGAGGGCGCTCAGTATGTAATTTTAGTGGGCCATCTGGGGGAGAACGGCACAACTGACCGGTGGACTTCTGATAATGTCATTAAGAATACAAATGGAATTGATGCGTTAATCGACGGCCACTCTCATGAAGAATATACGAAGAATTTAAAAAATAAGGATGGGAAGGACGTGCTCCTTACCCAGACGGGAACCAAGTTAAAGAACATCGGAAAGCTGACTATTCGCACAGACGGCACTCTTTCCAATGAGATAGTTGCCCAGGTACCTGCAGCTGCAGTATCCAGCACCTACACCGTAAAAAAAGGCGATTCTCTCAGCCGCATTGCAAAGAGAGAATTAGGTTCTTATGACCGCTGGAAAGAAATCTATGAATCCAACCGTGACAAGATTAAAGATCCAAACGTTCTTACTCTGGGAAGCCAGCTTGTAATTCCGGGGAAAACTGCAGTATCAAAGGATGGAAAAGCCCTGGATTATGATACAGACCAGTTTATTAAGAATATCCAGGCCCAGTATAATGAATCCTTAAAGGTAGTGCTGGGTCATACCGATGTAGAACTGACCATCAATAATCCTGCAACCGGAGAGCGGGCAGTCAGAAGCGGAGAAACCAACTTAGGTGATCTTTGTGCAGATGCATACCGCCAGGTGCTTGGGGCGGACATCGGTATTGTTAACGGAGGCGGTGTCCGTGCAGGTATTAAACCTGGAAATATTACATACAACGACACTCTTACTGTACACCCCTTTGGCAACATGGGCTGTGTCGCAGAGGTAACCGGACAGCAGATTAAGGATGCGTTAGAGATGGCTTCCCGTAATTATCCAAAGGAAAACGGCGGATTTTTACAGGTATCCGGTTTAAAATATACCATTAAGACCTCAGTTCCATCCAGTGTGCAGGTAGATGAAAAAGGCAACTTTGTAAAAGTAGCCGGTGCATACCGGGTAGCAGACATCATGATAGGAGATTCTCCTCTTGATACTGCCAAAGTTTATACCGTAGCTTCTCACAATTACATGTTAAAAATGGCTGGTGACGGTATGACTATGTTTAAAAACAGCAAGGTGATCCGTGATGATGTAATGACAGACGTGGATATTCTGTCAGCCTTTGTCCGCAGCAATTTAGGTGGCAATGTAGGCGCTGACTATGCAAATCCGGCAGGACAGGGAAGAATCACCATTCAGTAATTATAAGAAACAGCAAGTTCCAAAATCTGCGTCCTGCCCGGGTTATTCTCCTGTCTGAATAAAGGAGAGACCCGGACAGGGCGTATTTGTCTGCAAATATGGAAAATCTATGATACAATGGATCGTGTTAAAAAGATAGTATTAAAAAAGAACCACAGGAGATAAAAAATGTTAATCAGAAAACCACAGGACCGCTTTGAAGAAATATATGTCATTTACGAGGAGTCATTTCCAGACCAGGAAAGGCGTACGAAGGAAGGTCAGAGGAATGTGTCTGGCAACCCGGCCTATCAGATCCGGGCAGTGGAAGAAGACGGGAAGATTAAAGCATTTCTTGGATACTGGGATCTGCCTGGCTGCGTCTTTTTTGAGCATCTGGCTACTGCAAAGGTATCAAGGGGAAAGGGCTATGGGAAACTTCTGATAGAAGAAGCAGTGAGAGAGACAAAGAAGCCTGTATTTCTGGAAATAGAGCCTGTGACCCGGGAAAACCCCATAACAGGCAAGAGAGCGGTATTTTATGAACGGTTGGGATTTTATGTCAATCATTTTTACTATGAGCAGATGCCTTTAAAGCCACAGGACAGTCCTATGCAGCTATGGGTGACCAGCTATGGAACACCAATCTCTGAAGAGGCATTTCTGCCCTATAAGAAAGAGATTTATGAAATTGTATACGGAGTGAGTCTTTCATAAAGAAACCGGATTGTCTTATTATATCACGGGACAGGCTGTTTTTGCATATATTGTATCTAGCAATCAGAATATTCTAAAAGGAGTTGGTTTGATTGAACCGATATAAGATATGCGTTTATGCGATCAGCAAAAATGAGGAGCAGTTTGTGGACCGGTGGATGGATGCGGTATCTGAGGCTGATGAAGTAATTGTGACCGATACAGGCTCTACAGACGGAACAGTTGAAAAACTAAGAGCAAGAGGGGCGACTGTATATGAGGAAACCATTTCCCCATGGAGATTTGACACAGCGCGCAATGCTGCTCTCGATCATGTGCCGGAAGATGCGGATATTTGTGTGTCCAATGATTTAGATGAGGTATTTATACCCGGCTGGAGGAAAATCTTAGAGTCTGCCTGGAAACCGGACCAGACCAAAGCCAGATATTTATTCACATTTACCATGAATCCTGACGGAACACCAAAGAAGCAGTATCCCATGGAAAAGATTCATAAACGCCATGGTTACCGCTGGATTCATCCGGTTCATGAGATATTGGAGTACAGCGGATCAGAACCGGAAAATTCGGGATGGGTGAACGGGCTTGTATTAAATCATTACCCGGATAATTCAAAACCGAGAAGTCAGTATCTTCCCCTTCTGGAATTATCAGTAAAAGAAAATCCCTTTGATGACAGAGCCATGTTCTGGCTTGGCAGAGAATATGTATTTCATGGAAATTATGACCAGGCCATACAGACTCTGAATAAACATCTTTCCATGCCGACTGCCGGCTGGACAGAGGAACGAAGCGCCTCCATGCGGTTTATCGCTCACGCTTATGCAGAAAAAGGGAACAAAAGGGAAGAACTGGTCTGGCTGTACCGCGCTCTTGCAGAATGCCCGGAGGTGAGAGAGCCTTACCTTGCGTTAGCAAAATTCGGCTATTTAGAATCAAACTGGGCGCTTTGCTTTGCCATGGCACAGAAGGGGCTGGCAATTAAGGAAAGCACAGGAAGTTATCTGGTGGACCCTGCAAGCTGGGGATATGCATTATACGATTATGCTGCAATCAGCGCTTATTGGTTGGGTATGAATGAAACAGCCGAAGATTACGCAGTCCAGGCATTAAAGACAGATCCGGAAAATAAAAGGCTTCAAAGCAATCTTACGCTGATTCAGCAAAAAAGCAGAAAGCAGGCGGCTAAGGAGGAATCCTTATGAGCGGTCTGAAAATCTGCGTTTATGCAATCTGTAAAAACGAAGCGTCATTTGTAGATAAATGGATGGATTCCATGAATGAGGCAGATCTCATAGTTGTCACAGACACCGGATCAGAGGATGATACAGTAGATAAGCTGAAAGAGCGGGGCGCCGTAGTATATGTGGATGTTATTAAGCCATGGCGGTTTGATGTGGCAAGAAACATCTCTCTGGATCACGTACCGGAAGATGTGGATATCTGCGTCTGTACAGATCTTGATGAGAGGTTTGAACCAGGCTGGAGAAGCCGCCTGGAAGAAGCATGGCTGAACCATAAACCCCGCAATCAGGGAGCTGTTGCAAAAACCGGCCGTTATCTTTATAACTGGAGCTTAAAGGAAGACGGAACTCCGGACATACAGTTCTATTATTTTAAGGTGCATGAGCGTAAGGATTTCCGTTGGAAATGTCCGGTTCATGAGTTTGTCCAGTACTGCGGAAGTCAGCCTCTTGAGACAGTATATATTGATGGAATGGTATTAAACCATTACCCCGATCCCACCAAATCCAGAGGCTCTTATCTGCCTCTTCTTGAACTTGCGGTGAAGGAAACGCCAGGGGACGAACGGATGCGGTACTATCTTGGCAGAGAGTATATGTATAAGAGCAAATGGCAGGAAAGCATCAAAATCCTGAAAGAGTATTTGCTGCTTCCAACTGCAAAATGGTGCGATGAGCGGTGTGCAGCCATGCGCTGGATTGCCAGATCGTACTATAGACTGGGAAATAAAAAGGAAGCATATCAGTGGTATTACAAAGCGATTGCAGAGGTTCCCGTTATGCGGGATCCTTATGTGGAATTTGCCAAAATCTGCTATGAGCAGAGTGACTGGCCAATGGTTTATTATTTGACCATGGAAGCACTGAAAATAAAAGAAAAGTCAAGGACCTTTGTCAATATGGGCTATTCCTGGGATTATACACCAGAGGACCTTTGTGCAATTGCGGCTTACCGGCTTGGTTTACTTCATGAATCCCTGGAACATGCAAAAGCAGCTCTTCTTTTGGCTCCTGGCAATGAACGGCTGAAAAGTAATTTAAAACTGATCCAGGCAGCCCAGAAAGAATAAAAATAAAATTCCAGAAGTAAGATACAGGTTTAAAAATGTCAAATTTGTATCTTATTTCTGGAATTTTTTGATTGTTTAGAATTTGACAAATAGAGTTCCGCTTCCAGTGAGGAACTATCCGCTCATGTAGCTCTCCTTCGGAAAGAAGTGGATAAATTTAAAATAATCCAATAAGATGTTGAATTAAAAACTGCCTTATGATACCATGTAGATGGTCAGTTATTTCAAATACAAATAAGGAGGCTTTTTATAAATGGATATTCGTTACTCTGCAAATCAGAAAGATTTCAAGCGTTACACAACAGAAGAAACAAGAAACGAATTTTTAATTGAGAACTTATACGTTGCCAATGAAGTGGTAGCTGTTTACTCCCATGTTGACCGTATGGTAACACTGGGCTGTATGCCAACAACAGAAACCGTTTCCATTGACAAGGGAATTGATATCTGGAAAAACTTTGGTACAAGCTTTTTCCTGGAGAGACGTGAGATCGGTATCTTCAACATCGGAGGATCAGGAAAGATCAAGGCTGATGGAGAAGAATTCAGCATGGGATATAAGGACTGCTTATACATCACAAAGGGAACCAAGGAAGTTTTATTCTCCAGCGATGATGCAAAGAATCCAGCTAAGTTTTATATGGTAAGTGCTCCGGCTCACAAGGCATGCAAGACTACCTTTATTCCGATTGAGAAGGCTGCCAAGAAGCCTCTGGGCGCAATGGAAACTTCCAATAAGCGCGTGATCAACCAGTTCATCCATCCGGATGTACTTGAGACCTGCCAGTTATCCATGGGAATGACAGTTCTGGATCCGGGCAGTGTATGGAACACCATGCCGTCTCATACTCATGAAAGACGTATGGAAGTCTATATGTACTTTGAGATTCCGGAGAACAATGTGGTATTCCACATGATGGGCGAAGGCAAAGAGACCAGACACATCGTTATGCAGAATGAGCAGGCAGTCATCAGCCCATCCTGGAGCATCCATTCCGGAGCAGGTACAAGCAATTATACCTTCGTCTGGGCAATGGGCGGTGAGAACCAGGCGTTTGATGATATGGATACCATTCCTACAACAGAATTAAGATAAGAAGAGATTGGACAGGCAGATGCTTTTGTATGGGCATCTGCCTGTTTTTTGAATTTCCGGAAGTAAATAGGCAAATGGTGTGAAATCTCTGTGAAAATGTAGATATCCTTCCCGCAATTTGGTACAATATGTTTCAGAAATATAGGAAAACAATTGAGATCTGATTTCGGGAGGTTTTTATGGAACAGTTAAAAATATTAGTGGTAGATGATGAAGCTAGAATGAGAAAGCTGGTAAAGGATTTCCTCAGTGTAAAAGGATTCACCGTTGTGGAAGCATCAAATGGAGAGGAAGCAGTTGATATATTTTTTGATCAAAAAGATATTGTGCTGATAATCCTGGATGTTATGATGCCGAAAATGGATGGATGGGAGACCTGCAAGACCATCCGCAAATATTCCCAGGTTCCGATCATCATGCTGACAGCCAGAACAGAAGAGCGGGATGAGCTTCAGGGATTTGATTTAGGCGTGGATGAATATATTGCAAAGCCATTCAGCCCCAAGATCCTGGTTGCACGTGTAGAGGCCATATTAAGGCGCAGCAATGCCGTTAATACGGATTCTGTAGAGATCGGGGGTATCTGTATTGACAAGGTGGCCCACCAGGTAACAATCGATGGAAAGGATATTGAATTAAGCTATAAAGAATTTGAGCTGCTGGCATATTTCCTGGAAAATCAGGGAATAGCTCTTTCCAGAGAGAAAATTCTAAATAATGTATGGAACTATGATTATTTTGGTGATGCAAGAACCATTGACACTCATGTGAAGAAATTAAGAAGCAAGATGGGAGAAAAGGGAGATTACATCCGGACGATCTGGGGAATGGGCTATAAATTTGAAGTGACATAATCGTTAGAGGTGAGTGAATGAAGCATTCCATTAAAGCACGTTTTGCCATGATATTTGTCTGTCTGATGGCATTTGTTCTTCTGTCCACCTGGTGTGTGAATAACTGGTTTTTAGAGAGCTTTTATACCAGAGCCAAGGTCCACATACTGGAAATGGCCTATACGGAGATAGACCAGGTAGTTGCCCAGGCCAATGAAAGCGGTAAGGGAATTATCGAGTATTACCATGATTCCTATGATCCCGATTTCAAGAATGAGGGACCCGTACAGAAAATGTTCCGGACGATGGGTGAAAAATATAATTTAATGATGGTGTTAATCGACAGTACAACCGATGAAGCCCTGATGTCTACCAGCGGTGACCGCCAGTTTTTGAAAAACAGGGTGGAAGATTACATTTTTGGCAAAGATATGCCCCAGGCCAGCGTTTTGAAAAAGCATGACAATTATATTATTCAGAAAACCTATGATAAACGTTCAGATTCCTATTATCTGGAAAGCTGGGGATATTTTTCTGATAATAAAACCATTTTTCTTATCTCCATTCCGTTGTCGAGCATCCGGGACAGTGTGGCTTTATCAAACAGGTTCCTGGCATATGTGGGTTCTATGGCTTTGATTATAGGCAGTTTGTTTATCTATTTTACCACCAAACGGATCACAACCCCAATCCTTCAGCTGGCGAATTTATCCGAGAAGATGTCCAGTCTGGACTTTGAGGCAAAATATACAGGCAATGAAAAAGATGAAATTGGTGTTTTAGGCAACAGCATGAATCAGCTGTCTGACAAGCTTAAGGATACAATCGGACAGCTTCGGAGTGCCAATGAGGAATTGCAGAAGGATATTGCAGAGAAAGTAAAGATCGATGAAATGCGAAAGGATTTCATTGCCAATGTTTCCCATGAGTTAAAAACACCCATTGCTCTCATTCAGGGATATGCGGAAGGCTTAACGGAGGGAATGGCAGAAGATCCGGAGAGCAGGGATTATTACTGTGAGGTAATCATGGATGAGGCCAATAAGATGAATAAAATGGTCCGTCAGCTGTTAAATCTAACGGCTTTGGAATTCGGCAATGATGATCTACAGTTGGAATGCTTTGATTTAACGGAACTCATCCGTGGAGTGATTGGTTCTGCCGGAATTTTGATCCAGCAAAAGGAAGCAAATGTAAAACTGGAAACCTTTGATACCATCCGTGTTTATGCTGATGAATTTAAAATAGAAGAAGTGATCACCAATTATTTGAATAATGCACTCAATCATCTGGGCGGAGAACGGGAGATCATAATTACTGCAGAAGAGAACGGAAAAGAGGCTCTTGTTACTGTGTTTAATACGGGACAGAGCATTCCGGAAGAAGATTTACCAAAGCTGTGGACGAAATTTTTCAAAGTGGATAAAGCACACACCCGGGAGTATGGGGGCAGCGGCATTGGTCTTTCCATTGTAAAAGCCATTATTGATTCCCACAATAAGTCCTGTGGTGTCCGAAATGTAAATGGTGGGGTTGAATTCTGGTTTACTCTGGATTGTTATCAGGAACAGGGATAATGACTTATCAGTTCAATGAAAAAAGCCGATATAAATAGTGTTGGACCATGATTTCTTATGACATGTTATGTGAAGGGAGAAAGATATGGATATTGCAGCAATGAGTATGCAGTTAAGTTCTGCTAAAATTCAACAGAGTGCCGGGTTAAGTGTTGCAAAAAAGGCAATGGATAACCAGGAAGCACAGGCCGCCGATCTTTTAAAGATGATGGATGCGGCAGTACCTAACCAGATTAAGGCAACTGGTTTAGGACAGTATGTTGATGTAAGAGTGTAAGAAGAAAAGTTAAGGAGCTGAACCGGTTCATTGGTTTTGCTCCTTAACTTTTTTATATACACAAAGAGACGAAAGTTAACCCTCTTTTTCACAGATTAAAAAATAACGGTCCAGGTGTTCCGTATCCCCCTTTTTTTGCTCTTTGGGCGGTGCAGCTCCCAGGATGGCTCTTAGCTGCGGCTTTAGGCTGAGACTGCTAAGGAGTGGCAGAAGTTCCTGGATATTAATGAGCATCAGGGAAACTTTCCCGTTTAGCATCCGTTCTTCTGACAGTTCCTGCTTTAGATGGTAAGCATAGGGATTTGCAACATAAAAATATAGGAAACCGCCTGTTTTAAGGTGTGCCGAGCATTCTTTAAGCAGTTCTTTGTAATCGGGATAAACGGATAAATCCCTGCCCAGGCTGATATAGTTGTAGGAACCTTCCGGAATGTGCTTATGTGTTTCTAAAATAGAAGGGGACACGATGACGGTGCTGTTAAACGGATTTAAGTCGTCTTTCAGGCCGGGGTCATTGATAAGGAATGAAAATGAACTCTTTTTTTCCAGTCTTCTAAGCTGCGTTTTAAACTGCAGCACATCTGCCCCAAAGCCGGGGTCAATGGCCAGCATGGAAACATCCACAGGCTGCTGTGGAATAGTAAGTTCAATGTGAGATAGCTGGTAGGAATCATAACAATAGTTATTCCCCCAGGGATCAATGTCATATTTTGTCTGAAACAGCACTCTTCCGTTAAAAAGCGTCCTGTTTTTGATCTGGTCAGCCTTACCGGAAATGCTTCCATAATGGTAGCACCAGGTATCCAGGCACAGAATCTGCTGAAAGCCGGCTCTTCTCGCACGCAGACTGAAATCATCATCCCAGAATTCCATGGTATGAAAATAGCGGTCTGCAAAACCAATGGTATTCACCTTATCCACATCATACAATGCGATTACAGGCATGAGTCTGCAACGCTCTTCCCAAAGGTATGGACAGGGGCGGTTATGGGCTTTTGCTGCAGCTTCTGCATTTTCTGGTGTGAATTCAGCAACCATGCCCTGACGGTTGCTGGTGTTTGGCGTGCTGGGGACAGACATAACTGCATTAGGATAAAACTGTAAGCAGGTAAGCAGGTTATCCAGCCAGTGTTCTGTAAGAATGGTGTCGTTATTGACAAATGCTGCATATTTTCCCTCACAGACCCGGTATAGCAGAGAAAAAATCATTGTTTTTACATTTTGTTTTAAAGTTATAACCTTTGTTACCCCAAGGCTTTCAAAGTATTCTTCCGTCCCATCGGTGGAACCGTCATTTAACAGGATCAGTTCACAGGGGTATTTGGCGAGATCTGTATTTCGAAAGAGACTATCCAGACATCTTTTTGTATATTCCAGTTTGTTGAAAACAGGTATCATAATGGAAATAAGATACTTTTCGCCCCTGTTGCTGTAGGTGTTTTTGTGATTCTCTGCAAATTCAGTCTTATAGTATTCTTTCATTTTTTCTTTATCAGGATAAATGAGAGTCCAGAAATAGGTGTCTTCCAGCCAGTCCTGAAGAAATGGAATCAGCTGGTATTCAGTCAGCGCGGCGGCTTTCTCCCGGCTGTCGTTTAAGATCAGTGATGTAAGCCGGTCAACAGTCCAGTTTACGTTGTGATACATGGTCTGAAATGAGATCGGGATATTTTGTATTGCAGGGTCGCTCAATGCAGGTTCTAAGTCAGCGATCAGGGATTCCATTATCTTTAGCTGGCTGATCAGGAGGCGGTTTTCCTGATGGGGCAGCGTATGAAGCAGGGTTGTGGCTATATGAAGCTGGAAATTCTGGTTTTGAATCACCCGTTTCCAAGAATTTATGGGGACATCGGCAGAAACTGTATCTATGGTTAGAAATTTGTGCATCATAGTAGATTCCTTCTTAAATGAAAGGCAGCGTAAGGTGCAGATAAACGGTTTAAAAACGCTGCCTTGTATGCGGGTATCACTCTATTATATGGCTGTTGTCCCGGTTCTTTGAATTCTCAAAAAAATATTTTAAAATTCTACAAAAAATGACTTAACTTTTTAAGCTGCCCACTCGATAAAGTATGTGAAAGGAAGATGATGATGATTTTCTTCTGCAAGTCAGTTTTAACCTGATTTTGCGGCGGCAGTTCATTGGACAGGCTTCTTGAAGACACAAGTGTCAGATTTTTACGAAACCCGCTAAGCGGCTGGTACCCCGCTGAGGTTTCAAACATCTTAACGCTTATCTGGTAAACCAGAAAGCGTCCTATCATCCAGGGAAAAGGATTTCCCTGATACATATTCAAGGAGGAAAAACACATGAGAATTCAGCACAATATCGCAGCATTAAACTCTTACAGACAGTTAGGAAGCAACAATGGTTCCGTATCTAAGAACCTTGAGAAATTATCTTCTGGTTACAGAATCAACCGCGCAGGTGATGACGCAGCAGGTCTTGCTATTTCTGAGAAGATGAGAGCACAGATCACAGGTCTTGAGACAGCTTCCAAGAACGCTAACGATGGTATCTCTTTAGTTCAGACAGCTGAAGGTGCTTTAACAGAAGTTCACTCCATGTTAAACCGTATGACTGAGCTGGCTACACAGTCTGCAAACGGAACCTATCAGGATAACGTTGACCGTGAGAACCTTACAAAAGAGGTTAATTCCTTAAAAAGCGAAATCGACCGTATTTCTGAAGGAACAAACTTCAATGGAATCAATCTGTTAGATGGTAGCCTTGGTAAGACAACTGGAGCACCTGCTACTATGGTTGGTGTTGGAAGTACCGTTGGAGCTACTGTTGTAACTAAAGCGTCTGGTGCTTCTCTTGCCGTAAATGATCCTGCAACTGCTGCAAATGAATCACAGTCAGTGAGTATTACCGATAATACTGATGGTACCATTACAGTTGTAGTTACCAATAATGAAGATAATTCTGCTAAGACTACAGTTGTTGATCTCGCAAAGGTTACTACACGTACCAATGGTGCAAATAGTGGAGAGGCTTTAGCTGGTAATTCCTTGGCAGCAGGTGATACAGCTACCATTGATCTGACCAGTGTTGGGCTTGGTAGAATTGATATTGCGGCCACCGGTGCAGCTTCTGCAGTAAATCTTGCAGGTGGCTTAACTGGAATTACTGGCGCTGGAACTGCACCAGTTGGAGCAACTGTAGGTTCTGGATTGGCATTGCAGATTGGTGATTCTGGTGACAGTTTTAACAATCTGACAGTTAGCGTTGGTTCAATGAGTGCTAAGTCACTTGGCCTTGATACAGTAGATATCAGTACTCAGAGTGGTGCAAAAAATGCTATTAAGACAATCAAAGATGCAATTAATACAGTATCTTCTTCTCGTGGTGATTTAGGTGCTTTACAGAACCGTCTTGAGCATACAATCAACAACTTAGGTGTAACAACCGAGAACATGTCTGCAGCAGAGAGCCGTATTCGTGACGTTGATATGGCAAAAGAGATGATGAACTATACAAAGAATAATATTCTTGTTCAGTCTTCTCAGGCTATGCTTGCTCAGGCAAACCAGCTTCCACAGGGTGTTTTACAGTTATTAAAATAATATAATTGTGAATTTGTTTTGAACTTATTATCCCTCGAGAGACTTAGTTTCTTTCGAGGGATATTCTATAGAAATAAAGAGAGGTTGTCTGATATGGTACATTCTGTACGGTTGTCTCAATGCATGATAGTCAGAAACGAGGAGAAAAACATCAGGAGGGCTCTGGAGTGGGGGAAAGGGATCTTTCATGAACAGATTGTTGTGGATACAGGGTCTGATGATAGAACTGTTGAATTAGCAAAAAAAATGGGAGCGAAGGTATTTTATTTTCCTTGGATTGATGATTTTTCTGCCGCAAAAAATTTTGCAATTAATCAGGCAAAGGGTGATTGGATAGTTTTTTTGGATGCAGATGAATATTACACAGAGGAAAGTACAACCCAAATTATTCCTATTTTGTTAAAGATAGAAAATGGGATTTTTGCAACAGAAAAACCTCATGCGGTAAGAAGTGCATTAGTTAATATAGATGAGAAGAGACAGGTCTTTTCTACAGGAATACATGATAGGATTTTTCGTAATTCTACAACATTGCGCTATCATAACCGTATACATGAATCTTTATATAATTCAGATGGTAACAATTTGATTGTTGTAGATGCTTCAAAAGAGCTGACTATTTATCATACCGGTTATACGAAGCAAATGTACGAGGAAACCCACAAATTAGAACGAAATATACGGATACTTAGAAGTGTATTGGAAGAACAACCGGAAGATTACAATGCATGGTCTTATTTAGGAGATTCTCTATTCGCTATGGAAATCCTTGACGAAGCAGAGCAGGCATATCTTCACGTAATTGCCAATGGGGACAGAGTTCTTTCAGAAGGAAGAAAGGAAGCCGCATTTTCTAATTATATTAAGCTGAAATATTTGAGTGATTCAGGTAATGAAGAAGAACTATTAAATATATATGAGAAGGCCAAAGCCTGTGGATGTGAATCTCCGGATTTGGAATTTTGGTTTGGTTATTGGTACTATAAAAAGGAAAAGAAAAACGATGCTGTAATATATTTTGAAAAAGCACTCCAGTTGCTTGATCAATATCAGGGCAGTAGTTTTCTGGATATAAGCAGTGGGTTAGCCGAAGTGTATCAAATTTTATTTTGTACTTACAGGGAGTTTGGCCGATTGTCTGAGATGATACGTTATGGTGTATTGTCCCTAAGATTAAATTTATATTTAATGCCGATACTTCAGGATATTCTTTGTATATTAAAAAAGGAACAAGGAGAAATAATTAACGGAGATCTAACCTTTAATTTTTTGCAGAAACTTTATGATTTGTCTTCATTGAAGAATAAGCTATTTTTACTGAAGGCATCTGAAATGGCAGAATTTCCTGCGTTGAAGAATAAGGTATACGACTTATTAACTTCAGAGGAAAAAGTCGCATTGGAAAATAACGATTAAATTATTCATATAATTTGTATTGTTTAGGAGGAAGTCAGTTGGATAATCTTTACGGTTACACTTCGCTGTAAACTATATGTGGCCGATGTTGCTAAGTATGATACTCCTCCTCATTTTGAGAAGGAGTATCTATTTGACGTAATCGAACGTTGCTTTACTATTGTTGACTCGGTTGAACGGTTTTAGTTAAGTGGTGGGGAACCTTTACTGCATAAAGATTTTGATGAAATTCTTCACAAGTCGATGAAATATAGAGATCGTTTTCATAAATTAGGTGTTTTTACAAATGATGATTTATTACCAAAACAAGAATTGATTGACAAAAATTTATGTTATATATATCAGGTTATGGTAAAAATTCTCCTAAGGCTAAAGATTTTATAGCTATACTAGAAAATGCAATACCGTATGATATTAAGGATTATAGTGGGTTTAACTCAACACGCAGGAGGTTTGGGTTGATCATGGAGATTTTAAAAGTTTCATTTTTATTGCATTTTCAGGAATTAATAAATGCGTTGCAAAGGAAGAATTGGATGAAGCACTCGATTTAATTTGGAATATGATAGAAAGAAGATATTCCAGATGTATATGTGGAACTATTTTTAGATCTGGGTCTCAATCTATCTGCGAAATTAGAAAAAAATAAGATTTTATTTACTTAAAAAGTTATAAATCCAATATCTAATAAATGAATCAAAGCCTGAATTCGCATTAGAAGAACTTTCAGACTGGGATAAAATACTTCCAGAGGATGTTGACTTTGCGCTGTTCAGATCATTATTAAACAAATAGCGAAAATGGGACGACGCCGGTAATCTTGTTGTTGCAGCAGCATCCGGCTGCCAGGGAGGATTTATGATTTCAGTAATAATGTTGACTTATAACAGAGAATTACTTGTTGGAAGAGCGATTGAAAGTATTCTGACACAGAGCTTTGGGGATTTTGAATTTATCATAGTTGACAATGGTTCCACTGATCACAGTGGAAAAATAGCAGACGAATATGCCCAAAAGGATTCTCGTATACGTGTTATTCACAGGGAGAGAGGAAATATTGGAAGTGGCCGAAATGCAGGAATGAGTGTAGCTCAGGGGGATTATATCACGTTTATTGATGACGATGATTGGGCTGAGCCGGATTTTTTAGAGTTTTTGTATAATTTGGCAATTGAAAATAGCGCAGATGTAGCTATTTGCGGAGCAACAGATAAAAATTTTGATGAAAAGAGGGTCATGAGTGCTGAGGAAGCGCTCATTGAATTAATGTGGAGAAAACGTTATAATATGGCATTTCCTACAAAGCTGTTTCATCGTGAGCTTGCTAAAAAACTCAGGTTTCCGGAATCTGGAAAGTATGATGATATTGCATTAATGTATAAATTACTTGCACTGGCAGTCAAGGTGGCATATCATGGTCTTCCAAAATATACTTTTTACCGGCACGATGGTAATATTTCAGCTTGGACAACCAATCATAGTCTCCTTACACCGGAAACTCTTGCGGAGTATCTAGACGCATATAGGACACGTACACAGTGGCTGTGTGAGTTGTTTCCTGAAAGTGCGCCTGCTTTTTGTTACTTTGAATGGTCTTTTATGATTTCTATGGTAGAAAAAATAAACCGGTTAGAGATAAGCGGCTGCGAAAAACTGCTTAATATAATGATTAAAGAGTTAAGAGAGAAACGAAGAGAGTTTATGGAAGGAAACTATATACTTGAGTTTGAGAAAGATTGGATGCAGAAATATGTTTAAAGGGTAAGAGCAAATTAAATGCGAATATCCTTCCTATAGATTTTGTTCCATAATTATAGATAAGAAATGCAAGAGTTGTGATTGATATAAGAATTTAATAGAGTGTAGGTGAATGAACACGTATGAGAGACTTTGCTGAGGAACTTTCAGAAATTAAAAAAATATGTAATAGTAAAGAATATAAATATGAAATTCAAAACACGATGAATATTTTATCCCAAAAGCCTATCGTTTTATACGGTGCGGGTGAATTAGGATATTCTGTTTATATAACTTTAAAACAGCATGGTGTTGATGTGTCTTGCTTTTGTGATAAAAATAAATATGGCGCACATGAAAAAACTGGATTACCCATTATTGCTCCAAAGGCACTTAAAAATGAGTATTCAGATACAAATATCATTATATGTTCCGTAAATTATGCAAATGAAATGAAACAAGAATTAAATATGCTCGGAATAAATCCTAAAAGGATATTTGAACGAGGTTTTTTGAATCTGCACGAAATGACTCCCAGGTCGATTGAACCATACCTTGAAGGTTATGAACGTGCATATTACTTATTAGATGATGAAAAATCAAGACAAGTTTTATTAAATAGAATAAGGCGTTGTCTCTTATCTTCTTCACTTTTACATTCGACCCCTATACTTCAGTATTTTGACCCTGAAATCATAACTCTTGGCTGTGACGAAGTTTTCGTCGATGGTGGTATGTATGTGGGAGATACTGCCGAGCAGTTTTTCAAATATGTTAACGGAAATTATACTCATTACTATGGTTTTGAACCAGATGTAGAAAATTCACATAAGGCAAAGAAAAGCCTGCAAGGAAAGAGCAATATAACTATTATTGAAAAAGGCTTGTGGAGTAACGAAACACAACTTTGTTTTAGTGGAAGTTTCGAAAGTAGTTCCAAATTAGATAATTGTGGTGCCAGTGTTGTCGAAGTGACATCACTTGACATATATTTCAAAGATAAAATTCCGCCTTCATTTATAAAAATGGATGTAGAAGGAGCAGAATTAGAATCACTGAAAGGTTCTCGTAATTTAATAATTGAAAACAAACCTAAACTGGCTATTTGTGCATATCACAAACCTGAAGATATTTATACATTGCCAGAGTTGATAAAAACTTATCGTGATGATTATAAATTCTTTCTTAGGCACTATTCTGATTCAATTTATGAAACTGTATTATATGCTATTTAATACGTGGAGGTTTTTAGCATGGCCCAAATAAAAGAATCATATAATACTGAACGGTTGTGTCTTGGTGAGAAATTACCTTTAGATACACCATTATCGGTTATTATTGATTTAAGTGAACGTTGCAATTTTAGATGTAATTATTGCTTTCGCTCTGGCGAAAAAAACGAAAGCTGGGGATATACGGTTAAAAATGAATTGATGACAATGGAAGTATTTGAAACTGTAGTCCAGCAGATTTCACAGTTTCCGCAACCAATAAAAGTAGTATCACTTTCAGGACATGGCGAGCCGCTTTGCAATCCTAATATAGCCAATATGATTAATTTGTTGAGAGAATCTACAACGGTTGAGCGTATAGAAATGCACACAAATGCATCATTGCTTACGGAGGAAAGTATTGTAAAAATCCAGAAAGCGGGACTTTCCCGTATTGTTGTGTCGCTGCAAGGATTGGATTCAAGCACATATGAACATGTTTGTGGCGCAAAAATAAATTGGGAAAAATTTCATAATAACCTGAAGAGACTTTATGAAAATAAAGAAGAGTTGGAAATACACATTAAAATTTCAGAAGCAGCACTTGATAAAAATCAGTATTCCAGAGAGGAAGAAAAGTTTTACAAACTTTTTGGAGACATAGCGGATTCTATTTTTATTGAAAAAGTAACACCTCTTTGGAAAAATATTAAGTTTGATATGGATGAAACAAAGAACAAATTTGGAGGAGATCTTGGACAAATAAATTATTGTCCGATTGTGTTTTATAAAATTTGGGTAGCACCGGATGGTGAAATATTTCCTTGTACAGCTTTACCGCCACCAATCAGTCTTGGTAACGTACGCGATACTTCATTACAAAATGCATGGAATAGCATAGAAAGACGTAATTTTTTAATAGAACATTTGCAATTAAATAGATATAATTATTCACTTTGTAAAGATTGCTTTGTTCCGGTTAATACTGTTGTTTCAAAAAAAGATATTATCGACTCGTATAAAGATGAAATACTAAGGTGTTTGGAGGAATAAAATCATGACTGAAAAAATTAACTATGCATGGCCTGTCACTTCAGAAAATGCGAGTGTATATAATTATTTTTTGAAAAAAATAGAAAATATTAAAGGCCTTTTGTCAGATAAGAGAATTGGCATTTTTGGCTCAGGTATCCGTGGATGCTGCATCTTGAAAATATTAGAGATGAACGGGTTTAAAAATATTATTTTCATAGATAACAATACAGAAAAACAAAATAATTTGATAAATGATTATGATATTGTATCATTTGAAGAAGCACTAAATTATAAACAAGAACAAGTTTTTCTTGTATCTCCAGAAGGCTGTAATAAAATTCATGATCAATTAAGAGAGGCTGGGTTACAAGAAAATAAGGAGTGGTTTTCTTTTAGCGTATCAGCTTATGATAGTTATATTGAGGAATACAAACGACCGCTCCAAGATTACCTTTTGGTGATGGGAGATTGTGCATTCACACATATAGCTCTCGATGATAGTAATTTTGATTCGTTGGGCACTATGATTAGAAATAAAGCAGGTGAAGCTAGTTGCAAGGTTCTTGATATGCATGGCATGGGGCAACAAGCCTATTATCATATTGCACATTCTTTAATTGAACGTAATCAAAAGCCATCCGCATTTTTACTTTTATTAATGATAGAAACGATGGCACCAAAAGTTCCTATCATGCCTCGAACCCAACATCCTTGGTTAATTAAATCTCTTTCAGATATTTCAAATAACAGAGAATTTTCAGAATACGCAAAACTTACACAAGAGCGTTTTGATCGTTTTCAAGTAGAAGCATTTTCCTCTTTTGATAGTAAAATAGGAAAAGATACCGAAAAAGAAAAACTTTACATGAATATCAACTATTTATTTAAATTTAGAGAGACAACTGAAGGGGTTGTTTATCTAAAAAAAACCATAAGAATGATGAATGATGAAAATATTCCTGTTATTCTCTACATCCCACCAGTAAATTATTTTCAGGGTGAGCGATTATTTGGAGCGGATTTCAAACAAAAATATGAAACAAATTTTATAAAGTTATATGAAACTTTGGAGAAAGACAATTTAAAATACGAAGTTGTCGATGCCAGCTATTTGTTGGAATTGGATGATTTTGCAGCACCGAATACAATAGACGAAACATGTAACTATAACGGAAGATTGAAATCAATTCAATATCTCAGTAAGTTTGCACCATTAAATAGATATTGATTGCAATTTGCAAAAAATTGAAGGTTAGGGATAGTGACATATGTTCAACAATATTATATTTTATTTAAAAAATTCGGCGAAGCGTTTTCCAGATAAAGTAGCGTTTAGAGATGGTGAAAAGGAAATTACTTTTTCTGAATTAGATAGAAATGCACGCCTGTTAGCCAGCAATATAAATTGCAAGCTGAATGGTTTGGTAAAGCAGCCCATCGGTATATATCTGCCCAAAGGTGTTGATGCTGTTATCGCTTTTATGGCTACGATATACAGTGGCAATTTTTATACACCAATTGATCCAACTATGCCAAGGTTACGATTGGAAAAGTTGTTGGGAATTTTAAATCCTGCGATGATTATAACAAATAATAAATACAAAAATGATTTGTTATCTGAATCGATTTTAATTGATGAAATCAAACCAGAGGGCATGGATGATAATTTACTTGACAGTATTGCAAATGAGGTAATAGATACAGATATCCTTTATGTCATGTTCACATCTGGTTCAACAGGTGACCCCAAAGGTGTAATTATTAGCCATAGAGCTGTCATTGATTATATCGACTGGCTAACAGATGTTTTTGAATTTAACGAAAGTACTATATTTGGTAATCAGGCACCGTTTTCTTTTGATAATTCTGTTCTTGATCTATACAGTACTATTAAGAATGGGTGTGAAACAGTAATTATACCTGAGGAAATGTTTTTATCGAGTAGAAGATTATGTACATTTATTAATGAAAATAAGATAAATACTATTTTTTGGGTTCCCTCTGCGATAATATTAGTGGCAAATTCGCATATTTTAGAAAAAGTATCTATGAATCAACTAACTAAAATTATGTTTGCTGGAGAGGTTATGCCTACAAAACAGTTAAACGTATGGCGGCGTTTTGTACCTAACGCACTATATGCAAATCTTTATGGCCCCACTGAAATAGCAGTTGACTGTACATTTTATATAGTAGACCGTGAGTTTGGTGATGAGGAAAGCCTGCCAATTGGAGCCGCTTGTAAAAACACTGATGTTTTAGTGTTAAATGAAAAAGATGAATTGGTTTCTGAGGGAGAAATAGGAGAGTTATGTGTACGAGGAAGTTGTCTCGCACATGGTTATTATGGGAATCCTCAGAAGACAAAAGAAGTATTCGTTCAAAATCCTCTTAATCATAAATATCCCGAAAGAATCTATCGAACTGGTGACCTGGTGAAATACAACGAGTATAAAGAAATAATTTATATTGGAAGAAAAGATACCCAGATAAAACATCGTGGATACAGAATTGAACTGGGTGAGATCGAAACAGCGGTATCGTCTGCCTTGGAAATTGAACAATGTTGTGCTATATATGACAACGCTAACAAGCAAATAGTTATCTTTGTAACGCCAGAAAATATTAATAAAAATGCACTGTATGCACATATAAAAAGCATGCTTCCTAATTATATGCTGCCAGGATTAATCGTATCTAGGGCATCAATGCCGCTAAATCTAAATGGTAAAATAGATAGATTGGCTTTAACATACAGTTTGAAGGAGATATTATGAAGAAACTAATAATGGATAGAGTTTCGTGCCATGTAACGGCTAAATGTAATCTTCGTTGTAAAAAATGTGCAGTTTATATCCCAAAACTTTATGAAAGCGGAAATGTACCAGAATACAACATAGATGATATTAAGAAAAGCTTTAGAATTTATTTTAGTTTGGTTGAACAAGTAAGATTGATTTCTTTAACTGGTGGTGAACCGCTTTTATATCCTCATTTGTCTGAGTTAATAGAATATTTATTAGAATATGAGAAATCGTTTCAAAAATTGGAAGTGTTTACGAATGGAGCGACTGCTATTTCAGAAATGCTTTTGAAGACTATGTCAAAATCTGAAAAGGTATCTCTTTTCATTGATAATTATGGACCTAAAATATCAACAAAAGTTGATGAAATTGAGCAAAATTGTAAAAAATTCAATGTCAAATATAATATTCGAAATTATTCTGGCGAGGACGTCTACTTGGGCGGCTGGGTAGACAGAAGTATATTATCTGAAAAATTAGACGATGAAATAGCAAAGGAACATTTTACTAAATGTGTTGTGGCAAAACCAGGTGGTCGATTATTTACCATTTTTGGCAGGTTGTTAGCGTTTTGTGCAACACCATATTGCGGTTACCGAGTAGGGAAAATACCTGAAAAAGATGTGTTGTGTATTGATTTGTGTGATGATAACACAACGCTTGAGGAAATGGGCAGTAAGTTATTTGAAATGGATAAGGTTGAATTTAATCCAGGCTGTGCTTGGTGCAATGGCTTAGGCATTTATAAAGACGTAGAAAGGTTTACTCCAGGAGAGCAGGTGGAAATTGATGGGTGATAGAATTCTTAATCGTTTAGCGATTCATCTTACATGGAAATGTACATTAAGATGTGAAAAATGTGGAGCATTTATACCGGAGTCATATGAAAAAAAACTTGATTATGATTATGATTATGATGAAATTATACAAAGTTTAACCACCATATTTGCAATAACCGATACAATAAATGTTATTACACTTACAGGTGGTGAGGCAATTCTACATAAAAATATTGTTGAACTTTGCGAGTTCTTACTTGAAAATGAAAATAAATTTAATCGTTTGGATTTTCAGACAAATGGTACTATACTTTTTTCCGAAAAGCTTTTGAAAGTCATGGCTAAGTCAAGTAAGTTTAATTTGTTTATTGACCATTACGGTCCTGATATTTCTACAAATGTTGAACAAAATACATTGCTTTGTTCAACATTAGGGGTTAAATATCAAGTACGTAAGTATTATGGCGAAGATGCCCATATGAACGGTTGGATTGATTGGTCTCCTAGAAAAGAAAAGATTGATATGGAAACAGCAAAAAAACAGTTCCAAAAGTGTGCGAATGGGCATCCAACGAAGCGTCCATTTGTTTTATATGGCACTAAATTGACATTGTGTGCTATGCCGTTTTGCAGATACCGTGTAGGATGGCAGCCGTTAGAAGACATATTGATGCTGGATTTAGCAGACCAGCGATTGTCATTAAAAGAGAAAGAAATCCGCTTGTTGGAAATGCACAATACAGAATTCAACCCAGGTTGTCAATATTGTTACGGATTAGGTGTTGATCCAAATGCAGAACGCTTTCAAGCAGGAAAGCAAATAGAAAATAATCATTACGTGAATATAGTAAAATTAATAAATCAGATTAGCCCATATGTTGAAATAAATAAAAACACACAATTGTTAGATGAGGGTATTTTAGATTCAATGGCAATCTTGGGATTTATTACACTATTGGAAGACGAGTTTGAAATTGAAATTCCTGATGATGAAATAAAACGTGAAAATTTTGCATCTATCAAGAGCATAAGTACCTTAATACAAAATTTGAAAATAAAAAGTGAAAAAAATGATAATAGAGCCTAGAGATTCAGCCCAATTAGTAGCCACTTTGAAAGCTGCCCCCCTTGTTTTATATGGAATGGGTGGTGCGAGTGTTCTCATTGCAAAGTGGTGTGACGAGAATAAAGTAGATTATGTTTTTACCGATCAGGATATCCGCAAAAGACAAACGAGAGTAGATAAAATTGTTGTTTCACCTGAAACATTAAGAAAAGATTATTCTAATGCAAATATTGTGATATCTTCGATAATTTATTACGATGAAATCGAGAATAAGCTATTAAGCTTAGGAATAGATCAAAAATATATTTTATCGTATGATTTATTTATGAAAGAAAACGTCACATGGAAGGATTTGGAATATAAGATTCCATGGGGAGAGCATATTGGTCGGGTAAAAATGATATCTGGGTGGGTTTCCGATGATGCACAATCTGTTGCAGACTACGGAGAAGGAAAACTAAGTTTAAAGAATTTTATAAACCAAGGAATAAAATATTATCCTATTGATTATATTAAGCGTTCAAATGAAACGATTCTTTGTGACTTTAATAATGATGAATTTCCAAAACTACAAACAGATATTTCTGTTTGTACTGCAACATTAGTTTTTATTACAAAAGCAGACTCCTTGCTAAATTATATATGTAAAAATACATCTCGAATCATCATACTTTCATATGTTACAATTGATATTTTTTTTAATATAAAAGGCAGACGTGCCTCAGGATATGTTAATGATTTTACACAAGAAGACATCGTGAATATCTGTTTAACACACGGATTTATATTAAAAGAGAAACGCTCAGACCCCGCAAATAAAATTGACACTTTATTTTTATTTGAAAAAACTGAAGTAGGAGAAATTAAATGATAATCAAACCTGAAAATCCCCAACATCTTATTAACTTCCTTAAAGCAGCCCCACTTGTCTTATATGGAATGGGTGGTGCCGGAATGCGTATTGCAAAATGGTGTGATGAAAATAAAATAGATTATATTTTTGCAGACCGTGATGCTGAAAAAAAACAACAATTGGTAAACAATGTAGTTGTGTCCCCGCATCTACTAGAAGTAGAATACAAAAATGCAAATATTGTTATCTCTTCTATTATCTATTTTGATGAAATTAAAAAAGAACTATTAAAACTTGGGGTTAATGAAAAACGTATTGTGTCATATAATTTGTTTATGCCTCAAGATATTGTTTGGTCAGACTTAGATGAAAATATTGATTGGGATTTAATGCGTTTTCGTGTTGAAATGTTTTCGGAGTGGATTACATCTGAGATACGATCTGTTAGTGACTATGGTGCTGGGAAAATGTTTTTACAAGAATACTTGAATTCAGATGTTAAATATTTTCCTATAGATTATATAAGACGCAATGAACAGACAATTTTGTGTGACTTAAATTTAGGAGAGTTTCCAGAGATTCAAACGGATGCTACAATTTGCTCTGGTGTCCTTGAATTTATCTATACCGCTGAAAAATTATTAGAACATGTATGCAGGAACACAAATAAAATGGTTATTCTTTCATATCTTACAGCAGATCAATTTCCAAATATCGAAGGAAGAAGAGCTTCTGCATATGTTAGCGATTTAACCGATAAACAAATTGTAGATTTAATGGAATCAAATAATTTCTACTTAGAAAAAAAACTTCCTGATCCGATCAACAAGGCATGTACCGTTTATCTGTTTAAGGCAAGACCCAATATGTTACTGAATTTTCTCAAAGAGCAAGAGAAGATGTAGTCTTATTATAAAGAGGAGAATTTAAATGATAATTAGACCGAATAATCCAGAAGAGCTTGTATGTTTTTTAAAGACAAAGCCACTTATTATATATGCAATGGGAGGTATAGGGCTTCGCATATCGAAGTGGTGTGATGAACAAGGTATTGACTATATATTTTCAGATAAAAATGCACTTGAATTACAGCCAACTTCAGAAAAGAAAATCATAACACCAGAAAGTATTCTCAATGAACACAAAGACGCTAATATTATTATTTCATCAATTGTATATTACAAAGAAATCATGGAAGAATTGTTACAAATAGGGATCGATAAAAAACAAATTTTTTCTTATTCTTTGTTCATGCCAGACGAAGTTTCATGGTTGGAGATGGAAGATAATAAACTTACTGACTGGGAAGTAATGAGCAAAAGATATGAGATGATTTCGGAATGGAATTGGATTCCATACGATGTAAAAACAGTGGCTGATTACGGTGCTGGCCAAAAGTATATTAAAAAACATCTTCCTGCATCTACGGAATATTATCCTATTGATTATATAGATCGGGGAGATAATACGATTATCTGTGATTTTAATGAAGGGTGTTTCCCGAATATTGTTACTGAACTTTCTGTTTGTACTGGCACATTGATGTATGTTAAACCCGCAAAAGAGTTGATTTCTCATATATGTAAACATACTTTACATACGGTTATTTTTTCCTATGTTGTACTGGAAGGATTCTCAGATCTTAATGCGCGTAGACACTTAAGTATGTGCAATGATTTCACCGCACAAGAAATCATTGATATGTTTTCTTCCAACCAGTTTGAGGTTCAAGATAGAAAAGATGACAATAAGAGCAATTTCCCCATGCCTTTATTCCTGTTTAAAAAAAAGGGAACGTGAAATGAATTTAGGAGACTTAAATGATAGTTAAACCCAATAATCCAGAAGAACTTATATGCTTTTTAAAGACAAGACCACTTATTATATATGGTATGGGGTATGTAGGTAAACTCATAGCAGAATGGTGCAATTTAAATGAAGTAGCGTATACTTTTTGTGATATTAATGCATATAAGATGGAAAAACAAACGAACCAAGAAGTCATTTCACCAATTCAACTTATGGAAAGATATTCCGATGCAAATGTTGTCATAGCGTCAATCAATCATTATGAAAAAATCAAATTCAATTTAATGCAAATAGGATTTGATGACAACAACATATTTTCTTATTTACTTTTTTGGCCAAAAAAAATATCGTGGAAAGAATTGGAGGAAAGTGTCGATTGGAATGCAGTAAAAGAAAGAGCTAAGATTTTTGCCGGATGGGTTGATAAATCAGCTAAATCAGTTTTTGATTATAGTGCGGAAAGAAATTTTTTGAAAGAGTTTTTACCGGCAAACACTATATATTATGCTCCAGATTATATTAATTACAATGAGAATATGCTCTTTGCTGACGTTGTTAGGGTAAAGCAATCCTTTCAAGCTGAAGTTTCATCATGTTTAGCGGTATTGATGAGTTTTGAAAACCCAGAAGAACTAATTGAACATATTTGTAATTTAACTTCAAAGTCAATTATACTGTCATATGTGACACTAGAAAAATTACCCGATAGTAATTTTAGAAGAAGTATAAACTATGTCAATGATTTTACAGAGGATCAGCTAGTAAATATGTTATTTGAAAAAGGTTTCTTGCTTAAAAAGAAGGCAGTTGATCCTTTTGACGAAGTACATACAGTCTATTTATTTGATCGAAAAAAGTAAGTTTTGATTGGAGAAATCGTATGGTTATTAAAGTAGAAGATATGGAAGAATTGAAAAATAATTTAACATTGAAACCACTTATCTTGTATGGAATGGGAACCATTGGAATGGAAATTTCACATTGGCTGGATTCACAACAGATTGAATATACATTTGTGGACAGAAATGCCATAGAAAAGCAAAAGTTAGTCAATAAACCAGTTGTGACACCTGAAAGCTTAAAAACCGACTATATGAAAGCGAATATTATAATTTCAACAAATATATATTTTGATGAAATTAAAACGAAATTACTAGAAAGTGGATATAGTGAAAGTCAAATTATTCCATATACTTTGTTTGTACCACAAAATATCATTTGGCCAGACTTGGAAGATAATATTAACTGGGATTTAATGAAGCCTAGTGTTGAGCTGTTTTCAAAATGGATTGATGAAAATATAAAGTCACTTGTAGACTATGGTGCTGGACAAATGTATTTGAAGACTTTTCTGCCGAAAGATGTAAAATACTATCCGGTTGATTACATGAAACGTTTTGATGATACAATAGTATGTGATTTAAACAAGGGCAATTTTCCTGATTTGCAAGCAGATGCGGCCGTCCTTAATGGAGTGCTGGAATTTTTGATAACAGCTGAAGACTTAATAAAACATGTTTGTGAAAAAACTGCAAACATTATTATTATATCTTATATGACTGTCGATAGATTTCCGAATATAACTGGCCGGCGTACCTCGGGGTACCTCAGTGATTTGACTGAATTGAAAATCATTGAATTACTTGATGATGGGGGATTCAGATTAGTCAAAAAAGAATCAGATCCATTGGACAACACGGATACAATCTATCTATTTGAGAAAAAATAAGGGGTTCAAGATGAAATATGCCAACTTTTGCGATACAGGCAGAAATAATATAAATATTGGTGATTATTTGCAATTTTTGGCAACGGATTATTTATATAGCCTGTTAGATATATCACCAGATGAAATTGTTTATTTAGGTTTTAAAGAATTGGAGAATTACAATGGAGAGGAAGTTATTTTTCCTTTTTGCTATTCAATTATTGATTTTGTAGTGAATGGAAAAATTGCTATTTCAGAGAAAATTAAACCTGTTTTCTTTTGTGTGACATTATCAACAATAGATAAATTCATGGATTTAGATGAATTTCTTAGTGATGAGTACAATTTCAAATATCTTCTTAAACATTCACCAGTGGGGTGCAGAGATGAAATAACCTACAATATATTGACAAAATACTCCATACCTGCCTATATAAATGGGTGTATGACTGCAGTATTTCCGAAATACTCAGGTGATACTGGTAAAAAAGTTATTTTCGTAGATGCACCTAAAGATTTATTACCCTTAATACCGGATGCTTTACTCAATGATTGTGAATTTTCTACGCAACAATATCATTTCAGTGACTCTGATATAACTGACTATCGCAAAATTTTTAACTTTGTTAATACAAAATATGATTTTTACAAAAAAAATGCGAAAATCGCTATTACTTCACGTTTACATGTTGCACTCCCGCTAGCTGCATATGGAATCCCTGTTGTCTTAGCAAAAGATAATGTAGATGGAAGATTTTCTTTTATTGAAAAATATATTTCAATTTATGACAAAGATAACTACTATAAAATTGATTGGAATCCTAGTGTTCAAGATTTTGAAGGAGTAAAAGAACTGCTTATTCGACATGCTTTAGGACGAATTCAAAACAATATTGACAAGGTTGTTTTAGAAAGAATGGAGCAAGAATTAACAGACTTTTTTAAACAACGTACAATTACTACAGAATATAGAGAATCACATAAGATAACACATAAGAATGGGCATAAATTTGATGAATATGCAGAAGAATTTTGGAATAAAAACGCCCCTATAAAATATGCACTTTGGGGTGTAAGCGAGAATAATTCGCTATATTGGAAGAATCATATAGAATCAAATTACCCTAATGCAAAATTAGTGGCTGTATTTGATAGTTTTCGAGAAGGTGAACTTTTTGGACTTAAATACCAACACCCTAAAAAAATCACAGAATATGTCGACGTTTGCGTAATAGTTTGTTCGGTAGGAGCAGGGGGAGCAGCAGTGCAGCTTTTTAAAAAGTTTAATGTTGATAAAAGTCAATATTGCGTGACATCTGATTGTTTTATAACCGAGAATGATATTAGGAAAGTGAGAATTATTGCAGAATGATTTATATACGAACAGTTGCTTATAACGCAGAGCAAACACTTAAACGTGCAGTAGACAGTATACTAAACCAGACATATGGTGATTTCAAATATTACTTGTGCGATAATGGTTCTACCGATAATGGCAAAACTCGAGAAATTGTCGAAGAATACGCGAAGGCTGATAATCGTATCATACCATTTTATAATGAAAAGAATCATGTTTGGGACAATAATCTCGAAGTTATAACACTTGTCCATGATATTGATGATGAGGATATTTTTTGTATCCTTGATGCTGACGATGAGTATAGTGTAACGTTTTTGGAAGAAATGCTTGCATTTATGAATGAACAGGATTTGGATATTGCGGCTTGCGGAAATGATTTTATTAATGCTGGAGACAATAAATTAGTAAGATATAGAATTTTATCTCAAAATCTAATATTACAAGGAAATGATTTTGCAAACCACTTGCCAGTATACCATCAATTTATAAGGACTATATGGGGTAAATTATTTAAAGGTAAAACGACGAAAAAGACGATTTTAGGTATTGATCCTAATGAACCAATACCACGTACATATGGCAATGATACCTTTTTTACTATGTGTGCTTTAAAAGGTGCTAACCGAGTAGGTATTTTAGCTAAATCTTTACACAAATATTATATTTCAAATAAATCCACTTCTTATAATTTTGATCCTGATCGTATAAAATGTGATATCATTCTTCATGAGGCCGCACTTGACCTGCTCAAACCTTATGGAGAAGTTAGCTTAGGAAATCTAAATTTTTTATATGCAGTTTATTATAATGCAACTAAGGATACTTTGAATGTATTAGTTAATTCTAATCTGTCGATATTAGAAAAAATGCAATTTATTCGGGAAGCGTTTGTAAGCAAATATATGAAGACAGTGCTGATTTACGTTCTTAATAATGATAATTTGTTTCATTACAAATTGTTACGTAAAAATTTGCTAAAATTCATGATCACTCAAAATGGTGCTGGTGACTCACAAGGTGCGCACTTAATTGCAGAAATTATCAAGTTGATGTACATAGATTTTCAGAAATCAATTAGTGACAATTGTTTTGAGTACTTGATAATGAAAATGCCTGAACAGGTTGAATGTCTAATTAATAAGGATTATTTTAGAGTATTGAAAAACCTTGATAAATGGTATAAAAAGCATAAAAAGGACAACCATCTAGTAACAGAATTGGAGCTTGTTGCATTATCATATTTGAACACTCCTGATGATGAGTTTTTTGACTTTTTGATAGAAGTTCAAAAAAAACGACCTATTTCTAGCAAGGAATTACAAGTTGATGAGCAAATTATTAAACTGCTGTCAAAATATCCTTTATTAGAGAATCTAAGCCCCAATTTAGCATGTGATTTCAATATTCCTGTCCGTTGGGTTATGAGAAATAATATACCTCAAGCATTTGATGCTTTTATTTCTATTGATAATGTGTATGTTAATAACGCTGATTTGGAATCTTATATTATGCTAGGACAAAATCTCTCTGCTTTTGCGGAAAATATGGACGCATTTATATACTTTAAGAAAATGATGATATCCTATTATATAAATCATTCTCAAATTGAAGAAGCAACCCGACAATTTGATGAATATGAATCACTCTTACCTAACGATAGTGACTTTGCAGAATTTAGGAAGAAATTGCGAATATATGAATGATAACTGATACATTTGCAGAAGCCAGCATATTTGTCTTCTGCAATAAGAAAAAAGATTCTGTTAAAATCCTGAGGTATGACAGAAACGTATTCATACTGGCGCATAAGAAACTAATGGAAAAGATAAAATTCCAATGGCCAAAAGATTCTCAAATGGTCAGAGAGATTTCCGCAAAGCAAATAGAATGGATAAGTATAAGTTAAAAATAGCCTTTCTAGAAAGAGGAAAATGAAATGATATATATAATTACAACAACCCATAACTCTCAAAAAATGTTGAGTCGAGCTGTCGATAGCGTGCTTAGGCAATCATATAGTGATTTTGTGTATTACCTTATAGACTGTGCATCAACAGATGATACAAGGGAAATGATTTGTAACTATGCATTAAAGGACAACCGAATCCGTATGGTTTATGATAATGATAGCTCAAATATAGAAAATATACTTAAATTTTCTGAAAATGATTATATCTGCGCTCTTGATGTCAATCATGCATACGATCCAGCATTTCTAGAAACGATGTTGCAGTTTGCGTCTGAACATGATCTAGATATTGCATGTTGCGGTAGCGATAAGTTCGGTACCGCAGAAGAAGATAATTCCACAGTAAGTGTAGACAAAACACTTGTATTAAAAGCTGAAGAATTCTCCACGTTTTTCACTGAATACTTTGAGTTTATGAAGTTTACTGAAGGCAAGCTATACAGGGCGACGTTAGGGAGTAAATGTATTGAGAAAAATAAAGATTCACTAGGGAAATGTACAGACTTTGATGATTTTGAAAGAGTATCATCTGCGTTTCAAAACTCACAACGTGTCGGATTTTTTTCGAAAATATTGCATTATGAATATGCTAATCCAGAAGTAATCACAAACCCAGAAAAATTAGATAATTTTCAAAAAGATAATCTTCTCTATGAACAAGTTTTCAAATATCTTATGCAGATTAAAGCCGATTGCCCACGTAATATTGAGTTTTTACTCTATCTATACATGAATGGGATGGAAGAAACACTTCAAACATTGCTGACAAAAACTATTAAGGATTCCGAAAAAATTGACATTCTATTTGAGATTCTTATGTGCCCAGCCTCGAAAAAATTAGCATCAGAATCGCAATTAGGTGCGCATTTCGGTCAAAATGAGCAATGGACCGCAAGACGTAAACAGATATTTGTTGCTTTGAGGGATTGGCTGCTCTCGCGTGAGGAAGTGCCGGATGAGCAGGTTGAACGTTATTGTGCTATTGGAGAAATCGCAGCCGCAATAACGGAAACTCCAGATGCATGGGTATCGTTCAAAAAAATTCGTGTGCAATTTTTGGTGGAAAATAAACGCTACGGGGAAGCAAATACATATATAAAAGAACTTAGAGAGTTAATACCGCAGGATTCTGAGGTGGCTTCCATTAACTATAAATTAGAATCAATTATGTCTCATCAGCCCAAAAAAGTAGCGATTATAGGCGTAAATGATCATGGAATGTTCCTTAAACAGAGAATTGACCAAAGTGGTGATGAATATAAACTTATCATTTTCTGTGATGAGACAGGTAAAAATATAGATAAGTATTTAGAAAACAAGAAAATAGTATCATTAGAAGTTCTCACTCGAATGTATAAAAATCTGGAAATTGACACTATTATTATTGCTAATGTTTGTTATGCATATCGAGCGATACAAAATGCGCTTCGTTTACTTGGAGTTCCGGAATTCTATGTAGTAAACCAGTTTTATTACATGGACGACGTTGAAAAAGGTGATTTGGCAAGTGAACTGATTAGAGTAGATGTCAGTAAGCCGGATTTAAAATACTATGAGACACACGTTGCAGATCATTGCAACCTAAATTGTAAGGCCTGTAGTCACTATTGTAATTTGGTTAAAGAACCTAAAATGTGCGATTTGGAACAGTATCATAAGGATGTACGGAAGCTGGGTGATCTTTGGTGGAATGTATCAAGGTTAAGGCTCATGGGTGGTGAGCCATTACTGAATCCTGAGCTGCCAGAATGGATTAAGGTTACACGCGAGGTGTTTCCGGCAGCCGATTTGTCGGTTGTTACTAATGGATTGCTTCTTGGCGAGCATCTGGCTCCGTTATTTGAAGTTATGAGAAACTGTCGCTGTGTATTTCATATCTCGGCATATCCTCCGATCTATGAAAAACGTGAACAAGTTGCTGCCCTTCTAAAAAAGCATGGTGTATATTGGGGGTGGAGCGGTGATACTATCCCGATACAATCCTTCAACAAGTCCATTATACTGAATGAATCGTATGTTGGAGATCCTGTTGATTCGTGGACACGTAGAAAATGCGGCTCAACTATATTATGTAATTTTTTGCGTGATGGTTACCTATATCCTTGTGGTTCTGGTGCACTAAATTACATATTTGAAGATTGCTATGGGGTGAAAACGAAGCAGTGTTCCGATGCCGAAGTATCAAAGCTCAGGATTGACTTGCACAATACTAAGCTTGATGGATGGGAGCTAAATAATATACTAGATAAACCGCATGAGGCATGCAGATACTGTAACCCTGATCGAAAAATCGAAACTGTCCCTTGGACAGCACGTGGAAAAATTAATGTACCAATGAGTGATTGGGTGATCGATTGCTAAGTAAAATGCGAAAAAGTGTGTAAGTGCTTCAAAAAATGGCGTACTATTCAGTTTACATTATTTATGCTAAGCTGAAGGCATCATTTTTTGAAGCATTTTTTATGTTTTAATGTAAGCCGGCATCTGTCAGGCAGTTCTTTTGACCATGGAAGATACTCATCCAGAAGTTCTGGATGTTGGAGATGATGATTTACGACATGATTTGCCAATTAAAAATATTTCTCTAAAAATTTGACTTAAAAATTTTTGCAGAAATTATCTATACAATTCCAAAGATTTATTATACGAGTAAAATTATCGCAATTTCAAAGCAAAAAATGTTACATATATCAATAAAACAATATTACAAAGCTAGAATGAGTAACTGAAAACTGGATAAAATACGCAAAATTTGCCAAAAAATTAACCCATATTTACCCATCCAAAATAAAAAATATAGTAAAATTTCGCTCTCTCGATCCCAGAAAACCCCGTAAATACGGGGTTTTCTGCTATTTCCTAATTTTTCCTTACGAAAAACCGTGTCGAATTCTTAGAACTTTCTTGACATTATTTGTAATAAAATGTAAAATGGAGTAAGAAAATTACAAAAAATGAATGATTTTGCATTTGACTGTTAAAATTTAACTATTTTTTTCATTTTGTAACAGTCCGAATACGTCATAATGGCAGATTGCCGGTAGAAATGAAAGTGAGGAACAATCCGATGAATGCAATTTTTGGGAACAGCATTTCCATGGCGGAAAAATCTCTGGATTATTTGTGGTCAAAGCAGCAGACGACACTTAATAATATCGCGAATGGTGAAACCCCCGGCTATAAAGCCAAGTATGTGACTTTCGAAGACGAATTTCGCAACAGGCTGTCGGCAGCGAGGAGAGGTACTTCTGCGGAAATCGGTAATATTATTAATGGCTCCAGATACTATGTGCGAAACACCAATGATGAATCTGCAAGATTAGACGGCAATAATGTCAATACAGATGTAGAGAATGTGGAACTTGCAAGAACTACCCTGCAGTACCAATATGAACTGAATTCTTTAAACAGTGATATCAGCAGACTTCGTACAATTATTAAAGGTTAAAGCGGGAGGCATATAAGATGGAACAGATGTTCATAACACCCATTCGCTCATTGGACTCCATTGGGGATATAGGAGCAGGCAAAAAGGCGGTATCTGGTCAGAATGGAGGCCCTTCATTTCAGGATATTTTTAAAGAGGCAGTTGCGAATGTAAATACAACGGAATCAGACTTAACCAGACAGCAGTATCTTTTGTCCACCGGACAGATTGATGACGCACACACAGTGCCTGCTGCAGCGGCAAAGGCCCAGTTATCCGTAGAACTTTTAACGGCACTTAGGAATAAGGCATTGGAAGCTTATACGGAAATAATTCGTATTAGTATTTAAAACAGATAGCAGGGCGGACGTACGCGATGATGGAAAAAATTAAGGATTTGTTGGGTAAACTAAGTGATAAGACGAAAAAGATTATTATTGCGGGAGTAATTGGCGTATTGGTGATCAGCGGTGCAGTCGTTGCAGCACTGTCAATGCGGCAGAAACCGTATGAAGTTATGTTTACCGGGGTGAGTAGTGAAGAAGCAAAACAGATTATAGGAAAACTGCAGGAGGATGGGATTGATTATCAGTTCGACAACGGAGATATTAAAGTTCCTACTGAGAAGATGGACACCACAAGAGCAAAGCTGGTGTCAGAAGGATATCCCAAGAGCGGTTTTACATACGATGTTTTCAGAAACAATGTTAATCTTATGACTACAGATTCAGATCGTCAGACATTTAAGCTGTATGATCTGGAAACAAGAATTGGATCTACGATTCAGATTTTTGATGGAGTAAAAGAAGCATATGTTACGATAGCCCTGGGAGAAACTTCTAAATATGCACTGTCCGAAGACAGCGCGAAGGAAGCGAGTGCCCAGGCTGTTGTCGTTATGAAGGACGGGGGATCGCCGACGGAAGAACAGGCGAAATCCATTCAGCTTTTAATTTCGAAAAGTATTCCCGGAATGGTGATCGATAATGTTTCCGTCTTTGACGGCAACGGACGTGAAGTATCAACCAATTCCAACGACAGTGATGCAGATTCTGGAAAAGCAGCCGATGAGATATCAAAACTGATTGAAGACCAGATCTCTGCAAAAGTTATGAATGTACTGGGTCCTGTATACGGGAACGGCAATGTGCGGGTATCCGTAAAAGGCACAGTGAACATGGAAAAGCTGATCCGGGAAAGTATCGTCTATAATACACCGGAAAAGATTGATGAGAAGGATAAAACGGGTCTTACTTCTGAGGAATCCATTTTCAAGGAATATTCCGGAGATGGACAGACTGCATCAGGGGTTGCCGGTTCAGAGGCCAATGCTGATATTCCCCAGTATAACGCAGGCGGACAAAACTCAGATAATGCATATGGATCCAGCAGCTTAAACAGAAAATACTTATTAAACCAGATCAAGGAACAAGGACAGGTTAATCCTGGAAGTATAGAGAACCTTACCGTTTCTGTGGTAGTCAATGGCAATGACTTTGGTTCGCTGACCGTAGATGATATACGCAATCTTGCAGGAAATGCTGCGGGAATTGCCCAGGCAGACCGGGCTGAAAAGATTACTGCGGTAGCAGCGCCATTCTACACAATTGACGTGCCGGCAGAACCGGATAAACCTGCAGAGGCGAGCACCAACGGCATTCTGATTAATCAGTGGATTCTTATTGGGGCATTGGCTGGTGTACTTCTTCTTCTGGTAATTATTATTCTTATCATTCGGCGCAGAAGAAAGAGAAAAGCGCTTGCTGAAGAGCTGGAAGACAGTCAGGAAGATGTACCGATTCTTCCAGAGATGCCTGTTAAAGAAGAACAGGAGATCGAGATTCTTGTTCCTGAAGAAGACAAAGGAGCGGAACTGCGTGAAAGCGTTCGTGAGTTTGCAGAGCAGAATCCTGAGATTTCAGCACAGCTATTAAAGACCTGGTTAAATGGAGGAAACAATAATGACGACTAATCTAACGCCGGAACAGAAAGCGGCAACAGTTATTGTTTCACTCGGCGTGGATAAGGCTTCCAAAATATATAAGTATCTGAGTGAAGAGGAAATCGAGAAATTAACAGTTGAGGTTGCAAAACTGGGACATGTCCCGTCAGAAACCACCCAGGCCGTATTGGATGAGTTTTATAAAACCTGTTTAACTCAAAAGGTGGTAACAGACGGCGGATTGGAATATGCAAGAACTGTTCTGGAAAAGGCATTTGGAGAGAGTACAGCCAACAGCCTGCTCCAGAAAGTAACCCAGTCCCTTAAATCCAGATCCTTTGGCTTTATCCGGAAGAGTGATTCCAAGAATCTTTTCTCTATTCTTCAGCATGAGAGAGCACAGACCATCGCGCTGGTTTTATCCTATACAAATGAAGAGATGACAGCACAGCTCATCTCTGAGCTTTCTCCTGAGAAGCGCCTTCAGGTAGTGGAATCCATTGCCAGAATGGAAAGCGCTTCTCCGGAAGCCATTAAGATTGTAGAGAACGAGATTAAGAAGAAATTCTCCGGTATACTTACAACGGATTACACAACCGTTGGCGGTATCGATTACATAGCAAACGTAATGAACCATATGGACAGAGGAAACGAAAAACTTATCTTCGACGAACTGGGAAGAAAAGATGCAGAACTGGCAGATACCATCCGCAAGAAGATGTTTGTTTTCGAAGACATTATTACAATGGACGACAGATCCATTCAGCGTTTTATCCGCGAATGCGATATGAAGGATATGGTTTATGCGCTTAAAAATGCAAATAAGCAGATTACAGATGTTATTTTCAACAATATGTCAACCCGTATGAAAGAAAGCATTCAGTCCGACATGGAAGTTACGGTTAATGTACGTCTGAAAGATGTAGAAGAGGCACAGCAGAGAATTGTTGGCATTATCAGACGTCTGGAAGAAGAGGGCGAGCTGATAATCAGCAAGGGCGGAAAGGATGATATCATTGCCTAATATTATCAAGGGTCCTGAGGCTGCGGATCGGGTACTGGAGTTTGGATTTCAACAGAAATTTGAAGATATAGTGTTGAAAAAGGAAGCGGCGGCCGGGCCGGAGGCAGAACAGTTTCAGCCGGATGAGGAAGATCAATATCTTCAGGTCGCGGAGATTTTTGAAAAAGCGTCTGACCGGGCAGAGGAGATTGTAAGGCAGGCAAAGGAAGAAGCTGAGAAGATACTCACAGATGCCAGAGAGAACGGTTATCAGGACGGCTATGAAGCCGGTTTGCAGGAAGGACGCGAGGTTGCGTACGAAGAGCATAAGGAAGAACTGGATTTGCGGATGAAGGAATTCCGTGAAACCATGAAAGCAACCATAGAAAGTGTTACAGAAGAAAAAAACAGGGTTCTGGAAACTTACATTGATGATTTAAAACGGGTCACTTTAACCATAGCGGAAAAGGTGATACAGACCAGCTTGAAATCAAGTGGTGAGATTATTAAAAGAATGATAGTCGCTGCTGCAGGAAAACTTAAAAAAACTCAGTGGGTGAAAATTTACGTATCCCAAAAGGATGCCGGAATGATGATCCAGGGAGATGTGGGGCTGCTAAATGAACTTTCCCATATATCCGGAAATATCAAGATTATTGCTATGGATCACTCAGAAGAAGGGACATGCATCATCGAGCTTCCGGAGGAGATTATTGATGTCAGCGTAAATACCCAGATAGAAAATATTAAGGGAATTCTCAATAACGCAAGACTGTAGCAGGAGGAATCCGTATGTTCAAAGATTTATCGGACTTAATTATGAAGACAGAGACCATAGACCATATCGGCAAGATTGAAAATATTGTTGGTATGTCTATGGAAGCATCCGGAGGAAAGGCCAGCATTGGAGATATCGCTTATATTTACAATGAGGACAGGAAAGAACAGATCCCTGTGGAAGTGGTTGGATTTAAAGATGATAAGATTCAGCTTATGGCCTATGAGAACATGAGCGGAATCGCAGCAGGAAGCTTTGTAAGAAATACAAGAAGACGTTTGAAGATACCTGTGGGAGATTTTTTAAGAGGCCGTATTATAGATGCCAAGGGAGAACCCATGGATGGGAAAGGGCCTTTTGAAAATCCCAAGTATTATTATGTTGAGAATCCCTATATCAATCCTATGACCCGCCCCCCGATTACAGATCCGCTGGAATTCGGTGTCAAGGCAATCGATGGTATGAATACCATCGGTAAGGGCCAGCGTATCGGTATCTTTGCGGGCAGTGGTGTTGGAAAAAGTACGCTGCTTGGAATGATTGCCAGAAATGTCAAGGCAGATATCAATGTTGTGGCACTGGTAGGAGAGCGAGGCCGGGAGGTAAGAGAGTTTATTGAAAAGGATTTAGGTCCGGAAGGAATGAAACGATCTGTTTTGATTGTGGCCACTTCGGACCAGCCGGCCATGCTTCGTATGAAATGCCCACTGGTTGCGACCACGATTGCAGAGTATTTCAAAAACCAGGGGAAAGATGTACTCCTTATGATGGATTCACTGACCCGTTTTGCCATGGCCCAGAGAGAGATTGGCCTTGCCATCGGAGAACCTCCGGTAGCGAGAGGGTATACCCCTTCCATATATGCTGAATTTCCAAAACTTCTGGAAAGAAGCGGTAATTTTAAAGAGGGATCCATTACCGGAATTTACACAGTTCTGGTTGAAGGTGATGACACCAACGAACCCATCGCCGATACGGTGCGTGGTATTGTAGACGGCCATATTGTACTGAGCAGAAAACTGGCCAATGCCAATCATTTTCCGGCAATCGATGTAAGTGCCAGTATATCACGTCTTATGACCAATATTGTATCAGACGAGCACAGAAAGATGGCTTCTGAAATCAGAGATATTTTGAGCCTGTATGAAAAGAATGAGGATTTAATCTCCATTGGCGCCTACAAGTCGGGGACCAATCCGAAACTGGATGTTGCCATAGCCAAGATAGAGAAGATCAACCGGTTTTTGTGCCAGGGGATCAATGAGAATGACAGCTATGAAGAAATACTTGAGAAAATGAGAGCAATTTTAAAGTAAACTCTGTGAAAGAAGGCTGAAGATGAAAAAATTCAATTTTCCTCTTGATACTGTTTTAAATTATAAAGACCAGGTGCTTGAGAATCTCAAAACGGAACATGCACAGATTCTTGCCAGTGTAGCACAGCAGGAAAAGCGGATTGAGGAATTGATGGAGAAGAGCCAAAGCGCAGCTGTCCGTTACAGGGAAGATACCCTCTGCGGCGTTACTGTCAATATCATGAGAGAATATGAACGCTATATTACATTCATTCAGCAAAGAATTGTGACGGAACAGGGGATACTCTTAAAACTTAAGAAAAAAGAGGAACTAAAGCGCATCGAAGTGATTGAGGCTAAAAAAGAAAAAGCCTCCATTGACAAATTAAAAGAGAAAAAGCTGGATCAATACAACAAAGATGTGCTCAAAAGTGAAGAGCTGTTTATCGAAGAGTTTGTTTCCAATACGATGTCAGTTCGCAGCAGCAGGTAGCCCTGCCGGATCAAAACCCGGCAGTTACCATAAAATCAATGCCTGACGGCAGAATAGAGAAGGGAGGGAAAACAATGGAGATGAAAACAAACAGTGTGGAAGTTTTAATCAGGCAGATGCCAAAATCTCAGAAGACGGAAGATACATCAGTAAATGATAGTTCCGGTTTTAAGAAAATGATGAGAGAAAAAGATTTAAAGAAAGACACTGGAAGCAAAGACAAAAAGGACTTGAATAAGGAACTTGAAACTGCAGCTTCAAACGCAGGGGTACCCCAGGCACAGCAGGATGGCAAGACCCGTGAAACGGTGGATACTCCGGATCAGAAGGGTAAAGATGTATTGATTGCAGGTCTGGAATCCTTAAAAGGCCAGATGCCTGTTTCCTTAAATTCAAAGGAAGAATCCGGGGATACAAAATCAATGGATTCATTTCAGCTGCTTAAGGAATTTCGCCTTAAGAACTGGAATCCGAAGGATGACAGCACTTTGATTCAGGAAAAGGAAGACTTCAATGCATTAAACAGTCTGATGCCCAAAAAGACGGTGCCGGATTCCCAAATCGGACTGGTGGCACAGGAAGAAAATGATGCTCCGTTGAAAGATGGAGAAAAGGAAGAAGTTAAGGGACCTGGAGCAGCTCTATTAAAAATGAGCGGACAGGAAAATTCTGTGTCAGAGAAGGTTATTACAGAGTATGGTCCTGGTGTGACAGAGAAAAAACTGGCGCGGGCTGATGGACCAGGATATCGGTTGAAAGCAGATGAAAAAGATCGTCTGGCTGACGAAGATACCACACAGGATAAGTTCCCTGGTATGTTTCAGGAGAAGCTCATTACACCGAAGCAAATGTCTGAATTAAGTACTCACAAAGCTGAAAAAGCTGATACTACCTTACCGGTTCAGAATCTGGAAGAACTGAATGCAAAGCTTTCAGAAAAGATCATATCACAGATTGAATCAGGCAGGAAGAGTCTGGAAGTGCAGCTGGAGCCTCACAACCTGGGAAAAATCCTCATTAAAGTTGCCTATGAAAAAGATCAGGTGAGTGTATCTGTTGTCTGTACGGAAAGCAAGACCTTAAAGATGCTGTCCCAGTCAGCGGGAGAATTAGGAAGTATCCTGGAAAACAACTTAGAACGTCCGATTCATGTGATTGTAGACAAACAGCAGGCGGATTACTTAAATAATAACCAGGAACATCAGGGAAATGGGAGAGAACAGCGGCAGGAACAGCAGCAGAACCATTCCGAAGATTTTGAAGACGATTTTATCCAAAAGCTGAGACTTGGTATATCAGACATGGATTCTGATGAGATCAGTGAGTAATTTACGATAAGGAGAGAAAGATGGCTAGTACGAATTCAATAGGCACAGGCAATTTGTTATATAACTCTGCTGCTGCAACGGAAACTGATTCCAAGGTCAGTACGAAAAAAAATAGTGAACTGTCTACAGAGGGATTTTTCAAACTTTTAGCCGCACAGCTTCAGAACCAGGATATGTCAAGTCCCATGGATAACTCTGAAATGATGACACAGATGACACAGATTGCCATGATGCAGGCAATGGATAACTTCTCCACAGCAATGGATGACTTTTCTCAGGTAAACACCATCAGTTATGGTACTTCCATGATGGGAAAGACAGTTTTAGTAGGCGTTCTGGATAAAAACGGTAATGTGGAAAAACATAACGGAACGGTAACCCGTGTGGATATTTATAATGGAGTACCTACTATTTATCTTGATGATGACGCGAAGACAGGGTATCCGGTTTCTGGTGTTATGTCTGTGTACGAAAAAGGACATGCTCCGGTTGATGAAACTGCACAGAATACGAACAGTGAGAATACGGAGAATAAAGCTGCGGATAGTACTGATAAGGACAAAACGGATAATAAACAGTCGGTATAAACAAGCAATATGGCTGAGTGGTTTGGGCCAGTATGATTGGTTGGTGATTGAAAATGATAGGAAAAATAAACCAATTTGAAGATGTCCGGCAGCTGAAACTCCGCAGTGCGGCAGGGGTAACGGAATGCGGCAGCAGCTTCAGTGATGTTCTTAACAGCCGGATTGGAGAAGAAGAAAAGCTTCACTTTTCCAAACATGCGGCAGAGCGGGCGAATCAACGCGGGATTGAAGTGACACCATCATTTTTAGGTGATTTACAATCTGCTGTGGAAAAAGCTCGTTTAAAAGGCGCAAAAGATGTTGTTATTATCAGTGAGCGGGGAGCATTTATTGTGAATGTTCCTAATAACACAGTGGTAACAACCATGTCGGGAAATGAAATGAAAGAGAACATTTTTACCAATATTGACAGTGCCGTTTTGTTATAGCCGGACCATTTATGGGGGCTTAACCTGTATGTCTGACTGACATCGGGAGGCGGCAGTTTCAAAGAGAGAAAGGATAAAAAATATGGTCAGATCAATGTTCGCTGGTGTTGCAGGACTTAGGGCACATCAGTCAAAGATGGATGTTATCGGTAATAATATTGCAAACGTAAATACATGGGGATTTAAAGCTGGAAGTATGTCTTTTAAGGATGCCATGTATCAGAACAGCAGCTCAGGATCAGGCGGTAATACTGCAGCTGGTGGAGTTGGTGCGGTAAATGCAAATCAGATTGGGTATGGAGTAACGACAGGTGCAGTTACCTATGATTTTTCAACAGGAAGCATGTCGCCTTCTTCAAGCGGACTGGATTGTATGATTGAAGGAACCGGATTTTTTATTGTTGGTCCTATGTTAAGCGGAGGAGCTCTTTCGTTAGATGGAGACGATGCTGTGAAATCCAGCGGTCTCTATTTATCCAGAGTTGGTAAGTTTAAAGTGGATCCTAATGGATACTTGACAGATGACAGTGGTAGTTATGTGTATGGATTCGACTATGATCAGGACAGCAAGGAATATGCGACGGGATCACTGGTTCCGTTAAAACTGCCAAATCAGTCGGTGCTGACTAAGTTAAAAGGGGATAAAAATAATGCTAATGTGGCTACGGCTAAAACAGAACTGAATAAGGCCTGGGAGGTATACAATAATCAGAATGCTCTGCTTTCAGCTGCCAGACAGGCATATGTGACAGCCCAGGCTAATTATCAGGCCAAATATGATTCACTGGGTGTAAAAAGTAAAGAAGATGATGTAGCAGCTAAGAAAGAAGCTGCAAATACTGCATATACTGCTTTGATAAGTGCAACAACTGACCCGGGAAATACTTTGAGAGATGCTTATTATGCCAAGGTGAAGGCTTATGACGCTGCAGAATATGATTTGATTCGGGCAAAAGCCCAGTTAAGAGCTCCTGCCGAATGGGGAAGTCATTTATCTACAGATCTGGATGCCATTATTAATACTTATCAGACAAATTTGGATACTTACAGAGCTACCCCCGATACTGATCCGGGCTATGCAACTGCAAAAACAAATTATGAAACTGCGGAAAAAGCATTTAAAGATATGAAAAACAAATTAAGTGTACTGGAAGATGGCTCTTTGGAAAGCAAGCGTGATGCCGCCAAAATAGCTGCAAGCACAGAAGAAACAAAGCTTGAAGCTGCCAAGAATGGGATAACGAAAGCACAGGCCAATTTGGAACAGGCTCAAAAGACAGCCGCATCAACAAGTAGCGGCAGCACTAGCGGAAACTCCACTGAAGATTCATTGGCAGAATTTGCAAGCTATAAGATTCAGGAGGATGGAACGATTGTTGGTACTACCTCAGATTCTGCCACAGTTACAATCGGTAAGATCGCACTCGGACGTGTTCAGAATATGGGCGGTCTGGAAAAGGATTCCGGATACTATTACACCGTGGGTGCAAGTGCCGGTAATGTAAGTGTATTTGAAGGCGGAGGAACAGATGGTGTTATAAAGAGCAATTTCTTAGAAATGGCCAAAGTAGACCTCGCCACAGAAATGACAGATATGATCACCACACAGAGAGGTTTCCAGGCGAACTCAAAAATCATCACTGTAACCGATCAGATGTTGGAAGAACTGGTTAATATGAAACGATAATTGGTTGCACTACAACCCGGGGAGGCTTATGCGCCTCTCCGGACTTAAAGAGAGGTAATGTATGATTCGTCTTACAAGACTGAATGATGAGGAATTTGTTATAAACTGCGGACAGATTGAAAGAGTGGAATCCATACCAGAATCTAATGTGATCCTGGTAAGCGGGAAACATTATGTGGTGAAGGAAAGTGTTGAAGAAATTATAGACCGGGTAATTGAGTTTAATGCCCAAATCTGTGCGCGTGCGCAGAAGAGGAAAGAGTAATCCGGGAGCAGCCTGGATGGTTGGAGGTTATTCATGGACATATCGTTGATTGTAGGATGGATAATGGGAGTTATCCTCATCGTTTATGGAATTACATTTGAAAAGATTGGAAATTTTATCGATATACCAAGTGTGATTATTGTTGTAGGCGGTACCATAGCAGCATTGATTGCCAGTTATCCGTTTAAAACACTGGCACAGATACCAAAGCATGTCGGGATTATGCTGAATCCCAAAAGATACGATGCAGAAAAAGTAATTGATACCATGGTTGATATGGCTAAAACAGCAAGAAAAAAGGGCCTTCTGGTTCTGGAAGAGCAGGCCAACGGCATTAAGGATCCATTTCTCAAGCAGAGTATCATGCTTATTGTGGATGCCATGGATGCGGATAAAATAAGGGAAATGCTGGAGAGTGAGGTTTCCGCCATGTCCGAAAGGCATGACCAGGATGTCAGCATGTATGAAAAAGGAACTTCCGTAGCCCCGGCGTTCGGTATGATTGGTACACTGGTAGGATTGGTAAATATGCTGAAGAGTATGAATATGGAAGCCGGAGGATCCAATTCATTGGGAACAGATATGTCAGTTGCTCTTATCACCACATTTTACGGCTGCGTTTTGGCACATCTGCTCTTTGGACCAATGGCGAAAAAACTCCGTATTCGAAATGATGAGGAACTATTATATAAGCAGATTATAATAGAAGGTGTTCTGTCCATTCAGGCAGGCGATAACCCGAAATACCTTGAAGAAAAGCTCTTATCTTATCTTTCTCAGGCTCAGCAGAATAAGATAGCGAAGAAAAAGTCTGGCGGAGGCGCAACGGAAGCATCTTCCTGATAGACAAAGAAATTATTGAAGCTGTTTTAAACAGGGAAACAGGTGATTAAATGATAAAGAAAGATAAAAAGCCGGAAGAGCTTGGAAGCTGGATGGATACATATGGAGATATGGTTACATTACTGCTGTGCTTTTTTGTTCTTCTGTATTCAATGTCCTCCGTTGATCAGACAAAATGGAAGCTTCTGGTACAAAGTTTTAATCCAAGTGCAGCCCAGTCATCGGATCAGGTTGTTTTAGATGCTCAGGTCAGTGAGGGAGATGGGGAACTGAAGGGAAGCCCTGCTTCTGGAGGGGAAAGTACAGATTTTGACGAACTGTATCTGATGCTGAAAAAAGTGGTCGACGATCGAAATATGCAGGATTCTGTCGAAATTACACGGGGAGACGGCTTCACATTTATCTCATTTCGTGATAAAGTATTTTTTGATGGAGACAGTTCTGTTCTCAGACAGGAAGGCAAAGATGTTCTGAGTGAGTTTGCAGCTGCGATGGCACAGGCCAATGACAATATTAAGGAAGTTCAGGTGTTGGGACATACCTCACAGGGTAATCCGGAAAGACCAAATAACATCCGTAATGACCGTATGTTGTCTGCACAGCGTTCCGCAGAGGTCATTATCTTTCTGCAGAGCAAAAACGCTGTTACACCGGAAAAACTGGTAGGGATGAGTTTTGGACAGTTTCGCCCTATCGCGCCGTTTAATACGGAGGATGGACGTGCAAAAAACCGCCGTGTTGAGATTTTAATAACTAAAAATGATACCGTTGAAAAGTCCCTGGAAGAGTATTACAATCAGGTGTATCACAATAGTCAGAATAATACGGGCAATTAAATAAAAAGCGGGAGTGAAACAAATGGCTGAAGTATTATCCCAAAGTCAAATTGATGCGCTTCTCAATTCCCTGAGTGGAACTGATGAGCCTATTGATGAGATTGAGAAAAAGGAAAATGAAGTAAAATACCGGAAATATGATTTTTACAGTCCGAAGAAATTTACCAAGGACAGACTGAAAATTTTAAAGAGTATATTCGACAATTATTCCAGAATAGCAGGCTCCCAGATTAGCAGTATATTCCGGACGACCAGCGAATTGTCCGTAGTTACCGTTGAGGAACAAAGATATTATGAGTTCGGTAACGCGCTTGGTGATAACGATGTTCTTACCGTTGTCAACGTAACACTGCCCAACAACACGAAAAACCCTCCGCTTCTTATTAATGCAAGTATGACACTGATGCTCAATTTAATTGACCGCATGCTGGGAGGTGTGGGGACTGATGTTAATGTAGATGAATCCTATACATATACAGAAATTGAAATGGCTTTGTATCACAGAGTAATTCAATATATAATCGGTGCTTTAAGGGATTCCTGGTCCAGCTATATTAATTTAAATTTTGAACTGACAAGGCTGGAAGAAAATCCAAGTATGTTTCAGGAAATTGGTGTGGATGAAACCATTGTTATTGTAGTGATAGATGTAGATATGAAGGAGTGCTCAGGAAGACTGAACGTATGCATTCCCGGAACTCTTCTTATGAATATTTTTGACATCATGGACAAGCGCAAGCACAGTGCGCTGGGTGAAGAGGCTAATAGTCAGGACAATAAGAGAGAGATTATGCATAGCATTAAATCCTCAGATTTACTTGTCAGGGCTCAGCTTGGTGATACTTCAATTTCACTTGATGATGTATATAATCTTCATGTTGGAGATGTCGTCAATTTGAATACGCCAAAAGATTCTGATGTCAAGCTTTATGTAGAAGGACAGCCGTGGTTTAAAGGCCAGCTGGGTGTACATAAGCGGAACGTCGCTGTTAAAATCGATGATGTTGCTGTTAACATCGATGATGCAGCTGTTAATATTGATGATGCGGCTGTTAATATTGATGATGCGGCTGAAAATGGAAATTACCAGACCAGTGAAAGCTGAGTCAGGGATTACATAAAGAATTATAGGATAATAAAGGAGATGTAGAAAATGGCAAAAATATTATTAGTAGATGATGCAGCATTTATGAGAATGATGATTAAGGACACATTGACAAAGAACGGATATACCGACTTATATGAGGCAGCTGACGGAGCTCAGGCAGTTCAGATGTTTTCAGAGATAAGTCCTGATCTTATCATCATGGACATTACCATGCCCAATATGGATGGACTGGAAGCATTAAAGACTATAAAGGCGAAGGATCCTAATGCAGTCGTCGTTATGTGCTCAGCCATGGGACAGGAAAGCATGGTAATTGAAGCGATTAAATCAGGAGCAAAGGATTTTATTGTTAAGCCATTTAAACCGGACAGAATTTTAAAGACAGTTACTGGTATTATCGGTTAAGCTGATTCATTGAGGAGGGTACAAATGTCGTTTTTAAGCTCGATGAATATCAGCGCGTCTGCTATGACAGCCCAGCGTCTCAGACTTGATATTGCATCACAAAATATCGCGAATATCGATACCACCAAAACGGCTTCCGGTGGCCCATACCGCAGAAGAATGGTGGTCCTCGAAGCGCAGAATGAAAACAATTTCCGCAGAACCTTATTGAATGCAGCAGGAAAAAGCCGCCAGCAGAGTGCAGGCGGAGTCAGGGTATCGCAGATCGTGGAAGATACCAGTCCTTTGAAATCCGTTTACGACCCGGAGCATCCGGATGCAGATGAGAACGGCTATGTTCAGATGCCTAATGTGGATCTGATAAAGGAAACAGTAGACAGCATGTCTGCAACCAGGTCCTATGAAGCCAATATAACCGCATTTAATGCCATAAAGATGATGGCTTCCAAGGCATTGGAGATTGGGAAATAAGGTAAAATATGGCATAGAGGGCTAAATGAGTATAAAGGGAGAAAAGTTGTATGGATTCGAAGAATTTTAGCGCATTTGAGATTGATGCCATAGGTGAAATACTAAACATAAGCCTGGGTGCCTCAGCCACTGCAGTATCTACCATGCTCAATGCCAGAGTTGATATCACCACGCCTGTAGTAAGGGTACTTACTAAAAGTGAGTTTGAAATATCAAACCTGGAACCGGCAGTAGGTGTGGAGATTACTTATATTGCGGGTCTTAGCGGAAGCAATATTATGCTCCTGAAAAAGCATGATGTTAAGGTTATCGTAGATATGCTGATGGGAACGGAAACCCCGGAAGAGGATTTTGAATTAAATGAATTGAATATCAGTGCAATCTGTGAAGTAATGAATCAGATGATGGGTGCTTCGGCAACAGCTCTCAGTGAATTTTTAAGCAAAGCGGTTAATATCTCAACCCCGACTTCTTTTGAAATTGATGATGTGGGAGATTTCAAAGAAAAATATTATCATGATGAAGATCTAATGGTTGTGGTTGGTTTTAATTTAAAGATTGCAGATCAGATGGCGAGTGAGTTTATTAACGTAATGCCACCTGCTCTTGCAAAAGAACTGGTAGCAGGATTCTTTCCTCAGGGAGGCAGTGAACCGGAAGAAGAAACTGTTTCAAAACCGGTTCCGGAACCTGTTTCTGAACCAGCTTCATCAGGCGGCATTTTATCTCAGGAAGAAATTGAAAAACTTCTTGCAGGTAGTTCAGCTCCTGAACCGCAGCCCCAGCCGCAGGCAACTCCAAAGCAGGAGTCTTCAGGCGGAATTTTATCTCAGGAGGAAATTGAGATGCTGTTAAACGGAAGCAAGGCATCGGACGCTGCGCCGCAGCCTGCACCAGTGCCCACACCAGTACCAGCTGTACAGCCGGCATTTTCCATGCCAACAATGACAAACCAGATGGCCGATACAGACAATTCTGCCATGCAGCAGATGATGAATCAGATGCAGATGCAGCAGCAAATGATTAACCAGATGCAGCAGATGATTCTGCAGATGCAGAATTCACAGATGAACATGCCGAAGAAAGAAGCTTCGGAGCCAAAGACCATCAATGTAAAGCCAGTGCCTCAGAATACCTTAACAGAAGGACAGGTAAGTTTTGAGGAGCAGGAAGAAAACCGTGAGCTGATCATGGGAGTGCCTTTAGAGGTATCTGTGGAAATCGGCAGAACCAGAAAACTGGTAAAAGAAATACTTGAATTTACAAAAGGTTCCCTTGTTATTTTAGACAAGCTGGCTGGAGAACAGGTTGATCTGTATGTAAATGGAAGGTGTATTGCAAAAGGCGACGTAGTGGTTGTTGATGATAATTTTGGTATTCGTATCACGGAGATAATCAAAAAGAACGTTGAATAGAGAGGAAGTGCCTGTAGATGAACAGTGTGATCAGTCTGTTGTCGGTACTGATTATTACCATTCTCATTCTGTACTTAAGCTATATATTTACGAAAAGTATCGGAAAAGGAATGGGCTTAAAACGCGGGGGAAATTATATGCAGATGCTGGACCGGCTTCCCCTTGGGCAGGATAAGTCTATTGCGGTAGTTCGTGCAGGCAGTCATTATTTTCTCATTGGTATTGCTTCTTCACAGATTACGATTCTGGCAGAACTGACGGAGGAGGATATTCAAAAAAGCCTGGATATCCCAAATCCTCAAGTGAGAGAGGGATACCCTGATTTCATCAGCATTCTGAAAAAATATACGGACAAAAACCGGAAAGATAGGTAGGAGGAGCAGATTGAATACAGATGCCTTAGTTAACATTAATGGAGGCAGGGTGCCTACCCTGGAACTTTTCCTCATTCTGACCATTATATCGCTGATGCCTTCTATTCTGGTTATGATGACTTCTTTCACCAGAATCATCATTATCCTTTCCTTCACAAGAAATGCTCTTGGGGTACAGCAGACACCGCCTAATATTGTTTTGGTAGGCATTGCATTGTTTTTAACACTGTTTATCATGGATCCGGTTATTAAAGAGATCAATACGGATGCTTACCAGCCATACATAAAAGAAGAGATAAACCAGTCGGAGGCACTAAAACGGGCTCAGATACCCATGAAGCGTTTTATGCTGAAGCAAACGGAGACAAGTACGCTGAATCTCTTTGTAGATTTATCCAAAACAGAGAAGACTGAAAAAATTGAAGATCTACCCATGACTGTAATTATTCCATCATTTATGACATCGGAGTTAAAACGGGCATTCACAGCTGGTTTTATGATTTTTCTTCCATTTATGCTGGTGGATATTGTTGTTTCCAGTACGCTGATGTCAATGGGTATGGTAATGCTGCCGCCTGCCATGATATCGCTTCCGTTTAAGCTGCTATTATTTGTTACAGTCAATGGCTGGGAGTTATTATTTACAAACCTCGTTAAAAGCTTTCACTAATCACAGGAGGAATTTTTATGACAGAAGTTGCACTCAGCAGCCTGATGTATGAAATGTTCGGAGCAGCCGTTAAACTGTCAGGGCCGGTTCTGGTGGTCAGTATGATCATCGGTATTCTTATTTCCATACTACAGGCAGCAACCCAGATTCATGAACAGACCATTACCTTTGTGCCCAAGCTGCTTGTTGTGGGACTTGTCCTTTTAATGATGGGCAGCAATATGATGAAGACGCTCAGTGATTTTACCATTCATATATTCAATACCATGCTGGGATAGATTTGGACACACGAAAGGAAGAGTTAAATGCCGGATATAGGACAGATGATGCTTTTCTCCCTGATTTTCATGCGGATGTCAGGTTTTATACTTCTGAATCCCATTTTAGGAAGACGGAATATACCCGGTTATGTGAAGGGCGGTACGATTATGGTATTTACCCTTCTGCTGTATTCGTTTTCATCTTCTCAGGTACCGGAGCCGGTCACTTCCATCGAATATGCAGTGCTTCTTATTAAAGAATTTGCAATGGGGTATGCAATTGGATTTGTTATGGAGCTGTTTGTCATGATAATCACATATGCGGGAACTATTATAGATTTTCAGATGGGACTTTCCATGGCCACCGTATTTGATCCCCAAAGCAACGCACAGGTTGCGGTTACAGGCAGTATCTTTCACGCATATTTCATATTATTATTTTTTGCAGTAGATGGTCATCTGGCCCTGTTTAAGCTTCTGATCCAGTCGTCGGAAATTGTGCCTTACGGACAGGCTGTGATTGGGACAAAAGTTGCGTGGGCCATTCTTGAAGTATTTATTCAGTGTATTGTTATGGCACTTAAATTTGCTTTTCCGATTTTGGCAATTGAGTTTATAACAGAAATAGCGGTAGGGATTCTGATGAAGATTATCCCACAGATCAATGTTTTTGTAGTTAATATTCAGGCGAAGGTTTTAATTGGTTTATTAATGCTTATATTCTTATTTTCACCGATGTCTGATTATTTAGGTTTCATTATCAGTCAGATGCTTCTGGCGGTGGAGAATATGATCAGGATTTTATAGCGCAAAGGATGTGATGAACGGAAATGGCAGATGATTCCAAAACCGAGAAGGCCACACCGAAAAAACGGCGGGATGAACGTAAAAAGGGTCATGTTGCAGTTAGTAAGGATGTGGTTATGATCGCTACGCTTCTTGGTACTTTCGTGATGCTGAAAGCGTTGCTTCCGCTCATGTTTCGGACCATGCGGGATTATATGATCAAATATGTCAGTTTGGCTCCGGCAGCAGATACACTGTCAGATTATACAACAGGAGTTTTCTGGGATACGGTAATTGCTATTTCAAAAGCAGCCATTCCGATCATTCTTGTTTCCACTACTCTGGCAATTCTTGGAACAGGAATACAGACAGGATTTTTATTTACAAAAAGTAATATGGCTCCCAAGTTTGAAAGACTGAATCCTATTAAAGGAATTAAAAATCTTCTTTCTTTAAAAAGTCTGGTGGAGCTTATCAAGAATCTGGTTAAAATTATTATTCTTTCAGTGATTTTATATCAGATTATAAAAAACGATTTAAGGGCAGTGGCCAGAACCATTGATATGAATTTAATGGATTCGGCAGTATACGTTCTGGATGCCATTATGGATATGGTAGTAAAGGTGTCAATTGTATTCTTAGCAATAGCAGGCTTTGATTATTTCTATCAGTGGTGGGATTATGAACGTCAGATTAAGATGTCAAAGCAGGAGATGAAAGAGGAATACAAGCAGACGGAAGGAAATCCGGAAATTAAAGGGCGTATCCGGAACATACAAAGAGAAAGAGCCCGCAGCAGGATGATGCAGTCAGTTCCTACTGCAGATGTAATTATTCGTAATCCGACCCATTATGCTGTAGCGCTGCGTTATGACATAGAAAAAGATAATGCACCTGTATTGCTAGCCAAGGGTCAGGATGAACTTGCTTTAAGGATTGTAGCCATAGGCGAGGAAAATGGAATCTATGTGCTGGAAAACAAGCCTCTTGCAAGAGGAATTTTTGCCAGTACCAAAGTGGGGGAACAAATCCCTCCGGAATATTATGGTATGGTCGCTGAGATTCTGGTATACGTATACCGTATGAATAACAAGATCATAGAGTAGAAAATGCGGCATAGATACTTGAAAGAAATGGTGTAAAAAGAATGAAGACTTTACTTAAAAATTCCGTTGTAGTATTTGTCATTACAATTGTGCTTCTTTTGATCATCCCATTGCCTCCATTTTTTATGGATGTAATGATTATAATAAATATTTCCCTTTCCATGATTATCCTGCTGATAACCATGAACATTCGGGAGCCTCTGGAATTTTCCATATTTCCATCGCTGCTGCTGATAACCACACTGCTGCGGCTTGGACTTAACGTATCTTCCACCCGTAATATTTTAACCAATATGGGATCCTCCGGTCTTGTCATTAAAGCCTTTGGTGATTTCGTATTGCAGGGAAATGTTGTAGTTGGTTTTATTATATTCCTCATAATTGTTTTAGTAAACTTTCTGGTTATTACAAAAGGTACGGAGCGTGTATCTGAGGTTGCAGCCAGATTTACCCTGGATGCCATGCCAGGTAAGCAGATGGCTATTGATGCAGATTTAAGTTCCGGTCTGATTAATGAGCAGGAAGCAAAGCTGAGACGTTATAAAATCCAGAAGGAAGCAGACTTTTACGGCGCCATGGATGGTGCCACCAAATTTGTAAAGGGCGATGCTATTGTTTCTTTGATCATTACCGCTATTAATTTTATCGGCGGTGCGATCATTGGTATGGTCCAGTCGAACATGCCTTTTGGTGAGGTCCTGACCATATATAGTATTGCTACAGTAGGTGATGGACTGGTATCCCAGCTTCCTTCCCTTATGATTGCGGTAGCAACCGGTATGGTTGTTACCAGAGCTGTATCAGACGGCAGTTTGAATGAAGATGTGTCAGCCCAGTTTTTGGCCCAGCCAAGAGCTATTATGTTAACCGGATTCGTAATGGTTGTATTAATGCTTGTACCGGGTATGCCTAAATTCCAGCTTGGTCTTATGGCGGTCCTGCTTATAGGAACAGGCTATCAGCTGGAGCGTAAGGTAAAGCATGCAGCCTTTAAAGATGTGGAGCAGCAGCCGAATCCGTTCATGGAGGATACCAGCCAGCAGGCACCTTCCGACGAAGAATCCTATTACAGGGACGTAAACAATGTTTATTCTCTGATTAGTGTAGAACCCATAGAGCTGGAATTTGGTTACAGTCTGATTCCTCTGATTGATGAAGGCAGCGGAGGAAAAATGATAAACCGTATTGTCATTTTCAGGAGACAGTATGCTCAGGACATGGGATTTGTCATTCCGTCTGTCAGACTGAGAGACAGCTCCAGTTTAAATACAAACCAGTATGTGATTAAAATCAGGGGTGAAGAAGTGTCAAAGGGTGAAATCCTTGTTGATTATTATCTTGCATTGGAGCCGCAGGTCCTTTCTGGTGAAGTGGATGGAATCGAGACGGTGGAACCGGCTTACGGAATCCCAAGTAAATGGATCCGTCCGGAAAATAAAGAAATGGCTGAAATTTATGGTTATACAGTCATTGATCCTCTGTCAGTTATGCTGACTCACTTATCTGAAACCATCAAGCAGCATGCATATGAGCTTCTTGGAAGGCAGGAGATTATGCAGCTGTTGGATAATGTTAAGAAACATTCTCCGGAACTTGTGGAAGAGTTGTTTCCAGGTCAGTTATCCTACGGCAACTTTCAAAAGATACTCAATAGTCTTTTGAAGGAAGGTGTGCCGATTAAAGATATGGAGACCATTTTAGAGACCATTGTCGATGCTCTTTCAACAACCAGAGACATTGATCTTATTACTGAGAATATCAGAATTGCTTTAAAGAGGACCATTACCAGAATGTTCTGTGATGGTGGTCAGATGAAAGTTCTGACACTGGATGCAGATCTGGAGAAAAATATTATCAGCAGCATGGCCAAGGGCGAGCAGGGTGTATATCTTGCGCTCAGCCCCGAAGTGATGCAATCTGTGATCGGCCAGCTGGGCGAACAGATTAAGAAGTTCAGCGACCTGGAACAAAAACCTGTGATTCTTACAAGCCAGGTAGTAAGGCTGTATTTTTACCGCCTGATCGAGCAGTTTTATCCCAATGTTTATGTTCTTTCATTTAATGAAATTGCAAATAATATTCAGATCCAGGCAGTCGGAAATATTACCGTTTGACAGGGATTAATGTCAGAAAGGCAGTGTTAATCGGAATGGAGCAGGAGTTAAGCCAATATACCAATGAAGATTTACTAATTAAATATAAGCGTACTAAGGATATTAAAATCAAGCACGAGCTGGTAATGCGTTACATGTATATGGTGAAGAGCATTTCTATTCAAATGCGTGATGTCTATTTAAGCTTTGCTCAAATAGAGGATATCGTTAATGAAGGTGTATTGACGATCATGAATGGGATTGAAAAATTTGATCCTGATATGAATGTGAAGTTTGAAACGTATATTTCCAAGCGGATTCGTGGTATGATTATTGATATGGCAAGAAAACAGGACTGGATACCAAGGAGTGTCAGGAAAAATGCCAAGGAGCTGGATAATACGGTTATGGAATTATGCAACCGCCTGGGGCGTTTTCCATCTTCAAAAGAAACTGCCGATTATTTAAATGTATCATTGGATAAATATCAGGAAGCTTTAGGAAAGACCAATGTTTACAGTGTAATATCCCTTGATATGGTGTTAGAAGGAAGCAATGATAATAAGAAAACAGTCCAGCTGCCATCCATCAGTGAGAATGACCAGCCGGAATCTCACTATCTTCAGGAGGAATTTAAGCAGATTCTGGTATCTGCCATAAATAATCTAAAGGAAAATGAACAAAAGGTTATTTCTTTATATTATATGGACGAATTAAATATGAAAGAGATAGCCAGGATCATGAATGTCAGTGAACCAAGAATTTCACAGATCCACTCAAATGCGATTCAAAAGCTGAGACTGAATCTGACTAATTTTATAAATGGGAAATAGGAAAGGGGAATAGCGGGATGTTTCAAGGATTTTATAATCTGGCTTCCGGAATGCTTTATCAGAACCGGAATTTAAATACCATCAGTAATAATATGGTAAATGTAAGTACTCCTGGTTTTAAATCAGACCGTATGACCAGCACCACATTTAAAGATGAGATGCTTTACAGGAGCGGGAATGTCAATAAAAGCAATCCCGTTCAGATTGGTACTGCATCCATGATGCGTACCGTAGCGGGTGTGAAGACCAGTTTTAACCAGGGGAATGTGGAAGAAACAGGTGGGAATTTAGACTTTGCTTTAACAAAGTCAGGATTTTTCATGATCGAAGGTGCTGATGGGAATCGTCTCTATACAAGGAACGGTTCTTTTGATATTGATCAGGACGGCTATCTTTGCTTATCAAATTTGGGCAGAGTACTTGGAGAAGATGGAAATCCCATTGAAATGACCTCCAATCACATTACAGTCGATAAGTCCGGGAATATATATGAAGTACCGTTAAAAGGGCTTAAAACCGATGATGAGAACGCTGATACGGAAGAAGAGCCAACGCTTCTTGGGAAAATCGGAGTGGTCAATTTTGATGACGAAACCCAGCTGGTAAAAGGGGATAACGGAACCTTCACTTCTCAGGCAGAAGCGAAAGCTGTTGACGGAGGACTTATGTGGAAGTCTGTAGAACGTTCCAACATTGATCCAATTGAACAGATGACAGCCATGATGACCAGTCAGAGAGCTTCCCAGAGTGCAGCACAGGTGCTTAAGATGTACGATCAGCTGATGGGAAAAATAGTAACTGATATTGGCAGAGTATAAGGGAGGAACAGCGGATGAATCAATCCTTTTACATAGGCGCGCTGGGCGCCATGAATCAGCAGACGAAAATGAATGTGGTATCTAACAACATTGCCAATGTCAACACAGTCGGTTTTAAGCCTGAATACAGTGTGTTTTCCGATCTGGTATATACGCAGACACGGAACGCTCTTCAGGCGACCAACGTAAAAACCGGAAGCGGATCTAAAGTTGATCAGGTAAAAACCAATATGACAGCTATGCCGTATCAGTCCACAGGACAGGAACATGATTATGCGGTGGAAGGCGATGGATTTTTCATGCTGAAAGATCCTGTAACCGGGGAAATTACATATAGCAGAGACGGACGCTTCCAGCTTGCGAAAACAACGGATAAATTTTATCTTGTAAATGTGGATGGCAAAAGAGTTCTTAATATGGATCAGGAAGAAATTTCCTATGATGTAAAGCCGGCATCCTACCCTTCAGAAGAAGCTGAGAAAGAGGAAGAAGAAACGGAAGAACTGCAGGAAGACGAACATGATCCTCATGCCATTGGAATTTATACCTTTGCAAATACCAATGGCCTAAAACCCATAGGAGATAATGTTTTTGCTGCAACAGCAGCCAATGGGACCCCCATTCTGCTGGAGAAGGCAAAAGTGATATCTGGTTCGCTGGAGCAGTCCGGCACAGATTTTGCATTGGAGATGACAAGAATGATGGAGGCCCAGAGAGCATATTCCTATGCTCTTAAAATGGTACAGACTTCCGATGAAGTTGAGTCGACAATAAATTCTCTGCGATAAATATGGCAGAGTTCGATGAAAGAGGGCGATCATATGAAAATAACACGTTATGACGAAATGAATGGGCTTGGACTTGATCTGATACGGGAAATAGGCAGTATTGGTACAGGCAATGCGGCTACCGCACTTTCTTCCATGCTGAACAAGACAGTTCGAATGACACTTCCGGATGTCCAGATTCTTGGATATAACGAAGCTATTAAATTTCTGGGAGATCCGGAGGAAATTGTAGCGGCTATCCTGGTAAAGATGACAGGTGAAATCAACGGTTTAATGCTGTTCATTTTAAAAATGGATTTTATTAATGAAGTCTTATCCAGTGTTATGCAGCAGGAGATTGAAGATTATTACCAGCTCAATGTTTTAGAGACTTCCGCATTGGAAGAGATTGGGAATATTATTATTTCATCTTATGTAAATGCAATGTCGACACTCAGTGAGGTTACAATCAATCTTTCTGTACCGGATATTGCAGTCAATATGCTGGGAGGGATATTAAGCGTCCCTATGGTAGAGTTTGGATATCAGACAGATAAAATGATGATGATAAGCGGACAGTTTATAATAGGAGGAAAAGTCCTTCACAGTGACTTACTGATGATGCCGGATATCATGTCATTGAACTTTTTAATGGAAAAATTGGGGATCGTAAATGGATAAACAGATAACTGTAGGAATTGCGGACATGAAATTTGCCAGGCAGGAGGGGACACTGATCACCTATGCACTGGGGTCCTGCATTGGCATCTGTTTATATGATCCCATGATAAAGCTGGGGGCGCTTGTACATATCATGCTTCCGGAAGTATATGGATCAGGAGACGGAAATATATTTAAATATGCAGATACCGGACTGGCTGAAACATTTAGAAAGATAGAAGTTCTGGGAGCCAGAAAACCAAGGCTGGTCGCAAAGATCGCAGGGGGGGCAAAAATGTTCGAGCTGCAGGGGAACAGTACTCTCGGTAATATCGGTGCCCGCAATATTGTAAGTGTAAAACAGATTCTTCAAAAAGAGGGGATCCGTCTGGCAGCTTTGGATGTCGGAGAAAATTATGCGCGTACGATGTCTATGGATGTAAGCACGGGGCAGGTTAAGATCAGAACTTACGGCAGAGCAGAAATTGTTTTGTAAACATTATGAACTGGCAGAAAGTTGCCGATAAATTAACAGGCAGTTGTTTTTGCTGGATTATATTGGGATAAAGGAGAAAAAGTATGGCAGAAACAGAGATTTTATTAGAATCAGGGACGAATGAGATTGAAATAATGGAATTTACCATTTACGGTGAGTTGTACGGAATTAACGTTGCTAAAGTACGTGAGATTATGATGTCAGATAAGGTAAAGCCTATCCCTCATGCCCATCCTTCCGTAGAGGGTATTTTTAAACCAAGGGATCTTCTTCTTACAGTAATTGATCTCCCTTATTACCTGACTGGAAGCAAAGGTGAAAAACAAGGCAAGGATCTATTTATTATCACCAATTTCAACAAGCTGCACATTGCGTTCCGTGTTCACAGCGTAGTCGGCATCAGCCGCATTTCATGGAAGAATATCCAAAAGCCGGATGATACCATCAGCCGTGGAGATGAGGGAGTAGCGACTGGAATCGCTCAGTGCGGAACTGATCTTGTTACGATCCTTGACTTTGAAAAAATTGTTGCTGACATTGCTCCTGAGACCGGAATCCAGCTGGATGATATCAATAAGCTTGGAAAGAGAGCGTCTGTTACCAATCCAATTCTGATTGCAGAAGATTCCATACTTTTAACTAAAATGATTGAGGCTGCTCTTAAAAAAGCCGGTTATGAAAATCTTACCTTTAAGAATAATGGTCAGGAGGCCTGGAATTATTTAAGCCAGATAAGAGATGATTCAGATTTGGATGAAAAAGTGAGCCTGATTATTACAGATATTGAGATGCCTGAGATGGATGGACACCGCCTTACAAAGCTGGTAAAAGAAGATAAGAAACTAAAAAACATTCCTTTAGTAATATTCTCTTCCATGATTAATCAGGAACTGATGATAAAGGGAAAACAGTTGGGAGCAGATGAACAGCTGAGCAAGCCGGAAATCGCCCATCTGGTGGAGGTAATTGATCATTTACTTCAGAGGAGGAAGACGAATGGATAAGTATGTCACCCGGCAGCCTATAAAGGCATTGAAGGAGGACAGGATTATCGGCTATGAAGTACTGTTTCAGAAGGATTATGATTCGCTTTACAGCAGCTCTGATGTAGCAGCAGCTGACACAATTGCAGGATTCCTGATGCAGAATACAGAAAGCATTTTTCATGATAAACTTACTTTTGTTACATTCACTCCTTCATTGTTGTTTCGGAACACACCGAAGATTTTTGATAAGGAGAAGCTGGTGATTCAGATAGAAGATCATGTGATGATTCACCCATTGTCTCCAACCATCATAAGAAAATACAGGGCAGAGGGGTATGTGTTTGCGATCAATGACTTCCAGTTTTCTCCCAAATATTTCTCCATGCTGGATTATGTTACCTACATAAAGATTGATATCAGAAACAGGCAGGAAGGAAAAGAGCGGATATCTCTCAAAAACCTCATTAATACGATGAAGGGATTTGAAAAGAAGTGCATCGTGACAGGGGTCAGTTCCATGGCTGATTATGATCTTGCAGTCGAGGTAGGCGCAGATTATGCAGAAGGAAGTTATGTTGCGGAAGCTATGGCCGGAAAAGTGAACCGCATGGAATTTTTAGAGGGTAACTTCTTCCAGTTGGTGGTTGAAGTATCCAAAGATGAGCCGGATATAGAAAAGATTGAAGAAATTATAAATAGAGATGCCGCTTTAAGCTATGCCCTCCTTAAGATAGTTAATTCCGCATATTTTGCCCTTCGCCGCAGGGTTTCCTCTATACGCCAGGCTTTGGTTACCATGGGAATCAGTCAGTTGAAGCAATGGGTATATTTGTTAAGCTTCAATAATGACATTGATAATGAAGAGTCTCTGGAAACGATGATGAAGCTGTCTTTCCTCAGAGCAAATTTTGCAATGACTATTTCGGATCACATTGAGAACCTTCCCATTATACGGTCGGAAGTATATATGATGGGTATGTTTTCTACACTTCAATACATGATAAATGCACCTTTGGAGGAAATTCTCGAAGAAGTTCCGGTTGCTCAGGAAATAAAAGATGCTCTTATCCGCAAGGAAGGAATCTGCGGTGATTTATACGAATTGATTCTTAGCTATGAAAGCGCAGAATGGAAAAAAGTCAAGCAGCTTTCCGATAAGCTGAATATACCTTCCGGACAGCTGGCACAGACTTATATGGATTGCGTAGAAGCTGTTAATGAGATCTGGAACGGTTTAACAAGCAGTGCAGAACAGGAAATTGAAATACCTGTAAGTAAGAAAACCCACACTTAATGGTGTGGGTTTTCTTTTACTGTAAAGCAGGATTTTGTCACCTCTACAATTACCTGAGGAGCGAAACTGCTGGAATAGAAATTCAGCAGAGGAGAGGCAGCAGGGGGTTCTACCACCACATATTTTGGAGGAAGTTTTGTCAATGTAAGTGCAATGACATCAGCAATACAACGCTCGCAGGTACAGCCTCCAAGCCGTTCCATATAATCCTTTGCAATATTCTCCACTACATGTTCCATAACATTCAAATATTTAAAGTTAGGGAAGGCTGGAGTGATGTGATTTTCAGAGTCAGATATGTCGGATTGGATTAGCTCCGGCATATTTTCCATGGTGTTCCCATCGGTGCCCGGCAGATCTGTTGGAATCTGCTCATCAACCTCTGGCATATCCGCTGAAATCTGCTCACCAGCATCCAATTCATCTGAGTCATTAAGTTCATTCCACGAGTCTGTTGGATTGTCAGAAGACTCAATGAACGGCTCCGCTACTGGTAATTCATCTGTAATTGTTGCTGGTGCCTCATCCCAATCCGGTTCCTCAAAGTCAGAAACAGATTCCTCTTCAGGTTCCGCAATTGCATTATCTGCTCCGTCCTGATGTAAGTCCGTTTGGTTCTCTTCCTTTTCATCTTCCTCAAGCTGCTGCCTGATTAATTCAGCAACCGGGTCCTGAACGGAAGAGGATAGGTCGATAATAGAAATTGGGCTGGGAGACAAGGGCCCATCCTGCATTTGTATGGAGGCCTGCTGAGCCAATACTGTCAATTCCTTAATTGTTCCCTTTGACTCGGCTGCCTGGCTGGCAGCAAGATTTTCCTTAGCAGCTTCTGATTTCGAAGATTCAGCCTCACCTCCGGCCAGAAGATTCATGACATGAGCTGTTTTGCTGCTTTTCCTAGCCATGTTTATGTGCTCCTCTCAAGATAAAATTATTTTGATTTCTTAATCAATTCAAGAACTTCCGTTACCAAAGCTTTGTAATCCTGAGCAGGATTGGATCTTGGGGCGTAATCCAACAGACTTTCTCCCTGAGCGGGGGCTTCCGCAACACTGACACTGGACCTTATATGAGTTTCAAAAACACGTGTCCCGATCTGAGAGGCAATGCTTTGAGCCATCTCCTTCACTTCTCTGGACAGCAGTGTTCTTGGATTAAATTTATTCAGCAGAATTCCCAGTACGACCAGATTTGGGTTAACGGAGGCGCTGACAGTATTAATGGTATCCTTGATCTGGGAAACTCCAAGAAGACTAAGAATCTCAGGAACCATGGGGATAATCAGATAATCCGCAGCCGCATAGGCATTAACTGTTAAAATATTCAGAGCAGGAGGAGTATCAATAATAATATAATCATAATAACCCGCAACAGTAGACAGTAAGTTCTTTAACATACTTTCTCTCTGCTTTCCGGTAAATTCCAGCTCAGCGCCGCTTAAAAGAATATTAGATGATATCACGTCGCAATATTTTGCAGGACGGATAGCCTCCTGCAGAGTGGCGGAACCCTGGAAGACCTCGTAAATCGTTGCGCAGTTCTCAATCTCCAGTCCCAGACTAAATCCCAGATTACCCTGAGGGTCTAAATCAACGGCCAGCACTCTTTTATTGTTCATGGCAAGACCGCAGGCAAGGGAACAGGAAGTGGTGGTTTTGCCTACGCCGCCCTTTTGATTTGTAATAGTAATTACAGTTGACAAATTGTATTCCTCCATTCGTAAATTAAGATAATACTATTATCTTTAGTATACAATATGACGATAAATAAGTATAGCCAAAACATAAAAAAAACCGATTTTTGACGAAAATTGGATTATTTAGATAGTTGAGAAAGGAGTTATTTGTATGGCAACAGCATTGAATAGTATTAAAAACAGTTCAGCCTCTTCTTTAAGGGGTTACGGCGGTCTGGCAAGTGGTCTGGACAGAGATACTCTGATTGAGGGTATGACAGCTGGGACAAAGGCAAAGATTGCAAAACAGCAGAAGAAAAAGCAGACCTATGCATGGGAACAGGAGGCGAATCGTTCCATCAGCTCAAAGCTTGTGGAGTTCTCCAAAAAGTATACTTCTTATACGAATCAGTCTACCAATTTATCCAGTCCAAGCTTTTGGGCCAGAAGCAGTATTACACCTGTGGGTGCCAACAGTAATTATGTCAGTGTATCAGGAAGTTCCGCTCTTTCTGATTCCATGTCCATTGTGGGGGTGAAGCAGCTTGCTAAGAATGCTTCCATGACCTCTTCAACAGGAGTTTCTGATAATAGTCTTACAACTGGCAGCATTAACATGGGAGAAAGCCAGGTGAGTAATCTGGAAGGTCAGTATTTGTATTTTAAGTATGGGAGCAAATCATATTCTGTCTCTTTAAAAAGTGGTACTACTACAGATGGTTATACCTATGATTATTCCAATGGTAAAAATGCTCAGGATTCCATTACAAGGTCTTTAAAAGAGGTATCCATTGGTAATGGAAAAACACTGGCAGATGTGATTAAAGTAACGGCTGATCCGGCGAATGCCGCAGATCCCGAAGGAACCCCTTTTAAACTGAATTTCAAATCTGCTGATACAGCGGGCAATACAATACTTTTCGACGGCGGAAGTGAAACCGCGATTAAAGCTCTTGGATTTACAAATTTTGATAGTTCTAGTACTGAAGCACGAACCATTACCAGTACAGGTTTTACAGAAGCTTTTATGAATAATCAGAAATTTTTTGAACCCAAGACATTTGCCCAGCGTGTTGGCGGTATGAATATGAGCTTTACTTATAACGGTACTACAAAGTCCATTGATTTTGCCAGTGCAGCAGATATCCAGAAGATGGTAACGGATGCAGGAGGCAATAATGAAACAGCGCTCAAGTCTGTCGCAGCCGATCTGCAGGGAAAACTGGACAAACAGTTTGGTGCTGGAAGAATAAAAGTCGATACACAGCAAAATGCTGTTGACGGCGGCTATCAGCTTGTATTTAAGACAAAAAATGCAGCTACAGGTTTAGACGATACATCATCAATTTTATCTTTATCAAGTGCAGATAACGGTATACTTGGGAAAAATGGCGCATTAAGAGTTTCAAGCGGCGAATCAAACCGCCTGAATACGAGTGCATCTTTAGCAGACTCAGGTTTGAAAAATATTGAGCAAAACCTGATCACAAAAGGTAAAATGGATCAGGACACTACCTATTTTTCAGGATCCCTAAAAGCTCAGGCAGCAATTAAGGAACTTGGAAGTCTGGTAAATGACAGTACCTCTATCGCCGATTTAAAGCAGCTGATCGCTACAAAAAATCCATCCATGTCTGATCAGGATTTAAGCAGCATTAATGATGCTATAGATTATGAGTCAGCAGCCAATGTTGGTGATTTGAATACCAAGCTGAATTCTTACGTAGATAGCCGCGAAATGAAATTAAAAATTAATGGTGTGGACATAAAAGGCTTAACGTATAATTCCACAATCACTGACATTATGAATAAGATAAATAGTTCGGATGCCAAAGTTACAGTCAGCTATATGAAGAATGCAGATAAATTTTTAATTCAGTCTAACGTGGGCGGAGTAGCCGGTGATGTTAAAATTGAGGGTTCTGATGCAGAGATGCTGTTTGGTGTAAAGGATACAGACTATACCGTAAACAAGGGACAGGACGCTATTGTCAGTGTAAAATATGCCGGATCCGATGATGTGGTAAATCTGACGCGTGAGAGCAACACATTCAATATGGATGGTCTGAATATCACACTAAATGGTACATTTGGCTATAGCGGAGACACATTGATTGAAGGAACAGATCCTATTAAATTTAATTCCAAGACGGATTCTGACAGTATTGTAAAAGCTGTTACTGATATGATTAAAGATTACAATGATATGATAGAACTGGTAAACAAAGAGGTTTCCACCAAACCAAACCGCAGTTATGAGCCGCTTACGGATGATCAGAAAGCGGATATGACTGAGGACCAGATTAAAAAGTGGGAAGAAAAGGCTAAAGCAGGTATGCTTTTTAATGATTCAGATTTACGAAGCCTTTCTGACAACATGAGGTTTATTTTTGAAAGTGGTTCTGACGATAAAGCTGCTTTGGCTTCCTTTGGAATATCTACAAGCACAAATTACGGTGATAATGGTAAGCTGGTTCTTGATGAAACAAAGTTCCGGGCATCACTGGAATCGAATTCAGCAGATTTACAGAAATTGTTCACAAGAGCTGCGGATTCATCAACAGGAGACAAAGGCGGTGTCATGGCCAGATTATCTGAGATTACTGAAAAGTATGCCGGTACAACTGGCGCGACAAAAGGTATTCTGATTGAAAAAGCTGGTTCCGTTTATGCACCTACCAGTATTCTCAAAAATTCTTTACAGAAGTCCATGGACAGCCAGGATACTATAATTGACCGGCTTAACAAACAGCTGAAAACAGAGACAGACCGGTATATCAAGCAATTTACCAATTTGGAGACAGTGATTTCCCAGATGAATTCTCAAAGCAGCTGGTTGAGTCAATCCTTTGGTTCATAAGGAACGGAGTGTAAGATGGCAGTAAAAGGATATCAGCATTACAAGGAACAGACCGTGAATACAATGACTCCGGGTGAGATGCTTAATCTTTTGTATGATGAATTATTAAAGCGGCTGACCAGATCAGAGCTGGCATTGGAAAAGAAAGATTATGAACTTTTTGAGCAGTCAATACAGCGGTCTATGGATATAGTTACATATTTAAAAGATACTCTTAATTTTCAATATGAAATCAGTAATGAATTGAAACGTCTTTATGATTTTTTCCTATATGAATTAGTTCGTATTAAAGCGGGCAGAAATTCTGCAGTTATAGGAGAGATAAGACCTTTAATTATGGATCTGAGGGACTCCTTTAGAGAGGCGCAGCGGATCGGCGGTTGACTTCATTAGGCTGGAGAGGAACGTTTCTCTCCAGCCATTTATCAATAATCTGCAAACAGGAGGATATACAAATGGAAGATTCCATACTTATGGAGATTCTAAAAGAGATGCAGAAAAAGTATCAGTGTATGGCAGAAATAGAGAGGATAACCCGTGAAGTGGGAGAATTCCTTTCCCGTAATGACCAAACATCAGTACAGATGCTTTTGGGAATGCGCCAGGATGAGATGGATAAGGCTGATATATTTTATAAGAATATAGAATGTCTTATATCTGTTCTTTCTCCGGCTGAAGCTGTTAAAGTAGAGGATTGGGTGAAAGGTCAGGAAAACTGGAATCCAAATGGACAGATATCAGAAAAAATAATTGAAAAAGGAAAGAATATCCAGCAGATACTGAAACGTACTATTGAAATTGACAGATCCATCAGTACGCGTATCGCAGGTACCCATTCCTTTTATAATTAGATAAAGTTTTACTTTGGAGGAGCAATAGCCCAAAGCGGCCCGCCATTGGAGGCTCGGTAATTCAGTTCATGCAGTATAACGGAAGGATCCCAATTGCACTTTGTATTATCATAATTATTAGAATCTGCGATACGAAAGGAACCATCAGCAGTATAACTGGTTATGATAATAAAATGTCCCTGTTGGGTAAAGTGCCCCTTTCTCATTAAGGCAATAACCAGCTGTCCGGAATCCAATGCATTTCTAATCCCTTCTACGGTATGGTTTCGAATCGGTGAAACTAAAAGGCCATATGCTGACGCACTGTCTGGAATGAGACGGTGATAAGAGCCCTGTCCGGGGCACCAGCTGTTATTGGCCGCGGCCCAGTTCGCCATATCGGCTGGAAGCACCTGATTCCCGGTCAGACTGGTTATGACCATAGCCATAACAGTAGGCCCGCATCCATAGGTAACCAACGGATCTCTCCCCCCCCACAGATAATTTCCCCATCTGGCATCAGCCTGATTATAATAAGTGAGAGGACCGCAAACGCTGTCCAGCATCACATCGTATTTGCCTTCCTGAGGAATTTCTGCTTCGACTGTCTCAGGCAGTAATACAGTTGAAGTTTGAGAAACATCAGAGGCTGATCCGTCAATCTGATAATTAGAAGAAAAAATCGTAAACGGGATGACGATTACGAACAGGGTCTTGAATAGTATTTTAAATAATCTGTTCATACGGCTCACCTTTATCTTTAATGTTATATGTTAATTATCGGATAGACACCCTATAAAGTTAAGATTGAGATGAAAAGTCCGATATATATTATAGACCTGTATGATGGTGCAGCACATGGGATTTAATTAAGGATGGAAAAATGAATGATTAAAGGTTATGAAGAGAGGTATTTACTAATATTACTATCTGCAGTGATGAATCAGAAACCTTCACCAGAGCCCATACGTTCACTTGATTGGGAAAAGATGTTTCGATTAGCAGATTACCATGGTGTGGCACATGCTGTACATTATGGTGTTCTGGGGCTTGATCAGGAGATACCCCAAGCTGTAAGACAACAGTTTTTTGATAAATATTTAGAATCAGTTTATCGGGTAGGACGTTTACAGAAAAGCGAAATGCAGCTGGTGGCACTGATGGAACGTGAAAAAATCAACTGCTTCTATCTCAGTTATTCAGATATAGTAAAAAATTATCCCATCGAAGAGATGTGCTGCCGTGAGTCGATTGAGATTGGGTCCAGTAGAAAAAGTACTTGTATGATATGGGATATTTTAAAAAAAGTAGATTTCGAAGAGCGCAGAACAGATGAGACTGGAAAGCTGTATTATCGTATTCCCGGAATTAGAGTGTTGAATTTTGACTATACACTTTTTTTCAGTGCCTCCATGCGCAGATTTTTTAGGAGTCTGCTCAAATTATCTCCATTACAGAATGACAGCAGGTATATTCGCGAACTGCCTCTTGATGATAGATATCTGTTTCTGATGTGCAGACTGACTGATAGTTATGCGAGAGGAAATATCAGTTTAAGCCAGATTATGGATTTTTGGATTTTTTACAAGACTTATGGTGAAAATTTCAACTGGCCTTATATATATGGCAGACTAAAAAAGTTGAAAATCGCTGATTTCGCAGAGCGTCTGGAACATTTGATCTTAAGATGGTTTGGAACTGGTGCAGTAATTGAAAATGTTGAGATCTATGAGGCCATGGAGTCTTATATCCTGTCAAAGGGAACAGATGGAAGAGAGATCAGCTCTAAGCTTCTGCCTTTGATTAAGACAGTTGCAGATTGCTATGCAAGGAACCGAAGATTAGAAGAAATGAGAAAGATGGTTGCCTGGCTCTTCCCTGATCGAAGATACATGGAGACGATATACCCCCTGTTGGGAAAGGCAAGAATTTTATTGCCTCTATTTTGGGTATTACGGTTATTGAGATATTTAAGCAGATTATGCACAAACCCATTGCGGAACAAAGTATTTCCTAAGTTAAAAAGCCTATTCCAGAAGGCAGCAAAAAGGCTCCCTATTATGAATAGGAAAGCAAAGATTGAGAATACAGAGGAAGAATCAAAAGAAACAGCGGAAATACCCAAGTAATATCAGGTATTTTCGCTGTTTTTCTGTTGCTCTGAAAAGAACTCTTTTATCTTAGAAATTGATCCGGCATTCAGAGGTATAGAAACTGCTTCCTGATTAGCAGTAACTGCTTCTACCAACTCTGATCTTAATATAGATACATCTCTGGGAGCGTCAATTGCTAATTTGACCCAATCATTTCCAATCTCCAGCACAGTGATCGAAATGTTATCGCCAATGTTTAGCGCCTGTTCCTTTTTTCTCTGAAGTATCAGCATACTATTTCCCCCTTTTCATAAAGTCTTTAATTGGATGACGGAATTTATAAAGAGGGTTCTCTAAAATTATCTGTTTTGCTTCTCTGGTATCTGTATTGACTGCAATGGGAGCCTTTAAATTAACGGTACTTTCTTCCATCTGATCATGTATGACACAGATCACATAATAAGATATATTTTTTTCATCATAGGAAGCTTTTAATAAATCGCTGTCTTCTGCAGATAAAACAGGAGCGTATTCGGAATATAGCTGAAACGGATTCATAAGTATAAACGATATTCTACAGTCATCAATAGATTGCAGAGATATCAGGGCGTCACTGTTATCCTGAAATGCAAGGGGTACATAATTTTTCAATTCGGAGAATCCAAATAAACCGTCAGAAAAATGAATCAGTTCCTCCTCAGAACAGGGAATTGAACCAAAATATTGAGTTTTTATTTCCATGTGTACCTCCAAATATAAATTTAAGCCAGGACATCAATCGGGGTGTGATCAAAGAATTTAGCAGCACTGGGAGGAACATACATCGGCTTGCCGATATATTCTATTTCTACATCTGGCATTTGGGTGATGGAAATTTCAATGCTGCCGGGTATGAATTCAAAATCCCCCTTAGCTGCCCTGATGTCAAAACTCATCTTATCCATTTGATACTTAATATTCAGATCAGGGGCAGACCATTCGAGATCGGGACCGGTAGTTGGGATAAAAGCTAAACCAAATTCTCCTGTGGGCATTTGAGCACGCTGGCGGAAAATCTGATCGAGGGGATTTGAAACTTTTGCATCTAACAATAGTGCAGCCTCCTCTGTATAGTTAGCAGTAGCCTCTGATGCAGCCTCCAATCCGGAAGCTGCGGCCTGACGGACGCTTTCCATGGTAGTTGGAGTAATTGAGCTGCGGGCATCGTAGGTATCAATGTACAGCTTTATCGGTTTGCTGTTAATATCCAGGCCACCGTTTTCATTATTGATTAATACATCGGTCTTAGATTTTGTATATCTAAGTTCAGCCTTCTGTATTTTCATCTCATATTTTATTGGTATGGTTTTTATCTGAAGCAATGGTTCCATATAAAATCCCTCCTGTAAATCTTAGCGCATGAAATCAATGAATGAAGAGGATAAAATGCTTGTTCCAACCTTCAAAGCAGCATTATAAGCGTATTGATCCCACGAGTAATTGGTAATAGCTTCCGCCATATCAACGCCTTCCACACTCGACATCTGTTCCTGTATCGATATTTCGGCATTGTCAAGCCGGTCTTTTGTAGTGGTTAAAAACTCGGATTTAACACCTAACTCTGTAATTTGATTTGACAGACTAGTATTCAGAGTATCAAACTTGACCATGAGATCACGGTACTTATCTGCATCAAAAGTCTCTGCTTCCAATGCGTCTGCCAGCTGACCGGCCATAACGACTATGTTATTACTCATCCCTTTATCATCAACCCCGTATCCAACTGCATTAATCCCTGGGAGAGACATGTTAAAGGCACTGGAAGATACAACCTGATCAAATTCATCCATTGATAATCCCATTCCAAGATCAACATACAGGTTTTCATTTGACATAGCCGTTAGCTTTTCGTAGTCAGCAGATCCCTTGGGTGCATTGACATCAATTCCACGATAATTAAGAGTGCCGTCAGATGTCAGTTCAAAGGGGGGGTTCTTTCCATCGGAGCCCGCAAAAAGAAAAGTATCCTCATAGGATGAATTCAGACTTAAAACCATGGACTGCTGAAACTGACGGATAGCAGATGCATAACTCTGACGTACTTCCTTAGTCTGATTGGTTCCATTTAATGCCTGTATATTATAATTTTTACTGATTGTTTTAACCATATCAGAAACCTGTCTCAGTGAATCTTCCTGACCATCCTGTCTGGACTGCACTTCCTCCAGCATTTTCAAATTATCCTGGTTCTTGTAATATTTACGGTGAAGCTGGGAGGCCCTGGCGGCAGAAGCAGGGTCCTCAGCGGCGCTATTAAAACTGCGCTGAGTCATAACATGGGTTCGTGAAATATTTAAATTGTTGATTGAAGTAGAGAGATTGCTTTTGTAATCTCTGATGATAGCATTTGTTGTAATTCTCATTTACTTACCTCCTTTTATCTGCCGACCATTCCGGTATTGTTGATTAATACATCAAGAGCCTGGTCCAGGGTTGTCATAAAACGGGCAGCTGCACTGAAGGATTTCTGGTAATGCATCAGATTTATACCTTCCTCATCTAAAGATACACCGGATACGCCATCCTTATTATTGGCAGTCTGCTTTACAACGGAAACATGATTATCCAGTATTGCCTTGTTTGTTGAACTGTCAATACCCTGATTATTTTCCAGAGTCGAATAGCACTGGGAAAAGCTTCCTGAATAAAATGATATATAATTTGTTGTTTTATTACCGCCGCTATCCAATTTGGTATATTCATATTTAAATTCCCTGCTGTCAGTTAATGATTTCAGCATCTTAAGAATATTGTCATTGGCCGTAGATCCTGCATTCGAATCATGGGAAGAAATAATATGAATGGAGTTATTCATCCAGTCATCGTTTATTTTAATATTTGATGCAGTAAATTTCTTATTGCCGTCAGATGTCTTGAATAAATCGAAGTTTTTAACGTTGTAAGGGTTTGCTTTGTACAAAAAGCTGATTGTGTTAGTATCTGTAAATTTAATGCTGTCTTTCGTGATGACAGTTCCGGAACTCATTGGTGAATCACTGGTCCAAACCAGTTTTTTGCCACTGGTACTATATTTCCACTGACCAGCTACAGATGAGCCATTCACATTTAAATTGGCAAAATCTGTACTCAGCCTGCCTGCCAGATTTTCAAGGCTTTTATCCAGAGTGCTACCAATTTCAATGGTGCCTGCTGTACCATCACCAAAGGTGTATTCAGTACCATTAAATTTTATTGTTTCACCAGTTAAAAAGTTGCCGATGGTGTTGGAAAAGCCGAATGCAAATTCCGCTTTCTGTGTTCCATTTGTTGTCATGGCATTGGCTGCTCCGGAAGATGGCATGACATTGGCTCCTGTGTAAGGCTGCATGTTACCATTTAAATCATTAAAGGTCTTGGCAAAGGTCTGAACAAAGGAATCCAGTGTTTTTTCATAATATCCAAAGCCTCTGAAATCTGTAGCAGGATCATCCAGCTCTCCGGATTTGTTTAGCAAATCCACTGTACCTTTTATAGATCCATCTTTTAAATAATTGGTAACATCTGTCTTTAGAGAAGAAGTATCCATACCCTTGGGATAATTGGTGGCAGGAATCATAGAAATACGAACGGTTCCATCAGGGTTTCCGTCTGAATCCTTATGCTCCTCCATGGAAAAGGAAGCAAAATTCTCTCCATGTTCTCCAGCTGTCAGTTCATAGCCCAGCCCGTTGGATCCGTTAAAAGTCACAACTGGGTAACTGTATTTTTCACTGGAGCCAATAGTAACCTCTTTGTAGCTTACACTAATGGGAAGATAACCAGCAAGCTCATCCAGCTTGTTATTTCTCTGATCCATCAGTTCCAGAGAGGGGTTGCCTAATATCTGCCCCTTCCAAATAGTATCGTTTAATTCGCCGATATCAGAGAGAAGACCGTTAACAGTCTTTATATCGGTATTTTCCAGACCGTATATGGTTTCTTCCCGGGTAGTCTTTAAATCGGAAGCCTTTTGATGAATATAGTTTAAAAGAACCTGAGATCTGGAACGCACGATACTGTCAAATTCGCTGTTGTTTGCATTGGAGGATAACTGGTCTAAACTGCTGCTTAAATCACTGAGAGCTTTTTTTAATGCATCTCTGTCTGTTTCATCAAAGATATCCGCCAACTGATCCAGACCTGCCTGGCGGGCATCTGCAGTACCTACCTTTGCAATCTGGTTACGATACTGTACATCGAGAAATGGATCCCTGATCTGAGAGATTCCTGTGATCTCAACACCGTAGCCTATCTTTGAACCCGGGTTGCTGCTGGTGGGATCAGCGCCTTTTAAATTAAGGCTTACAAGGTCGACCTGCTGTCTTGTATACCCCTTCGTGTTAATATTGGCAATATTCTGACCGGTGACATCAAGGGCTCGCTGACTGGCGGTCATAGCAAGCTGGGCAATCGTAAAGCCGGAAAATGTAGATCGTGTCATATGAGACCCTCCCAATTCTTTTTATCTTTTGAGTTATTCTGATGGGTGCGTATAATAGCTTTGTTAATATTATGTAAGCTTATTTCAAGCATAGCCCGGGCACTTTCGTTTGTATCCTGAAAAAGGCTGACATGATAGGAGAGTGTGTCAAACAGCTGCTGAAGCCGGCTGTGTTCTTCCCCTGTTGTGGTATCCAGTATCTGCTTAAAGGTATATCCCTCGAAGCCCATGTCCAACTGGCAGGCTTCCCGTTTTTTCTCCAGACCTCTTAGTTTTAACACTGCAGCCTGTTCCTTGTTCATGCAGTCCTCCACATAAGAAACCATGTTCTTCTTTACAGCCTCTATTTTTATCTGTTCAATCTGAGTCAGCTCTTTGAAAAGCTGGATCAGATCTTCAACTACAGTTGTAAACTCATTCATCGCTATCTGCTCCTTTGTACCAGAGAATCTTCTCTGCGATCTTATTGGCATCGACCTGATAGTTACCGCTTTCCATTCGTTCCTTTAACTGATTCAGCTTTTCGTCGGACGCCGGATTCTTGATTTCATTCATGAGCATATTCTTTAGCGTGGCAGCAAATTTGGAATCCATATCTTCCAGGGAAGTGGAACGTATGGTGATTTCATCGTAATTGGTTTTTGCTGATTCGTAAGCCGGGCTGCTGGTTGAGTCCTGATTTTGTCGTATCATGGATGTATTATACAGCGTATTAAGATAATTCGATGAGATACGCATGAAATTACTCCTTTCTGAGAGCTTTAAAATAACTTTACTTTTATATCACAGTTATATTATCGTCAATTTATAAGAAATATTAACTTTTTATCTTGGATTTTCTTTATTAAAGTGAGTATAAATGCTTTAAAAGCACATTGGAAATGTTAGGACAGGAAACCTGGGTCATCACAGCACCTATGTTGTAGGCAACCATAGGCATTCCGTACACTACACAGCTTTCCGCATCCTGTCCAATGGTGAAAGCACCTTTCTTCTTCATACTGAGGAGTCCGTCTGCTCCGTCACGTCCCATACCAGTCATAATAATACCAACGGAGGAAGCGCCAGCAGTGTCTGCAACGGACTGAAACAGTACATCTACAGAAGGGCGGTGTCCGCTTACTTTTTCACCGGAATAGCAGTTTACACTGTAACGGTTTCCCACACGGACCACTTTCATCTGATAATCACCGGGAGCTATCAGTACCTGGCCCCGTTCAATCGCATCACCGCTTTGTGCCTCCTTTACTTTCATATGGCAGAGACGATTTAAACGGTCTGCGTACATCTTGGTAAATCCCTCTGGCATATGCTGAGTAACTACGATGCCGGGGGTGTCTGCAGGAAGATCTTTTAAAACCTGAAGCGTGGCCTCTGTTCCTCCGGTTGATGCACCGATCGCAATGACTGTATTATAGGCATTCAGACCGAATGGCTTATTCCCCCCTAATGCAGCGACAGGAACGGCAGGAGCGGCAGCCTTTGCAGGTACCTTGATTTTCGCGCGGGAGGCTATAAATATTTTGCTCATTAACGTGTTTAGAAATGTATTGGCATTAATGCTCATGGACATATCCGGTTTTCTTACAAAATCTACAGCTCCTGCAGAAAGAGCCTCAAATACATTTAAATTAAGAGAAGAAACTAAAATTACAGGAACCGGATAGATCGGAAGCAGTTTTTTTACAAAATCAATCCCGTTTAAACGAGGCATTTCTACGTCTACCGTAACCACATCAGGTTTTACTGCAGGGATTTTGCGCTCTGCATCAAATGCATCAAAGGCATACCCGACTACTTCTATATTTGGATTTTGTGATAGATTATCAATTAAAACCTTGCGAAAAAGCATGGAATCATCTACTATAAAAACTTTAATTTTCTCATTCATAATATACTCCATTCTTTATACTGAAATTATACAGTCAGAAAATGATTTTATGGTCATCCATATTATATGGATAAATCTGTGTAATATAAAATCCATTTACCGGGTTTAACGCCAGTAAATAGATTTTATATTAGGCAGATTATTCTTTTCGGTATGTAGCTGGCATGAGATATTTATAAGGCGTTTTTTCCTTGTTTATTGTCTCCGAATGTCCAATCAGTAAATATCCGCCTGGAGCAGTCGCATCATAGAAACGCTGGATTAAAGCGTCTTTGGTGTTCTGGTCAAAATAAATCATTACATTTCTGCAGAAAATAACATCAAATTTCAGTCGGAACCGAATGGGATCCATTAAGTTAAATGTCTGGAAAATAACATTGGATTTAATGGAAGGTGCTACAGCATAGATTCCCTTTTCTGCTGTTTTAACAAAATATTTGGATATCCATGCAGGTGATAAATTTTTGAGGGAATCCTCGTCGTACACGGCCTCTTTTGCAGCCCGCAAAGCGTTCTGGGATATATCGGTAGCAAGAACCCGGGTATCCCAGAGGGCGGCCTGCGCCCCCAGGGTTTCCTTAATGATCATTGAAATTGTATAGGGTTCCTCACCAGAAGAACAGCCTGCACTCCATATACTTAAAACCTTGTTTTTCTTAGTGGCTAACAAATATGGGAGAATGGTATCCCGGAAGAAATTAAAATGGGCCTCTTCCCTCATAAAATAAGTATAATTTGTTGTAAGCTTATTCAGCATTACTTCAAGGTCGGCTGGGTTTCTTGATGAGGTGATCTGATCTATATAATCTGTAAAGGAGGTGTATCCCATTGAGATAATGGTATTGGATAACCGCCCCATAATCAGCTGCATCTTTTTAGAAAGATCGATCCCGTAATTTTTTTTCACGAACTGAACCAGCCGTGTGAAGTCTTGCTGTGAGAGTGTTAACATAGATAGCCGTCCTTTATGAGTTATTAACTAATGTTTCGCAATCCAGAAGCAGAACAACTTTGTTGTCCGGCATGGATATCATGCCGCTGACCAGCTCTTCCCGGTTGCTTGCAGGAACAGAAGAAATCCTGGAATAATCGATATCCAGAACCTGTTCCACTGCATCTACAATAATGCCGATAAAAACAGAATCAACATTCAGTACGATGACACAGGTAGTGCTGGTATATTCAATGGCAGGTTTACCCAGTCTCAGCCGTATATCAATAATCGGTACGATCTGACCTCTTAAATTGATAATGCCTTTTACGTAATTCGGCATCATGGGCATGGCAGTAATGACATGGTTGGTAATGATTTCTATTATATAGTTTGTGCTTACACCAAAAATTAAATTATCGGTGCGAAAGGTGAGATAACGCTCCATGGCTTCCGTTGCGTCAGAAATAAAATCGTCATGTGTTAAATTATCTGCACCATCCATAGCTGTTTTAGTACTTTCTGCTGACATTTGTATTCCTCCATTTCTAATTAAAATTAATTATGAGCTGCAGCATACAGATTTAAAACGTCTAATATGATGCTGATATTGCCGTCACCAAGAATGGTACATCCGCTGATACCGGAATCTTTGATATTAAAGCTGTTTAAGTATACCGGCAGAGGCTTTACTACAACCTGCTGTTCGCCCAGAAGGTCATCTACGAAAAGACAATAGGATTTATCACCGGATTCAACCCATACCAGGATACCATCTTCAATATTGGTCACTTCTGTTTCAATATTGTAAAGTCTGTGGATCCGGATAATCGGATAGAACTGGTTCATGCATCTGATAATTTCATTTCCTTCTGTATCATAAATAACTTCATCATTCTTCACCTTGAATGACTGGCGGATATTGGCAATCGGGATAGTAAATACGGATTTACCTACCGATATCTCCATACCGTCAACAATTGCCATGGTAAGCGGGATCTTTAAGGTGGTGCACATTCCCTTTCCAAGCTCGCTTGTAATGGTAACGGTTCCGCCGATTGCTTCCACGTTTTTCTTCACTACATCCATACCAACGCCACGGCCTGAAAACTCAGTAACGGTTTCGTTGGTGGAGAAGCCTGGAGCCAACAGGAGCGCAAGAATTTCTTTCTGAGAGTATTCGCTTTCCGGCTTTGTAAGAATTCCGTTTCTCTTTGCTTTTGCAAGAACACCGGCAGGATTCACACCCCGTCCGTCATCGCGTATGGAAATAATGACTTCATTGGTCGTATGGCTGGCAGAAAGAATGATTTCGCCCTGAGGATTTTTACCAACTCTGATACGTTCTTCCGCAGTTTCTTCAATTCCATGATCCATTGAGTTACGTACAATATGCATGATCGGATCACCGATGCTGTCCACAATGGATTTGTCAACTTCCGTATTCTCACCCACAATTGTCAGACGAACATCCTTTTTAAGTTTCTGCTTCATATCTCTTACAATACGGTTCATTTTCTGGAATACGCCGGAAACAGGAACCATGCGCAGAGACATAACAATATCCTGCAGATCATCAGTCAGCTTGCGAAGCTGTCTGGTGGCCTTTAAGAAGCTGTCCAGATTCTTTAGATTCTGGATTTCAGGTGAAGAGGTTACCATGGATTCGGTTATAACGATCTCGCCTACAATCGCAACGAGGTTGTCAAGTTTTGCTAAATTAACACTGATCAGATTCTGCTTGCTGGGCATCTGATGACTGGTGTTTGCAGCAGGTGTGCTGGCAGGTGCGGTGCTTTCACGGTTAACAGGGGCAGCGGTTGTCTCTACAGTCTTTTCTTCAACTGTACTCTTTGCCCGTACATTCTGAATCAGCTCATAAGAGCGGAGGTTATTCATGTTGTTAATCTGGGAAATTGCTGTATCTGCAGTCTCACGGGAGTCAAGAGCGAGATAAAATCCCTTCTCAATAATGAATGTACTGCTCTGACTGTTGGTTTCCACATCGCTGGGATAAAAATTAAATTCGAGACCGGATTCCTTTAATGAGCTGATGAGCATAAATGCGCGGAGGTTCTCCATTCCGCAGCCTTCGTCAAAAAAGATACGGAGAAAATAGGGTGAATTATCCTCTGGGCACTCTGCAAGATCCATGCGGACTTCGTTCAGATCCACAGTTGCAACAGGAGAAACTGCTGCCGGCTTCCCGCTTTCTTTTCCTGCTGGTTTTTCCTGCTTCTTTGTTTCTTCGGCAGCATCTTTATTATCCTTACTGATTTTTTTCAGGAAACTATTAATTTCCTCGGTCAGATTGTCGACATTATCACTAAGTGGTTCATTGTTTTGAATCTTTGAAACTTCAGCACGAAGTAAATCGGTAGAGCGGAACATCAAATCAAAAAGGGTGCTTTTGTGAGAACTTTCAAGTGAATCCAAACCGTTCTCACGGATAAAAAAGAATAAATCTTCAATGTGATGAGCGATCTGCATCAAAGAATTAAACTCCATCATTGCAGAAGAACCCTTAACGGTATGCATGATACGAAAAATTTCATTCACATCATCCACCGTAAAATCTCCTGCTTTTTCGGCTTCTATCAGGAGTTCATCCAATTGCTCCAGTAGGGAATTGGTTTCAAAGAGATACATATCAAGCATATTATCCATGCCGTTATCCATAATATTTACACCGCCTTGTCTAGTATAGTATATAATTATTTATCGGTATGGCTGGGAAAAAAATAATAGTAAATCAAACAACCTTTTGAAAAAAATATATGAAACACAACTTGTATGGAGGCATAATATGGCAGATATTCTGAAAGTAACAACTCCAATGTCCGGCTATGATAATTCAACGATTAAAAATAACCCCCAGGCAGGCCAGGGACCGCAGATACAGAATCCTGTGGATCCGTCGAAAGTCATGCGCGGGGATAACCGGACTGATTCCGGAGGAAATCAGGAGCAGCAGCTGGCATTTCAGTATCGTTCCAATTTCGGTACATTTCTCAATATGATTAAAAATTCACCGGATATTTCCCGGATATTTTCTGATGTTTTTTTCCAGGGAGAAGAGATGTTAACTGGAGGTGTGATGGGGGAAGAAGCAGCCAGGCAGATCGCTTCTTTTTTTGAAGCCAGCCAGATGCAGGAGGAAGATGTTCTGGGCTTTTTAAAAGAGCAGGCAGAATCATCGGTCCGCTTCAATGGGGGGATTTTTGACCAGTTAAGGCAGGTCATGGCTGAGACTGGTTCTGTGGATTTAAAAGCAGATATATTAAACTTTATAAAAAAGTTTAACGATATGTCTTCCGGAAAGCATATTCTTCATGATATATTTAATACAGTGAAAGATATGGAAGGGTATGTATTTAAGCAGACCGCTGCCCAGATCGAGGAGATGCTTAAGGAACTGGATACATCTGCAGCAGAAGGAGATACAGATGGAAACAGTGCTCTGCTGAAAGAAAAGATCCTTCCGTTTTTAGGCCGCTACATTGCCGCAAATCATGATATGGGTACCATACGTGACAAGATCTCCCTCTTGACGGTGCTTATGGCCAGATATGAAAACGGAAACAGGCAGGAAGTCCTGCAGGCATTTGCCAAACTTACTGGCTACCAGGGATTTCGGAAGTATTTTGGTTCGACGACTGCAGAAGAATTTGGAGAGCTGCTTGGCCAGGTAGATATGGATCAGGCAGCAGGAAAAAATCAGTGGTCAGAAAAGTTCCTTGATTTTTTAAGAACCGGAGTCAGCGGAGGAGCAGGACTTGAAAACAGACAGACGTTTCTGAATATAATCCAGTCACTTGTAATGAATGAAAGTGTTTATATGCCGCTTCTTCACCTGGCATTTCCTATGGATATTAACGGAAGGAAGCTGTTCTCCGAGATGTGGATTGATCCGGATGAAGAGGGCAGCAGTACGCAGACAGGCGTGGAGCGGGTTGCAAGAATTTTCATTAAATTCGAAATAGCAGAGCTTGGGCAGTTTAAGCTGTTAATGCTTTATGGCGAGAATACTTCATCTTTCCAGCTTTATTATCCGGAGAAGATGAAGAAATCAGAAGCCAGTATCCAGAGGGGAATTAAGGGGATTCTCGAAAAAAATCACCTCCGGGCAGATCGTGTAATCCTGCAGGCGGGAGAGGGGCCTTCTTCTCTTGTATCGGTATTTCCTAAAATACAGGAAAGGAAGAATTCAGTCGATGTCAGAATTTAAAAGTACACTCAATAAAAAAGCAGTTGCCTTAAAATACGATGATTCAAAAAACAGTTCTCCTGTTATCGTTGCATCCGGAATGGGTTATACGGCAGAAAAAATAGTGGAAATGGCCAATGAAAACGGAATCCCTGTTTATGAGGACAATTCTCTTGCTACCATACTCACACAGCTTGAATTGGGGAGTCAGATCCCGGAAGAATTGTACCAGGCTATTGTAGACATCTACCTTTATTTTCTGGATTATGTACCTGGTAAACAAAAAGACATAATAAAAGAAGATTTGGAAGAGACAGAGGAAGAGGAAGAGGAAACAATAAAAGAAGAAACGGTGGAATAGTATATGTTAAGGGAATGTGATAAGGCTTGTATTTATTCATTTGATGGTGTTTTTCTTGCAGAGGTAAAAGTGGTTGATTCCGAGAATGATAGTATGGCACTGATCTTTGAGGAAGAAGATATGGATAAGGTCAATACGGAATCGGTTATTGTATTCTACGACGGCATACAGGGCCTTGTAACGTGCAAATGCAGTTTATCTGCAAGAGTCAAAGTTGTCGGGACTGAGAGCGGAGACCTGGGAAGAGCCATTTATAAGGTTCCCTGCAGAATTGATGAGCTGATTGGCGTGGAGCAAAGAAGAAGAGACTTAAAGGTAAGGGTATCAATTCCTGTCATGCTGGAAACTGCTGACGAGCAGGGAAAAGTAATCCACTTACCAGCAAAGTTAAAAGACATCAGTGCCGGAGGAATCGGATTTGAATCTCCGGAAAGGCTAAAGGAAAATCAGATTTTTTCCTTTATGTTTGAGACAGATGCAGGAGATACCAGATTAAAGGCAAGTATTTTATGGGTCAGTGAAGTCACGGAGAATGGAGAAGAGCCGTTTTACCGTTATGGAAGCCGCTATTTCGGTTTATCCACTTATCAGGAATCCATGGTTCGTAAATTCACGTTTCAGGAACAGCTGAAAAGGAGAAAAATCCAGTAATTGCTTATGACCGTATCATATTATGCCGATACATAACTTATAGGCTTTATTGTCCTAAGAAGTTATAAGTAAAGGAGCGATTGAATGAAACAACAGAGGAAAGCTTTGGCGGTGGGCATTCTAAGCGCACTTTGTCTTTGTCTGACAGCTCAGAAGGCAACAGCGACGGAGTCCATAGACAGAGTAAGTATCAAAGTCTCAATGAATATTGAAGCCGGTGACCGGCTGCCCAACATTCAGATTAACAAGTCAGATGGTGACTGTTATGTAAATTCCGGTGATAAGAAATATACAATCAGAGAAGCGGAATGGGTGACCTCTACTTCCAAGGATATGACAATTGGGGAAGAACCCAAGATGAATGTTACACTGACACCTTCCGATGAGTATGATGCTTACTTTAAATCGAACTATGAGGCATCAAAGATTAAGATAAGCGGCGGATCCTATGTGAGCGCTAAACGAAGCGGCAGTGATCTGGTTGTTACTTTGAGAGCCAAGCCGATTAAGGGCCTGTATGCGGAACCGGAAGATATTGGCTGGAAGGATACGAGACTGGGGCAGGCTGTCTGGTCTAAGGGAGATAATACCTCAGGTGCTTATGAAATCTGGCTGTATCTCGGTAAAAAAGTGATTTTTAAGAAAGAACAGGTGAAAGTAACCACCTATAATTTTTATCCATATATGACGGAGGAAGGTACATATTCCTATAAGATCCGTTCAGTTCCATTTAAAGCAGATGAACTCAAAAACGGAAAGAAAAGCGGTTGGGTTGAGTCCGATGAACTGGTTATCAGGGACCGGGATGTTTCAGACGGGACAGGGAAAGAGTCTGATACAACTGCGGGAACAACAGCCAATACGGAAAAGAAGAACGGCTGGGAAGAACAGTCTGGTGTCTGGTATTACCGGTATGCGGATGGAAGCATTCAGTCGAATTCCTGGCTCATGCTGGATAATGTATATTACCGCTTTGACCAGAACGGAAAGATGATAACAGGCTGGTTTCTTTCAGATTCCGATATTTATTATATGGACTCAAAGGGAGCCATGGTAACCGGCTGGAATAAGATTGACAACAGCTGGTACTATTTCTATCCGGATAATGGCTATGAAGCACCAATGGGAGCCGCTGCAACTGGCTGGCAGGTTGTTGATGGCTATAATCACTATTTTAATAATCAGGGTGCCATGCAGAAAGGCTGGATTAATCAGGCCGGAAGATGGTATTATCTGAATACGGTACAGGGCAACTTAGAGGGGGCTATGTTAAAGGGGCTGTTTACCCGTGATGGCAAGACATACTATACTGGAGAAGACGGAGTAATGCTGACCGGCTGGCAAAAGGTGGACGGAGTATGGCGTTATTTTAACCAGCAGGACGGAGTTATGGCTGTCAATACGGTAATTGATAGCTATCCCATAGATGAGGATGGAGTATGGCAACAATGATAAGTATGAAAAGAAGATATTTCAGCTGTCTGATATCAGCTGTTCTTATAGCAGTACTGCTTTCAGGAATAACAGCGATCAGGATTCACGCTGCAGAATCAGTGGTAATCCGAAGTCTGAATTTAAAATTCACCAGCCAGTTTGGAGACCAGGAGATTCTTATGCCGGAGATATCCACAACAACATCAGATGTTAGTGTTCAGGATACCGTATGGAAGCGTGATATTGACAAATGGAAAGCAGCCAAACAAGAGCGGGTGAGTGTTATTTTAACCTCTTCCAATACCATCTTTGCAGAGACATATAACCGTTCAGAATGTAAGATTACTGGTGCTAAATTTGTATCTGCGAAAGCTTTGGACAATCATACTCTGGAAGTGAAAGTAGATTATACTCCGGTGGTAAAACTTGGGAATACGGCACGCGCGGGCTGGACTGACAGTAAGAAGACAAAAGCAGTATGGGATAAAGTGGAATTTGCAACAGGTTATCAGGTTGCCCTGTATGCAGATGATAAATTAAAAAAGAGATTATCAGTAGAAACCAATACGGTAGATCTTTCCGACCTTATGGATAAGAACGCAGTTTATTATTATGAAGTTCGGGCAATTGGCTTCACAGCAGATGACCGCAAGTATTTAAAAGAGGGAGATTATGTAACCTCACAGGATATTACTATGGAATATGAAGGAAGTACTTCCGGTGCATGGAAGGGCAGCAGCTATGTAGAAGAAGATGGAGGTACGCCGAGAAACAGCTGGAAGCAGATTTTAAATGACTGGTACTATTTTGATGGTAACGGAGTACGCCAGACCGGCTGGGTTCAAACAGGAATCAGGTGGTATTATCTAAATCCCGCTGATGGAAAACTTCTTGCAGGCTGGCAGTTTGTTAATGGAAAATGGTATTATTTAAATCCAACAGGCGGAGAGATGCTGACAGGCTGGATTCAACCCCAGCCGGGAATCTGGTACTACATGAATTCTGATGGAAGTATGGCCAGCAGCACGAATATTGGCGGTTATCGGATTGGTGCTGACGGAAGATGGATACAGTAGAGGTTAAGAGCAGCAGGAGGATGAAAAAGTGGCGACGATAGATCAGTTGCAGATGATGGCGTTAGGAAGAACGCAGTCATTGGATAAAGGAAAGCCTGCAGGAAGCTCAGCAGGAAATTTTAAAAAGGTTTTGAAGTCAGTTATGGATGTGCCCCAAAACATGGAATCTTTTTTTTCAGAGGCTTCCAGGACATATGGGGTTTCAAAAAAACTGCTGAAGGCAGTCGCCAAAGCTGAGTCTAATTATAACCCGGCGGCTACTTCTCCCAAAGGTGCAGCAGGAGTGATGCAGTTAATGCCGGCTACAGCCAGATCACTGGGAGTTTCCGACCCCTATAATGCACGCAGCAATATAATGGGGGGTGCCAAGTACTTAAGAGAAAAACTGGATAAGTATAATGGAGATGTAACGCTGGCTCTTGCAGCATATAATGCAGGAAGCAACAACGTGAAAAAGTATGGAGGGATTCCTCCGTTTAAAGAGACTCAGGAATATGTTAAGAAGATAATGAGAGATATGGGAGTAACAGATAATCAGGATGATACAGCCATATACGCTTCAGGCTATTCAGAAAATTCTGTCTCCGATCTTTCTAACTATTTTTCAGATCAGGAATCCCTTAATGGTTATGGTACATCTCAGTGGCTCGATGTGCTGAAATCAATAGCCGGAAATGCAGATGACACCGATGTGGATCTTGCATCTCAGAAAACGAATTCCTTATATCTGATTGAACTTATGAAGCTTAGGATGCAGATGGCTTCAAGCGGATTATCCGGTCAGTTTGATGTAAATGATTCCAGTGACGGAAGTTTATTATAATTTTTTTCTGTTATTGATCTTATGATCAGATTATAGCAGAAAAATTAAAATGCACCATCAATTGCAAGCATATACAATTGATGGTGCATTTTTTGCACTGGCAGATGCCGGCTTGATCCAAACCAACCTTACTGCGTGCTATGTATTTATGAAGTTGTATCTAGATTAGTGCTCACCTTTTTTAGAGATTCAATAAAAAATGATTTGTTAATGGGTTTAAAGACAAAAGGAATTGCAGGACCCAGTTCCTGAACAACCTGCAGTGTCTTATCATACACAAGAGAACTGATAATAACAATGCCTGCCTTCGGGTGCTTATTCAGAATGCGTTTGGAAGTCTCTAATCCGTCTATTCCTGGCAAAATTATATCCATAGTAACGATATCAGGCATTATTTTTTCATATGTTTCTAATGCTTCTTCTCCGCTACGGCACTGGCAGACCACTTCATACTCTGTCCCCTCAAGAATTTTTCCAATTTCATTCCTTATTAAAATGGAATCATCAACAATCATAATCGTCTTTTTCATAATCTTTCCCTTTCTAAGAACTAATTAGTTCCTATAGTAATCTCGCCTTCGCTGTTTTTATATATAATACTGCTGGAACATTCCTCCTGAATTAGAAGACTGGAGGAACCCATTCGCACACGGACTACCGGTAAAAGCTGCCTGCATTTTATCAGACCGACCTGCTCTGAATCATTTGAAGCAATTTCATTTAAGCGATTGTTTATTTCCTGTTCTCTGATATTTAAATAATCTGCAGCCTGCTTTAAACTGTCAAGCAGCTGCTGCTTATCAGGCCTTTGTACGGATTCAAGATAATTGATATTTTTTCTGATTTCCGACAGATTGTGATGCAGCTGTTCTATCTCTCTTGTAAGACGGGAAGATTCTTCTACGTTTTTTGGAACATTCGCAATTATTAATTCTGTAATCAGACGGCGCACTTTTGATCCGATGATGTTTGCATTGATATTGCTGCCAGCAAGAAGAGATCCTCCAATAATGACACCGATTCCTGATGTTACTACAATGTCTTCACCGCTTTGTATTTTAGAGTTGATAATACTTTCTGCATAGACATTGCCTCCGGCTTTTACGGTACAATGCTCCAGATAACGGCATTTAATATATGATTCAGAAGTAAGGGTCCCCCGTCCGTTTCCAGACATTCCGCTGGCGATTGTGATGGGTCCCTGTGCCGAAATCTCAGCTCCTTCTACAGAACCCCGAATGTCAATGCCTCCGGTGGCCTTAACAGAGAATCCGTTTCTTACATCTCCTGAAATAAAAATATCTCCGTCATAATCTAAGTTTCCGGTACTATTATCGATATTTCCATTTATTTTCAACAGTGGATCGACCTGAAACTTACCATTTGCAAAGGTAACATGCCCCGTTTTTTGAGAAATAATGAGAGTTCCATCCTCTGTTAACTGCGTGTTGCGTCCGGCAGGAACTGCTATGGGTGTCCCTTTTACAGTACAAGGATAAACATTACCCTCTATGGTCATTCCATTTTCTCCGGGAACAGCAGGAGTGATTTCACAAATGACCTCGCCCTCTTTGACGGCCTGTATATTATTCAGATTTTTATAATCCACAGAACCGTTTTCATCCTCTTCGAACTCCAGCTGAATCACGCGTTCGAAATGATCTCTTATAGAACTATCGATTCCATTCCTGGCAAGAACACCTCTGGCGATTAATAATACCTGATCATAAATATGTTCCTTTGCAATTGATTTTACCGTCTCATCCAATATTCCTGTTTTTACACGGTCCTGTGTAAGAAGAGACCGCAGATTCTCTTCGGTGATATCCGGTCCGCCGTTCAAAGGCGGAATGACATATATCCATGCAGCCATGCAGTCTCTGGAAATAAGTAATTGTGGCTGAGCCGCTTTTGGCTCTGGTTCACCAGCAGTTTCTCCATTTTTTTTATAAATATTGGACAGGGTTTTCATTTTCATGGCAAATTGTCTGCGTTCAACATCCAAAAGATCTTCATTTACCCTAAGAATCAGAGGATCATCGGAAGGTTCCCATATTGATTCGGGCTCAGCAGTTTCTTTGACATCTGGTTCATCTGCCGGATCAGGACTTGGAGGCAAATTGGAACTTGTTGATGTATTATTATCGATAACCCCGCTTTCTTCACTTTCTGGTGATTCGATTGGTTCAGAATGCGGTGTTTCGGTTTCTTCCAAAGATTCTGAAGTTCGTTTTGCATTTTGAAAAAGGCCAAAAAATCCTTTTCTGTTCTTATCTTTCATTTTTTTCTCCCCTAACGTATGGACTACCAGACATATCTTATCCGGTGTCGGCAAATAGAGTATAATATAGTCCCCATAAATGCGCTCTTATAAGGAAAGCAATCATACGTAAGACTGCAATACCTTAGTTACTTCATATTACATTCGCCGGTTAAATAAATATATAGATTGTTTATGGTTTTGTATTATGCCTGGATTGGTTTATTGAAACCGGGATACAGATGTACTGTATAATGATCAAAAACTACAAAATAATCCAGACAAACAGGCAGCAGAGGACACCTCCTTTTGTGTATAGTTATGAAATATATATTTATATCGGCATTTTATAACAATAATATAACACATATGTTTGATTTTTGGTTACTTTAATGGTAAAAAACATAGTTTGAAACCTTAAAAAGTTATCGACAAAATATTCGTAATAAGTGTTGACTTTTGTCGAAAGCTTTGATATGATATACCTCGCCGCTGAAAACGGCGG
>CAURBW010000009.1:0-206895 GCA_963523075.1 uncultured Clostridium sp.
TGCCAAAGACAGCAACTGGCTACAAGCTGGTGACCAGTCCGGTACAGCCAGCGAGCATGACAATTACAGCAGCTGGCCCGAACGAGAAGATTGTGTATTATGAGATTGATGATACGCAGAAGTTCGACTATACCGTGAACTACTATATCAAGGGGACCACAACTGCGGTACCAGGTCTTGCACCACGGACCGGAAGTGCCCCGGTAGGAGAGTTCACCTGGAGCAATGTGCCAAAGACAGCAACTGGCTACAAGCTGGTGACCAGTCCGGTACAGCCAGCGAGCATGACAATTACAGCAGCTGGCCCGAACGAGAAGATTGTGTATTATGAGATTGATGATACGCAGAAGTTCGACTATACCGTGAACTACTATATCAAGGGGACCACAACTGCGGTACCAGGTCTTGCACCACGGACCGGAAGTGCCCCGGTAGGAGAGTTCACCTGGAGCAATGTGCCAAAGACAGCAACTGGCTACAAGCTGGTGACCAGTCCGGTACAGCCAGCGAGCATGACAATTACAGCAGCTGGCCCGAACGAGAAGATTGTGTACTATGAGATTGATGATACGCAGAAGTTCGACTATACCGTGAACTACTATATCAAAGATACCACAGCTGCTGTACCAGGTCTTGCACCACGGACCGGAAGTGCCCCGGTAGGAGAGTTCACCTGGAGCAATGTGCCAAAGACAGCAACTGGCTACAAGCTGGTGACCAGTCCGGTACAGCCAGCGAGCATGACAATTACAGCAGCTGGCCCGAACGAGAAGATTGTGTACTATGAGATTGATGATACGCAGAAGTTCGACTATACCGTGAACTACTATATCAAAGATACCACAGCTGCTGTACCAGGTCTTGCACCACGGACCGGAAGTGCCCCGGTAGGAACATTTACCTGGAGCGATGTATCTAAGACAGCAGCCGGCTACAAACTGGTGACCAGTCCGGTACAGCCAGCGAGCATGACAATCACAGCAGCTGGCCCGAACGAGAAGACTGTGTACTATGAGATTGATGATACGCAGAAGTTTGACTATACAGTGAACTACTATATTAAAGATACCACAACTGCAGTACCAGGTCTTGCGTCACTAACAGGAAGTGCACCAGTAGGAGAGTTCACCTGGAGCAATGCGCCCAAAACAACAACCGGCTACAAGTTGGTGAATAATCCGGTACAGCCGACGAGTATGACAATCACAGCAGCTGGTCCGAACGAAATGACGGTGTACTATGAAGTCGATGATATGCAGAAGTTTGACTATACAGTGAACTACTATATCAAGGGGACCACAGCCACAGTACCAGGCCTTGCATCGCTGACAGGAAATGCCCCGGTAGGCGAGTTCACCTGGAGCAATGTACCCAAAACAACAACCGGCTACAAGTTGGTGACTAATCCGGTACAGCCGGCAAACATGACAATCACAGCAGCAGGTCCGAACGAAAAGACTGTATACTATGAAGTAGATGAGGACCAGACACTTAATTACACAATCAAATATTTCTATAATAATAGTGAAGACAGTACGGCTGAGGAAAATCTGAAAGTATTGGCAGCGGATCCAACTATAAGTCAAGTGCCATTAAAAGCAAAGGCTGGCTATAAATTGTCAGATACACCATACAATCCAGTACTGCCGACGGCCATCACTGAGGAAAGTAATGTAATAAACGTTTACTATGATCCAGTGCTGGTTAATTATGTTGTAAACTTGTACTATCAAGTAAATGGAGAATATGCTGAGGAGCCAGCATATTCATATACCAGAAGCGGTTATACTGAATCTGCGGCCGAAGTAACAGCAAATGACAGGGAAATAAAGAAACCAGGTTATGTGTTTGATGAAACAGCCAGAGAAAATGTATTGAGTGGAGCCATAGCTGGAGATGGAAGCCTGGTTCTTAAGGCATACTTCAAACAGCAGTTCACAGTAACTTATGATCCTGGAACCCGGGGAACTTTTAAGATCCAGAAAACGGAAGGTCTGGACTACAACTCAAAAACTCCGGAATTTGACGGTACACCAACAGGAAAGCCGGGATATATATTTGCGGGATGGAGTCCAAAGCCTGAACCGGCTGTCACCGCAGATACCACTTATGCGGCACAATGGATTTCTTCAGACAGCACTAAATATACAGTAGAATTCTACTACGAAAGTAAAGGAAAATATCCGGCACAGACCAATAGCTTTTCATTGAGAGCAGGAAAAACAGATGCTTTAGCAGCTTTAACAGATTCTGATAAGACAGCATCAGCCGGGTATATACTTGATTCCAATGCGGCCAACGTATTTGAGGCGACAGTAGCTGGCGATGGCGGGATGGCACTCAGGGTGTACTTTAAGCAGCAGTTTATTGTAACCTATAATCCTGGCGAGCATGGTTCATTTAAAGCACAGACTAACACAGGACTTAGCTATGGTGATGCGATTCCTGCATTTGACGGGCAGACCACAGCAAACGGTAACTACAGCTTTAATGGATGGAATAAAGAAATTGATAAGACAGTGACAGAAAATGTAATTTATACCGCATTGTGGAGTTACAACAGCAGCGGCGGAAGCAGCAGCGGAAGCAGCAGCGGAAGCAGCTCCGGCGGAGGGCCAAGAATAACCGGTACCCACGCAGCCGGAGGCCCTGGTGACACAACTGTTACCATCGAGCCAGAACCAGTTCCGTTAGCAAACCTGCCGGAAAAAACGAACCTCGTATCTATCGACGACGGTAACATCCCTCTAGCCGGACTTCCAAAGACCGGCGAAAGGGCACCGATACAGGGTGTTGCAGCAATTGTATCGGGAATCTTATTGGCGGCCTATCTGGCAATCAGCCATAAGCGCAGAGCCGAAAGATAAGAGCCGAAGAACAAGGTAGAAAAAAAGAAACAAAATCTGTGATCAATATCAAAAACGGAGCTGTTGCAAAAGCAGAATCGCTGAAGCAGCAGCTCCGTTTTCATGCTGAAAAACAGTAAAACGGGCTTCGAATGTGGAAGACACTTTTTGAATTAATGATAGATTTTCTTCTGCTCATAGATTGGTTCACAGGTGAGACGGATACCCAATCTTTTAAATGTTTTCACATCTACATCAGAAAGCAGGACAGACGTGTGGGCATCAGTTCCTTTTAACCTGGGAAGCTGTTCCAGTGCAATCTGCGCATTAACATCTGTTGCTGCAGAAGCAGACAGAGCGATCAGCACTTCGTCGGTATGAAGCCTGGGATTTTTGCTTCCCAAATACTTAACCTTTAATTTCTGAATCGGTTCGATGGCAGAAGGAGAGATCAAATGGACATCGTGAGGGATATTTCCCAGAACTTTTACCGCATTGAGCAAAAGGGCTGCGGAAGCTCCCAGTAAATTGGTGGTTTTTCCTGTCACAACGGTATCGTCACCCAGCAGAAGTGCGGCTGCAGGAGAGCCGTTTTTCTGTGCTAGCTCATTGGCAGCGCCTACGGTTTTTCTCATCTCTGAGTTGATCTTAGCCTGCTTCATCACCAGTTCGATTTTATATACCTCATCTTTGGATCCCATGTCCTTAGCCAGCCGGGACAATGCCTGATAATACCGCCTGATGATCTCCTGGCGGGAGGCTTCCTTGCAGATCTCATCATCCACGATACAGTGTCCGGCCATATTCACGCCCATATCGGTAGGTGATTTATAGGGGCATTCCCCATAGATTCCTTCGAATATTGCGCTTAGTACCGGGAAAATTTCCACATCCCGGTTATAATTTACTGTAGTTAACCCATAAGCTTCCAAATGGAAGGGATCGATCATATTCACATCATTTAAATCAGCGGTGGCAGCTTCATAAGCCAGATTCACCGGATGCTTTAACGGAATATTCCAGATGGGGAAGGTCTCAAACTTGGCATAACCGGCTTTTACTCCCCGCTTGTTCTCGTGATAGAGCTGGGATAAGCAGGTTGCCATCTTTCCGCTGCCAGGTCCTGGGGCGGTGATGATCACCAGAGGTTTGGAGGTCTCAATATAGTCGTTTCTACCGTAACCCTCATCGCTGACAATCAGCGAAATGCTGGCAGGATAACCGTCAATGATATAATGGCGGTATACCTTAATTCCCATTGCTTCCAGCTTACCCTTAAATACATCTGCTGCCTTCTGACCGGAGTATTGGGTGATAACAACACTTCCCACATACAGCCCCTTGTCGGTAAAAGACTGAATGAGGCGGAATACATCCACATCATATGTAATGCCAAGATCGTGTCGGATCTTGTTCTTTTCAATGTCAGCTGCGCTGATGGCAATCACGATCTCTGCCTGATCAGAAAGCTGCATCAGCATACGAAGCTTGCTGTCCGGTTCAAATCCGGGAAGCACCCTGGACGCGTGGTAGTCGTCAAACAGTTTTCCCCCAAATTCCAGATAAAGCTTGTCTCCGAACTGGCTGATCCTCTCCTTGATGTGTTCTGACTGCATGGTTAAATATTTGTTGTTATCAAATCCTGGTTTCATTTGTCCCTCCGTAACTTGTTCATTTTCACAATACTTAAGATTGTAACATAGAAGCCTTAAAAATGCCATGGCTTTATCTGTCTATATTTGGCAGAAACTCTTTACAACAGGTCCTAAACGTGTTAAAACGTTGTAGTAAGAAGGAGGAGAAATATGTTTAAAATAGGAAGAAACGACCCGTGCTGGTGCGGCAGCGGAAAGAAATATAAAACCTGTCATTTAGAGTTTGACAGGAAGCTTGAGAACTATGAAATTATGGGAGACGAAGTGCCGGATCATTCCATGATTAAAACACCGGCCCAGATTAAAGGAATACGCCGTGCAGGCGTAGTTAACAATCAGATTCTTGATCTGGTGGGGGAGAACATCCGTCCGGGAATCAGTACGGAGGATTTAAATACCCTGGTTCACGAAAACACCATTCGTCTGGGCGGAATTCCGGCACCTCTTAACTTTGAGGGATATCCCAAAAGCGTCTGCACCTCCATCAATGAAGTGGTCTGCCATGGAATACCTGATCCGAAACGGATATTAAAAGAAGGGGACATCATTAATGTGGATGTAACCACCATTGTGGACGGCTATTACGCAGATGCATCCAGAATGTACTGTATGGGAACGGTATCTCCGGAAGCCGAGAAACTGGTCCGCGTCACGAAAGAAAGCGTGGATCTGGCATTAAAGGAAGCCAGGGCGTGGGGACATTTGGGAGACATCGGAGCGGTGATCTCTGAATATATCTATGCCAACGGGTTTACGGTAGTGAGAGAGATCGGCGGTCATGGAGTAGGAGTGGAATTTCATGAGGAGCCATGGGTCAGCCATATCGGAACAAGAGGGACGGATATGCTTTTGGTTCCGGGAATGATTTTTACCATTGAGCCCATGGTTAATGCGGGAAAGGCCGATGTGGTGCAGGATGATACCGATGGCTGGACCATTTATACAAAGGATGGAAGCATGTCGGCACAATGGGAGTATACCGTATTAATTACAGAGGAAGGACCGGAGGTGCTTGCCAGATAATGGATAAGAAACGCTGCTTTTGGGTGGATGAATCATCACCCATTTACGTGAAATATCATGATGAGGAATGGGGAGTTCCTGTTTACAACGATCAGAAGCTGTATGAGATGTTTCTGTTAGAGACCTTTCAGGCAGGGCTTTCCTGGATTACCGTGTTAAAAAAGCGGGAAGCGTTCCGGGAGGCCTTTGACGGATTTAATCCGGAAAAAGTTTCCTCATATAAGGAAGAAAAGTTAAATGAGCTGATGGGGAACCCCGGCATTATCAGAAACAGAAGAAAAGTCGAGTCTGCAGTGAAAAACACCCGCATATTTATGGAGATACAAAAGGAATTCGGATCATTTTCAAACTATTTATGGGGATTTACAGACGGGAAGATCATTGTGAACCAGGATGATAATTTTTCGGTAAAAACGGACCTGTCTGATCGGATATCCAGGGATTTGAAAAAGAGAGGCATGTCATTTGTAGGATCTGTAACCATCTATTCCTATCTTCAGGCAGTGGGGGTTGTCAATGACCACGAGCTGGCGTGTATCTGCAGGCAGCAGTCATAAGGAACAGGAGAGAATATGGGAGTGATTGAAATTGAGGACAAAGCCATTTTGCAGCCATTATTTTCCGGCTGGGAGGAAACGCTTATCTGGTCCTGTCTGCAAAATGTCATGGGTAGGGCTTTTGCTGACAGGGAGAAGGATCCCCGGTCTGCGCAGCTTGTTATAGGAGATTTCTGCTTTTTTTCAGGGAAGCCTGACGCAGAATTAATCGCAAATAAGCCATCAGGAAGACAATCTGATTTTATCATTATGGTTCCTAAAGATGAAACGTGGTCAGAAGCCATTGAGAAGGTCTGGAAGTCTTCTGCCAGCAGAAGGAGCCGCTACGCCATAAAAAAAGAACCGGATGTTTTTGACAGAGATTTGTTAAACCGGGCAGTGGAACGTCTTTCGCCTCCATTTTCCCTCCGTATGATTGACGAGGGGCTTTACAGACAGGTGATGGAGCAGGGCTGGTCCAGAGATTTATGTTCCCAGTTTGCAGACTATGAAGATTACAGGAAAAGGGGAATCGGAGTCGTCGCTCTTTTGGGAGAAGAGGTGGTTTCCGGCGCATCCTCCTATACGGTCTATCATGGCGGAATCGAAATTGAAATCGATACAAAGAAAGAATACAGACGGCAGGGGCTGGCGTTTTCCTGCGGAGCAAAGCTCATTTTGGAATGCTTAAAGAGAGGACTTTATCCAAGCTGGGATGCCCAAAATCCGGGCTCTGTGGCACTTGCCGAAAAGCTTGGTTATCATTTTGACCGGGAGTATCCGGTTTATGAAATTACTGGTTTTTAAACAGCGCAGCATACCGCTGCATCCGGAATATTAATTTTTTATTTGGAAAATTTTACAAAATGTGGTAAAATGTTAAATAATTATTACAATGAGATACTGAAAACCATAAAGAAAGTGAAAGTGAAACGATGAAAAGATGGCTTTTGGCAGTAATTGTATGCTCATTAGTAGCAGCCGGATGCAGCAGATATAAAGGAATTCCCGAGACTTCAGGGAAAAGTCCAGCCAGTGACGAGGTGACTGGAGACTCCAGTGAAAGCGCACAGGAGGACAAGCAGGACGGGACTCTGGAAGCGTCGGCGCTTCCGAAGAAAGCACCAGTGAAAGTGAAGGGGATTTATATCTCCGGATATATGGCCGGATCGGCAGGCTTTCAGGACATCCTTGATAAGATTGAGGGTACGGAGATCAACGCAGTGGTAATTGATGTAAAGAATGATGACGGCAGAATTACATTTGCGATGGATGATGCCCCCACTGTGAAGGAAATCGGAGCGGAGAAAAAGTACATTCAGGATCTGCCCGCCATGATGGCGCAGTTAAAAGCAAGAGGAATCTATACCATTGCGCGGGTGGTTGCATTCAGAGACCCCTACCTAGCGGAACAGAAACCGGAATGGAGCTTAAAAAACAAGGATGGAAGTCTGCACAGAGATAATAAGGGTCTTGCCTGGGTCAATCCGTACCGGACTGAAGTCTGGGATTATCTGGTGGAGGTAGGAGAAGCTGCCTCTAAGGCAGGTTTTGATGAAATCCAGTTTGACTACATCCGGTTTGCTACAGACAGCTCCATGAAGCAGGTGGCTTTTGACGAAGAGGATACCAGGGGACGCTCGAAGACAGATATTATTACAGAATTCATTGAATATGCCTATGAGAAGCTTTCCGCCCGGAATATCCCGGTATCAGCCGATGTGTTTGGAACCATCATCGGCAGTAATGTGGATGCCCAGGCGGTGGGACAGGTTTACAGTGATATGGCAGACCATCTGGACTATATCTGCCCGATGATCTATCCGTCCCACTACGGTGACGGCAATTTTGGAATCGACCATCCGGACACCCAGCCCTATGACACGATTCGGGCAGCCTTAAAGCTTTCCAGGGCTGATCTGGAAAAGACAAGTAAAGAGGGGGCCAGACAGGCAGTAGTCCGTCCGTGGCTTCAGGACTTTACCGCCTCATATCTGGATCACCACATTTCTTATGGGAAGAAAGAAGTAAGAGACCAGATTCAGGCAGTTTACGATGCGGGCTATGATGAATGGATTCTTTGGAGCGCTTCCAACCGTTATACCTGGGATGCGCTGTTACCGGAAGAAGAGGCGGAAAAGGAAGCAGCCAGGATTGCCCAGTTAAGAGGCACAGAAGAGGAAGAATCAGCAACTGCGGCTGCAGAGACGAAACCGGTGCCTGTCAAAGAGCAAAGCCAGGCAGAGAAGAGTCTGGAAGGAGTGGTTGCTAAAGAAGAGACGACCAGGCAGGAATCAGAATCCGGTGAAGCTTCAGAAAAAAAAGAAAAAAGGAATAAGCCCCCAGTCGTGATTGTGACAACAGGCGGTTCCAGAAATGAAAAGTGAGGAAAGCGATGGAGAGAACACCAAGACCAGGAGAATTTTACAGACATTTTAAGGATAAGATGTATCAGGTCATAGCAGTTGCGATTCATTCCGAAACCAGAGAAGAGATGGTGGTATATCAGGCTCTGTACGGAACCTTTGATGTTTATGTACGTCCTCTCTCCATGTTTATCAGCGAGGTGGATCATGAGAAATATCCGGATGTCCTTCAAAAGTACCGGTTTGAACGGGTGGATTTAAAGGAATCCGCTCAGCAGGACCAGCCGGTCTGTGAGCCGAAAGAAGAGGAAAAGAAAGAAGAACATCACGGTCCCAATAAAAATCTGCTTGCATTTCTTGACGCAGAGACGTATCATGAGAAACTGGAGGTCTTAAGAACCTATAAAGACAAATTTACGGCGGAAGAGCTGCTTGCTATCTGTGAGATTATGGAGATTGGAAGAGCAGATTCCGAGCCGGAAGAAAAATACTATGCAGTGGAGCGTTATCTGGAACTGCAGATCAAATACGACGGAACAAGATTGAGGTGATTCGTACCAGATGGACCACATCGAATTTAATATAGAAGAAGAATTAAAAAAACTGCCGTCCCAGCCTGGTGTGTATATCATGCACGACAGGCGGGACGAAATTATCTACGTAGGAAAAGCCATCAGCTTAAAAAACCGGGTCAGGCAGTATTTTCAAAGCAGCAGAAATAAAACAGCAAAGATCGAACAGATGGTGTCGAGAATCGCCCGTTTTGAATACATTATAACAGACTCGGAACTGGAAGCGCTTGTGCTGGAATGCAATTTAATCAAGGAGCACCGCCCCCGTTATAATACCATGTTAAAGGATGATAAAACCTATCCTTACATTAAGGTTACGATGTACGAGGAATTTCCGCGGGTCCTGTTTTCCAGAGATATGAAGAAGGATAAAAGCAAATATTTTGGCCCCTATACCAGTGCAGGAGCGGTAAAGGATACCATTGATCTGATCCATAAGCTGTACCAGATCAGAACCTGCAGCCGGAATCTGCCAAGAGATATAGGGAAAGAAAGGCCCTGCTTAAACTATCATATCAAGCAGTGCCAGGCGCCCTGCCAGGGATATATCAGTCAGGAAGATTATGGAAAGTCCATCAGTCAGGTACTTGATTTTCTTGGAGGGAAATACGCGCCGGTCATTGCCATGCTGGAAGAAAAAATGCAGGCTGCGTCCGATGAGATGGATTATGAAAAGGCCATTGAATACAGAGATTTATTAACCAGTGTAAAACAGATTGCCCAAAAACAGAAGATCACAGACAGCGGTATGGAAGACCGGGATATTATCGCCATGGCAAAAGATGAAAAAGATGCTGTGGTCCAGGTCTTTTTTGTGCGTGAGGGAAAGCTGATCGGAAGAGAGCATTTCCATGTAAATGTGGCGACTGCAGAAGACAACGGTCAGATTTTAACCAGTTTTGTCAAACAGTTTTATTCAGGAACCCCCTTTGTTCCAAGAGAGATATGGGTCCAGACCCAGCTTGAAGAGGAAGAGGTAATCGGAGAGTGGCTGTCTGCCAAACGGGGACAGAAGGTAAAACTTATCATACCGAAAAAGGGGCAGAAGGAACGCCTCGTGGAGCTGGCGGAAAGGAACGCGGCCCTGGTGCTTTCCCAGGATAAGGAAAAGATCAAGCGTGAGGAGCTTCGTACGGTAGGAGCCATGAATGAGGTGGGAAGCCTGCTTGGGCTTTCTGATGTAAAGCGGATTGAAGCATTTGATATTTCCAATATAAGCGGTTTTGAGTCGGTAGGGTCCATGATCGTTTATGAAAACGGCAGACCCAAGCGAAATGATTACAGGAAATTCAAGATTAAATGGGTAAAGGGCGCCAATGATTATGCTTCCATGAATGAGGTTCTCTTAAGGAGATTTTCCCACGGCTTACAGGAAGCGGAAAGCTTAAGGGAAAAGGGCGTAGAGGAAGAACTTGGAAGCTTTACCCGTTTTCCCGATTTGATCATGATGGATGGAGGCAAAGGCCAGGTAAACATCGCTCTGGAGGTTATGGAACAGCTGGGGCTTGCCATTCCCGTGTGCGGAATGGTAAAAGATGACAATCACCGGACCAGGGGGCTGTACTATAACAATGTGGAAATTCCCATTGACCGGCATTCGGAAGGGTTTAAACTGATCACAAGAATTCAGGATGAAGCCCACCGGTTTGCCATTGAGTATCACAGAAGTTTAAGAAGCAAGGGACAGGTAAAATCCATTCTGGACGATATTCCCAATATCGGTCCGGGGCGGAGAAAGGCTTTGATGCGCCGGTTTAAGGGGCTGGAAGCTGTGAAAGAAGCCAGCTTAGAGGAACTGGAGGCCACGGAAGGCATGAATTCCCGTTCTGCTAAAAGCGTATACGATTTCTTTCATAATTAATGCCCACTGCTTTTCAAAACACCAAATCTGTGTTAGTATGAAAAAAACAGATGAAAAGGAGCATTTCACCATGCATGGAGTAGCAATCACAGATCTGATTGAAAAAATGAATCTCCGGAATATGACACCGGAGATCGATGCGGAAAAAATTGTGCTCAGCCATCCGGATGTAAACCGTCCGGCTCTTCAGCTGACCGGTTTTTTTGATCACTTTGACAGTGAGCGGGTTCAGATTATCGGATATGTAGAGCAGGAATATATAAACCAGATGAATCATGAAAGAAAGATGGAGATGTACGATAAACTGCTCTCCTATCAGATTCCGTGCCTGGTATACAGCCGCAGCCAGAATCCGGATGAGGATATGCTGGCACTTTGCAATCATTATGGAATTCCGTGCCTTGTTTCAGATAAGACCACATCTGATTTGATGGCAGAGGTTATCCGCTGGCTGAAGGTGAAACTGGCGCCATGTATCAGCATTCACGGCGTTTTAGTTGACGTTTTCGGTGAAGGTGTACTGATTATGGGAGAGAGCGGCATCGGTAAAAGCGAGGCAGCTCTGGAACTGATTAAGAGAGGACACCGTCTTGTAACCGATGATGTGGTAGAGATCCGCAAGGTGAGTGATGATACCCTGATCGGAAGTGCGCCGGAGATCACGAGACATTTTATTGAATTACGGGGAATCGGAATTATCGATGTGAAGACATTGTTCGGTGTGGAGAGCGTAAAGGACACACAGTCCATCGATATGGTGATTAAACTGGAAGACTGGGATAAGGATAAAGAGTACGACAGACTGGGAATCGAGGACAATTACACGGAGTTTTTAGGCAATCGGGTTGTATGCCATTCCATTCCCGTTCGTCCGGGCCGTAATCTGGCCATTATCGTTGAGTCAGCTGCCGTCAATTACAGACAGAAGAAGATGGGGTACAACGCGGCACAGGAATTATACAACCGCGTCCAGGCAAACTTATCAAGAAAACAGGATGATTGAGGTGTCTGATGACTGGAATTTATGAAAAACTTCTTGGTGCAGCCGATAAAAACCATATAAAAGCAGGGGAAGAGATGCGAAGGCATACCTCCTTCCGGGTTGGGGGACCGGCAGCCTGCTTTGTAACTCCTGGAGATGAAAACGAGCTTGCGGCAGTTATTAAAGTCTGCAGGCAGGAAAAAGTGCCTTATTTCATATTGGGCAATGGAAGCAATCTTCTGGTGGGGGATCAGGGTTTTGACGGGGTGGTTATCTCTATGGACAGCTTTCTCGGCTGTGACGTGAATCAGGAGATGGGGCTGATAAAAGCCGGAGCAGGAATTTCTCTGGCGAGAATCGCACAGGAAGCATATAAGGCATCACTGACAGGCTTTGAGTTTGCTGCCGGAATTCCGGGAACTCTGGGGGGAGCCGTAGTCATGAATGCCGGTGCATATGGTTCGGAGATGAAAGAAGTATTACGCAGTGTGAAAGTGGTGACAGGGGAAGGCGATATCAAAGAGATCCCCGCCAGCGAGCTTTCCCTGGGATACCGGACCAGCTGCATTATACCAAAACAGTATGTGGTGACAGAGGCTTCCATTCGCTTAAAAGAAGGCGATCCGGTTTCTATCAAAAGCCGTATGGATGAACTGGCACGCAGAAGAAAAGAAAAACAGCCCTTGGAATTTCCAAGTGCAGGAAGTACCTTTAAACGCCCGGAAGGACATTTTGCCGGGAAACTGATTGAAGATGCGGGGCTTCGGGGATTTTCCGTAGGAGGTGCCCAGGTTTCAGAGAAACACTGCGGATTCGTTATTAATAAGGACCAGGCAACAGCGGCGGACATTATAGCCTTATGTGAAGAGATAAAGAACAGGGTATACGAAAAAACCGGAGTGATGCTTGAGATGGAAGTAAAGACACTGGGGAAGTTTTAACGGTGCAAAGGAGTATACAGTGAGGCTTGTAATTGTGACAGGCATGTCAGGCGCAGGGAAGACGCAGGCGCTCAAGATGTTGGAAGATATGGGATTTTACTGTGTGGATAATCTGCCCATACCGCTGATCGAGACGTTTGCAGAGCTGACCCTTAAAAATCCGGAAGGAATCCGGAACGCTGCTTTGGGAATCGATATCAGAAGCGGGGAAGATTTATCGGTTTTAGACCGGATCTTTGATGAATGGTCCAGAAACCGGGTGCCTTTTGAGATTCTTTTCCTTGATGCCGGAGATGAAATACTGATTAAGCGGTATAAAGAAACCAGAAGAGCCCATCCTCTCGCTGCAGGCGGCAGAATTGACAGCGGAATAGAAAAAGAGCGTGGGAAGCTTGCATTTTTAAAGGAAGAGGCTGATTATATCATCGACACCAGCAAGCTTCTCACAAAGGAACTGAGGCAGGAACTGGAGAAGATTTTCATGAATCATGAATCTTATCGGAATTTATACATTACAGTTCTTTCCTTTGGATTTAAATATGGGATTCCATCCGATGCTGATCTGGTGTTTGATGTGAGATTTCTGCCCAATCCTTATTATGTAGAGGAACTGCGCAACAGGACGGGGGAAGAAAAAGCAGTGCGGGACTATGTGATGCAGCATGGAACCGCTGATCTGTTTTTGAACAAGCTTTATGATATGCTGGAATTTCTTCTTCCAAACTATGTTCTGGAGGGTAAAAACCAGCTGGTGATCGCCATCGGCTGCACCGGCGGAAAGCACCGTTCCGTAACCGTTGCGAAAGCGGTCTACGAAAAATTTAAGTCCAGGGCAGAGTTTGGTATAAAAATCGAACACCGGGATATTGATAAAGATAATACAGGAAAAAAGGTGGTCTAGATATGTCATTTTCTTCCAAATTAAAAGAAGAGCTTTCCAGGCAGATCAGCCCCGCAAGACATTGTCAGATCGCGGAAATGGCTGCGATCATCAGCCTTTGCGGTAAGATAATCATATCGGAAGAAGACCGCTATACGATTAAAATCCATACGGAAAATGTGGCAGTTGCAAGAAAGTACTTTACATTATTGAAAAAAACATTTAATATAAGTACTGATGTCTCTATTAGAAGAAACGCCTACTTAAACAGGAACCGTACCTATACGGTGACCATCCGGGAACATGAGGATGCCATTCGCGTGCTTCATGCGACCAAGCTCCTTGACGAGAATGGAGAGGTAGGAGAGAATTTAAATGTAGTGAAGAACGTGGTGATCCAGCAGTCCTGCTGCAGGAGAGCATTTATACGGGGGGCATTCCTCTCATCAGGATCCATCAGTGATCCGGAGAAGTTTTACCATTATGAAATCGTATGTGCCACAGAAGAAAAAGCAGAGCAGTTGAAATCGATTATTGCAACCTTTGAACTTGATGCAAAGATAGTAAAGAGAAAGCGTTATTTTATTGTCTATATCAAGGAGGGAAGCCAGATTGTTGATATTTTGAATGTCATGGAGGCGCCGGTTGCTTTAATGGAGCTTGAGAATATCAGGATATTAAAGGACATGCGCAACAGCGTGAACAGACAGGTCAACTGTGAGACTGCCAATATTAATAAAACGGTATCAGCTGCGGTAAAGCAGATAGAAGATATAGAATATATCAGAGATACAATCGGACTTGATAATCTTCCGGATAATTTAATGGAGATTGCCAGAGAGAGACTGGAAAGGCCCGACGCAACATTAAAAGAGCTTGGAGAAGCTCTGGACCCTCCTGTGGGCAAATCAGGAGTGAACCACCGACTTAGAAAGCTTTGTGATTTAGCAGGGCGGCTGCGCGGGACAGGCGTGGGCAGCGGAACGGAACAGATCCGTTCAGAGGAATGAGGAGGATAATTATGGTAAGAAAAACAGTCACCGTGGAACTTGCATCAGGTTTGGAAGCGAGACCAGTTGCTATGCTGGTTCAGGTTGCCAGCCAGTATGAAAGCAACATCTATGTTGAAATCGAATCAAAAAGAGTAAATGCCAAAAGTATTATGGGTATGATGACTCTCGGCCTTGCTGCAGGAGAGCAGATTACAATTACTGCAGACGGAACAGATGAAGAGCATGCGGTCAGTGAGATCGAGAAATACTTAAGCAATCAGGAATAATATCTGGAAAATAACGTGTTTTTGAGGCGGAGACTGCCATTGCCTGACAATGGAGACTCCGCCTCTTATATATCTCCCTTTTTATTTTGGTGCAAATTATTTTCAGGGGCTGTCTTTTTATGCTATAATAGAAGAAATGAGGATAGAAGGAGAAACGACAGATGGCATTTACACATTTGCATGTCCATACAGAATACAGCCTGCTTGATGGGTCCTGCAAGATTAAGGAGCTGACAGCCAGAGCAAAGGAACTGGGGATGGACAGTATGGCAATCACAGACCATGGCGTCATGTATGGCGTGATTGATTTTTACAGAGCCGCGAAGGATGCCGGCATCAAACCCATAATTGGCTGTGAGGTGTACGTGACGTCCGGTTCCAGATTTGACAGAGAGCTTGCAGGCGGGGAAGACCGTTATTACCATCTGGTACTTCTTGCTGAGAACAATCAGGGCTATCAGAATTTAATGAAGATTGTTTCCAAAGGATTTGTAGATGGATTTTATTATAAACCCAGAGTGGATTATGAGGTATTAAGAGAGTATCATGAGGGCGTGATTGCACTCAGCGCCTGTCTGGCGGGAGAAGTACAGCGTTATATCGGCAGGGGCCAGTATGAGCAGGGAAAGGAAGCGGCTCTTCGTTATCAGGAGATATTCGGTGAGGGCAATTTCTTCCTTGAGCTTCAGGATCATGGAATTCCCATGCAGAAGACCGTGAATCAGGGGCTGGTGCGTATGAGCGGGGAGACCGGAATCCAGCTGGTAGCCACCAATGATATCCACTATACCTATGCTGAGGATGCCACGCCCCACGATATTCTTTTGTGCATACAGACCGGTAAGAAAGTGGCGGATGAGAACCGGATGCGCTATGAGGGGGGACAGTATTACTGTAAATCAGAAGAAGAGATGAAAACTCTCTTTTCCTACGCAACCCAGGCGGTAGAGAACACCCATAACATTGCGGAGCGGTGTAATGTGGAGATTGAGTTTGGAGTCACCAAGCTGCCGAAGTACGATGTTCCGGAAGGTTTTGATTCCTGGACTTATTTGAACAAACTGTGCACAGAGGGCTTTGAACACCACTATCCGGAGGATGACGGGACTTTAAAGGACCGTCTTGCCTACGAGCTGGATGTAATACATACCATGGGGTATGTGGATTACTTTCTGATTGTCTGGGATTTCATTCATTATGCCAGATCCAAAGACATCATGGTAGGACCGGGGAGAGGTTCTGCAGCCGGAAGCATCGTTTCCTACTGTCTTGGGATCACGGACATTGATCCCATTCGGTACAGCCTTCTTTTCGAACGATTCTTAAATCCGGAACGAGTCTCCATGCCCGATATTGACGTGGACTTCTGCTTTGAACGGCGTCAGGAAGTCATTGACTATGTGGTGGAGAAATACGGCAAGGATCAGGTGGTTCAGATCGTTACCTTTGGTACCCTGGCAGCCAAGGGTGTGGTGAGAGACGTAGGAAGGGTGCTGGATATGCCTTACGCCCGCTGTGACACCATTGCCAAGATGATACCGGGTGATCTTGGCATGACACTGGAAAAGGCGCTGAAACAAAGCCCTGACCTGCGCAGCGCCTACAATGACGATCCTGAGGTAAAATACTTAATCGACATGTCCATGCGTCTGGAGGGGCTGCCAAGGCACACTTCCATGCACGCGGCGGGAGTGGTAATCAGCCGGACTTCCGTGGATGAATATGTACCGTTGTCCAGAGCGGCGGACGGTACCATTACCACTCAGTTTACCATGACTACGTTAGAGGAGCTGGGGCTTTTAAAGATGGACTTCTTAGGGCTTCGGACTCTTACGGTCATTCAGAATGCGGTTGCAGCAGTGGAGAAGAACCGGGATATCATTCTTGATATGGACCAGATTGATTATAATGATAAGGCAGTGCTTGATTCCATCGGATCCGGAAAGGATGATGGGGTATTCCAGCTGGAGAGTTCGGGAATGAAGAGTTTCATGAAGGAGCTAAAGCCGGAGAGTCTGGAGGATATTATCGCCGGGATTTCCCTTTACCGTCCGGGTCCCATGGATTTTATTCCCAAATACTTAAAAGGCAAGAATGACCGGGATTCCATCACTTATGACTGTCCTCAGCTGGAGCACATTTTAAGCCCCACCCACGGCTGTATCGTGTACCAGGAACAGGTTATGCAGATCGTCCGTGACCTTGCCGGATATACCATGGGGCGAAGCGATCTGGTGCGCCGTGCCATGTCAAAGAAGAAGACCTCAGTCATGGAGAAGGAACGCCAGAATTTCGTATACGGGAACATGGCAGAAGGCGTATCCGGATGTATTTCCAACGGAATTGACGAAAAGACAGCCAATCATATCTATGATGAAATGATTGATTTTGCAAAATATGCCTTTAATAAATCCCATGCTGCCGCATACGCAGTGGTATCCTATCAGACTGCATTTTTAAAATACTATTATCCCCAGGAGTTTATGGCGGCATTGCTGACCTCTGTGATGGACAATGTGTCTAAAGTTTCTGAGTATATTCTAAGCTGCAGGCAGATGGGTATTTCCATACTTCCGCCGGACATCAATGAGGGAGAAAGCGGATTTTCCGTTTCAGGCCAGTCCATCCGGTACGGGCTTTCAGCTATTAAAAGCGTAGGTAAATCCGTTGTGGAACAGATTGTAGCGGAACGGGTGCGAAACGGTCTTTACCACGATATGGATGACTTTATCGACCGGATGAGCAACAAAGAAGTGAATAAGCGGACGCTGGAGAATTTTATCAAATCAGGAGCACTGGATACACTTCCCGGCACCAGAAAGCAGAAGCTTTTAATCGCTCCCGAGCTTCTTGACCAGAGGAGCAAGGAACGTAAGAATACCATGGAAGGGCAGATCACCCTGTTTGATCTTGCCGGTGAGGAAGAGAAAAGCAACTATCAGATCACATTTCCGGATGTGGGAGAGTTTGAGAAGGAAGATCTTCTGGCCTTTGAAAAAGAGACTCTTGGGATCTACGTAAGCGGCCACCCTCTGGAGGCATATGAGGAGACCTGGAGAAATCACATTACGGCAGTCACTGTGGATTTTATTGTTGATGAGGAGACCCAGAAAACCAATGTGCAGGACGGATCTTACGTGACCGTTGGTGGTATGATTACAGGCAAAACCGTAAAAACTACCAGAAACAACAAGATGATGGCATTCATCACCCTGGAAGATCTCGTGGGTTCCGTTGAGGTCATTGTATTTCCAAAGGACTATGAGAGTAAGAGAGAGCTGTTTGTAGAGGAGTCCAAGGTGTTTATCCAGGGAAGGGCATCCATTGGAGATGATCCGGTTGGCAAGCTGATCTGTGAGAGAGTGATCCCATTTTCAGCAGTTCCCAAAGAGCTGTGGCTGAAATTCCCTGATAAGGAAACGTATGTGGAGACAGAGCGGGAGATTCTTGAACTGTTAAGGGAATCCGAAGGCAGCGATACCGTAATCATCTATCTGGAGAGTGAACGGGCAAAGAAAGTGCTCCCGGCCAACTGGAATGTGAATGCTTCCGATGGACTTATTGATATTTTAACCAAAAAACTTGGTGAAATAAATGTCAGGCTTGTAGAAAAAAAACTTGAAAAGATTGGCAAAATGAATTAGAATACAACATGTATGAATTGTAAAACTTACAAATACAGATATCCGTGAATCAGGAGGAAGTTACTATGGCAAAACAAGTGAAAACCATTGGCGTATTAACCAGCGGCGGCGACGCACCAGGTATGAATGCTGCGATCCGTGCCGTTGTCAGAACTGCAATCCATAAAGGATTGGTAGTAAAGGGAATTATGAGGGGATACGCGGGCCTTCTGCAGGAAGAGATTGTCGATATGACCAGCACCAGTGTATCGGACATCATTCATAGGGGCGGTACCATTCTTTATACAGCCAGATGTCAGGAATTTACCACAGCTGCAGGCCAGCAAAAGGGTGCTGAGATCTGTAAAAGACATAACATTGACGGAATCGTAGTAATCGGCGGAGACGGTTCATTCCGCGGTGCCGGTAAGCTTTCTGCACTTGGAATCAACACCATCGGACTTCCTGGAACCATTGATTTGGATATCGCATGTACTGATTATACCATTGGCTTTGATACAGCAGTGAACACTGCCATGGAAGCCATTGATAAAGTCCGGGATACATCCACTTCCCATGAGCGCTGCAGCATTATTGAAGTAATGGGAAGAAATGCCGGATATATTGCACTCTGGTGCGGTTTTGCAAACGGAGCAGAGGATATCCTTCTGCCGGAGCGGTATGACGGAGACGAGCAGGCATTGATTAACCGCATTATTGAGAACAGAAAGCGCGGAAAGAAGCATCATATCATCATCAATGCAGAAGGAATCGGTCATTCCTCTTCCATGGCAAAGAGAATCGAGGCAGCTACCGGCATTGAGACAAGAGCTACCATTCTGGGCCATATGCAGAGAGGCGGAGCACCTACCTGTAAAGACCGTGTGTATGCTTCCATCATGGGAGCCAGAGCAGTGGAACTGCTTTGCGAAGGAAAGAGCAACCGTGTTGTAGGCTATAAGCATGGGGAATTTGTTGATTTCGATATTCAGGAAGCATTGGCTATGACCAAGGATATTCCGGAAGATCAGTATCAGATCAGCAAGATGCTGGTTCGTTAATGAGAATCGGAGACTGATAGAACAGGCGGGACAGCCGGAAGTAGAATATTCCGGCTGTCCCGCCCTTTTTGCTGTTATAGATGTTCCAGCCATGTTTTAGCCAGAGAGATCCAGTTCTGGCACTGAGGCACGATACAGCGGCCATCATCGCCGGAAACTTCACTGTTTGCCAAAGACAGTCCATGGCAGCCGGCGGGATAGATGTGCATTTCCACACTGACCCCGTGTTCCGTCAATGCATCCGCCAGTAAGTAACTGTTTTTTACCGGTACGGCATCATCGGTAGAGGTGTGCCACAAAAATGCAGGCGGTGTGTGTGTGCCGACCTGATGTTCCAGAGAGACCAGACGGCGCAGGGTTTCGTCTTCTGCGTCTGCACCCAATAAATTAAGGAAGGAACCCTTGTGGCAGTAAGGGCCGGAGGAAATCACCGGATATGCCAGTATCATGCCATTTGGCTTTATATTCTCCGGAGTAAGCTCTAACGGACCGTATAAAAACTCCTGATTCCAGAATGCTCCCAGGCTGCAGGCAAGATGACCTCCTGCCGAAAAACCGCAGACAATAATCTTTTCCGGATCAACCAGCCACTCCGCTGCGTGGGAACGGACCAGAGAAACTGCATAAGCCAGTTCCATCTGTGGATAAGGAAACGAATCAGGAGCAATGCTGTAGCGGAGAACAAATGCATGGCAGCCCATGGATAAAAACTGCATGGCTATGGGTTCGCCTTCCCTGTCGGATAAGTGCTCATAACCGCCCCCCGGACAGATGATGACTGCCGGACGAAGACGATTTGGAGCCACGGATATAGGATCTAATAAGTAGGCGTTTAAAGATGCAATGTCAGCTGATTTCTCTTTGCCTGCCTGCTTTGCTGTTATGATAATCTGTTTTGTAAACTGATTCACAGACACTACGCTCCTTTTTCTTGTATTTTAGTTATCAAGAATCTCGGTAATTCCATCAAATAAATTCTTTGCTCCTTCCTCAGAGTCAATTTCCTTTGCACTTAATTTTCCGAATACCTTATAGTATAATCCGTCAGGATTTGCCTTTAATTCGTTGTTGTCAAACTGGGGATCCTGTGTGAATTTACAGTAGTCAAGAACTTTTGCATTGGCCTCTTTCGTCATTTTATCACCAATGTTTTTTTCGTTCAACACTTTAAGCGCAGCAGCAGAACATGGAACGCCGCGCTCGGTAGAGCAGATTTCAACACCTTCAGGATCATTTAACAGGTAGTTAACTAACATGGCTGCTTCCTTTGGATGCTGGGTAGATGCCTTTATTGCAAAGTCCATGGAAACTTTTGTGGAACCGCCCTGGTAATCACCGAATTTTAAGAATTCGCCGACTACAAATTCCTGGCCTGGTTTATTGACACTGCCATCCAAAGCAGCTTTTACCTTGGAAACACCGGAATCCCACTCCATAAGACCTGCATATTTGCCGTCGATCCATTTTGCGTTTTTATCAAGTGAGTCGGCCATATCCCCATTGATAGTAGCGATAGATGGGATTACATGCTCGCTTTCCAGCTTGTTCATGAAATCCAGACCCTCTTTGAGTTCCGCTTCCGTATAGTTCAATTTGCCGTCTGTAATCCAGTCTTTTCCGTACTTTGATTCCAGATAGTATACCATAAAGATAGCCCGGTCATATTCACCCAGGGCCAGTGGATAATAATCATTGTTGTAAGCCTTGAAAGCTGCACCGGCAGCCAGTAAGGAAGCTTCATCTGTAGGAATTGCACATCCAACTTCATCAAAGGTTGTTTTGTTCCAGTAATACAGACGTCCAGTTAAGGAAATGGGAATAGCCATCAGTTTTCCGTTTACTTCATTTGCTTTTAATTTATCTTCCGGAAACTGTGTTAAATCAATGATATCAGAATACTGGTTTAAATCAAGATAGGATTCGCCGCCTTTGCTGTAATCATTCACCCAGTTTGATCCGATCTGGATCACGTCAGCACATTCTCCGCTTAAAATTCCCAAAGACTGCTTCTCTTCCCAGCCAGTCCAGGCTCCGTATTCTGTTTCAACTTTAATGTTGGGGTATTTTGCCATAAAAGCATCAACAGCCTTTTCTGTAGCTGCATGTCTGGAATCGCCGCCCCACCAGGAAATACGAATGCTTACAGGTTCCCCTGATGCTCCATCTGCAGCAGCACCTTCTGATTTGGATTCTGAAACAGAAGCGGTCTCAGAGGGGGCATTGTTTTTTTGTGCACTGCCGCACGCTGTCAGTGATAAGCCCATGGCAGCTGACAAAGTGACAGCCATAATTTTGGCAATCTTTTTTTTCATATAATTTCCTCTCTTTCTTTTCTCCCATTGGGGAAATGATAAAAACGGCATAATGCCGGCAGTTATATGTGTAAGCACTTACACACCAGATTATCTTATCATAAGTTTAAAAAGAAAAAAGATTAATAATTAATAAAAAATGAATATAAAAACTATGAATAATAGACAATTATAAAAAGCATAGTTATATTATAAAAAGAAATTAACAGTAAAATAACTAAAAATATACAATACAATATTGATTTTAAATGAAATATATGGCTTAAATGCACAAATATAAAATATTAAATTGCAAACCTTTGCAGTATAAGAATCAATGGCTTATAAATCAAATGATCTCAGCAGTGACAAGGAAGAGAAACCATGCTATTATTTAAAATATGGGGTTATTGAGGTACATGGAGGAGAATATATGGCTGTAACAATAAAAGATATTGCAACAAGTGCCGGTGTATCTTACTCAATGGTTTCAAGGGCGTTAAACGGTACGGGCGCAGTGGAACAAAAGAAAAAAGAGCAGATCCTTGAAATTGCACAGAGAATGGGATATATGCCAAACCAGGCAGCGGTTACCTTGAAAAAGTCAAAATCTGGTATGATTGGTCTTTGCTTTTCAACAATCAGCAAGTCAACATCGCCTTTCGTGCTCCACGATGTTCTTACAGGAGTATATCAGGAACTGGGCAGTAAGTATCAGGTGGTCGTAAAGGGAATTGATATGCATCAGCCGGGGACTTTAAATCCTTCTTATTTTGACGGGCTGCTGATCATGTCTCAGGGAGACTGGGATCAGGAGTTTCTGGAGGAAGCCTGGGAAAAGAATATTCCTATGGTGGCCATCAGCAGGAAAGTACCCGTCAATATACCTGCCGTGGTTACAGACGAAATGGGAGGTATGGAACAGGCGATGAACTATCTTTTAAAAAATGGTCACCGCAGAATAGGAGTGATTGAAGGTTCCTCCTATTTAGAGGCTTCCATGTTAAGGCATGAGGGATGGCAGAAGGCGGTAAGGGAGCATGGACTGGATGCGGACCAGCTTCCGGTGGGTTACGGCAATTACCGCTTTAACAGCGGAAGGCTGGCAGCAGGAAGACTGCTTGATGCCCATAAAGATTTAACTGCTTTGTTATGCTTTAATGATGAGATGGCTTTTGGAGCCAGAAGTGCCGCAGCGGAACGGGGATTAAAGGTTCCGGAAGATATTTCACTGACAGGGTTTGACAACTGGGATCTTTCCAGTTATTCTGATATGAGACTGACAACCGTGGAGCGGAGCGCTGCAAAGATTGCCATGGAAGGAAGCAGGATGCTGCTTGCATGTATGGAGGAAGGAGTGCATCCGGCCGATGTCTGGCTGGAAAACCGCCTGATTGTAAGAGACAGCGTAAAAAAATTAGAATCTGATAGAACAGCAGATAAATGAGCAAAGAGAGGATAAGAAACATGGATGTAATTGAAAGGTATATCAATGAACTGATGGAAAAAAGCACACCGGACCGTCCGGTCTGGAACATTGAGAAGATTCTTCAGGGAGAGAAAGCCGGCTGGAATTACATTGACGGCTGCATGATCAAGGCAATCTTAGAGATGTATTCCATTACGAAGGATTCGAAATATCTGGAGTTTGCAGATACGTTTATTGACTACCGTGTAAAGGAAGACGGATCCATTGAGGGATATGATGTAGAAGAACTGAACATCGATAATGTGAATGCAGGAAAAACCCTGTTTGAACTTTATGATCTGACCGGCAAGGAAAAGTACAGAAAGGCAATCGACCTGGTTTACAGCCAGATTGAAAAGATGCCCAGAACAAAAGAAGGTAATTTCTGGCATAAAAATATTTACCCCAATCAGGTGTGGCTTGACGGTCTCTACATGTGCCAGCCATTCTATATGGAATACGAAGCCAGATTTAATGACAGAAAAAACTGTGAAGATATTTACAGTCAGTTCGCCAATATAACAAAGCATATGCAGGATTCTGAGACAGGACTTTACTATCATGCCTATGATTCCTCCAGAGAGATGTTCTGGTGTGATAAAGTGACCGGACTTTCCCAGAATTTCTGGCTGAGGGCGCTGGGCTGGTATTCCATGGCGCTTCTGGATACCATGGATAAAGACAATCATAAGGAGCAGGAAGCATTGCATCAGATGAAAGATGCATTCAGATCACTGATCGATGCCATGTTAAAATATCAGGACCAAAGCGGCATGTGGTATCAGGTGGTCAACTTAGGCGGCATGGAGAAGAACTATTTAGAAACCAGCGGCAGCGCGATCTTTTCCTATGCAATCTTAAAAGGCGTCCGCCTCGGCTATCTGCCTGAATCATATGCAGAATACGGGAAAAAGGCATTTGAGGGAATCTGCAAAACCTATCTTCATATGGAAGAAGGAAACATGAGTTTAGGCGGAATCTGCCTGGTGGCAGGTCTGGGAGGCAAGGACAGAAGAGACGGAACATTCCAGTATTATATGTCTGAGCCGGTGGTAAAAGATGATGCAAAGGGAGTAGGACCGTTCCTTCTTGCATATACAGAGATGAAACGGTGCGGATGGCAGTATCAGTCATAGAAATGAAAGGGAATGAGGCAGCCGGCCTCATTCCCTTTTTAACTTAAACTGTTCTGTGCGAATTTCTTTGGTGAAATGCCTGTCTTCTTGGTAAACGCTTTAAAGAAATTGCTGTAATCATTAAATCCGCACATGCTGTATACCTCATTCACACTGTATCCGCCTGCCAGCAGCGTCTGTGCCAGCTCAATTCTTCTGGTGGTGATATAGGAGTTGATGGTGGTTCCCGTTCCTTTTTTAAAAAGCCTGCAAAGGTAAGAGGTGCTCAAATAAAAATGAGCTGCAATCTCCCCGATGCTTAAGGAAGAATCAATGTTATGATGAATATAGGTGATAATATCTGCCACCTTGCTGTTAAAATACTGTCTCTGCTCTTCTGACTGTTCGCCCAAATCTGCTTCTGCCGCACATTTCGTTAAAAAAACCATGAACTCTGCAAATGCCGAACGTTCTTCCACGTCATGCCCAAAACCATCTTCCACAGCCAGTTTATTAAAGTAATAAGTAAACCTGCGCTGCTGTCCCTGGCTTAAATGGATCCGGTGGGAAAAATTATCCGGCCGGTGTGTAAAACAGTAGGTTAAATCCGTATGAACGGTGGAAATGGCCCTTAAATACTCCGGATCAATAAAAATAGCATACCGTTCATGAGGAATGGACGAATCCATCTGAAGGATCTGATGCTTTTCCCGGGGATTAATCATGAATAAATCGCCAGGTTCTATGCGGTAATTATTGTCTTCAATTAAAAAAGTACGGCCGCCGCTGATGGAAAAATAAAATTCGCAGCACCGGTGGCTGTGCATGCTTAAAACACTGCTTTCTTTGTGAAGATGTGCAATGGAAAAATAATGGCTTTCAAAACAGCGGTCAATTCCTTCCGAATATGAAGTAAGTACTTTCATTATTGGCATTCTCCTTGGCTAATACTACTAAAATAATATCATAGGATGTCAAAATATGCAATGTTTTGTGCTGAATTTGAAATGAATTATAAGATAATAGGTGTTATAATAATAAAAAAGTGTTGTGTAAGCGCTTACGCAAAAGTACATAATTCTATCTTGAAAATGCGAAAACATTTACATGGAACTTTTAAAGAACTCATTTATGAGGGAGAGAAAAAGGAGAGAGAAAAAGATGAGAAAAATCAAACAGTGGACCGCAATGGGTTTAGCGACTGTTATGGCAATGTCTCTATCTGCCTGCGGGTCTGGCAAAAGCAGCACTGCTGAATCAACTACTGCTGCACCTGCAGAAACTACTACTGCAGCAGCAGGAACCACAGCTGCAGGAGCTGCAACTTCCGGAGAGCCGGTAGAACTGAAATTTTCCTGGTGGGGCGGCGACACAAGACATGCAGCAACGGAAGAAGCAATCAAGGCTTTTCAGGCAAAATATCCAAACATTACTGTAACTCCAGAATATGGTGCATGGACCGGATGGGAAGAGAAGCAGTCCTTAAATATTTTAGGCGGCAATGCTGCTGATGTTATGCAGATCAACTGGAACTGGATTGATTCCTACAGCCAGGGCGGAAAGTCTTTCGCAAACCTGGAGGATTACTCCGATGTTCTTGATTTAAAACAGTTTACACCAGAGAGCCTTGAGCTTTGCAAGGTAGATAATAAATTAATGGCAGTTCCGATTTCTTTAACAGGCCGTCTGTTCTACTGGAACAAGACAGTATTTGATGAGGTTGGTGTTGCACTTCCTACCGATCTTGATTCCTTATACAAAGCCGGAGAAGCATTCAAGGCAAAAGATCCTGATATGTATCCGCTGGCAGTTGGACAGTATGACCGTATGATCCTGATGGTATACTATCTGGAAGCTAAGTATGGCAAGAACTGGGTAGAAGACGGAGCAGTTAACTATACAGAAGATGAAGTAAAAGATGGTATGGACTTTATCAACAATTTGGAAGAGAAACATGTAATCCCTGCTCAGGCAACAATTGACGGCGATATGGCTGACTCTCTTGATAAGAATGCAAAATGGATCGATGGAAAATATGCTGGTATCTTTGAATGGGATTCCTCTGCTTCCAAGTTCAAAAAAGCTCTGGAAGGCAGCGTTAACAAACCTGGTCAGGAATTCGTAGTTGGCGACTTCATTAAGATGGGCAACAACAACGGCGGATTTACCAAGATCTCCATGGCATTTGCAGTTGCTGCAAACTCCAAGCATCCAAAGGAAGCAGCTATGCTGATCAACTTCCTGTTAAATGATGAAGAAGGCGTTAAGATCGGTTCTACTGAAAGAGGTATTCCTTGTTCCGCAGCGGGACTTAAGATCCTTCAGGATAACAAGCTTGGTGATCCTCTTACCATTGAAGCAAATACAAAGGTTATGGATTATAGCAAGTTCACTCTGGACAGTAAATTTGAGCACAATGATTTAAAGGCTAACCCAGACGGCGTTTATTACAAAGTATTTGGTAAGCTAAGCTCAAAAGAATTGGATTCTGCTGCAGCTGCAAAGGAATTGATCAAGGGTGTTACTGATACACTTGAGAACTAATCATCTTTAAAAAGATAAGGTATTCATATTTCATACGAGCCGCCATAGCATTATGGCGGCTCCTATAAAGAAAAGGGCAGACAAAACGTCATGGAATGCAGAAATGAGACATTAAAACCATATCAGCTTATGGGAGCAGTACAAATGTATGAAGCAACTGGACAAGATGCGTTTAAAGAATTTGTAATGACTCAGTTAAGCAGAATGGAAGCCCCGGAAGGGACGGCAGGAAGTCTGCCGGCACAGGATTATTCCGCTTATTTTTTCGCTTTGGAACAAAACGGTAACGAAAAATACAGACAGAAGATAGAAGATGTCATGAAAGCCCCGGAGTGGACTTTGGAGCTTATGCCGTTTATAACAGCATATGACACAAAGTATAAAAGAAAAGAGCATTATAATGAGATTGCGGTCATGTTTCGTGAGAAACAGCAGTTTACAGGAGATGATCTGGTGTCACTGATTGATACGATTGCTCAGATGTCAGAAGAGATCTATGAATATTATAGGGAATTAAGGGATTTATTTAAGGTTATAGTCAAGGAGAAGATGAAAGACCTCCCCAATTCTTCTGAAATTATGGAAATTGGTTATTCCATTCTGAAGGCATGCAACACAGGCGTGCTTCAAAAAGAAAAATACGGTAATTTCGGGGAATTTGTATGGAGAACTATTGCGGGGATTGATAATAATACATGTACAGGTTTAAAAGATATGATCTGTGCGCAGCATATAATTTTTAATAAACAGGAGGTATGAGCACTATGAAGTCAAAGGGTATGCGTAAGTTCCTGGCTGATAATGCGGGATTCTTCTTTGTCCTGCCATGGCTGATTGGATTTATACTTTTTAAAGTTTATCCATTCGCCTCTTCATTGTACTATAGCTTTACAAATTACGATCTGTTTAATGGCGTAACGAAAACAGGTATGATGAACTATAATAAGATTTTCACGGATTCTGATATTACAAGAGCATTTCTGGTAACCTTTAAATATGCGATTTTTGACGTTCCTTTAAAGCTGACCTTCGCATTATTTATTGCTTATATTCTGAACTTTAAATTAAAGGGAGTTAATTTTTTCAGAACTGCTTATTACATTCCCTCTATTCTGGGAGGTTCTATCGCCATTGCCATATTGTGGAGAGCCGTATTTAATACAGATGGTCTGATCAATGCGGTTGTTGTTGCGCTTGGCGGAGAAAAAATCAACTGGATGGCATCTGCCAATGGTGCTTTATTCGTTATTATTATGTTAAGAGTATGGCAGTTTGGTTCAGCCATGGTAATTTTCCTTGCAGCCTTAAAGGGTGTATCCGAAGATTTATATGAAGCTGCATCCATTGACGGAGCAGGAAAATGGACCCAGTTCTTTAAAATTACAGTTCCATTAATTACACCGGTTATTTTCTACAACCTGATCACTCAGTTATGTCAGGCATTCCAGGAATTCAACGGACCATTCCTTGTAACAAAGGGCGGACCCAACGGTGCAACTACGCTGATTTCCATTCTCATTTACAACAATGCGTTCCTTCGTCATAAGATGGGTATGGCAAGTGCCCAGGCCTGGATTCTGTTCCTGATTGTTATGACCTTTACAGCAGTCGCATTTGTAAGCCAGAAGAAATGGGTATATTACTCAGATGAAGACGGGAGGTAAATGACATGACGAAAGAGACCAAAAGAAATATAAGTACAGTGATCCGTTACACCCTTCTCCTCGTAATCGGGTTCATTATGGTATATCCCCTGATCTGGATGGTAGGTGCGACGTTTAAGACCAACTCAGAGATTTTTACCAGCGCATGGTTCTGGCCTAAAAATCCGGTAACTGACGGTTATGCCAATGCCTTCGTAGATTACGGCGGTAAAATTAACCTTATTAAATCACTTTTAAACACCTACAAAATCGTAGTTCCCAAGGTTATTTTCACTGTAATTTCAGCAACCATTACTGCTTACGGCTTCGGACGGTTTGAATTCAAGGGAAAAGCAATCCTTTTTTCTCTTATGATTTCCACTCTGTTCCTTCCACAGGTAGTTTTAAATGCACCTCAGTACATTATGTTCAACAACTGGGGCTGGACAAATTCTTATCTTCCTCTTGTAATCCCTTCTTTATTTGCAGGTGATACATACTTCTTATTCATGCTGGTTCAGTTTTTAAGAGGTGTGCCAAGAGAGCTGGAAGAGGCAGCCAAGATTGACGGCTGTAATTCACTTAAAACATTATGGTATGTGATTGTTCCCATGTTAAAACCTTCACTGGTATCCGTTGCGCTGTTCCAGTTTATGTGGACTTCCAATGACTTTATGGGACCCCTCATTTATGTTTCCGACATGCCAAAATATACAAACTCCATTTACTTACGTATGTCAATGGACGGTGATGTAGGATTTCAGTGGAACAGAATTCTGGCGATGTCACTCATCTCCATTATTCCTTCTCTGATTGTATTCTTCTGTGCGCAGGATTCCTTCATTGATGGTATTGCTGCAGGCGGAGTAAAAGGTTAATGATCAAAAAGAGGGCGTGGTATGCGATTGCTGCGCTCTTTTTCAATAGAAAAAACAGTAACACAGGAAAACTTAACAGGTGAGGTTTAACAGTATGGAATTAAGAGTTGCATTTCAGACAGCGCGTTCTGTAACCATAGAGACAATTACGGAAACAATATATGAATTCGATGCTCCGGGCCAGATTCTGGTAAACGGAGTGAGCTGGGGAGAGACAAAGCAGGTTGTGTTTACTTTGTTTGACTTAAAGCCGGATATGGATTATAATATTTCTCTGGAAAGAAATGGAGAAAAAGCAGAAGTAAACTTCCATACGGATTTTGAATTTGTCACAATCAACGTCAGGGAAGTTGGTGCTTTTGGAGACGGAATCCAGAATGACACTGCTTTCATCCAGGCTGCGGTTATGGCATGTCCCAAAGACGGAAGAGTGCTGATTCCCGCAGGAAAGTACAGAATCACCAGTCTCTTTTTAAAGAGCCATATAAAGATTGAACTTTCAGAAGGAGCAGAGCTCCTGGCTGAGACGGACCGGTATCAGTTTCCTAAGTTTCCCGGAATGATCGAGAGCTATGATGAAAAAGAAGATTATAATCTGGGAACCTGGGAGGGCAATCCCCTTCCCATGTTTGCAGGCATTATAACCGGCATTGATGTGGAAGATGTTGTAATCTACGGCAGAGGAACCATCAACGGGCAGGCTTCCTTTGATAACTGGTGGGACAATGTAAGAGTGATGAAGGGAGCATTCCGCCCCCGCATGGTATTCTTAGAGAGATGCAGCAAGATCACTCTCCAGGGCTTCTCTTTAAAAAACAGTCCGACCTGGGTTCTTCATCCCTACTTCAGTGAGGACTTAAAGTTTTTAAATTTAAGTATCAGCAATCCGGCAGATTCCCCGAATACAGACGGTTTGGATCCGGAATCCTGTAAGGACGTGGAGATATTGGGACTTCATTTTTCCCTGGGTGATGACTGTATTGCCATCAAGTCAGGTAAAATTTATATGGGACGCAGATATAAGAAACCATCTGAGAACATCACCATTCGTCAGTGCCTGATGGAAAACGGCCACGGTGCCGTTACCATAGGAAGCGAAGTGGGCGCAGGTGTGAAAAACATCCGGGTAGAACGCTGTCTGTTCCGCCACACAGACAGAGGTCTGCGGATCAAGACCAGAAGAGGAAGAGGAAAGGACTCTGTTCTTACGGATATTACCTTTGACCACATTGATATGGATCATGTGATGACCCCGTTTGTAGTCAATGGTTTTTACTTCTGTGATCCCGATGGCAAATCAGAATACGTTCAGTGCAGAGAGCCGCTTCCGGTTGATGACAGGACGCCTGAGATCGGCAGATTCAGCTTTACCAATATAAAGGCGGCCAACTGTCATGTGGCAGCTTCCTTTCTCTATGGCCTTCCGGAAAAGAAGATTGAACGCATTGAATTTAAGAACGTTGACATTTCCTTTGCAAAAGAGGCGAAGTCAGGAGCTCCCGCCATGTTAAGCGGAGTGGGAGAGTGCACCAAAAAAGGCTTTTGTATCAGCAATGTGGACACCCTGCTCTGTGAAAATGTGCATATTTCCGGACAGGAAGGAGAAGCATTTGAATTAAGCAATATCAATCATTACGAAATGATCTAAAGGAGAAGAGTACAATGCAGATTGGAATTCGATTACACGATGTGGCACCAGGTACCATAGAGGAACGTTTAAAAATAGCCAGCGAACAGGGATTTTCCTGTGTGCACCTGGCGCTGACAAAGACAATTAAGGATCATTCGGTGGAGAATTCCGCCTTAACACCGGGATTTGCTTCCTGCCTGAGAAGCATATTTTCTGAGTATCATATGGATATCGCTGTTCTGGGCTGCTATTTAAACCTGGCACATCCCGATCCGGAAGAGATTAAGAAGATCCAGGAGCGTTATTTTGCTCACCTTCGTTTTGCATCCATATTAGGCTGCAGCGTAGTGGGTACAGAGACAGGCAACCCCAATGCAGAATACCGTTTTGATCTGGCATCCCATACAGAAGAGGCTCTTCAGACATTTATTACGAACCTTCGCCCTGTAGTGGAATGTGCAGAGAAATTCGGTGTAATCATGGCCATCGAACCGGTATGGAGCCATATCGTATACAATTCCAAGCAGGCTCTTAAAGTGTTAAAAGCAATCAATTCCCCGAATTTAAGAATCATTCTTGATCCGGTTAATTTACTGTCTGTGGAGAACAGCAATGAATATGACAAGGTCTTTCAAGAAGCCATTGAGGATCTGGGAGAGTATACCGACGTTCTTCATATGAAGGATTTTGTGATTGAAGGCGGTAAAGTGGTTTCCGGAGCACCTGGAACCGGAGTTATGACATATGATACAATCCTGAATTTTGCAAAGAAAGACAAGCCTTATATTCAGATGACAATTGAGGACAGTACGCCGGATAATGCAGAATGGTCAAGGAAGTTTCTTGAAAATTACAGCTGCAGCCAGGCAGAAATTCCTGATTCAGAACGTCATTAAAGATTGAAACATAAAAAAGAGCTTTGAATGGTTTTTGATGTGAAACCATATCAAAGCTCTTTCCTTTATCCTTTTGTGTCTGTTTCAGTTAAGATTGTCATTGATATACCGGGATAATTCCCTGATTATAAACATTCCTTCATAACTGCGTAAGCGCCTTTTTCTTCGATATCTTTTAAATAACCGGAGACAGCTTTTTCGAAGCCTGCAATGGCGGTTAAATCTTCGCCCCAGAACTCTGTATTTGTGCAGACAGAGTGGGTAAGAGCAGCAGCGTCCTCATCCTTGTGATCAAAGAAGAACTGGAGAATCTGCTTGTCATCTTTTACTGTATAAGCATCACCTGCAGGGCGTACCGCAGTGAGTCCGTCTTCTGTCAGTGTTGTTCCGTGATAGAATGCGATATAGAATGCAAAGGAAGCGGTTATGCAGCTTGGAAGTGCATGATTCTTCTCTACATATCCCTTTAAAGACGGCATAACACGGGCTTTCCACTTGGAGGTGGAGTTTAAGGAAATAGCTAACAGCGCATGGTCAATAAATGGGTTTTTGAAACGCTCTGTTACGGAAGCAGCAAAGCTCTTTAATTCTTCTTCCGGAAGAGTTAAGGTAGGAATGATTTCATCGTAAATGGTCTTGTTCATGAATCCGCAGATCACTTCGTCTTCCATACAGTTGCGGACGATGTCCTGGCCAGCCAGGTAAGCGCCTAATACAAAAGAGGTATGAGCTCCGTTTAAGATACGAACTTTTCTCTGCTTGTATGGCTTGTGATCTCCGCAGATAATAACAGGAAGACCTGCTTCTTCAAATGGAAGTTCTTTCTTTAAGCTGTCCGGTCCTTCGATTACCCAGAAGCCAAATACTTCACCGGTATCGATGATGTTGTCCTGATAGCCTAATTCTTCACAGATCGCAGCAGCTTCATTTCTTGGATAACCGGTTACGATACGGTCAACCAGTGTGGAGCAGAAGATATTCTCTGCTTTAATCCAGTTTAAGAACTCATCGCCTAAGTTCCACTGTTTTGCATAGCTTAATACGCATTTTTCCAGTTCTTTTCCGTTGTTGTCAATGAGCTCGCAGGAAAGAATGACAAAGCCCTTTCCAGCTTCCCTGCCGAACTTCTCAAAACGTCTGTATAAGAACTGTGTCAGTTTTCCAGGATAGCTGTCAGCAGGTACGTCTGTAAACTGGCAGGAAGGATCATAGGTGATTCCAGCCTCTGTTGTGTTGCAGGCAATAAAACGGAGATCCGGGTTTTCTGCACATGCAAGAACGGTTTCATACTCGCTGTATGGATTTAAACATCTGCTTACGCAGGAGATTACGCGCTTGTCGTTTACCTTACGGCCGTTTTCAAAACCGCGGAGGAAGAGGGTATAAAGACCTTCCTGCTCATTGATCATATCTGCAAGACCAGGAGCGATAGGCTGACATAAAACAACCTTGGAATTAAATCTGGTCTTCTCATTGAGAATATCGATAAAATAATCGACAAAAGCTCTTAAAAAGTTTCCTTCGCCGAACTGCAGCACACGTTCTGGTGCTTCTTTTAATAAATATCCGTCATAACCCAGCTTTTCCAGTGTTTGGTAGCTTAACTTTTCCATTCTGTTTGTCTCCTTATGTGTTGTCAAAAATATTTTATAATGTTACACCCTGCTTGAAGATGGCCATATCGTGGAAACCGGCTTCCTCTGATTTCACCATCTTGCCGGAGGCAACTTCAATTACAAAGTCAAAGAACTGATTTTTAAGAGTCTCCATATCGGTTCCTTCCACTAAAACTCCGCAGTTAAAGTCAATCCAGTTATTCTTCTTCTGGCTGAGAGCGGAGTTGGTGGAAATCTTCATGGTTGGTACGGGGCATGCAAAAGGAGTTCCCCGTCCGGTTGTAAATAAAACGATATGGGCACCTGATGCAGCAAGGGCTGTGGAAGCTACCAGATCGTTGCCTGGAGCGCTTAAAAGATTCAGACCTTTGTTGTGTACCGGCTCTCCGTATTTTAATACATCGACCACAGGCATTCTGCCCGATTTTTGAACGCATCCTAAGGACTTGTCCTCAAGAGTGGAAATACCACCCTTTTTATTGCCTGGAGAGGGGTTCTCATAAATGGTCTGGTTGTGGCTGGTAAAATAGTTCTTAAAGTCATTTATTAAATCAACAGTTTTTCCGAAAGTTTCTTGGTTCTGGCACCGATTCATAAGCAGTGTTTCTGCACCGAACATCTCAGGAACTTCTGTGAGGATGGTAGTTCCTCCCTTGGAAACCAGCATATCTGAAAATTCACCAACGGTAGGATTGGCTGTAATACCGGATAATCCATCAGAACCGCCGCACTTCATTCCGATCACCAGCTCGCTGCAGCTGATGGGCTCTCTTTGAAATGATCCTGCATATTCTGCCAGCTGATCGATTAATTCAAGAGAATCAGATATCTCGTCTTCGGACTCCTGAGCCACTAAGAATTTAACTCTGCGCTCATCATAATCGCCGATATAGCGTTTTAATTCGGTGACGTTGCTGTTCTCACAGCCAAGTCCCAGCACCAGTACGCCGCCTGCGTTTGGATGATTGATTAAATCTGCCAGAATGGTTCTGGTGTATTCCTGATCATCACCCATCTGGGAACAGCCGTAAGGGTGAGGGAAAGCAGCTACCGCATCAATGCTTCCTTTTACATGTTTTAAAGATGCGCGCTCAATGGCTGTTGCAATTTTATTCACGCAGCCAACGGTTGGAATGATCCAGATTTCGTTGCGCACGCCAACCCGTCCGTCGGGTCTGCGGTATCCGTTAAAAAAGCGTTCTTCAGTTGGAGTAACTTCGATTTCCTGTTTGTTGTACGTGTAAGTCAGTAAATCCCCTAAACCTGTTTTTAAATTGTGTGTGTGAATCCAGGCCCCTGTCCCAATATTCTCCTTTGCTATGCCAATGGCACAGCCGTATTTGATGACGGATGAGCCGGCAGGTATATCTGTCAGGGCAAATTTATGACCCTGTGGGATGTCTTCCAGAAGAGTAACCGCTGTGCCGTCTGCCTCTAAGGCACTGCCGGAAGCAAGCGGCTTTAATGCGACTGCCACGTTGTCTTCGGAATTGATTTTGATAAAGTCCTGCATAAGCTTCCTTTCCTTTCTTAGTACCAGTTTCAATTTTCATATGCAATGTAAGTACTTACATAAAACATACACCATTTTTTTCTCTTAGTCAATAGGGAAACATAAAAGAAAAATATTTCTTTTAATTATGGGAACAATATAGAAAAAACATACATGATTTTTCGTGATTCCCTTGTATTAACAGTTGCGCAATACAAAAATATTATGTATAATGAAGCGAGATAAGTGTAAGCGCTTACGCTCCCCGCTGCAATAGCTAAACTGAGCGGCTGAAAACGCAGACACAGTAAAAGGGGAAACGTCTGTCTGAATCTGTATTCAGGCGGTGAATAATGAAGACGTTAGAGGGACACCAGGATGAACATATATGATATTGCAGAGCTTGCAGGAGTTTCCATTGCTACCGTTTCCAGGGTGGTGAACGACAGCCCCCGTGTAAGTGAAAAGACAAAACAAAAAGTCAGGGCAATTATGGAGGAAAACGGTTATACACCCAACGTGTTTGCCAGGGGCTTAGGCCTTGATTCCATGAAGACTATCGGAATCTTATGTCCGGATGTATCCGATGCCTATATGGCAACTGCAGTTGCCCATTTAGAGAGCCGTATGCATGAGCACGGTTACGACTGTATTCTGTGCTGCAGCGGTTTCGAACAGTCAATAAAGGAGAAGTACGTAAGTCTTCTGTTAGCCAAACGCATTGATGCGCTCATTATGGTTGGTTCCACCTACGCAGGTGCCGAGGGAGAAGAAAGCCGTGTGCAGTATGTGTTTGACGCAGCCAGACAGGTCCCGGTCTTCTTAATAAATGGATATTTAGATGGTGAGAATATATACTGTGCTTATGGCGATGATTATCAGGCCACCTATGACGTGACCAGTCAGATGATCGAATCAGGCCGCCGCAGAATCCTTTTTCTGTGCGATTCCCATTCCTACAGTGCCGCAAGAAAGCTTGCCGGTTACGAGTCAGCCTTAAAAAGCCATGGCCTGCCGGTGCTTGGCGACTTAAAGCTGTATGTGAAAAACCGGATTCACACGGTGCGTGATATTCTTCTGGAACGGAGAGATCTGCGGTTTGACAGTGTGATTGCCACAGACGACGGTCTTGCCGTAGGTGCGATTAAATATGCAAATGCCAAGCTTTTAAAGATACCGGATGATTTATGTATCACAGGCTTTAATAATTCCGCCCTGTCAATCTGCAGCGATCCGGAGCTGTCTTCGGTGGATAACCGGGTAGAGGAATTGTGCAATATAACCATCAGCAACATGATGAAAATCCTTCAGGAGAAGGATTCGGATATCAGCCGGAACTGCAAGGTACCCTGCAGGCTGGTAAAACGCTGTACAACGGATTTTTAGGCTATTGTCATTTCTTTTTTTGTATGGTACAATTAGAATCCGGTAAACATAACGACACCAGAAAGCATGCTCTGTATCCGAAGGGGGACAGAACATGCTTGAATGCGTGGTCGGGCAGAAAGAACGGTGACAGATATGGAGCTGGCTGAAGAGAAAGTGGTGCTGTGCGGCGCCAATTCTTATGAACAGAAATATTATTTTAATGAACAGTTTAAAAGTCTCCCGGAAAACATCCGGCAGGAGCTTCAGATCATGTGTGTACTCTACACCGAAGACATAGGCGGAGTTCTGGTTCTGGAGTTTGACGAGGATGGAACTTTGGAATTTAAAGTAACGGCATCAGAAGAGGATTACTTATTTGATGAAATCGGAAGTGTGCTGAAGATCAAGCAGTACCAGCGGGAAAAACGGGAGCTTTTGGAGTCCTTAGAGATGTACTACCGTGTTTTTTATCTGGGAGAAGAATTAGAAGACGGAGAAAAAGACAGTTGAAACTTAGAATAGGAAATGTAACGTTTGACAATAATCTGATACTGGCGCCGATGGCAGGGGTTACGGACCTGCCATTTCGTTTTCTATGCAGGGAGCAGGGCTGCGGACTGTCGGTCACAGAGATGGTCAGTGCCAAAGCCATTTTATATAAGAACAAGAACACCAATGAGCTGTTAAGCATATCTGATCAGGAAGGGCCGGTGAGCGTTCAGCTCTTCGGTTCCGATCCGGAGATTATGGCAGATATGGCAGCTGCCATAGAATCCCGGCCGTTTGCCCTGATCGATGTGAACATGGGCTGTCCGGTGCCGAAGATTGTAAACAACGGCGAAGGCTCCGCAATGATGAAAGATATGAAACTGGCGGAGAAGGTCCTGACTGCCATGGTAAAGGCAGTGAAGAAGCCGGTCACTGTAAAATTCAGAAAGGGATTTACAGAGGAAGACTGCAATGCAGTGGAATTCGCCCGTATGGCGGAAAGCTGCGGTGTGGCAGCGGTTGCTGTCCACGGCAGAACCAGGGAACAGTTCTATTCCGGAACTGCGGACTGGGATATCATCAGGCAGGTGAAGGAAGCAGTCTCCATTCCTGTCATCGGCAACGGCGATGTATTTGAGCCGGAAGATGCCAAAGCGTTAATCGATCAGACCGGCTGTGACGGAGTCATGATCGCCCGCGGCGCAAAAGGGAACCCTTGGATTTTTTCCAGGACGCTGCATTACCTGGAGACAGGGGAGCTGTTAAAACCGCCGGCTCCGGCTGAGATCAGCGAGATGATTCTGCGCCATGGAGCCATGCAGGCAGAGCACAAAGGAGAGACGGTTGCCATGCGTGAGATGAGAAAGCATATGGCGTGGTATACTGCAGGACTTCCCCATTCGGCCAAATTGAGAAACGATATCAATCAGGTCGAAACAATGGAAGAATTAAGGCGATTTGTGAGAGAAAGAATTGGAGCATTATAACCAGAAAAAGGGACTCGAATCTTGACAATTACAGATGTTTAAGCTATAATATCTGGAATGTGAATCAGCGAGTAAGAAACCAGGAGGAAATAAAAAACCATGGTAGACAAGAAGAATATTTTAACCTATGAAGGTCTTAAGAGATACGAAGATGAGCTTCAGAACTTAAAAGTAGTGAAAAGAAAAGAAGTTGCCCAGAAAATAAAGGAAGCCAGAGAACAGGGTGATTTATCCGAGAATGCAGAATACGACGCTGCCAAAGATGAGCAGAGAGACATCGAGCTGCGTATCGAAGAGCTGGAGAAGCTGCTTAAGAATGCAGAAGTAGTCGTAGAAGATGAGATAGACTTAGATAAGATTAATATTGGCTGTAAAGTAAAAGTCTACGATGTGGATGAAGACGAAGAGATGGAATTCAAGATTGTCGGTTCCACCGAAGCAAACAGCCTTCAGAACAAGATTTCCAATGAATCTCCGGTAGGTCAGGCGCTGATTGGTAAAAAAGTAGGAGACGTTGTTGATGTTGAAACACAGTCGGGAGTCATTCAGTATAAGGTACTTGAGATCCAGAGAGTGTCTTAAGATAACTTCCTTAACATAGTTCACAAAGGAGTGGAAACAAGTGGCAGAACAGCAGAATCAAAACCAGAATCAGGTTGTAGAAGAGGATTTAAACCATTTACTTAAGGTTCGCCGGGAAAAGCTGGCTGAACTTCAGGAATCAGGAAAGGATCCGTTTAAAGTTACAAAGTACGATGTTACCGTACACAGCAGTGAGATCAAAGAAAATTATGAAGTCTGGGAAGGCAGGGAAGTCTCCATCGCAGGACGTCTGATGTCCAAGCGGGTTATGGGAAAGGCCTCCTTTTGTAATGTCCAGGATTTAAAAGGTAATATTCAGTCCTATGTAGCAAGAGACAGCATTGGCGAAGAATCCTATAAAGAATTTAAAAAGCTTGATATCGGTGATATCGTTGGAATCAGGGGAACCGCATTTACAACTAAGACAGGAGAGGTTTCCATCCATGCAGAAAGCGTGGAGCTGTTGACCAAGAGTCTGCAGATTCTGCCTGAGAAGTTCCATGGTCTTACCAATACCGATCTTCGGTACAGACAGAGATATGTTGATTTAATCATGAATCCGGAAGTACGTGATACGTTTGTAAAGCGTTCCCAGATCATAAAGGAGATCCGCAATCATTTGGATGCACAGGGCTTTATGGAGGTTGAAACTCCTATGCTGGTGGCCAATGCAGGCGGAGCAGCAGCAAGACCTTTTGATACACACTATAACGCCCTTGATGAGGACGTGAAGCTGCGTATCTCTCTGGAGCTTTATTTAAAGAGACTGATTGTAGGCGGATTAGAGCGGGTTTATGAGATTGGACGTGTTTTCCGTAACGAAGGCGTAGATACCAGACATAACCCTGAATTTACATTGATGGAGCTCTATCAGGCATATACCGATTACCACGGCATGATGGATCTGGTGGAGAATTTATTCCGTGAGGTTGCATTGAAGGTGCTTGGCACAGCAGTTGTGACCTATGATGGAGTAGAGATTGATTTATCCAAACCATTTGAGCGTATTTCCATGGTTGACGCTTTGAAGAAATATAAAGATATTGATTTTACTGCTATTCACACAGATGAAGAAGCGAAAGCGCTTGCAGATCAGTACCATGTAGCTTATGAAGCAAGACATAAAAAGGGCGATATTTTAAGCCTTCTGTTTGAAGAGTTTGTAGAGGAGCATTTGATTCAGCCTACGTTTATTATTGACCATCCGGTTGAGATTTCACCTCTTACAAAGAAGAAACCGAGCGATCCGGAATATACAGAGCGTTTCGAGCTGTTTATTACTAAGCGTGAGATGGCAAATGCGTATTCCGAGTTAAATGATCCCCTTGACCAGATTGAGAGATTTAAGGCTCAGGAAGCACTTCTGGCAGCGGGAGACGATGAAGCCAACTCCATGGATGATGATTTTGTAAATGCACTGATGATCGGTATGCCTCCTACGGGCGGTATTGGGATTGGTATTGACCGGTTTGTGATGCTGCTTACGGATAGTTATGCGATCAGGGATGTGTTGTTGTTCCCGACAATGAAGAGCCTCGAGAAATAAACCCAGTGTTTATGCGGGTTTGCGAGGTGTCAAATAGTCAGTTGACTACTTTTGGCATTAGTCATATAAAAGAATTTACAAGGATTAAAAAAATGACTGAAAAGATAAGCGAATAAAGAATGTACTGCTTAGAGGATATTTTCTAAAGAAATTTAGGAAATATCCTCTTTATGCGGTGTGCCAGACATGGCACTAATCTAGCTAGTGAAAGTCTAGTCACGGGTATTTACCGCCATGTGTAGCGAACCCCAAGCTGGTACACGCGGAATGGAGATTAATATGGATAGAGATGAAGAATTTATGAAAGAAGCAATTCGTCTATCAGCTGAGGCTGTTAAACATGGTAATGAACCATTTGGAGCAGTCCTTGTTAAGAATGGAAAAATTGTGTTTACAAATGAAAATCAAATTTACACCAAGCATGATTTTACGTTTCATGCGGAATTAGGGTTAATTAGACGATATAGCGAAGAAACAGGAATAACAGACTTGAGTGAGTATACATTGTACACTAGTTGTGAGCCATGTTTTATGTGTAGTGGTGCTATGGTATGGTCAAAGCTCGGAAGATTGGTATATGCTGCAAGTGATATGGAACTTTGTAATATTATAAAAGAAAAGGGTAGTGAATGCAGTAAAATTGTTTTTGACAATTCCTACCATAAACCTCAAGTAACCATAGGGGTCTTAAGAGAAGAAAGCCTTGTAATATTGAAATCATATTTCGAGAGTAATAAAAAGAATTGAACTATTTAGTTAAGTTTTTAATAAAGATTTTAATTGACAAGAGAGTAAAACCGATTTATGATGGAGGTATCAAATGATACCTTGAACGGGAGAATGAAATTGGCGGAAGAAACAAAAGAAAGAATTGAAAGTGAATTAGATGTAAAGTCTTATCTCCTGGATTTGAAATATGCGCTTGAAAATGGTGCTCAGATTAATTTTCAGGCACGCAGACGTGTAGATGACCAAAGAGATGAAAAATTTACGAATCAATACACGGTAAATACTTTATTTCCGAATAAGAATCCAGTGGACGCTCTGAAAAAAGAATTGAAAATGCTTACTGTGGGGGAATATATGAGGACTGTAACAGATCTTAAGTTCCCCAATAGGAGTGAGATGAGGGAATTTGGAAAGGTCTATAATGGTAAGGACGATGTATATATTAAGATAAGAGTGGAGCTGTTTGGTATGTATGGGAATTCCACAACCTTTGTTATGTCATTTCATTTTGCTGAGAGAGCATTTATGCCAGAGCTGTTTCCATATAGGAATAAATAAGGGAGGTGTTTTGGTGAACATGAAAGAGATTCGCAGTGAAAAACGTTTATGTACCTGCTGTATGGAAGAGCATGAAGTGAAAACAGTTCGTGTAATGGAACATGCAAGTTTTAAGAATGTGCCTGTAGACTATGAGGCTACTTACTTTTATTGTGATGCTGCAGACGAATTATATATGGATGAGTCCCAAATTCAGGAGAATAATGTGGCTATAAAAGATGCTTATAGAAGAAAACAAAGACTTCTTACTTCTAAGGATATTAATGCTATTCGTGGAAAGTATGGCATTAGTCAGAGTGACCTTTGTGTTCTCTTAGGCTGGGGTGTTAAAACCATTACCAGATATGAAAGTCATCAGGTGCAGGACAAAGCACACGACACTATTTTAAAAAAACTTAATCAGGATCCACAATGGTTTCTCGATTTACTTGTGGAGGCAAAGAATAATTTATTGGCTGAGTCCTATCGTAGGTATCTTGAGACGGCTACTATTCTTTATGAGAATGATCAAGACCGTTATCTGCGGAAAGCGATTGAAGCTAAATATGCGAGATTTCAGAATAATCAAATGTTTCAGGGGAATGCAGTTCTCTCATTGGATAAGGTAGTGGATGTGATTCGCTATTTTGCAGCATCAACTGGGGTTACCGGCTTGTATAAAGTAAAGCTCATGAAGTTAATATGGTATTCAGATGCACTTTCTTATAAGAAGAGAGGGAGTGCTGTCACAGGCCTGGTATATCAGGCCTTGCCGATGGGAGCAGTACCAATTGGCCATGATTCCATTATTGATCTCAAAGGAGTTCCATGTGAAGAAGTGGATATGGGTGAGACTTATGCTTATTATTTCAGCTTGCCGGGAGGTTCAGATTACCCATCACTTGATGCGGAGGATAAGTGTGTTTTGGATGTTGTAATAGCTAGACTTGGAAGGATGACAAAAGACGAGATTGTGACATTTATGCATAAAGAGCAAGCATATATCAAAACAGCTCCCAAGGATATTATCCTGTTTAAATATGCGGAGAGTTTACAGATATAATATGATTGAACAGGCCGTGCGAGAAGTGCGGCTTTATTAATATTCGTTGAAAATATTCGAGTATAAGAATATAATAAGATAGTGTATGCTGTAGTGGGAGGGAAAATTAATGACACAAGACACAATAAATAAGATATTACATTTTCGTGATGAGCGAAACTGGAGTCAGTTTCATAATCCGAAAGATTTAGCAATATCTATTTCACTGGAAGCGGCTGAATTACTGGAAGTTTTTCAGTGGAGTGCTGAAGATGTGAACTGCACAGAGAAAACGGACAAGATTAGAGAAGAACTTGCAGATGTTGTAAATTACTGTGTGCTAATGGCTGATGCATGCGGTCTTGATTTAGATGAGATTGTTCAGGCGAAGATTAAAAGAAATAATGAGAAGTATCCAGTAGAATTAGCTAAGGGGAGTAAGGAAAAATACAATCAACTGAAAAAGAGTTGATGCAGATATACAATAATATTCTGGAGAAAAACATGCAGCCGGTCTATGATTCGGCAAGAAGACAAGGGTACCAAATTTGGTAAAAGGGGAATGGGTACATGACAAAAGAAAAGTTGGCTGGAATAAGGAGCGGTTTCGAAACAGCATACGTTAATGGAACAGTTTCATCTAATTTGGCTTACAAGCCGCAGTTTGTCTCAAATAATTATAAAGAAGGAAAAAAAGTACTTTCAACCATTGAGGATGAGCTTTTAGTATGCGATCAGTTCCAGATAAGCGTTGCGTTTATTACAATGAGTGGAATTACTCCTCTTCTTCAGACGCTGAGAGAGCTTGATAAGAAAAACATTCCTGGAGAGATTCTTACAACCAATTATTTGAATTTTAGTGAACCTAAGGCATTAGAAAAATTAAATGAGCTTAAGAATATTACTCTCAAAATGTTTGATGTCGAAGCTGCTGATGAAGGTTTTCATACGAAGGGATATATTTTTAAAAAGGAAGAAATCTATCGAATTATAATCGGTAGTTCCAATATTACAAGCGCAGCACTAACCAGTAATCGTGAGTGGAATACGAAAGTTGTATCTACTGAGCAGGGAGAAATGGCGCAGGCGATTATTGCAGAATTTTATGAACTTTGGGAATCCAGGTATTCACTTGAGTTTGAGGAATTTTATGAGAATTATAAAGAACGATATACAATTATCAAGCGCCAACGTGAGATTGCGAAGCAAGAAGAGATAACATCTTTTGAAAAATACCGATTGCAGCCAAATAGTATGCAGGTTGGATTTATTACGAATCTTAGAAAAATATTAGCGGCTGGCGAAGAAAGAGCACTTCTGATTTCAGCTACCGGTACAGGTAAAACTTATGCGTCGGCTTTTGCTATGAGAGAATTAGAATATAAAAAAGTACTGTTCTTAGTTCATCGTAATCAGATCGCAAAGCAAGCAAAAAAATCTTTTCGCAAGGTGTTTGGCGATTCTGTTTCCATGGGAATGATTTCGGCTTCACTTGGACGATCAGATTATGATAAGGATTATATTTTTGCAACGATTCAGACCTTTAGTAAAGATGATACGCTGCAACATTTTGCAAAAGATCATTTTGATGCAATTATCTATGATGAGGCCCATCATATAACAGCGGATTCCTACAAAAAGGTGATGAATTATTTCACACCTCAGTTTACGTTAGGTATGACAGCAACGCCTGATAAGCGTGATGATAACATGGAAGACAGAAATATCTATGTGGTATTCAATTATCAGATTGCATATGAAATTCGTCTGCAGGATGCCATGGAAGAGAAGTTGCTTTGTACATTTCATTATTTTGGAATCACGGATCTTAGTGTTATATCTGATACTGGAAAGACGAGAGAAGAGCAGGTTAAGAATTTTAGATACCTGACTTCTGATGAGCGTGTTGAAAATGTTATAGCAAATGCTGAATATTTTGGATATAGTGGCGATAGAGTGAAGGGGCTGATTTTTTGTAGTCGTATAGACGAAGCTAGAACACTATCCCTCAAGTTTAATGAAAGAGGGTTAAGAACAGAGGTATTGACAGGTTCTGACTCCGAGATGATTAGGGCAAGTGCAATCGAAAGATTAGCAGGAGATGATGGAGTCGATGCTTTAGATTACATTTTTTCTGTCGATATTTTTTCAGAAGGTGTTGATGTACCAGAAATCAACCAAATTATTATGCTTCGTCCAACACAGTCACCAATTGTATTTATTCAGCAGCTGGGGCGTGGTCTTAGAAAAGCGGAGAATAAGGAATATGTTGTTGTACTCGATTTTATTGGAAACTACACAAACAATTTCATGATTCCAATTGCACTCTCTGGTGATCGTAGTTTTAATAAGGATAATATCAGGAGATATGTTGCGGAAGGTGGAAGGGCAATTCCTGGAGGAAGTACAGTACACTTTGATGAAATATCAAGAAAGAGGATTTACCAGGCAATTGATAACGCCAATTTTAGTGATGTGAAGCTGATTAAAGAAAACTATCTTACATTAAAGAATAAGCTTGGACATATCCCTGCATTAATGGATTTCGATAAATACGGAGAGATGGATGTGCTTCGTATTTTTGATAACAACAGTCTTGGTTCTTATTATAAGTTTCTGGTAAAGTATGAGAAGGAATATAAGGTACGTTTATCTGAGAATGAGGAGAAGGTTGTTGAGTTTATTTCGAAGAAGCTTGCAAACGGAAAGCGGATTTATGAATTGGAATTATTAAATCGAATGCTGAGTTATCGTCAGGGTTTGATTGGCAAATTGAAGCAGTCATTGCAGGAAGAATATACCACTCAGATAAATGAGAATGTTGTGGATGGATTGATCAAAATAATGACCAATGAGTTTCAACCAGAAAGCGGTAAGAAAATTTATGAATCTTGTGTATTTATTAAAAAAGATTCGGAAGAGGAATATGGAATATCAAAATCGTTTGAACAAATGTTGAATAATATTGATTTTTACAATATTGTAAAAGAATTAGTTTCTTTTGGGATATCAAGATATAAAACAAATTATCAGAATCGATATCAGGATACCGATTTTGTGTTGTATCAAAAGTATACATATGAAGATGTATGTAGAATACTTGGATGGAAAAAGAATTTATCTTCCGTAATGAATGGATATATGCTCGATAAACAAACAAAGACATTTCCGGTATTTGTAAATTATGACAAGACAGAGAATATTAGTGACACCACAAAATACGAAGATCATTTTATCAGTGCTAACAATTTAATTGCAATATCCAAGAGTGGAAGAAATATGAAATCTGAAGACGTACAGAATTTCCTTCACGCAAGAGAACGTGGTATTGATGTCCAGCTTTTTGTGCGAAAGAATAAAGATGATAAGATTTCAAAAGAATTTTACTATCTTGGCAGGATGCATGCATCTGGATTCGCAAAAGAATTTACGATGGCAAACACTGATAAGAAAGCTGTCGAGATAGAGTGGATTTTAGATACACCTGTTAGAGAAGATGTGTATGAGTATATTGTTCGAGGATAATAACAGAAAAGTATTAAAGATGCATCGTACGGTTATAGACGAATTATTGCGTTATTTGCAAAGTAATATTAAAAAAGAGGAAGTGAAGGCAAGATGAAAATAGTTAGAGTAGTAGCCGCAGTGATTAAAGATTTTAATGAAAAGGGAGAACCAATCATTTTTGCTACCCAACGTGGTTATGGTGATTTAAAAGGTGGCTGGGAATTTCCAGGTGGAAAAATTGAAGATGGTGAGACTCCTCAAGAGGCATTAATGAGAGAGATAAAGGAAGAATTAGATACAGAGATTTCAGTTGGAGAGTTCATACATACCATCGAATATGATTATCCTACATTTCATCTTTCTATGGATTGCTTTTGGGCAGAAATTGCTGCGGGGGATTTGGTCTTGAAAGAGCATGAGGACGCAAAGTGGTTGACGAAGGATGAGATGAATTCTGTGGGATGGTTACCAGCGGATATAACTCTGGTAGATAAAATTCGTTTGTCGATATAGATTTCCATTCCCGCTCCTGGCCGATGGCGTAATGTTAATGAAAAATAACTTGTGATAAGTATTTGGTGAATAATTGTTTAAAGCAGGTGATTGATTTGAAAGAACGTTCAGAAGTGATAGCTATATGTATGAAATTGAAGGAAGTCTATGAGGATTATCCATTTCACGATACCAACTGGACTTTGATGCGGCATAAAATAAATAAGAAAGCTTTTGCCTGGATATATGAAAGGGAAAGCAATATTTGGATAAATGTTAAGTGTGATCCGGAGTGGAGAGATTTCTGGAGGAGCACATATGCTTCTGTAATACCGGCATATCATCAGAATAAAGAACATTGGAGTTCTATTATCCTGGATGGAACAATTCCAGATAAAGATATCATCAGAATGATAGAGGAGAGTTATGAACTTACAAATGTCAAAGAGAAATCAATTAAGAATTAAGTATGCGATTGCGTTTGTATTGCTCCTATTTGTGGAAGTGATGATAGCATTATATGTACATGATACTTTTATACGGCCATATGTAGGAGATATGCTGGTAGTGATTTTAGTGTATAGCTTTACGAGAATCTTTATTCCGGAGAGATGCAGTTTACTTCCATTGTATGTCTTCATATTTGCGGCAGGAGTAGAGGTACTGCAATATTTCAAATTAGTACAGGTACTTGGACTTGAAAATAACAGGTTTCTAAGGATCGTGTTAGGCTCGGTGTTTGATATAAAGGATATTGCATGTTATGGTGTTGGGTGCATAATGCTTGAAGCATTGGAACGGATAAAAAGCAGGAAAATTCTATTCAAACAAAAGGGGTGAGCGTGAATGATGAAATGGATTTGTGGATTTTTAAGTATAACGGGTTGCGCACTGATAATAGCCGGTGTATTGTCTGCAGGAAATAAGGCAGTTGCAGTGATTGGCGGAGCCGATGGTCCAACATCAATTTTTATAGCAGCAAAGCCGAGTCCGGTTACATCCACAGTCATGCTGGTAAGTGGAATCATCCTCATTCTGGGAACCATAATTATAGTTGCTAAAAACCGTAAATGATAAATAAGGAATAGCAGGCAGCGGGATTTCTGTCTGCTATTCCTATTTTATTGATTCGGCCGAATTTACTTGCATTATCTACTTATGATAAATTTTTTTAATAATCGGTCTATGAAACAGAGGCATTTACAAAATTTAAAATTAAGATTATAATTATTTTCATAAGAAAAGAGATGGTTAAGTTGCGAGAGCAAATGATAATAAAAAGAATATACGACAATTGGATTGATCTGGACGGAAGGCTGTATTTTGTGGATCTCCTATGGCCCAGAGGGTTGAAAAAGGAATCCATTGAGTCTGTTATATGGAAGAAATCCATAGCTCCCTCCACGGATCTGCGAAAGCGGTTTCATGCAGGTGAGGTTTTATATTCCCGGTTCAGGATGGAGTATAGGGAAGAATTAGAGAATAATTCAGATGCGGCTGATTTTCTTAACGAGTGTGAGGAGTTCATCCAAAAGGAAACTATTGTTTTATTATTTGCATCGAAAAATCAGATAGAAAATAATGCTGCAGTATTAAAGGAATGGCTGGAGGAAAAGATGAACTTTTAGCCATTTCATCTTTGGTATGTTGCGTGTGCAACATACCATTTTTAAATATATGGTAAAGTTAAAAAAGTAAAAATGACAGGTGAATAAGATGAACGATAAAATATACGTCTATTTATCATCGCTCACAGGAAATACGGAGAAGCTTGCAAAAGGTGTATTAGAGAATCTGAGCAGAAAAAACTGTTCATTTTCTTTGCATGACAATGAATTTATCACCTCTTCCGATGAAATAGGTGAACTGGTCATTCTGTTTTTCTGGTGCAGGCGGGGTAATTTAGATTATGCCAGCCGTGTGTTTTTAGAACATTGTAAGAATAAAAGGATTATAGCGTTGGGTACCATGGGAGGTTATCCTGACAGCGAGTATGGAAGTAAGGTAAAAAATGTGGTTATTCAGGCAATTTCGGAGAACAACATCTGTATGGGAGTATGTTTGTCCCAGGGAAAAATTGACATTCAGCGGACGGAATATAGAAAGACATTGCCTCCGGAACATCCTCATTATTTAGATGAAGAGGGAATCCGGCGTCATGAGGAGTCACAAAAGCATCCCGATCAAACCGATATTGAGCGGGCGGGGGCGTTTTTGGAGAAAAAAATCATTCAATATAAAGCTGCCAGTGAGGTTGTCTGCGTAGATGGAGAACCGTGTATACAATGCGGGATGTGTTCTTTGCCGGAGGAAGGTTAGGTATTATATAATTCAAAAGTTAAAAAGCTGTATTAAAAAATAAACAAGTTTGGGAATACTGTTATTTTCTTCTTAATTATGTTATAATAGTAATAGTTATCTTTATTTTAATTATTCTATGGGAGGTTTTGGTATGAATATTTGTATTGGTGACAAGATTACGGTCTGTGAGGAAGATCATGAAAACAGTTACAGTGTAGAAGAAATTACGGAAGATTATGTGAAACTGACAAATGGCATTGCTTACTACTATAATGAAAGGGAAGAGCAGGAAAAGGGGGCTATACATATAGTTTCTGCTGATGGGAAAGAAAAGGGGGAGAAGGGACTGATTACGCGTCAGGTAGTTAACCGACTCCACCAGGTAGAAGATATCAGCTATCAGAAAGCTGTTAAGATTCTGGAAATTCTCATGGATGCAGATGGTGATACAGAGAATTAACATGGCTTGTTTTTCGTCTGGTTTTAGGCTATACTAAATCTGTTTTATATTATAATTCAGAAAAGGAAATGATAATCACATGGACATAGAGCCAAAGACCAGAACCGTTATTCCGCGCTACCAGCAGATTGCAATCGAGGTAGCGGCCCGCATTGCCAATGGAGAATACGGAGAAGGTGAGAAGATATATGCCCGCTCCTCACTTGCAAGCCAGTACGGCGTTTCGCCGGAAACTGCCCGCAGGGCCATTTGCATACTCAGTGATTTAGGGATTGTATCATCGGAAAAGGGCAGCGGTATTATTATAAGATCCCAGAAAAAAGCGGCGGATTATATTCAGCAGAACAGCAAGCTGGAGACCATTGACACCATTAAAGAGAATTTATTAAAAAGTGCTGCCCGTCAGAAAAAAGAGATGGACTATCTAAATGAGTGTATGAATGATCTGATTGAAGCTTCGGTCCATTTCCGCTCCATGAATCCGTTCATGCCATTTGAGATCCGGATCACAAATGACTGTGTTTATTTAAATAAGACAGTAACGGAGATACAGTTCTGGCAGCATACCGGTGCGACTGTGATCGCTGTCAGCAGGAAGGATCTGGTGATGAAATCACCGGGACCTTATGTGGCGCTGACGGAGGGCGATACCATTTATTTTATTGCGCAGGATGATACGGCAGACCGTGTAAAGGGATTTTTATATCCCAATAAATAGATTTTTTACCAGAAGCCTGAAGGAAAATTCTTTGGGCTTTTTAAGTTTTATAGGCCGCAGGAATCGGATGAAATCCTGCGGCCTTATTTTGCGATTTGACAAAGTGACAACTTTAACATATAATGTAAGTTGTTACTAAATAAGAAAGGAGCGTAATTGATGATAAAATTTGAGAATATTTCAAAACAGTATAAAGCAAAAAAGGTTCTCAATGATATTACCTTTACCGTACAAAAGGGAAGCCTGGTGGCGATTATCGGAGAGAGCGGCTGCGGAAAGACAACGCTTTTAAAGATGATAAACCGCCTGATAAAACCTACCTCCGGAATGATCTGTATTGATGGCAGAGATGCTGCCGCCATGGATGAAGTTACTTTACGAAGAAGAATCGGGTATGTAATCCAGCAGACAGGTCTCTTTCCTCATATGACAATAAGAGAGAATATAGAGCTGATCCCTAGGCTTGAGAAGATGCCTTTAAAGGACCGGGAAGAGAATACAAAAAGACTGATGCAGATGGTCGGGCTGGATTGCGGCGAATTTTTAGACCGGTACCCAACTGAACTCAGCGGAGGCCAGCAGCAGCGTGTGGGAGTAGCCAGAGCCTTTGCCACAGACCCGGATATTATTCTGATGGATGAACCGTTTTCCGCATTGGATCCCATGACCAGATCCGATTTGCAGGATGAACTGGTTCAGCTCCAGAGCAAGCTGAAAAAGACCATTATTTTCGTCACACATGATATGGACGAAGCCATTAAGATCGCCGATATGATCTGTATTATGAAGGATGGGGACATTCTGCAATATGATACCCCGGAGAATATTTTAAACAATCCTGCAGATGAATTTGTATCCAGCTTTGTGGGAAAAAACAGGATCTGGTCATCTCCGGAATTTATACGGGTATCTGATATCATGATTGAACAGCCGGTTACAGCAGCCAGAGATCTTTCCGTATTAAAATGCGTTGATAAGATGCGTCAGAATAAAGTGGACACACTTCTGATTATTGACAGGGAAAGCCGGTGCCTGGAAGGTATGGTGAAGGCCAGCGTGTTAAGAGGAGTGGAAGATAAGTCAAAACAGGCAAATGAGTATATGACCCAGGATTTTAAAGTACTGCTGCCAGATGAGAACATCCTGGATGCATTAAAGATTGTTACAGATTATAAAGTATCTGCCGTCCCGGTTGTTGATGAAAGCAGACGTTTAAAAGGTTTGATTACCAAAAGCAGCCTGGTGACGACGCTAAGTCAGCAATATTTTGATTATGAAGGAGGAGATGCGTAAATGAATTTTTGGAATTATATTAGAGATAGTTACCCGCAGATCATAGCTTTGCTGATTGAACATGTGAAGCTGACCGCAATTTCCGTGGGTCTTGCAATTTTAATCGGTGTACCTCTGGGGATTCTGATCTCCTATGCGTCAAAAGCGAATAAACCGGTGCTGACAGCAGCCAATATTATTCAGGCAATTCCAAGCATGGCATTGCTGGGATTTATGATTCCGCTGCTTGGTATTGGTACAGTTCCCGCAATTGTTGCGGTTGTTCTTTATTCTCTGCTTCCCATCATAAAAAACACCTACACAGGTATCGAAAATTTAAATCCACAGACAATTGAAGCGGCCAGAGGAATTGGTTTAACACCTTTTCAGGTACTGACAAAGGTTCAGATCCCTCTTGCACTTCCGGTAATTATGGCAGGAGTGAGAATTGCTTCTGTTACGGCAGTAGGCCTTATGACCATGGCTGCATTTATTGGGGCGGGCGGACTGGGATATCTGGTATTTTCCGGAATCAGAACAGTGAATAACAACCAGATTCTGGCAGGTGCCATTCCAGCCTGTATTCTCGCTCTGACGGTTGACTTCTTCATTGGTCTGGTTGAAAAACTGGTCACACCCATCAGTCTGCAAAAAGGCGACAGAGCAGAAAAAATAAAGAAGAGAACCGTTCAGAAAGCGGGACTGGGTGCAGCAGCATTATTGCTTGCGGCAGTGTTTTTATTTACTTCAATTGGCAGCGGCAATCAGGTGGCCAGAACCATTTCCATCGGCTCTAAGGATTTTACAGAACAGGAAATACTGGGTAATCTGGTAGCGGATTTAGTAGAGGCAAGAACCGATATTAAAGTGAACCGCAGGCTGAGTCTCGGTGGAACCCAGGTGTGTGCTGGCGCACTCAAAAGCGGAGATATTGATCTCTATATCGAATACAGCGGAACCGCATATACGGATATGTTAAAATATCCCCCCATCAGTGATATGGAGAAGGTTTATGAAACCGTTAAAAAGGAATATGGGGAGCGTTTTAATATGGCAGTTTTAAAACAGATGCAGTTTAACAATACTTATGTACTCGCAGTCAGTCAGGAGACCGCTGAGAAAAACGGAATCGAGACTGTCAGTGATTTATCCAGGATTGCAGGTTCTATGGCTTCCGGCACAACGTTTGAATTTTCCAACAGGGAAGACGGACTGACCGGGATAGAAAAAACTTATGGTTTTAAAATGGGGAAAAAACTTACCATTGACGGCTCACCCCGTTATACAGCGCTGGCCAGTGGTGAGGTAGATGTGGTAGATGCATTTGCGACAGATGGTCTTTTAAAGAAATTTCAGTTAAAGACACTGACTGATGACAAACACTTTTTCCCGCCTTATTTTGCTATGCCTGTGGTAAGAGAAGAGACACTCAAAGAATGCCCGGAATTACCCGGGCTGTTAGAGGAACTGGGGGGTATTCTCACAGATGAGGTTATGGTGGAGTTAAATTATAAAGTAGATGAACTCCAGCAGACCCCTGAGAAGGTGGCAGAAGATTTCTTAAAGGAAAGCGGGCTTGTATCATGATTTTTTCTTCTCTTCTGTTTTTTATTCTTTCGGAGTGTTTTCGCCGCCCGGGTTTATGCCGGCTCCTGGCTGGAGAGAATGGGCTGACACAGAAGGAAGAACGTATCGGCTATGCTTTTGGAAATTATTTAAGAAAAGATGCATTTCTTCTCCTTCTATTATGGGGATCAAGATTTTTCCCCCTCCCTTATCTTTATCAGGGGACCGGAGTGCTTTTTCTGATTATTACATTTCTTTTTCTAAAAAAAATGGTCACGATTTTAATGATTTAAAATTTTATGGAAGACTGCTTAAGGGAAAATGCTCCCTTATAGCAGTTTTTTCAAATTGACTGGAAATATTTAGAAAATTATAAGAATTTTAATATTTAATTCATTATAAGACCCCGTTATAATAGGATAGAGACAGATAGTGAGATGGAGGATACGGGCATGAAATTGTTCAAGAAGAAAATAAAGGAAGAGATTCAGGTGGCTGAGGCCGGACCTATGGCAGATGATGACTTTGAAAATGAACTGAAGCATCTGATGTCTGAGGAGCATGGAAGTAAAAAGAAGAAAAAGCTGTTTAAGAAAAAATGGAGCAGGAAAAAGAAAATACTTGTGGGCTCTGCAATTGCTGCAGTGTTTCTTTTTATTGCCTTTCGAAGTGCCGCAAGCGGAAAAAGTGCGGTAATGCCGGTCACGGCCATACCATTAAAAAAAGGTGAGGTAACAGAAATCCTTTCTGTAAGCGGTCCTGTACAGGGAACCGACAGCGTGGAGGTTGTTTCCAATTTACATGCTGAGATCCTGGAACTTCCGGTCAAAGAGGGTGACAAGGTGGAAAAGGGGCAGCTGTTAGCCACTCTGGATGCTAAAGATGCGAAAAAAGAAGTGGATATCGCACAGAATGCCTATGATCTTGCCGTCAGTACATATAAGGATAAGCAGCTGGAAGCAGAAAACGGATATGCCAAGGCAAAGCAGGATTTTGAGACGGCAAAAGCAAATTACAACAGAACGCTCCTTCTTTATCAGGGAGGAAGTGCAACAGGAGTTGAGTTGGAAACTGCTGCCAATACCATGAATAACGCAGCCAGGGATGTCACTACCTATACATTAAAAGATGGAAAACCGGTAGCCAATGAATCCTATTCTCTGCAGATTGAAAAAGAAGCATTTGAGCTGCAGCAGAAAAAAGAAGCACTTGAAAACACAAAAGTCAACAGTCCGATCTCAGGAACTGTGGTGCGGGTAAACTGTAAAGTGGGTCGTTTTGCAGATAAAACAGATGATGACAAACCCATGTTTATCATCAATAATCTGGATGTTTTAGAGATGAAAATCAATGTCAGTGAATATTCCATCGGCAAGGTAAAAGTTGGGCAGCCGGTCGATATCAATGCGGACATCTTAAATGGTGAATCCGTGAAAGGAGAAGTCACTGCAATCTCACCAACCGGAGAAGAAAAGGGAGGCGGTTCTACAGAACGTGTCATTCCTACCACGATCCGTATTATTGATCAGAATTCAAAGCTGATTGCCGGAATTACGGCGAAGGCCAAAATTGAACTGCAAAAAGCCGAAGATGTATGGGTAGTTCCCATGTCAGCTCTGATACAGAATCCCGATGGAAGTATGGCAGTAGCATCAGTGGTTAATAACACAGTGAAATACATTCCTGTAAAAACAGGTGTGGAAAGTGATATAGAATCGGAGATTATTCCGGAAGAAGAGGGTGCTTTAACAGAAGGTCTTCAGCTGGTTGAAACTCCATCCTCCATGATCACAGATGGAATGGCGGTACACGTGCTTCCGTCTCAGCCGTAGGGGGGATGCTGTATGTGGAAAAAGAAAGAAGTGATACCTGACTACATTACCAAAAATGTCAGCGAGGATCTGATTAAACTGGTTGATATGGTAAAGATATATGATACCGGTTCCATTAAGGTTCTGGGATTAAAGCGGGTAAACTTAACAATTAAGCGGGGAGAGTTCGTGGCTATCATGGGGCAGTCAGGTTCCGGAAAATCGACACTGATGAATATACTTGGCTGTCTGGACCGGCCCACCATGGGACATTATTATCTGGATGGCATTGATACTGCCGACATGCCGTCTGATGATTTATCTGCCATCCGGAATCGTAAGATCGGATTTGTTTTTCAGTCTTTTAATTTAATATCCAGAACATCTGCCTTAAAAAATGTGGAGCTTCCAATGACTTATGCCCACATTTCAAAAAAAGCAAGAGAAAAAAGGGCGCTGGAGCTTTTGGAGCGGGTAGGTCTGGGAACCCGGTATGAACATATGCCCAATGAGCTTTCCGGAGGTCAGAGACAGAGGGTTGCGATTGCGAGAGCTCTCGCCAATGAACCGCCGCTCATTCTGGCAGATGAGCCCACTGGTAATTTAGATTCAGCCTCATCGGTGGAAATTATGGAATTGTTCTCTAAGCTTCACAACGAAGGGGCAACTGTGGTCTTAGTTACTCACGAAGAGGATATCGCGGCGTTCACCAACCGGATTATCCGTTTCCGGGATGGCAGTCTGGTCAGTGATACTCCTAATATTCCGGTGTCAGAGCGTGGGGAAGAAGAGCCAGAGTGTGAGAGCGGGGATACATTATGCTGAGAGAAAATATGAGTATGGCGCTGCATGCTATAAAATCCAATAAAATGCGTTCATTTCTCACTATGCTGGGCATCATTATCGGTATCGGAGCAGTGATTGCCATTGTATCGGTAGGAGACAGCATGAGAAATGTTTTCACAGATGCCTATAAAGACGTGGGGGTTAACCGGGCCATGCTTCTGGTATCGTGGGAAGTGACAGATTTCCGTTCTTCCGATTATTTTGACAGAGATGAAATGGAGCGGGTAAAAGAGATCTTTCATGATAAGATCGAGTATATTGACAGCAATTCCACTGCTGATACAGAGGCTGTGAACCGCTTAAAAAAGGTGAAGTTCGAGTTTCAGGGAGTGGATTATAATTATATGAACGTTCAGCCGCAGAATATTATTTACGGCAGATTTATAAATGAAGCAGATGTTAAAAAAGCGGCAAACCACGTGGTGCTGGAGGATAAGGGCGCAGTGGCGCTGTTCGGTACGGCTGACTGCGTAGGACGTACGTTCCGCATGGCTGTCAATAAGGACACTCAGGAGTATACTGTGGTTGGCGTATATCATAAGGACTTATCCCCCATGGCTGCCATGCTTCTGGACAGCGGACAGAAGCAGGCGGGATTCATGCCGGACACTGTTATCAGCAAGAAAGGCGATAAGTTTCAGGTGCTGAACTTTTATGTTCGTGACGGAGTGAATATGAAAGAGTTTCTGCAGGAAATAACCAGATATATCGCAAAGACAAAAGGCCGCAAAGAAGCAGACATACGGGTAATGTCTGTAATAGATCAGATGGGAAGTGTGGACTCCCAGCTTTCTGCCATGTCTGCTGCAGTAGGAGGAATCGCTGCCATCTCTCTTCTGGTAGGCGGAATCGGAATCATGAACATCATGATGGTGTCTGTAACAGAGCGTACCAGAGAAATCGGAATCCGGAAAGCGCTTGGTGCCAGAACAAGGGATATTATGATTCAGTTTTTAACAGAATCGGCACTGATGTCCGCATGCGGAGGAATCATTGGAATCATTCTTGGAGTGGCGATTGTGATGATTGGAGGGGCAGCTTTAAAAACGGCCGTAATAGTAAGACCCTCTGTGGTTGTTCTGGCCGTTGGTTTTTCCGGGCTGGTCGGAATATTCTTCGGAATTTATCCGGCTTCAAAAGCGGCAAAGGCAGACCCGATAGAAGCTTTAAGGTATGAATAGGAGGAAGCATGCTGTTTGAAAATATGACTATGGCTGTTCATGCCATAAAAGCGAACAAAATGAGGTCTCTTCTTACCATGCTTGGAATTATCATTGGTATCGGATCGGTCATTGCTATTGTATCCATCGGTGATACCATGCGGTTTATGGTTTCCGATATCTATAAGGATGCGGGAACAACCCTGGCTTCTGTATATGTCTGGCCTACTGATGGCAGTGAGATGAGAGACAGCGATTATTTCAGCGTGGATGAAATAGACCGGATCAAAGAAGTTTACGGAGATGAGATCAGTTATATTGACAGCGATGCACGGCAGAATGCAGAAGCTGTTTTCGGCAGAAATAAGGTGAAATTCGGGTTTGAGGGTATTCGCGCCAATTATCCCGACGTTCATAAAATTAATATCATCTATGGCAGGAATTTGAATGAGGGGGATATCAAGGGCAGAAAAAACCATGTTGTTTTGGAGGCGAAAGGCGCAAAAGCGCTTTTCGGTACGGAAAATGCCGTAGGAAAGACCTTTCGGACGACTATTTACGGAGATACAGATGATTATGACGTGGTAGGAGTGTACCGCAAGGAGGAGAATCCATTTGAGGCGATGTTAGGCGGGACCGATGATAAGAAAGAAGGCTATATGCCTGAGACGATTCTGATATGGCCCAATGACTCGATTTACAATATCAGGCTGTATGCAAAAGAAGGGACCGATATGACCTCCTTTTCTGACCGTTTTTCCAGGTATATAGCAAATAGCAAAAACAGAAATAAAGAGGATGTTACCTTTTATTCCGTATCCAGCGAAATGGGAAGCGTTGATCAGGTTATGGGCGGTCTCTCTGCAGCGGTAGGCGGAATTGCGGCAATCTCCCTTCTAGTTGGCGGCATCGGAATCATGAACATCATGCTGGTTTCCGTAACAGAACGAACCCGGGAAATCGGTATCCGTAAGGCTCTTGGTGCAAAAACCTGGGATGTTATGGTCCAGTTTCTGACTGAATCGGCCATTCTTTCTGCAATGGGGGGAATCATTGGTGTTGCATCGGGAGCAGGACTGGTTTTACTTGGAGGTACCCTTCTTGGAATGACTGTTGTAATCAAACCGCTGGTGATTTTAGTCGCGGTTGGATTTTCTGCACTGGTGGGACTGTTTTTTGGAATTTATCCGGCTTCCAAGGCAGCGGGGAAAGATCCCATTGAGGCCTTAAGATATGAGTAAAAAGCGCAGCAGCCTTGCTGTGCTTTTTTTCTCAAAAATAAAAAATTCCTTAATAGGCTCGCAAAGTATCATGTTCTATGCTATAATAGGGTGATATCTTATGGTATAGTGAGGAGACCATATGCTGAGTGAAGAAAAAATAAAAATCATGACTAATCTCGCGATGTTTGAGAAACATGAAGGTAAAAGAATATTTCCGATTAACCGGTACTTCAAAAGTGACTATGTCAGCAGCAAGCTGTTCCGCTCCTTTTTCAGCTACACCTTTAGTTTTTTATCCTGCCTCCTTTTATGGGGACTTTATTACATGGAGCGCTGGCTGAATACCATGGATTTAAATAGTCTGACGGGGACGGGAATAAGGGTTGGTATCATATATGCTGCCGGACTGGCGGTTTATCTGGGCATCAGCATCTATATATATATGAAGCGTTACGAACATTCAAGCCGGGGAATGAAGGTTTATCTGGCAAAATTAAAGAGACTGGACAAGCGCTATGATGGAAATACCAGATCAATAAAAAGAATAAAAGGAGGGCGTACATCATGATGGGCCTTCTTGTATTAAGAGAACGACTAAAAGAGTTTTATGCAAGGTATGGAATCTATATCACTCCTGTTATCAAGTTCATTTTCAGTTTTCTGGCTTTTTCCTTGATGAACAAGAATATTGGATTTATGACGAAGCTGACAGAACCGTTTATCCCTCTGGTTCTGGCTTTGGTCTGCTCTTTTCTGCCTTATGGAGCTATTTCCTTTTTGGCAGCCAGCTTTATGCTTGCCCATTTATCCGGGATTTCAATGGAGGTTACCCTTGTTATGGCTGTATTCATACTGGTGGTTGGCCTGCTGTATTATGGCTTCCAGCCGGGGGACAGCTATCTTTTGGTTTTAACACCGGTTTTTTTCCTTTTAAAGATTCCTTATGCAATTCCTTTGATTGTAGGGCTTTCCGGAGGAATTGTTTCCGTAATACCGGTAGGGTGCGGTGTTTTTATCTATTTTACCCTTCTGTATGTAAAGCAGAATGCCGGAGTTTTAACCAATGATTTATCAGCGGATGAGATGCAGAAGTTTATGCAGCTGATGAAGAGCCTGCTGGCGAACAAACTGATGTTAATTATGGTGCTTGCATTTACTCTGGCTCTTTTAATTGTGGTGATAATAAAAGGGCTGTCCATGGATTATTCCTGGGCGGTGGCGATTATTGCAGGCACAATTGCCCAGCTTAGTGTTATTTTCATCGGAGACATTACAGCGGATGTATCGGTATCTGTTCTGGAGCTCTTTGGAGGAGTTCTTGTTTCAGTAATACTTGCAGGAATTTATACGTTTTTCGTATTTACAGTGGATTATACACGTACGGAATACGTGCAGTTTGAAGATGATGATTATTATTACTACGTCAAGGCGGTTCCCAAGCTGACAGTCAGCACCCCTGATGTAAAAGTTCAAAAAATTAATGCCAGAAAACTCCAGAGACCGCAAAGGTAAGAAGAACAAAAAGGGAGGTGGATCACATGGCAAATTTTTTAGATAAGATGTATTCCTGGGTGTCGTTCCTTCCCAGGATATCAAAAACAAATCTGGTTGAGATTGTTATCATAGCTGTTTTGCTGTATGAGCTTCTGACCTGGATTATGAATACGAGAGCCTGGACACTGTTAAAAGGTATCATTGTAATCTTTGTTTTCTATGTCTTTGCTTACGTTTTCCGCTTGGATAATATTTTCTGGATACTCAATAAGATCGCTGCTCCGGCAGTAACCATGGTGATAGTGATCTTCCAGCCGGAACTGCGCAAAGCGCTGGAGCAGTTAGGAAGCAAGAATCCTTTTACCGGAATCCTTACCTTTGATGATGGAAGGGATAATTCCAGCTTTACGGATAAGACCATTAATGAACTGGTAAAAGCAACCTTTGAGATGGCAAAAGTAAAGACAGGAGCGCTGATCGTGATTGAGCGGAGCGATTCCTTAAAAGAGATTGAGCGTACAGGAATTGAAGTGGGCGGAATTGTCAGCAGTCAGCTTCTCATTAACATTTTCGAGCATAATACCCCTCTTCATGACGGAGCTGTGGTGATTCGGGGAAACCGGGTGGCAGCAGCAACCTGTTATCTGCCCCTGTCTGATAATATGACTATCAGCAAGGATCTGGGAACCAGACACAGGGCAGCAGTGGGAGTGAGCGAAGTCAGTGACAGCATAACCATCGTGGTTTCTGAGGAAACCGGACGGGTGACGGTTGCGCTGGAGGGAGGATTAAAACGGATTGCAGATGCGGATATGTTAAGAACCATTCTGGCCGGCGTAAAGCAGGCGGGAGAGGAAGGAAGCAGATTCAGGATTTTGAAGGGAAGGCGTAAGAATGAAGGAAAAGCTGTTAAATAACCTTGGACTGAAAGTTGCGTCGCTGGTGCTCGCTGTTGGAGTGTGGATGGCGGTGGTGAATATATCAAATCCCGTCATAGCCGATTCCCAGCTTGTTACGGTTGAAGTCCGTAATGAGGAGGCTTTAGATGCGGCGAACCTGACCTATGAAATCGACGGCAAGGATGTGGTGGCGGTGAGCTATCAGGTGAGGACCAGAGACCGGTCTCTTGTGAAGGCGTCAGACTTTCATGCATATGTGGATTTAAAGGATTATAATGTAACGGGAGCGATTCCGATTACAGTGGAGATAAATAAAGATAAGGAAAGTCTGGTGAAAAGCGATACCATTACAGCGAAGCCCATGGTGATCCGGATCAGAACGGAACAGCTGCAGACCAAAAAATTTGATTTGCAGGTGAATACCAAGGGAAAAGCCGAGGATGGCTATGCTACCGGGACGATTAACCTGGTTCCGGATAATGTAACAGTGCAGGGACCGGAATCATTGGTTGGACAGATCAACCATATGGGAGTGGAGATTCAGATTGCTAATAATGTGAATTCAGATATCAATTCATCGGCTGCTCCTCTTTTTTACGATGCCAACGGCAATAAACTGGATCTGACGGATAAGGTGACTGTGAATAAGTCAGAAATCGATTATTATGTCCAGATACTGAAAGCAAAGGACCTCTCCCTTAATTATGAAGTTACGGGTCAGGTTGCAAAGGGATACCGTTATACAGGAATGGAAACAGATGTGAAGTCTGTCTCAGTCGTAGGTACCAAATCCGTGCTTGCTTCTCTTTCATCCATCGCAGTATCTTCCGATAAACTGAATATTGACGGTGCGACAAAGGATAAAGTCGTACAGCTGGATTTAAGCCAGTATCTCCCGCCGAATACCACCATTGCAGGTGATAAATATAAAAATGTATCCGTTAAGCTGAAGGTGGAGCCGCTGACCACCCGGGTATTTACCCTTCAGTTAAACAACCTTGATAAAAAGGGAATGTCTGCGGATTACAGCTACAGTTTCGACAAACAGACCTGTGATGTTACTGTAAAGGGGCTGAAGGAAGATCTAGATGCATTGAAGGAAGAAAATTTAAATGCGATTCTTGATGTCTCCGATCTGAATCCGGGCACATATCCTGGACTGCTGCATTTTGAGATTGCTGAAGGGTTTGAAGTTGCCGTTTACACGCCTTTTAATGTAACGGTAGCAAAGGAGAACACGGTGTCTGCGGAGACGGAAGTCACCACCACTGTGCCAGCCACTTCAGAAAGCGCGGCACAGTAAAAAAGGGCCTTTTAGATGGGCAGTATGTAGAAAGATTGGAGGAATTCAGTATGGTCAGTGCTAAAGTTGTTATAAAGAATCCTACCGGTCTGCACTTGAGACCGGCAGGGATTCTTTGTAGGGAAGCCATGAACTTTAATTCAGTGGTGAGTTTTTGTTTTAAGAACACCACTGCCAACGCAAAGAGTGTACTCAGCGTGTTGGGAGCCTGCGTAAAAAGCGGCGATGAGATTACCTTTGTCTGTGAGGGAGCAGATGAAGAGGAAGCTCTGGCTACCATGATCAAGGCTGTTGAGGGGGGCCTTGGCGAATAGATTTTATTTTTTAATTAATAAGGAGGATTTTATGTTTAAAGGAACAAGCGCATCTGCGGGAATCGGAATTGGGAAAGCCGTTATCGTAGAAGAGACAGAACTGAAGATTAAGAAAGACACAATTACAGATGTGGATGCGGAAAAAGCCCGCTTTCAGAGGGCGGTAAACCAGGCGATGGAGGAAACCGACGCTCTGGCAAAAGACCTTGCCACAAGAGTGGGAGAAAAGGAGGCGGAGATTCTTAACGGACATCTGCTGCTGCTTTCCGACCCCATGCTGGTTGGTGAAATTGAAAATTCCATATCCGGTGAGATGGTTAACAGTGAATTTGCAGTCGAGACTGTATGCAATACGTATGCGGATATGTTTGCGTCTATGGGAGATGAACTGATGCAGCAGCGTGCCACCGATATGCGGGATATTAAAACCCGTATGCAGAAGATTCTTCTGGGTGTCAGTTCCGTGGATATCGGAGCTCTTCCGGCAGGAAGTGTCATCGTTGCAAGAGATTTGACTCCGTCCATGACAGCCGGGATCAATCCTCAGAACGTAATCGGTATTGTGACAGAACTGGGCGGAAAGACATCACACAGCGCCATTCTTGCAAGAGCACTGGAGATCCCTGCGGTTGTTGCAGTTGAAGGCTTCATGAGCCGGATTACGGAAGGTGCAGAGCTTATATTAGATGGATCAGAGGGTGTGGTATTTGCAGACCCGGATCAGGCAGTAAGGAAAGAATACACAGTGAAAAGAGATGTATTCTTAAAAGAGAAGAAGGAACTGGAACAGTACATCGGAAAGCCAACCGTGACAAAAGACGGAGTGACCATTGAACTGGTTGCCAATATCGGAAAGCCGGAAGATGTGGAAAAAGTTCTTCATTATGACGGAGAAGGCGTTGGTCTGTTTCGTACCGAATTCCTTTTTATGGACCGGACAAGCATGCCTACGGAAGAGGAGCAGTTTGAGGCATACCGCAAGGCAGCGTCTGCCATGAACGGCAAGCCTGTAATCATCCGTACTCTGGATATCGGCGGAGACAAGGAGATCCCGTATATGGGCCTGGAAAAGGATGAGAATCCGTTTCTGGGATATCGTGCCATCCGTTTCTGTCTGGACCGGAAGGATGATGTATACCGTCCCCAGCTTCGGGCACTTTTAAGAGCCAGCGCATTTGGCAATATCCGGATTATGGTGCCGATGGTGACCTGTCTTGAGGAGTATCGGGAAGCGAAAGCTCTCGTAGAAGAGATTAAGAAAGATCTGGATGAAACATCCGTTGCTTATAAGAAAGATATCCAGGTTGGAATTATGGTGGAAACAGCAGCAGCTTCCCTGATGGCAGATGTATTTGCAAAAGAGGTTGACTTCTTCAGTATCGGAACCAACGATCTGACACAGTACACCATGTCTGTAGACCGGGGCAATGATAAGGTATCCTACCTTTATTCCCCGCTTAATCCGGCTGTTTTAAGAAGCATCCGCCATGTGATTGAGTGCGGAAGAAAAGAAGGAATTATGGTAGGTATGTGCGGAGAGGCAGCAAGCGATCCTATGCTGATCCCGCTTCTTCTTGCCTTCGGTTTAAACGAGTTCAGTATGAGTGCATCTGCAATCTTAAATGCCAGAAAGCTGATTACCGGATACAGCACACAGGAGCTTAAGGAAGTTGCTGAGAAAGCTATGTCCTTTGCGACTGTAAAAGAAGTAGAAGATTATATGAAAGATTTTATCAGCCGTTCATAATAGAATGAATCGGGAAAATGCAGCTGTTGCCGTTAAGGCGGCTGCATTTTTTCCGAAAAAAGACAAAAGGTGATTATTTACTAAAGGGGATATGTTACGATGAGCGTTTATCTGATCAGTTATGCAGCATCTTATCTATTTGCAAGAGCCGGTTATTATTGGCTTTCGGGTTTGATCCTCATGCTTGCGGCACTCTTTCTCTACTGGTATGATTACAGGAGAACGGAGAACATCATTCATTTACGGGGATTGTTTTCCTTATTCTGGGTAGGAGGACAGGGCGTTGCCTGCTTAAAGCTGTCAGAACTGTCTTCTGACTGGAGCATCATTACCTGGTTTTGCTTTCTGGTGGCGCAATTAGGCTTCTGGGTGATGTTTGAGATAATGATCAGAACCCAGGGCTCTGCAGGAGGGCAGCGTTCCAGCTGGTTTAGCTTTAAAGGATATGAAAAACCGTTGTTTCTGGCTATGCTGCTGACTACGGTACTGTCTCTTGCTGCATTTTTGACTGAGGCGGCTGTACTGGGTTTTATCCCGTTTTTTATCAAGGGAGTGCCTCATGCATATTCCACGTTCCACATCACAGGAATCCATTATTTCACTGTATCCTGCGTTCTGGTTCCCGCTCTTTCTGTGCTGTATTTCAGCATTGAGCAGGGGAGGAACGGGGTCAGGCTGGTACTTACCGTGATCATGGACATTGTGGCCTGTGCGATTCCGGTTTTATGTGTTTCCCGGTTTCAGCTGATTCTGGCTGTTGGTCTGGCGATCCTCACCTACATTGCCATGGAGCACAGGCTGAAGATCATATACGGAGCAGGGCTGCTGCTTGGCATGATTCCCATCTATGTGATTCTTACCATAGCCAGAGGGCATGATGTCACCTATTTAAATGGCATTTTTCAGATGAAATACAGCCAGATGCCTATATTTATCACGCAGCCGTATATGTATATCGCTAATAATTACGATAATTTCAACTGCCTGGTGGAATGGCTTCCCTCCCATACTTTTGGACTTAGAATGCTGTTTCCTTTATGGGCATTAACAGGACTTAAATTCCTGGTACCTGCTCTGGTGGATTTTCCCATTTACGTGACGAAAGAAGAACTGACGACAGTCACTCTTTTTTATGATTCATTTTATGATTTTGGTATCGTAGGAGTTCTTTTGTTCAGCTGTATACTGGGTGCGGTTGCATTTTTCTTAATGCGGTTGGTAAAGCGGGTGAGAAATCCCATTGGTTATCTGTTTTATGCCCAGTTTGCCATGTATTTGATTCTGTCATTTTTCACGACCTGGTTCAGTAATCCGGCTACCTGGTTTTATTTCGCACTGACCGGTGTTTTATATGTGTTCTGTTCGTGGAAAAATAACGGAAGGCATGAATAATTTGAAAATAGAAACTTTTATATAATATGCGCATGGATCCGGCACAAAGCCCGGTTCATGCGCATGTTTTATGTCTGGCAGCTATATTTATAATAGAACGATATCTTCCTTTATGGTTTCAGAAGGGGAGATATGAAACTTATTTTTGTAGGCTCTTGAAAAGGTGGAATAGTTTTTAAATCCGCAGGAAAAACATACTTCTGTAACGGAAGTGCCGGTTCTTAAACGTTCTCTTGCCAGTAAAAGGCGTTTTTCCGTAATATAATCAAAAAGAGTATAGCCGGTCTCTTCTTTAAAAAGATGCATCAGATGGTAGCGGCTGATAAAAAATGCATCTGCTATGGAATCAACCGTCATATCCTCCGTTAAGCGGCTGTTAATATGATCCATGATACTTAAGATCCTGGCATCTCCCGTAGAAGGAGGCAGATACTGAACTCTGTTTGTCAGTGAAGCCCGGTTTAGCTGGATCATAAATTCAAGAAAGACAACCTGACAATATAAATCTTTCGCATAACCGTCATGAGTGCAGGCGTATTCCAAGTTGGTTAAGGTCCGGTACAAACTGCTTTTTTCCATGGAATGAATTCTGAGAACATGGGAATGAAGCTCTTTGGACTTTTGGAAACATGCACTTAAATCATAGCTTTCCGACTGGTATGCATTTAAGAAGCCGGGAGAAAGATAGACTATGATTCTTTCGTAAGGGACGTGTGGGGCGATATCCGGCCGGTGTATATCATTATGGCTTACCAGAATGATGTCATATGGCTCCAGACAATAGGCACAGCCTTCAATCCGGTAGGTCACGGATCCCTGTATAAAAATTATAATTTTATCAAAATCGTGATAATGGTAGTCGTAGTTCTGATTTCCTTCATCAAGAAGATGAAACAGCTTAAAATTGCTGTTTAAATATCCTCGTTTTTCATAATTGTTCATTGCGGCAGTTCACGTCTCCCTTCCTTTCTATGATACAACACAATTTGCAATGTATAAAGCATTATATTAATAGAAATGATAGAAAGTGCTGTTTATAATAGATGATAGCAACCAAATAATGGAATGAAAAGGAATAAATGATGAAGATAGCAGTACTGGCGGGCGGATACAGCCCGGAACGGGAGGTTTCCTTATCCTCAGGAGCCATGATCACAAACGCACTGATGGAGCGGGGGCATGAGGTTTGTCTTGCAGATTCTTATCTGGGAATTCCGGACGGGGAAGAGGTCCGGTTTTACAGTTTAAAAGATGGAATAGAGTTTTCCAGCACCATTGGACGAAGTGCTCCCGATTTGGAACAGTTAAAACAGAAGTCCGGCTTTCGGGGAATCATGGGCAGCCGGATAATGGAAGTCTGTATGCAGTCGGATGTGGTTTTCCTGGCACTTCACGGAGGAGCCGGTGAAAACGGGCAGATTCAGGCAATTCTTGACGGATATGGGATTGCTTATACAGGAACCGGATTTGAGGGGTGCTTAAAAGCGATGGATAAGCACCTTGCCAAGCTTTTAATGCGGGAGGAGAATATTCCAACCCCCGAATGGAGACTTTATGAAAAAGGAGCCCAGGCAGAGCCGCTTTTATTTCCCTGTGTTGTGAAACCGTGCGGCTGCGGGTCCAGTGTGGGAGTTACCATGGTGGATGGGGAAGACCAGTGGAAACAGGCGCTTGAAACTGCATTTTCCTGTGAAAATAAAGTGCTTGCTGAGGCAAAGATTTCCGGAAGAGAATTTTCAGTCGGGATTCTTGGAGGAATTGCACTTCCGGCTATTGAAATCAGGCCGGTAAGCGGCTTTTACGATTATGAGAACAAATACCAGCCGGGATTGACAGAGGAAATCTGTCCTGCCAGTCTGTCCGCAGAGGAAGCGGACTATATGGCGGACCTGGCTTTAAGAGTACATAAGACTCTTGGGCTTGGCTATTACTCCAGAGTGGATTTTATGATGGAAGAGGACGGCAGCCTTTATTGTCTGGAAGCAAATACATTACCGGGAATGACACCCTACAGCTTACTTCCCCAGGAAGCAGCAGCTGCAGGAATATCTTATCAGGAACTATGTGATGCAATTGCGAAGCATGGGAAAGGGGAATAAAATGAATATTACTTTGGAAAAATACCACGGTCTTGGAAACGATTATCTGATTTTTGATCCCAATAAAAATGAGTGCAGACTGTCAAAAGAAAATATCCGGCTGATCTGTGACCGGAACTTCGGCGTAGGCTCAGACGGGCTGTTAGTGGGACCGATACTGGGGCAGGATAAGCTGGAAGTGAAAATATTAAATCCAGACGGAAGTGAAGCTGAGCTAAGCGGGAACGGAGTCCGGATATTTGGAAAGTACTTAAAGGATGCCGGTTATGTGCAGAAAAATAAATTTGTAATCAGCACGTTAAGCGGAGAACAGACCATTCAGTACTTAAACGAAGAGGGAACCAGAATCAAGGTTTCCATGGGAAAACTCAGCTTCTACAGCGATGAAATACCTGTTACAGGGCCGAGAAGAGAGGTTTTGAATGAAACCATGCTGTTTGGCAGCATTCCTTACCGTGTCACTTGTGTAAACATCGGAAATCCTCATTGCGTAATCTGGTTAAATGATATATCAAAGGATCTGGTATGCCGGATCGGAAAGCATTCTGAAAATGCCGAATATTTTCCGGAACGGATCAATACCCAGCTTTTAAAGGTGCTGGACCGGACGAATATTGAGATTGAGATTTATGAAAGAGGAGCTGGTTATACCCTCGCATCAGGGACCAGCGGCTGCGCAGCGGCCGGAGCCGCATACCGCATGGGACTGACAGATCCCAAGATGTATGTCCATATGCCGGGCGGAGTCCTGGAAGTGGGAATTAAAGAAGATTACAATGTTCTGATGACAGGTGAAGTGGGTTATGTGGGCAGATTTATCCTGTCCCATGAATTTGCAGAACAGGTGAAAGCACTTCAGTAAAAGGAACGTTTGGGCATGACAGCCGTCTGCAGGAAGCCGTATGAGAAATTCCGGCTGCTGCAAACGGAAAGTCATGCCTTTTTTTCAGGGAAGGGATAAAAAAATATTTATAAAATAAGAAAATTTACTTGCATATTAAACCCTGTTATTAAATTTATTTTGTCACAAATTTAATCGGCAGACTCGCTTTTTAAGAGTCTGAAGTTCCCTGTTTATCGTGATAAATGGAAAAAGTTACCAGAAAAGACTTATTCTCTTGGAGCTCAGACAGATCAATTTGGGATTAAACGTGAATAATTATTATTGCTTGTGAATAAAAATTCTGCTGCGGTGTATTGTTAACGTGTTGACGAAAACAACGTTTTCATACTATAATATACCTTAATTTAGTTACTGCATGGAAGATATATTGCAGGAGAGGCGGGAGCTTATGAAGCGTATGTCGTGTGAAAACGGAGAAGCTGGTATTTACATAATTGACCAGGATTACAAGATTGTATATCTCAATGATATGGCAAAATTATATTATCCGGATTTACAGGTAGGAATGTACTGCTATCAGGGAACAGGAGTAGAATCGGCTCCCTGTAAGGACTGCCCGTGGATTGATGAGAACAGCGGTCCTGTAATTCGTTATAATGCTGCCTCTCAGACATGGATGGCGGTGTCCTCCGGAATGATTGACTGGCCGGGCAGTGAGAACAGCAGGCTTATTATGTCCCGGCCTGTGGACGAAAAGAATAAAAATATGTTTTACCATCTTACAGAGGCGACGGTATATGATGGATTGATTGAACTTAACTTTTTATCGAATACTTATAAGGTCCTCTTTCATGAAAATGACAAATTGGATTTATCGCCTGAGGAAGGACGGCTGGACCAGATTCTTACAGAAGCATTGAATTTTATGGTCCATCCGGATGAAAAGCAGAGCTTTGAGGAGTTTTGGGAATTATCCACAATGGCCGACCGCTTAAAGAAGGGCGGGCGGGTATTAAAGGGGGAGTTCCGCAGGAAGATGCCAGGTGACGGATATTGCTGGATTAACCTGATTCTGGTTCTGTTCCGCTGCCAGGATGATTTGAATACCATTATCATGTGTTATATCCAGGATATCGATGAGAGAAAGAAAAAGGACGAGGAAGAGGAGGAACGGCTCAGGGTAATAAGAGACGAGACCGACTCCATGACCGGTCTTTACCGCTACGGACCATTTTTTGAGAAGGCGGACCAGCTGTTAAAGAAACCCGATTCCACCGGTTTTTTTATGGTTGCAATCGATATTGAACATTTTAAACTGTTTAATGAATGGTATGGAGAAGAGGAAGGGGACCGCTTTTTAATAAGAATTGGGGATTACTTAAAAGAAATTGAGAAATTTTACTCCTCTGTCGCCGGATATATGGGCGGAGATGATTTTGTTATTCTTATACCGGAAGATTTATCCGTGCTGGAGGAACTGGAGGATGTAATTAACGTATATGCCAAGCAGTATGGCGGCAATGCAGGGTTTATGCCTGCTTTTGGTGTGTACCGGGTGGAAGATCTAAGCCTTCCGGTCAGCATGATGTATGACAGAGCTGCCATAGCCCTTAATTCCGTAAAGGGTAATTATACAAAGCGTGTGGGCTGGTACGATCCCGGAATGAAACGGAAGATGGAAAGTGACCAGGTTCTTCTTTCTGAGATTCAGAGAGCACTTGAGAAAAAGGAGTTCATATTCTACGCCCAGCCCCAGTGCAACATGCTCACCGGCAGGATCATAGGTCTGGAATCCTTAGTCAGATGGCAGCACCCGCAAAAAGGTATTATATCTCCCGGAGAATTCATTCCGCTGCTGGAGCAGAATGGTTTTATTACATATCTGGATGTGTATGTCTGGGAACTGGTATGCAGACAGTTAAGTACCTGGATCAAAGCAGGGCGGCGCCCCATCCCCATTTCCGTCAACATGTCACGCATGGATATTTATGCTATTGACGTGGTTGAAAAGTTCAGACATCTGGTAAACCGCTATGAGATTGATCCCAAGTATTTGGAAATCGAGATTACGGAAAGCGCCTATGCGGAAGATTACGATCTGATCCGGAAAGTTGTGGAGGATTTACGAAGGGCCGGCTTCCCTGTATTTATGGACGACTTCGGAAGCGGATATTCATCCTTAAATATGTTAAAGGATGTGAATGTGGATGTAATCAAGATCGACACCAAATTCCTTGATATGAATGAGAACAGCAAGGGCAGAGGCATGGGAATCTTAGAAACCATTGTACGCATGGCCAGAGTGATGCAGTTAAAGGTCATAGCAGAGGGTGTGGAAGAAAAAGAACAGGTGGATTTCCTGATTAATATCGGCTGCATTTACGGACAGGGCTTTTATTATCATGAACCCCTTCCGGTTGATGTGCTGGAAAAGCTGCTGGAGGAAGACAACAATTTAGACTACAGGGGAATCCAGGCACGTCAGCTAAAGCAGCTGAAGCTGGAAGATCTGTTTAATGAAAATATCATCAGTGAAGCCATGCTTAATAATATGCTTGGTGCCATCGCATTGTATGAGATCTTTGAGGACAGCTGCGAGATTCTTCGGGTGAATGAGGAATATTACCGTGTAACCGGAGACAATCCCGTTGATATGGAAGAGCGGAAGCGGTATGTGTTAAACAAGGTTTACAGAGAGGATATGGACTGGGTTCTTAATATCTTTGAAGCGGCATATAATAATCCACTGCAAGGTGCGGAAGGGACGTTTCGGCGTTACCGCAACAGCGGAGAACTGATGTGGGTGCATCTTCGCGTCTTCTTTTTGAGGGAGCAGGATGACCACCGCCTTTACTATGGGGCGGTAAGGGATGCGACAGAACAGATGGAGCAGAGGCAGAAGCTCAAAGACTCCCAGAAGATGCTGAGAGATGTATTAAAGATTGCAGGCAAGAATATTTCGTTCAATAATATTGCAGAAGAAAATCAATGGGCAGCAAGCGCTATTTTTGCCCAGATGGCACCGGGAGGCTTAATAGGAGTCTACTGCGATAAGGGTCTTCCTCTGTATTTTGCCAATAATGAGATGCTTCGTATTTTGAATTATGATTCCTATGAGGAATTTACCAGGGAAGTTGACGGTCTGGGCCGAAACCTTCTGCACACGGAAGATTTAAATATGATACAGGGGCATACGCTGCGCTTTATGGCGCCTGGCATGGAATATACGTTCCGCCACCGAATGAGAAAGAAGGATGGAACCTGGCTGTGGATGGTGGCAAAAGGCCGGGTAGTACAGGCGGAAGACGGCCGGTTTGCAATTGTAAGTGCCTGTATGGATATTACCGATACGGTACTGGCACAGAAGAGACTTCAGGAAGCCAACAGAACTCTGCGGTTTAAGAATGACGAGCTGGAGTTTTTAAGCTCCGGAATGCTGGGCGGGTACTACCGCTGCAGAAAAACGGAAGAGATGGAGTTTTTGTATACAAGCCCCCGTTTCCTTGAAATTCTTGGCTACAGAAGCGACGAGCTGATGGAACTGTTCCAGAATCGGCTTTTAAATATGATACACCCGGGTGATAGGGAAAAAATCAGGCTTATGACTGAAACTTTAAGTCCTGATGAGAGTTTAAAGGGAGTGGAGTACCGTATCCTGACACGCAACGGCTACAAATGGATTCTCTGCCACTCCAGGCTGTCTGTAAAATCAGGAGACAGTTTCCTTTATGGAGTCATGCTGGATATTGAAGAACTTGGCGAGCTGTACAGTCAGGTGGAAGAATGCAGAACTCCCATGCTGCCGGAGGGGGTACGCTTATTCCAGAACCGTGAGGCGGCAGTAGGTAGAATGCAGAATTATTTATCACGCCACAGATTCTTAGCCTCAGGTCTGATTTTGTTTTCATTCAACAGTGAAAATACAGAATCTGCCGGGATGAAGTATGCCAGACAGTCATTCCTTGAGCAGGCACTGTTTATGAAACGGTTTTTCAGAGAAGATGACATCATGTGCCTGGATGGAGAGTATGAAATCCTGATTCTGTGCCGGAACATTAAAGAAGAGGATATAAGAATAAAATGCAGGCGCATTTTAAAGGAACTAAGATACCAGATGATGAGCCAGGCATCAAAAACGCTGCTTCCTGTCCGGGCAGGGATGACTGTTATACGGGTGCAGGATGAAGACTTTGAGGAATGCTACGGCAGAGTGAAAGCTTCCCTATTAAAATCGGCCCTCAGTACAGATCAGGAATTGTAAATTAAGAATGGACCTCTTTTTTCATATGTGTTATAATCCACATAAACCATTTCAGGATAAAGGAAGGAATAATGATATGATAGCAGACAAGATGAGACCCCTTGTAGAAAATAATTCCGCCATCCGCGCCATGTTTGAAGAAGGAAAAAAGATGGCTGCCGAATATGGTGCAGAAAACGTCTATGATTTCAGCCTTGGAAATCCCAATGTACCCGCACCGGAATCAGTGAAACAGGCAATCATTGATATTATGAACGAAGAAGAGTCAACCATGGTTCATGGATATATGAGCAACGCAGGTTTTGATGATGTGAGGGAAGGGATTGCGGGGTCCATCAACCGGCGGTTCGGAACTCATTTTCATGGGGGCAATCTCCTTATGACGGTTGGTGCAGCCAGCGGCCTGAATGTAATTTTAAAAACCATTCTGGATCCTGGTGATGAAGTGATCGTGTTTGCACCCTATTTTATGGAATACGGTTCTTACGTACGCAATTACGACGGCGTGCTTACAGTTATTCCGCCGAATACAGAAACTTTTCAGCCAGGTCTCCTGGAATTTGAACGAAGTATAACGAAAAGGACCAAGGCTGTGATTATAAATACGCCCAATAATCCGACAGGGGTGGTATATTCTTCTGAAACCCTCCGGCAGATCGGAGCCATTCTGGAACGGAAAGAGAGCGAGTATGGGACGAACATACTCCTGATTTCAGATGAACCCTACCGGGAGCTTGCCTATGACGGAGTTGATGTTCCTTATGTGACTTTGTTTTATAAGAATACGGTCGTCTGCTATTCTTACAGCAAATCCTTATCTCTTCCAGGGGAGAGAATCGGATATCTGGTGATTCCGGATGAAGTGGAGGATTCAAAGGCTGTGATTGCAGCAGCTGCCATCTCAAACCGTGTACTCGGCTGTGTCAATGCTCCGTCCCTGATGCAGAGAGTGATTCTGCGCTGCGTGGATGAAAAAGTAAACCTCTCTGCTTATAATAGAAACCGTGAACTTCTTTACAGCAGCTTAAAAGAATACGGCTTTCAGTGTATTAAACCGGAAGGAGCATTTTATCTGTTTATAAAAACTCCGGAGGATGATAAGAAGTTCTGTGAATTTTGTAAAAATCACCGGGTTCTTTTAGTGCAGGGAAGTGCTTTTGCGTGTCCTGGTTATGCACGAATCGCCTATTGTGTTTCCTATGAGCAGATTGAACGTTCGCTGCCGGCATTTAAAAGGATTGCGCAGGAATACGGACTTACAGCCGTTAAGGAGGACTTAAGATGAGCGCATGGCAGGCTAATATCCGGACGGTGACCCCTTATGTTCCAGGTGAACAGCCAAAGGGAGAGCATTTAGTGAAACTCAATACCAATGAAAACCCCTATCCGCCTTCTCCGTTTGTAAAAAAGGCCATGGTTGAGATGGATTATGATAAGTTCCGCAAATATCCGGATCCTGCATCCGCAGTTCTGACAAAGGCACTTTGCGAATATTATCGGATAGAGGAAGATGAGATTTTTGTGGGAGTCGGTTCCGATGATGTCATCGCCATGTCATTTCTGACATTTTTTAATTCTCAGAAACCAGTCTTATTTCCTGATGTGTCTTACTCGTTTTATAAGGTATGGGCGGAGTTATTCCGTATTCCTTATGAAACACCGGCCCTTGATGAGAACTTTCTGATTCATAAGGAAGATTATTACAGACAAAATGGGGGAATCATATTTCCGAACCCCAATGCGCCCACAGGCGTATTTATGCCATTAAGTGAAGTAGAAGACATCATTGCTCATAATCAGGACTCCGTTGTGATTGTGGATGAGGCTTACGTTGATTTCGGCGGTGAAAGCGCTGCCGGGCTGATTAAAAAATACGAAAATCTGCTGGTGGTGCAGACCTTCAGCAAATCCCGTTCCATGGCGGGAATGCGGATCGGTTATGCCATGGGAAACAGAGATCTGATACGGGCTTTAAATGATGTGAAATATTCCTATAATTCCTACACCATGAATATGCCTTCCCAGATTCTGGGAGCGGAAGCAGTAAAGGATGAAAGCTATTTTAAAGAAACCATCGGAAAAATTATAACTACAAGAGAGAAAGCGAAAAAACGTCTCGGTGAACTTGGCTTTACTTTCCCCGATTCCATGGCGAATTTTATATTTGCCAGCCACAGGGAGAAAAAAGCGGAGGATATTTACCTGGCATTGAGAGAAAAACAGATTTTTGTTCGTTACTTTAAACAGCCAGGGCTTGATAATCATTTAAGGATTACCATTGGGACGGATGAAGAGATGGAAAAGCTATACGCTTTCCTGGAGAAGTTTCTTTAATCACAGTATTTATCACTTGGGCTTTTGGGGGTATTATAAAGGCAGGAGATAAGCATGGAATTTGTAAAAAAATATTGCAGAATCATATTAAATATTATAATCCCTATTGTGTTCTTTTATTTCATCTGCGTGTGGGGACCGAGAATACTGAATTTTTTTCTCCCTTTCGTAATCGGCTGGGTGATTTCGGTGATCGCCAATCCGCTGGTCCGTCTGCTGGAGAAAAGACTGAAGCTTGTGAGAAAGCACAGTTCGGTGCTGATTGTAGTAGCGGTACTGGCTCTTATTATTGCGGCTTTTTATTTTCTCATATCCAAACTGGTTACCGAAGCAGCGGGATTTGTGGAAGATATCCCTCTATACTACGAATCTGCCTGGGTAGAGGTTCAGAAGATGCTCTTAATGGCGGAAAACCTGCTGCGGTTTCTCCCTGAGGGGGTTCAGGACTCAGTTAATGTATTTGTAACGCATATCGGAGAGTATTTAAATGTCATGGTGCAGAAGATCGCATCTCCCACCTTTATGGCTGCGGGAAATGTGGTAAAGAGCATCCCTGCGGCATTGGTTTACATCGTTGTAACCATATTTTCTTCCTATATATTTATCGTGGACAGGGATAAGATTCTTACATTTGTGAAACGGTATATGCCCAAAGGGTTCGCTGGATATTATAATTATCTCAAAAAAGATGTAAAGCATCTGGTGGGAGGCTATTTCCTGGCCCAGTTTAAAATTATGTTTATTATCGCCGGTGTTCTGGCAGCCGGCTTTCTGGTTTTGGGAGTCAAGTATGCACTTTTGCTTGCGGTTGTTATTGCAGTGCTTGATTTCCTTCCTATTCTTGGAACCGGAACCATCCTGATTCCGTGGGCATTGCTGCGGATCGTTTCGGGAGAGTACGCCTTTGGAGTCGGTCTGATTGTGATCTATGTTCTGACTCTGGTTCTAAGACAGATCATTCAGCCGAAGATCGTAGGCGATACCATGGGGCTGGACCCGTTAATGACATTATTATTTTTATATCTGGGCTTTAAAATAAGCGGGATCGCCGGTATGATACTGGCTGTTCCCGTGGGTATGCTGATCATCACTATTTATAAATTCGGTGCATTCGACAGGTTCTTATACAGCGTGAAGACCTTAATTCATGATGTGGATGCGTTCCGGAAAGAGAAAGATTAAACAGATTAAAAGCAGTAATTGGAGGATACAATGAAAAAAAACATAAGATTGAGGATTGCCGCGAGTCTGGTTGCCTGTCTTATGGCTTCTGAGGCATTTGCAACCCCTTTAAATGGTTTTTCGGCAGAAGCCTGGAAACTGGAAAACGGACAATACATTGATGCAGCCGGTAATCCCATTACAGGAGTTTTGGAAAAGGGAATCACAGTGACCAAATACCAGAACAGACAGAATGAGACAAACGGAGGAATTGATTGGAAGAAGGTAGCGGACGACGGGGTTTCTTTTGCCATGGTTCGGATTGGCTACTTAAATGATATGGACCCATATTTTTCCGAAAATATGAAGAATGCTTCGGAAAAAGGGATTAAGACCGGTGTGTTCTTCTATACACAGGCTCTTGATACGCAGACTGCAGTGGAAGAGGCGAAGTACGTGCTGCGCCAGGTAAAGGATTACCGGATCTCCTACCCAATTGCTTATGATGTGGAATCCCAGTATCTTCTTGATAATAAACTTTCCAGACAGCAGATTACGGATAACATCAATGCATTCTGCAAAACAATCTCAGATGCCGGCTACCGTCCCATTGTATATGCAAACAATAAATGGCTGTCACTTCATATCGATATGAGCCAGGTTCCTTATGATGTGTGGTATGCCAGATACGGGACCGTCAATGACTGCCAGAACAGGACGATATGGCAGTGTACGGATAAAGGACGGGTGGCAGGAATCGAAGGAGATGTTACCATTGAACTGTCCTTTGCAGATTATGGTTCTCTTATTCCGGCAGATGGATTTAAAACCGTTGACGGGGAACGGTACTACATGAAAAATTATGAAAAACAGACCGGCTGGATTCAGCCAGACGGAAAATGGTACTATCTCGATTCAAACGGCATCATGGTACATGATAAAACCATGGTAATAGACAATGTCTCTTATACGTTCGGTTCTCAGGGAGAGATAACAAATCAGACAAGATAACGGAGTTACCAGTGAAAACAGAAAACGATTTAAATTCAGATCATATAAAAGGGCTGGTATGGAGGCTTGCGGTTCCCTCCATGCTGGCTCAGTTTGTCAGTGTTTTATATAGTATTGTAGACCGTATGTATATCGGAAATATCCCTAAGATCGGGGAAGCCGCCCTGGCAGGAGTTGGAATCTGTGGTCCTATTGTAACCTTGATTTCTTCTGTTGCTTTTTTAGTGGGCGCGGGCGGATCTCCGCTTATGAGCATTCGTCTGGGAGAAAAAAACCAGAGAGCTGCCAGACAGATTCTCGCCAATTGTTTTTTGCTCTTACTCTTTTTTTCTCTCTTCATAACGGCTGTTTCGTTTCTGCTTAAGGATCATCTTTTGGTGTGGTTCGGTGCGGGAAAGACCGTATTTCCTTACGCAGATGAATATCTTTCCGTATATCTGACCGGGACGGTGTTCGCTTTGTTTTCCGCAGGATTAAATCCCTTTATTGTATGTCAGGGATATTCCAGAACAGCCATGAAATCCGTTATATGGGGAGCAGTGAGCAATATCATACTGGACCCGCTGTTCATTTTTGTTTTTGGACTGGGGGTGAGGGGTGCCGCAATTGCAACTGTGATATCCCAGATGATATCCTGTATCTATGTTCTCCGGTTCCTTTTTGGCAGCACTCCGCCTATTAAGATAACCTTTCAGGATTATGATTTGGAAGTTGTAAAGAGAATCCTGACATTGGGCCTTTCCCCTTTTCTTATTATTGCATTTGACAATGTACTCATTATATCACTGAATGCAGTAATTATGCATTACGGCGGAGAGGGAAGCGGAGAGAAGCTTCTTACCTGTATGACCATTGTTCAGAGCTTTATGCTGATGGTAACCATGCCTCTGGGCGGAATTACAACAGGAACACAGACAATCCTTGGTTTTAATTTAGGGGCCGGGAGGCCGGAGAGGATCAGACAGGCAGAACGGTATATCGCATTTCTTGCGGTTGGTTTTACCACTGTGATGTTCATCCTTGCCCATACAGTTCCCCAGTTCTTTGTACATATTTTCACAAGGGACCAGTCCTACGTAGATTTAACTGTCAGGGGGATAAAGGTTTATACCATGGGAATTATACCTCTGGCACTTCAGTATGTAATTGTAGACGGATTTACCGGTCTGGGAGCTGCAAAAGCGGCAATTTCCCTTTCCATGTTCAGAAAAACAATTTTTCTCCTTGGGGCAGTAACACTGCCCGCATGGCTGGGCGTCAATTATATTTTTTATACGGAGCCCATATCAGATTTCATCAGTGTAACAGTGTCCATGATGGTTTTTACAACATTATTTGGACGAATTATTAATAACAGGGCAAAAGTTATTGACATATGACCAAAATAATTCTATGATACCCTTAGTGAGCAATTTAATAAAGAAAAGGAGGTCATGCTATGAAGATTGCGGTTACTTATGACAGAGGAAATGTATTTCAGCATTTTGGACAAACCACACAGTTTAAAATCTATGAGGTGGAAGATAAAAACGTGGTATCACAGGAAATTACAGATACCAACGGAGACGGTCATGGTGCACTGGCTGGCTTTTTAACAGAACTGGGTGTAAAAACTCTGATCTGCGGAGGCATTGGTGCAGGAGCCAGAAATGCTTTGTCTGATGCAGGCATCCGGCTATATCCGGGAGTGGAAGGAAATGCAGATGAGGCAGTGAATTCTCTGCTGTCAGGAAGTCTTAAGTTTGATCCGGATACTCTTTGCAGTCATCATCATGAGGGAAGTGAAGAGCATGAATGCGGTCATCATGGAGAGTCCTGCGGACATTAATTCTATAATAGAATAAAGACAGAGAGGAGAATGCATCCGTATCAGCCGTAAAAGGTCTGAACGGATGCATTTTCTATTATCAGGAACCGGTGGACTGGTAGTGTCTCAGCCCGAAATTCCATAAGAGGAATGCGGGAATCAGAAAGAGGGCACAGCACAGCGGCAGCAGGCTGTACCAGACATTGTCTGATTTGCCTGTGAGATATAACAGGGGATAATACTGGAATAAGGCAAAGGGGACCAGGCAGGTGCAGATAAAAAGCACATTTTTCCCATAAATGCCTATGGGATATTTCCCGTATTCTCTGGCGCCGTCTGTAAATACATTCATAAATTCCAGCCCCTCCAAAGTAAAAAAGCATAAGCATGCAAAAATTAAGTAGATGGCAGCAAAGACACAGATTCCTCCAAGAATCATGAGCACTACAAGGAGGCAGCGAAGGGGTGTCCAGGCTATGGAACTGGAGGATACTCCGTAAGCCAGCATGACAACAGCCTGAAGAAGACGTCCGAAGCGGGTTAAGTCGATCTTGCTGCACAGAACCAGAAACAGACTGTCTTTGGGGCGGAGGAGTATACGGTCAAATTCTCCGTTTCCAATGATGGTCTCAAAGGTATCCAGACTCCGGAATATGGTTTCTGCCAGTGTAAAAGCCATCAGAGTAATGGAAAAGCAGAGCAGTACTTCACTGTAAGAGAAGCCCTTTACCTGATGGAATCGTGTCATCATAAAGTAAACTCCTAAAAAGACATTAAAGGAGATTAAAAACTGACCTGTTAATGTCATGAAAAATGAAACTTTGTGCTGCATCATGCTTTTTAGGTGCATGAGAAAAAAATTTACGTAAAGTCTGATTAAATTCATGAAATTCTCCTTTCAGCCCCCCTGTATGACAACCCGTTTTAGTGCCCGTTTTTCCATAAACCGTCCGATGAGCACAAAGGCAAACAGCCAGAATACCTGTTTTATTATGCTGCTATACAGATCAGGTCCTGTTAAATCGCCGCCAAAGATCCGGAAAGGCACGTTCTGTGCTGAGGCGAAGGGCAGAAATTCCACGATTTTTCGTACATGGTCGGGAAGAAAGGGAATGGGTATGACAGCTCCGCTTAAAAATTCCGCTAAAGAGGTAATGACCAGTTTAATTCCCTGTGAGGAAACTGTGTAAAATACGGACATATAAACAATCATGTTGAAAGCCACAATAAGAAGCAGTCCCAGTGTCATGGACAAAAGAGTGAGTGCCCAGGTTGCCGTATCTCCCGGCAGCGTGAGCCCGTAGGGAGCTGGAAGAAACCAGGAGACAATCAGGATCGGCATGCAGCGCAGCACTGCTTTTGAAAGCCGGACTGCCAGTCCCCTTACAAACCACATATTATAAAGGCGGACCGGCCTGCATAATTCATAGGCCACATCTCCGGTTGCGATGGAATTAAAAAGCTCCGCTTCCCAGAACCAGACCATATATAAAGCCAGAAATGCCTGCTGAAGCCAAACATAAGTGGAAAGTGCTTCAAAGGTCATGGGGAAGCTTTCCGGAGACGCTTCATAGAAGGCCTTAAATAAAAGGATTTCCATGGCTCCCCATACAAACTGTGTCACCATGCCGGACAGAGCGGCGGTTCGGTACTGAAGGCCCCTGATAAACCGGATGCGGAAAAAAGACCAGTATTTTTTCATCTTGTCCCCTCCTAAATCTGAAATTCCCGGTAAAGGGATGCAACAATCTCATCTAAGGTGGCACATGGGGGTTCACAGCGGGATTTTAAATCTGAGAGAGTTCCGTCTGAAAGCAGCCGGCCTTTCCCGATCAGTAAAACCCTGTCTGCAAGGGCATCAATGTCCTGCATGTCGTGCGTGGTAAGTAGAACTGTGGTTTTGTGGATCCGGTTTAACTTTCTGATAAAATCCCGGACTGCAAGCTTGGAAACGGCATCAAGTCCGATCGTGGGTTCATCAAGAAAGAGGATCTTTGGGGTATGGAGAAGAGATGCTGCAATTTCGCAGCGCATGCGCTGACCGAGAGAAAGCTGTCTTGCCGGAGTCTTTATGATCTCTTCTAAAGCAAGAAGTTCGGTGAGCTCTTCCAAGGTAATTAAGTATTGGTGGTTTGGGATGTCGTAGATGTCGCGGAGCAGTTCAAAGGAATCAATAACAGGAACGTCCCACCACAGCTGGGTACGCTGCCCGAATACGACGCCGATGTCCTTTACATGTTCCTTCCGGTCCTTCCATGGAATCCGGCCGTTAATCCGGCAGGTTCCGTTATCCGGAGTCAGAATTCCGCTTAAAATTTTGATGGTGGAGCTTTTTCCGGCACCGTTGGGGCCGATATAGCCTACCATCTCTCCGTCTCCAATTCGAAAGGAGATGTCGGAAAGAGCATGGACCGTGTCGGTCTCCTTGTGAAAAAGCGCCTTTACCGCATTGGAAAATCCGGCACTTCTTCTTGCGACTTTAAAAGTCTTGTTCATGTGTTCCACTTGAATCATATAAATTCCTCCTGGCAGTAATATTTGTGAACGTTTCATTCCTGCAGCGGGCAGCTCCTGCCTTATAGGGGAAGAGATCTGTCATAACTGGTCAGAACGTCCTAATATCTTTCCAAGCGGTCAGTGCAGGCGAACTCGCCAGCACAGCTCTCCGGAATTACTTTCCGGGGACTCTACCGTGGTTTCAATATTCTCTTTTCCTGAATTTGAGATGTGAATTTAGATATGGAAAAGGAATTATAGTCTATCACCCCAGGAAAAAGCTGTCAATACTTTGGAAAAAAGTACTTGACAAAACAAATAAAGATGATAATATAAACATATGAACAGATATTCATATAATAATATATAAGGAGGTTCCAGATGGCAGAAGAAGAAAAAAGAGTCATTCAGGACGGCGAGATAGACCAGTGTGATTTTATATGCGTTCATGAGAATGTTGTGAATCAGGTTTTAAAAGTAATGCCGAAAGATCAGCAGCTGATGGATCTTGCAGATTTCTTTAAAATATTCGGAGACCCGACAAGAGTCAGAATTCTCTATGTGCTCGGCCAGTCAGAGATGTGCGTCTGTGACATCGCCAATCTGCTGCAGATGGGGCAGTCGGCGATATCCCATCAGCTCCGTGTGTTAAAGCAGATGCGTCTGGTGAAATTCAGACGGGAAGGAAAGACGGTTTTCTATTCCCTGGCAGATGGTCATATTGAAACAATCCTGGCTCAGGGGATGGAGCATATCAGCGAATAAAAATTCGAAATAAAATATAGGAAAAAGGAGAAGATGAAAATGAAAAAAATAATTAAATTAGAGGGCCTTTGCTGTGCAAACTGTGCGGCTAAAATCGAAAAAGAGGTAAAAAAATTAAGCGGTGTTGAGAATGCTTCTTTAAGCTTTATGACTCAGAGATTAACCATGGAAGTGGAAGAGGCAAGAGTGGATGAGATCATGGAAGCAGCCAGGAAAACAGCGTATAAGATTGAGCCGGAAGCAGAATTTAAAGTACTTCGGTAAAAAAAGGAGCAGTTATGACAAAAAAACAGAAAATTATGGGAATCAGACTGATAATCAGTGCCGTATTCTTTGCTCTTGCCATGGCAGCTGAGGGGAGAATTTTCTGGTACTGGATATTATTTATTATATCTTACCTGGCAGCAGGCTATGATATTCCGTTAAGAGCGGTGAAAAATATCAGAAACGGTCAGTTTTTTGATGAGAACTTTCTGATGTCTGTGGCAACTTTTGGTGCAATCGGAATCGGGGCTCTGGAAGAAGCTGTCGGCGTTATGCTGTTTTACCAGATCGGCGAACTGTTTAACGATTATGCAGTGAACCGGTCAAGAAAATCCATAACGGATCTTATGGACATTAATCCGGAATATGCCAATCTGCTTCGTGATGGAGCAGAAGAGAAGGTCGATCCCTATGAAGTCGCAGTTGATGACATCATTGTAGTAAAGCCGGGAGAGAAGGTACCGCTTGACGGTATTGTGGTTAAGGGCAGCAGCAGTCTTGACACCAAAGCACTGACCGGTGAATCCATGCCTGTAGAGATAAAGGAACAGGATTCCGTTATAAGCGGTTCCATTAATTTAAACGGTGTTCTGGAGGTAAGAGTAACCAGGCTGTTTGATGACTCCACCGTTGCTAAAATCCTGGAACTGGTGGAGAATGCCAGCTCCAGAAAGGCAAGGGCAGAAAATTTCATCACCAGGTTTGCAAGAATCTATACTCCTGTAGTCGTAGTGCTTGCTGTTTTACTTGCCGTGATTCCGCCCCTTTTCACCGGTGACTGGGGAACCTGGATTTATCGTGCCTGCAGCTTTTTAGTTGTTTCCTGTCCCTGTGCACTGGTTATATCAGTTCCGTTAAGCTTTTTCGGAGGGCTTGGAGCGGCCTCCAGTCAGGGAATTCTTTTAAAGGGAAGCAATTACCTGGAAGCCATGGCGGACCTTGATACGGTGGTGTTTGATAAAACAGGAACTCTCACAACCGGAAAGTTTCAGGTCACCAGTGTGGATCCTCTGGAAGGAACAAAGGAAGAACTTTTAGAGCTCGCCGCATATGGAGAATTCCATTCCAGTCATCCCATTGCCCATTCTGTTAAAGAAGCTTATGGAAAACCACTGGATCAGTCAAAGGTGGGTACAGCGGAAGAACTTGCAGGATTTGGAGTAAAAACAACCGTTTATACACAGAATAAGGAAAGAGAGCTTTATATCGGTAATGCCAGACTCATGGAGAAGCAGGGAATCCCTGTAAACGCTGCAGATTCGGCGGCAGGAACAACGCTTTATATAGCAGATAAAAATACCTATCTTGGTTCTGTAACCATTTCAGATACCATCCGGGAAGACGTACCAAGAGCATTAAAGGGCTTAAGGGCAGCAGGAGTGAAAAAGCTTGTAATGCTTACCGGCGATAAACCGGAGGTGGGAAAACTGGTAGGAGAAAAGCTTGGGCTTGATGAGGTTCACGGAGGTCTTCTTCCTGGCGATAAAGTTGGAAAAGTGGAAGAACTGCTGGCGAAGAACGGTAAGGATGCAGCACTGGCATTTGTGGGAGACGGAATCAATGATGCTCCGGTTCTCGCCCGTGCAGATGTGGGAATTGCCATGGGTCAGATTGGTTCCGATGCAGCGGTTGAAGCGGCTGATGTGGTGATCATGACCGACGAACTGACAAAGCTGGTTGATACGATCCTGATTGCCAGAAAAACAGTGGCCATTGTGAAGCAGAATATTATTTTTGCCATAGGCGTGAAGGTGCTGATTTTAATCCTTTCAGCTGCAGGAATCGCCACCATGTGGGCAGCTGTTTTCGGTGATGTGGGTGTTTCCGTACTTGCTATCTTAAATGCGGTTCGGGCTCTCCGTTATCAGAACAGGAATGAAAAAACACATTGACAAATTTTTTTCCAGCTGTTATATTTTACACATATGACGGGGTGGTGCGAAGATGGTCCATTGAAGTGAGGCTGTGTTTGCCCATCCCTTTTCTTGGTATTATTTTCTATAGGAACTTTGTTCCCCGTAGAGCATAGATGCTCCGCAAGGATCGCATAAGTGGCGGAGAGTCCCGATAAAGCCGGGGCTCTTTATTCAATCATGAGAAAGGGAGAGTGTTTTTATGAGCAAGTATAGCAAAGAAGATATTTTCCGCATTGTGGAAGAAGAAGATGTGGAATTTATCCGTCTTCAGTTTACGGATATATTCGGCATGCTGAAAAATGTGGCAATCACAAAGAATATGCTGGGAAAAGCACTGGAAAACCGCTGTATGTTTGATGGTTCTTCCATAGAGGGCTTTGTTAGAAGTGAAGAATCTGATATGTATCTCTATCCGGATCTGGATACCTTTGAGATATTCCCATGGCGTCCCCAGCAGGGGAAAGTTGCAAGACTGATGTGCGATGTGCACTGCCCGGATCAGACTCCTTTTGAAGGAGATCCCAGGTTCGTAATGAAGAAGGTACTGAAAAAAGCCAGTGACATGGGCTTTGTTTTTCATGCAGGACCGGAGTGCGAATTTTTTCTCTTCCATATGGATGAGGAGGGACGTCCTACCACGGATACCCATGAAATGGCCGGTTATTTTGATGTGGCTCCCATTGACCAGGCGGAGAATGTCCGCAGAGACATGATACTCACTCTGGAAGAGATGGGCTTTATGATTGAGGCATCCCATCATGAGATTGCACCGGGACAGCATGAGATTGATTTTCAGTATGCAGAAGGCATGGTGACAGCAGATAACATTATGACATTTAAGATGGCAGTCAAAGCCATTGCAAAGCGCCACGGACTTCATGCCACCTTTATGCCAAAGCCAAAAGCCGGTGTCAATGGTTCCGGCATGCACATTAATATGTCCCTTTCTGATTTAACAGGTAAGAACATGTTTGAAGATAAAGAGGATGAACTGGGCTTAAGCCAGACCGCATATCAGTTTATGGCAGGCATTCTTCATCACATGAAGGGAATGACAATTTTAACCAATCCTCTGGTTAATTCCTATAAACGTCTTGTTCCCGGATACGATGCTCCGGTTTATGTGGCATGGTCTGCCCGTTCAAACCGCAGTTCACTTATTAAGATTCCATGCGCAAGAGGGGAAAGCACCCGAATCGAGCTGCGCAGCCCGGATTCCGCCGTAAATCCCTATCTGGCTCTTGCAGCCTGTCTTGCAGCAGGTCTTGACGGTATCGAAAAGAAGATGACGCCTCCGGGGAGCGTGGACTGCAATGGTTATTCCATGTCTGTAGAGGAGATGGCTGCAAAGGGAATCGAGCAGCTTCCTGAGACTCTGGGAGAGGCCGTCGAAGCATTCCGGAAAGATGAGTTTATGAAGGAAGTGCTGGGCGAGCACATTTATACCAAATACCTGGAAGCAAAGGAAGCCGAATGGCGGATGTTCCGTGCACAGGTAACGGACTGGGAAGTGGAAGAATACTTATACAAGTATTGACAGACTTAAGTTCCCTGATACTGTTATCTGGAGGTGAGAGTGTTTGACCAATGTGATTGTGGCATTTTCAAAGGCAGAGGATGCGAAAAATATAAAGAATATTCTTATGAAAAACGGCTTTACGGTCTCGGCAGTCTGCACCTCCGGCGCTCAGGCAGTGAACAGTGCTGATGAACTGGGCAGCGGAATCGTGATATGCGGCTGCAGATTTGCAGATATGGTGTATCAGGAGATTTATGAATGTCTTCCCAAAGGGATGCTGATGCTGCTTGTTGCATCGCCCAGCCAGTGGAGCGGCAGAGCGCCGGATGATGTGGTCTGTCTCGGACTGCCTTTAAAGGTTCAGGATCTTTTAAGCACTTTAGAGATGATGATGGAATCTCTGGCAAAAAGGCGGAAGAAATTAAAGAGCCAGCCAAAGGAAAGAAGCGGAGAAGAACAGGAACTGATTAAGCAGGCCAAGGAACTTTTAATGGAACGAAACCATATGACAGAAGCAGAAGCACACCGTTACATTCAAAAGTGCAGCATGGACAGCGGAACCAATATGGTGGAGACTGCCCAGATGATCATGAGCCTTATTAATATTTAACAGTGGGGGATTAAGATGAAATTTACTAAAATGCAGGGAATCGGAAACGATTATGTGTATATTAACTGCTTTGAAGAATCTGTTGACAATCCGGCAGAGCTTTCAAAACTAGTCAGTGACCGGCATTTCGGAATCGGATCGGACGGTCTGATTCTGATTTGTCCGTCAGAGGCGGCAGACTGCCGTATGCGCATGTTTAACGCTGACGGCTCTGAGAGTCCCATGTGCGGGAATGGAATCCGCTGTGTGGGAAAATATGTGTTCGATCATCATCTGGTAGAAAAGACGGAATTTGATGTGGAAACAGGAGCCGGAATCAAGCATTTAAAAGTGACAGAGGAAAACGGAAAGGCAGTTCTTTTAACAGTAGATATGGGGATACCGGAAGTGACCAGCCTTGTTCCGGAGCCAATCTGTGTGAATGGCACGGATTATGAATTTATAGGAATTTCCATGGGAAATCCCCATGCAGTTTATTATATGAATGACATTGACAGCCTGGATTTAGAGTCTGCCGGGCCTGGATTTGAGAATCATGAGCGTTTTTTGGAGCGTACCAATTCTGAATTTATTCAGGTTATGAGTCCGGAGCACATCCGCATGCGGGTGTGGGAGAGAGGAAGCGGGGAGACGTGGGCATGCGGGACAGGAGCAACAGCCAGCGCAGTCGCTTCGGCACTTTGCGGACGAACCGGCAATACGGTTAAAGTATCATTAAAAGGCGGAAACTTGACCATTCACTGGGACAGAGAGGGAAGCGGTCATGTATTTATGACAGGTCCTGCTGTGGAAGTGTTTGAGGGAGAGTTCGACATAAATAATCTTTAAAAAACAGGAGGAACCTATGGTTAAGATCAATGAAAACTATTTAAAATTGCCCGGAAGCTATCTGTTTTCCACTATTGCAAAAAAGGTAAATGCTTATATAGAGGCCAATCCCGGCAAAAAGGTGATTCGCCTTGGAATCGGTGACGTAACACAACCCATTGTTCCGGCAATTATTGAGGAGCTTCACGGTGCCGTGAATGAGATGGGAGCGGCGGAAACATTTCATGGATATGCACCGGATCTTGGATACGGTTTTTTAAGAGAACTGATTGCCGGCGAAGATTACATTGCAAGAGGCTGCCAGATATCGGCTGATGAGATTTTTGTATCTGACGGCGCAAAAAGTGACTGCGGAAATATTCAGGAGATATTCGATCAGAACTGTAGAATTGCAGTTTGTGACCCTGTTTATCCGGTTTATGTAGATTCCAATGTCATGGCTGGAAGAACTGGTGAATATGATGAAAAGACAGGTAAGTGGAGCAACGTCATTTACATGCCGTGCACAGCGGAAAATCATTTTGTACCTCAGCTTCCGGAGAAGACCCCGGATCTTATTTACTTATGTGTTCCAAACAATCCCACAGGAACCACTCTCACCAGAGACCAGTTAAAGGTATGGGTGGATTATGCCAATGAAACAGGAGCTGTCATACTTTACGATGCGGCCTATGAAGCTTATATTGCTCAGGAAGATGTACCCCATACCATTTATGAGATAGAGGGAGCCAGGACCTGTGCCATTGAATTTCGCTCTTTCTCCAAGAATGCCGGCTTTACCGGTGTACGTCTTGGATTTACCGTAATCCCCAAATCACTGGAGCGGGGAGGGGTCATGCTTCATTCCTTATGGGCAAGACGCCACGGAACCAAGTTTAACGGCGCTCCCTACATCATTCAGAAAGCGGGAACAGCGGTTTATTCCAAAGAGGGCAGGGCTCAGTTAAAAGAGCAGGTTGCGTATTACATGAGAAATGCAAAGGTGATCTATGACGGCTTAAAAGAAGCAGGATGTGAAGTATACGGAGGTGTCAATGCTCCTTATATCTGGTTAAAGGTGCCGGAAGGAATGACCTCCTGGGACTTCTTTGACCGGTTATTGGAGGAAGCAAGCGTTGTCGGAACACCTGGAAGCGGATTCGGTCCAAGCGGGGAAGGGTACTTCCGCCTTACTGCGTTCGGAACCTATGAAAATACGGTGGAAGCCATTGAACGGATGAAAAAGATACCGTCCTTAATAAAATAAACGTTGACAAGTATTTAATAATTGGTTATGATATTGATAAGAAAAGATTAATAAGGTTTAGGCTTAATTTGTTAGAACAAAAGCGTTCAGTACTTTAGTGGTACTGGCGCTTTTTTTAATTCAAGGAGGAAGATATGGACGATATTGATAAGAAAATAGTGCAGACACTGCAGAAGAACGCCCGGGCATCTTTAAAGAACATAGCAGAAAATACCTTTTTGTCTTCGCCTGCTGTTTCCTCCAGAATTGAAAAGCTGGAGCGGGAGAAAATCATTACCGGGTATCATGCGTCAGTGGATCCCATGAAGCTGGGATATCATATCATTGCGTTTGTGAATCTGGATGTGTCACCGGTGGATAAAATTCAGTTTTATTCCTACATGGAATCCATACCCAATGTATTGGAATGCAATTGCGTTACAGGAGATTATTCCATGCTGATTAAGGTGGCATTTCAGAGCACCATGGAGCTGGATATTTTCATCGGACAGCTCCAGAAGTACGGAAAGACCAGTACCCAGATCGTCTTTTCTACTCCGGTTGGACCAAGAGGTGTGGATGTCATGGCGGAATTAGGAGAAAATGAATAAATCATGGACTAAAACATGGTACGGAGAACACTCCTTTTACATACTTTATAGAATAGAGGTATGTGAAAGGAGTTTTTCTTTTGGCTGAGAGAAAGATCGTGGTAATAGATGCCGGTCACGGCGGTGCGGACCCGGGTGCAGCTTATAATGAGCGGCAGGAAAAAGATGATAACTTAAAACTTGCGCTTGCTGTCGGAAAGATCCTTGCAGACAACGGAGTTGATGTCAGGTATACAAGAACTGACGATACCTATAATACACCCCTGGAAAAAGCCATGATGGCCAATGATGCGGAAGCAGATTTATTTGTATCCATTCACCGAAATGCCATGCCGGTTCCCGGAACCGGATCCGGAGTTGAGACCGTTGTTTTTGAAAACAAAGGCGTTGAGGGAATGCTTGCAAAGAATATTGGAGAAGCCCTTGGTGCTGCGGGATTTACCAATTTAGGAACGGTGGAACGTCCGGGGCTTGTAGTGCTCAGAAGAACAAAGCTTCCCTCTGTTTTAGTGGAGGTTGGATTTATAGATAATGAAGCAGATAATTATCTTTTTGACGATCATTTTGATGAGATTGCCCAGGCCATTGCCAGTGGTATTTTAAATACGATACAGCAGCAGGAAGAGACCCAGACCCAGTATTATCAGATACAGACCGGTGCTTTCCGGGTGCGTTCTCTGGCAGAGAGCGAGGCCAATATGTTAAAGTCCCAGGGGTTTCCTGCATTTGTAGTTTATGAAGACGGATTATACAAGGTGCGTGTAGGTGCATTCCGAAATATGGACAATGCGGTTAAGATGGAGCAGGCTCTCAGGCAGCTGGGGCATAGCACATTTATGGTGAAACGCCCGGCTGTGTATTGAGCCCGGGGGAGCGGCCGGAAGGGGTGAAAAAAGCATATCCTTCCGGCTGTCTCTTTTTCTTTGACTTGACAAGATGCCTTTTTTTGTCGTATGGTCTTAATCAGAATGAGTACAGAGGAGAGAATTATGATTAAGGCAGTGATATTTGATATGGATGGCGTTATTATTGACAGCGAGGGAGTGTATCTGGAATATCAGCTGGAGTTTGCAAAAAAGAAAAATCCCGATGTAAAACTGGAGGATTTGTATCCAATGGTCGGAGCAACGAAACAGGAATGCTGGGAGGTAGTGGAACGGGCTGTTTCCAATGGACAGACCTGGGAAGAATTAAGAACAGAATTCCGCCGGAGAGATATCTATGGTGAGATTGATTACCGGACCATTTACCGCCCGGAGGTAACCGATACATTAAAGCAGTTAAAACACACAGGTTTCCGTCTGGCGCTGGCTTCCTCCACCCATTTGGAGCTGGTGGAACGGGTTCTTAAGGAAAATGGAATCCGGGAATATTTTGAGGCAGTGGTGAGCGGAGAGCAGTTTAAAAAGAGCAAACCGGATCCGGAGATCTATTTATATACCGTCTCGCAGCTTAAGTTAAAGCCCGAAGAATGTCTGGCTGTAGAGGATTCCACCATTGGAATAACCGCTGCACGCAGGGCAGGGCTTAAGATTGCGGCAGTGATTGATACAAGGTATGGATTTGACCAGAGTCTTGCGGATTATAAGCTGAATCAGGTAAAAGATGTATTAGAAGCGGTAAAAGAGGCATAGGATTGGATATACGGATTAATGCAGGAGGAATTGCTTGAAGTATATCGGTGAGCTTCTAAAAGGTGTAATTATTGGTGTGGCGAATATACTGCCGGGCATCAGCGGTGGGGTACTGGCCATCACCATGGGGGTCTATGATAAGATCATCCATGCAGTAAACCGGCTTTTTAAAGAGCCGGTGAAAAGTATAAGGCTTCTCCTTCCCTACGGAATCGGTGCAGTTGCAGGCATCATTTTTCTGTCACTGGTGTTTGAATATCTGTTTCATACGTATCCCCTTCAGACGAAGCTGTCATTTCTCGGGTTAATCGGAGGAGGTCTTCCTGCTCTCGGACGCAAAGCTTTTTCCGGAAAGAAAAATGACTTTTGGAAAGGGATTGTGACTGCCGGTGTCACCTGCAGCATCGTAATTATAATTACATATTGGGCAGAGACGGTGATCGCTTCCGGCAATAGCGGAGAGGGCTTTGCCATGGCTTCCGGTGCGGAATATTTATCATCAGGGAAATACTGGGCAGTGACTCTTTTTGCAGTGGGGCTTCTGGCAGCAGCTACCATGATTGTGCCGGGAGTAAGCGGTTCAATGATTATGATGATGCTGGGTTTTTATGAGCCTGTTTTACAGACGAACAATGCCTGTATCAGAGCGGCATGTGCTCTTGATTTTCACAGTCTTATTCAAAACGGAATGGTACTATTCCCATATTTTATCGGCATGTTTACAGGTGTTCTTTTATTTGCCCGGGCTGTGGAGCGACTTTTGACTCTTTATGAACACCAGATGTACCGGGTGGTCATCGGCCTGGTGGTTTCCTCACCTTTTGTGATTTTATGGGATGTGCCGTGGAAAACAGTGGAGATTTATGAACTGCTTGGAGGGATTGCACTGGCGCTCTTGGGTTACGTTGCTGCAGATCTGATGGGAGGAGAGGGGTAAGTGATTTCCTGAAATAAAAAGGGAGGGATCGTTCGTCGGATGCGGATTCTGCATCTGGCGGACGATCCCTCTTTTATGGAGTTTAAGAATATTCAGCAATTCTTGTAATACCGACATAGATATGGGAAATTTTATACCAGGTTGCGAAATCAATGACTCCTGTGACCGGGAGCTTGAAAATGGACTGGAACTGGCGGACTGCCTCAGCCGTATTTTCTCCGTAGATGCCATCTGCTGTAATCCGGGGAATTCTGGTATAAACTCCGGCTATGGTAGCCAGCTGTTCCTGGACCTGGCGGACCTTGTCACCGGAAGCGCCTACAGATAAATTATTTCCCGGGAATGAGGAGGGAACACCGGAAACCTGTTCTGCTGTATTGATATACATGTTGCTTCCGTAATAGTTACGGAGAATTTCAATGGCAGAATAGCCCTGCGCTCCTAAGGTGTTGCTCCCCCACTGTGACATCCAGTTTGGACATGTTACCCGGTTTCCGTCGCAGTACTGGGTTAAGATTGGCTGTTTGATTCCGGGACGGGATAAGTAGCTGTTAAAGATTTCGTCCACTACCTGGGAAATACTCTCATAAATATTTCTGCCGTATATCCATTTGTGGTCAAAGGCGGTAGAGGAAGTGATGGTAAAGTTATAACCCTGATTCCGGTACCATTCTGTATAAACCCGGTTTAAGGTAAAGCTCATAATTGCCAGAACATTGGCAATAATCGTTTCTCTTGGCCAGGTAGCATAAATTTCACTGGAAGCGACATTTTTAATATAATCGCCATAAGGGACATAATAATTGGTGGCTGTCGGATCCGTAGGTACACCGTCATGGACGATAATCGTCTGGGGAACGACTACCCGGCTTAATACGATTTCGCCGGTTTCCGCAACTGGTTTTACCTCAGCTTCTGCAATCTTTGGAGGATAATCGCCGTACAGGGTATGCTCCGGAATGGTAATCGGAACATCGGGAGTTGTCTCGTCTTTGATAGGCGTCATCCGGACTGGCTGAATTGCATCCGTGTCTGCCAGAATCTGCGTTCCGGAGATGGCCACCGGTTCGAAGCCCTGTGCAGTGATAAAAAGTGTATATTCCGAATACGGCTGCTCCAGTCCGGGTGATAAGCTTAAGTCTACGGGTGGTGCTGACAAACTTACGGTTTCGGACTGACCGGAACTATCCGTAGTAACCGTTTCTAAGATACTGCCGGGTTCTCCTGTATAGGAGATGGAAATTTCTGCGTCCTGGATCGGGTAGTTATTTTCCGAGGATACCACATCTACCTGAAGAGAGCCGGAAGCAGCTGTTTCCTGGGCAGTGGTCATATATGGATTCATAAATAGCCCCTTATTGAAATGATTATTATTAATATATTAGCTGATTTGGGCAATGATTACAAAAGCCCCGCATAAAACCAAATAAATCAGTTTTTGCGGGGGCTTTTTTAAAAGAAAGATGTTTTGGGTTCATGGAACATGGACTCTACGTAGTTTCTCATTTCATCGCGGCTTTCAATGTCTCTTGCACCGTTGATAATGCGGTTTTGTTCGTTTTTGGAGAGTCCGGCAAACTGTACCATAATGTCTGAATGCTGTGCCAGTTCCATGGTAAATCCAATGGGAAGTTCACTGTTATCTATCATGATTTATCACCTCATGAATAGTTTGTTCGAAGTTGGCAGAAAGTATACGAAAATGTATAATATTAATTACTTTGCATAAATATACATTATTGATGACTGAAATATCTGAAAAAAGGAAAATAATGCATAAAAAGTAGATTAATAAATTATAAAAAAACAGTTGAAAAATGTCGCGGGATAATGTATAATCTATTCAATTTGGGCTGATACCAGTCAGCTGCAAATTGGCCCTTACGGGTATCCCTTTATGTCCAAAAAGCATGGACTATTATTAAGAAACACCCTTACGGGTATCCCTTTATGTCCAAAAAGCATGGACTATTATTAAGAAACACCCTTACGGGTATCCCTTTATGTCCAAAAAGCATGGACTATTATTAAGAAAGGATTGGGACTTTGCGTATGAAAGCTTTTTTAATACTGGAAGACGGCACTGTTTTTACAGGCACGAGCATTGGTTCAACACGGGAAGTGATCAGTGAGATCGTATTCAATACTTCCATGACGGGTTATTTAGAAGTCCTCACCGACCCATCCTATGCGGGACAGGCAGTTGTGATGACATATCCGCTAATTGGTAATTACGGCATTTGTCAGGAAGATATGGAGTCATGCAAACCTTGGCCGGATGGCTACATTGTCAGAGAATTATCTAGAATCCCCAGCAACTTTAGAAGCGAGGATACCATTCAGCATTTCTTAGAAAGTAATGACATTCCAGGTATCAGTGGTATCGATACGAGAGCCCTAACAAAAATCTTAAGAGAAAAAGGTACAATGAACGGCATGATCACAACCGACGAAGGATTTGATCTTGACGAAATCATTTCGCGAATGAAAACTTATTCCGTTACCGGCGTTGTGAAGGCAACCACCTGTAAGGAATCTTATGTGCTTCCCGGTGAAGGCAAGCGGGTGGCGCTGTTAGATTTAGGTGCTAAAAAGAACATCGCACGGTCCTTAAATGAGAGAGGCTGTGAGGTTACTGTATATCCGGCAGATACGAAGGCAGAAGTAATTCTTTCTTCCAATCCTGATGGTATTATGCTGTCAAACGGCCCTGGAGATCCAAAGGAATGCACTGACATAATTAAGGAAATCCGCAAGCTGTATGAATCCGAAGTCCCCATCTTTGCAATCTGCCTGGGACATCAGCTGATGGCGCTGGCAGCAGGCGCAGATACTCATAAGCTGAAATACGGGCACAGAGGCGGCAATCACCCGGTTAAGGATTTAGAAACCGGAAGGGTTTATATCTCTTCCCAGAACCACGGATATGTGGTGGACGAGGATACAGTGGATCCGGCTGTGGCAGTTCCTGCATTTGTAAATGTCAATGACGGAACAAATGAAGGTATGAAATATACCGGAAAGAACATATTTACCGTACAGTACCACCCGGAAGCATGTCCGGGACCTCAGGATTCCAGCTACTTATTTGACCGGTTTATAAACATGATGGAGGTGGGAAAGAATGCCTAAGAATCAGGATATCAAAAAAGTACTAGTCCTTGGATCCGGTCCGATTATCATCGGTCAGGCAGCAGAATTTGATTATGCCGGAACGCAGGCATGCCGCTCTTTAAAAGAAGAAGGAATTGAAGTTGTGCTTTTAAACTCCAATCCTGCAACCATCATGACAGATAAAGATATTGCTGATAAGGTCTATATCGAACCGCTGACCGTAGAGGTTGTGGAACAGCTGATTTTAAAAGAAAGACCGGACAGCGTTCTTCCTACACTTGGAGGTCAGGCAGGCTTAAACCTGGCCATGGAGCTTGAAGATAAGGGCTTTTTCGTAAAGAACAATATCCGCCTCATCGGAACCACTGCCCTGACTATTAAAAAGGCAGAAGACCGGGAGCTGTTTAAGGAAACCATGGAGAAGATTGGTGAGCCGGTGGCTCCCTCTGATATCGTGGAAAATGTGGAAGATGGTTTAAGAATAGCCGAAGAGATCGGTTATCCCATCGTTTTACGACCGGCTTATACGCTGGGAGGCTCCGGCGGCGGAATTGCTGAGAATCCAGCCCAGTGCCGTGAGATTCTTGAAAATGGACTCCGTTTATCCCGTGTTGGTCAGGTTTTGGTGGAACGCTGTATTTCAGGCTGGAAAGAGATTGAATACGAAGTGATGCGTGACGGCGCAGGCAATGTAATTACCGTCTGCAACATGGAAAATCTTGATCCGGTAGGCGTTCATACAGGCGACAGCATCGTAGTGGCTCCTTCCCAGACACTGGGCGATAAGGAATACCAGATGCTTCGTACCTCTGCATTAAAAATCATCAGTGAATTAGGTATAACAGGCGGATGTAACGTTCAGTACGCTCTTCACCCGGAGAGCTTTGAATACTGTGTAATCGAAGTAAATCCCCGAGTCAGCCGTTCCTCTGCTCTGGCTTCCAAGGCGACCGGATACCCCATTGCCAAGGTTGCTGCAAAGATTGCTCTGGGATACACCCTTGATGAGATTAAAAATGCGGTAACAAAGAAAACCTATGCAAGCTTCGAGCCTATGCTGGACTACTGTGTCGTTAAGATGCCGCGTCTTCCGTTTGACAAGTTTATAAGTGCCAAGAGAACACTTGGTACACAGATGAAGGCGACCGGTGAGGTAATGAGTATCTGCACCAATTTCGAAGGCGGCTTAATGAAAGCGATCCGTTCTTTGGAACAGCATGTGGACAGCTTAATGTCTTATGACTATACAGGGCTCACAGATGACCAGCTGACAGAAACCCTTCACCTGATAGATGACAGAAGGATCTGGGTGATCGCTGAGGCATTGAGAAGAGGCTTTACCTATGAACTCATTCATGACATCACAAAGATTGATGTCTGGTTTATTGATAAGCTGGCAATTCTGGTGGAGATGGAGGAAGCCTTAAAGACAGGTCCTCTTACCACTGAACTGCTAAAAGAGGCAAAAAGACTGGAATTCCCTGATACGGTAATTTCAAGGCTGACCGGTATATCTATAGAAGAAATCCATCAGACAAGAAAGAATAACGGGATAACCGCTGCCTTTAAGATGGTAGATACCTGTGCGGCTGAGTTTGCGGCAGAGACGCCGTATTACTACTCCTGCTTTGGAAGTGAAAACGAAGCGGAGCAGACCACAGGAAGAAAAAAGGTCCTGGTATTAGGCTCCGGCCCAATCCGGATCGGCCAGGGAATTGAATTTGACTTCTGTTCCGTTCACAGTACATGGAGTTTCAGCAAAGAAGGCTATGAGACCATTATCGTTAATAACAATCCGGAAACAGTCAGTACGGATTTTGATATTGCAGATAAGCTGTATTTTGAACCTCTTACTCCGGAAGATGTGGAAAGCATTGTTGATATTGAAAAACCGGACGGAGCTGTGGTACAGTTCGGCGGCCAGACAGCCATCAAGCTGACAGAGGCGCTTATGAAGATGGGAGTTCCCATTCTTGGAACAGCGGCAGAAGATGTGGATGCAGCAGAAGACAGAGAGCTTTTTGATAAGATTCTGGAAGAATGCCAGATTCCAAGACCTGCAGGACAGACCGTATTTACAGCGGAAGAAGCCAAGAAAGCAGCAGCAAAGCTTGGTTATCCGGTTTTAGTGAGACCTTCCTACGTACTGGGTGGCCAGGGAATGCAGATTGCCATTTCTGATCAGGATATAGATGAATTTATTGCGATCATCAATCAGATCGCTCAGGAACACCCTATTTTAGTCGATAAATATATCGTGGGCAAAGAGATCGAAGTAGATGCAGTCTGTGATGGAGAAGACATACTCATACCGGGAATCATGGAGCATATTGAACGCGCGGGTGTTCACTCCGGTGACAGCATATCCGTATATCCGGCTCAGAGCTTAAACGAAGAGATCAAAGACAAGCTTGTGGAATACACCAGAAGACTTGCAAGAGCACTTCATGTAAAAGGAATGATCAACATTCAGTTTATTGTCAGCGGAGAAGATGTCTATGTCATTGAGGTAAATCCCCGGTCTTCCCGTACAGTGCCATATATCAGCAAGGTGACTGGAATCCCCATTGTTCCCCTTGCAACCAGAGTGATCTGCGGTCATACCATTAAAGAGCTTGGATACAAGCCGGGGCTTCAGCCGGAAGCAGATTACATCGCTGTAAAGATGCCGGTGTTCTCTTTTGAAAAAATCCGCGGTGCAGACATCAGCCTGGGACCTGAGATGAAGTCAACAGGAGAGTGTCTGGGAATTGCAAAGACCTTTAATGAGGCTCTTTACAAAGCCTTTGCAGGATCAGGAATCAAGCTTCCCAAGCATAAGAACATGATTATTACGGTAAAGGATTCTGATAAGGAAGAGATTATCGATATTGCACGCAGATTTAAAGACCAGGGCTACAAGATCTTCTCTACGGCTGGTACAGCAAAGGTATTAAATGATAACGGAATCAAAGCATTCCAGGTTCGCAAGCTGGAGCAGGAATCCCCCAACCTCCTGGATCTGATTCTGGGTCATGAGATTGACCTGGTTATCGATACTCCCCCACAGGGCGCAGACAGAAGCAAGGATGGTTTTGTGATCCGCAGAAATGCGATCGAAACCGGCGTGACCGTGCTTACGTCTTTAGATACGGCAGCAGCCCTTGTAACCAGCATGGAAAACAGAGCAAAGGAACTCACCCTGATTGACATTGCTTTAGTTAAAAATGTATAAGGAATCACAATATCATGGTATTTTATATTAATAAACAGGCTGTAGAAATTAAAACCAGGTTTGAAAACGCGCCCTTAACTTCCCCCAATGAGGCGTGTGCGGCCATGGGAATGCTTTATAAGATCTACGCTCTGCCTGTTCCGGAAAAAAAAGAGATGATCAGTGATATGAAGAAGGATTTTCATGAGGCAGTTGGAAAGCTTCCGGTTCCGTCGGAATATGCAGCTAAAATCATCAGCCTTCTTGATGAGTACTATAAAGATGACCGGGTAACAGATGAGATATATGAGTTGTTGAAATACAGCTATGAAGAACAGCGTTAACAATTGTAATAAGTTAAATAAAATCACCTTTCGTTTCTTATTATATAGAAACGAAAGGTGATTTTTGCTGCTGAAGTTTAAATTTCTTTCTTTACAAACTGTTTGTCAAATTCCGGATTATAATAATAGTAGTTTTTCGGATTTAACGTAGTCTTTATTTTTTCCAGTGCTTCCCCAAATCTCTGGAAATGAACCACTTCCCGCGCCCGCAGAAATTTAAGCGGCTCTCTTACATCCGGGTCTGGAATCACACGGATTAAATTATCGTAGGTGGTCCTTGCTTTCTGCTCCGCTGCAAGATCCTCCACCAGATCGGTGATAGCATCGCCCTTGGACTGGAATTCGCAGGCATTAAATGGCACTCCTGCAGCAGCCGTAGGCCAGAGCGCAGTGGTATGATCGATATAATAGGCATCAAAACCAGCCGTTTTCGCCTGCTCCGTGGTCAGATTTTTGGTGAGCTGGTAAATAATAGAGCAGACCATCTCCAAATGCCCCAGCTCTTCCGTTCCGATATCGGTTAAAAGTCCGCCCACTTCCTTGCATGGCATGGAATATCTTTGGGAAAGATAACGCATGGAAGCCGCCAGCTCTCCGTCTGGTCCGCCAAACTGGCTGATAATCAGAGAAGCTGTTTTGGGACAGGTATTTTTAATATTAACAGGGAATTGCAGTCTTTTTTCATAAGTCCACATTAGAAAGCACCTCCTTCCCATGGCAGGGGACCGTCACTCCAGGTAAAATGTCTCTGGTCGGGATATTTTGTCTGGGATTTTGTCTTGTTATTGGTATCAGGGCAGATACAGTTCATGGTCAGTGGTTCAAAATTATCCGCATAGGTTTGAAGCAGCTGTTTCCTCTGAGTCATAGCGTCCTTAAATGCATTTAGCGCATTCTCATCAAGAGGATGAGTATCCAGATAAAGATTTAGATCATTTACGGTAAAGCTGATTTCAGTTATCTGGCTGAGTAAATTTTTCTGATCGATCATGGCTGTTCCCCTCCTGTTACGTAAAATGGCAGATCAAGGCTGGGAAATATGGTCCCGTGCTTTAAGGCTGTCTTTGGGTCATATGGCTGTTCCCAAGGCTGCATGGGAACGGTTGCGATGGCTAAAGCTACAGTCTGGCTGGGTGTTGCAGGTTCACATCCATTAGCAGCTACTGAATTCATAGTAACACTCCCTTCTGTTGATGATTAATTAACTCTTTTTTATTATGGAACAAAAACAAAAAAATAAGTTGCAAAAATTATCCCAGTTAACCCATTGTCATGTTATTGTAATAATTGGAAAAATGAAATATAATAGAGACAAAGTCAATATAATTGACGGAAAATGTAAAACAATTATGACGGGAGAGCAGAGGATTGAGTGACAAGAAATTTGCAGTATTGATTGATTCGGATAATATTTCCGCAAAGTACATTACGTGTATTCTGGATGAGATGACCCGCTATGGAGTGATTACCTACAAAAGAATTTACGGTGACTGGACAAGCGCCCAGATGGGTAAATGGAAGATGGAGCTTCTTGAAAATTCCATTACACCAATTCAGCAGTTTTCCAATACGGTGGGGAAGAATGCAACCGATTCCGCTCTCATTATCGATGCCATGGATTTGCTTTATACCGATAACGTAGATGGATTCTGTATTGTTTCCAGTGACAGTGATTTTACCCGTCTTGCAAGCCGTCTGAGGGAGTCCGGAAAGGAAGTCATTGGAATGGGGGAGGAAAAAACTCCCAAATCCTTCCGCGCTGCCTGTACTGTATTCACCAATCTGGAAGTACTGCTGGATCAGGATGAAGAGGGAACCGGCGGCGGAGCCATCGGAAAAGAAGTGATTGAGCAGGATATTGCTTCCATAATCCTGGAAAACGAGGATAAGAACAAGGCAACTGGTCTGGGAGAAATCGGCAACCGGCTGGTTAAAAAGTATTCGGATTTTGACGTGAGAAATTACGGATACAGCTCTTTGTCCAAATTTCTTGAAGAGATGGACAGCTTTGAACTGAGAAAGACAAGCAATGTAGTCACTGTAAGGATGAAGGACAACCGGACCAGAAAACAGGAGCTTGACGATTATGCAGTGAAACTGGTAAAAGGCAGCGGAAAGAATGGAATGGAGCTGGCGGCTCTTGGTAATGGAATGCATCGCAAATTCGCTGATTTTAAAGTAAAGGATTACGGCTACTCCACATTTTCCAAGTTTGTTCACAGCATACCACAGCTGGAAGTGAGAGAGAATAAGAATAAAAGTAACTCTGTATTTTTAAAATAAATGAAAAAGACTGTGGTGAGGAGTTTGTCAGGCTTCCAGCACAGTCTTTTTCATTTTAATTAAAACTCACCAGATCCCGAGAACAACCTGAAGCATCAGGCTGACGACTGAAATTCCGACCCAGCAGCAGAACCCCAGGATAATAGGTTTTTTACCAGTTTTCAGCAGCCTGGGCAGATTGGTGTTAGTGCCGATGGCAGCCATGGCGAGAATAATGAAAAATTTGCTTAATTCTTTTATCTGTCCGGTCAGGGAATGGGGAAGAGCGAAAACGGTGGTGATGATAGAGGCTAAAAGGAAATACAGCACGAAAAATGGGAAAATTTTACTTAATCCCGGTTTTTCCACGGAGTTTTTCTGCTCTTTGCCCGCCCGGTACAGAGCCAGAAACAATGTAATGGGAATAATGGCAAGTGTACGGGTTAATTTGACTATTGTTGCAGCCTCCAGTGTATTGCTTCCGTAGATCCCATCCCAGGCAGAAGCAGCTGCAGTGACAGAAGAAGTATCGTTAATAGCAGTCCCTGCAAAAAGACCGAATCCTTCATTGGAAAGACCGAGTGCGGTGCCAAGTGCCGGAAACAAAAGGGCAGCTGCGATGTTGAATAAAAATATAACAGAAATCGCCTGGGCGATCTCATTGTCGTCTGCATCAATGACTGGAGCTGTGGCTGCAATTGCGGAGCCGCCGCAGATGGAAGAGCCGATGCCGATTAAGATTGCGCTTTTCTCAGGAACCTTTAACTTGCGAAACAAGACATAGGCTATGACAAGGGAAGTGGTGATGGTGGCTGCAATGATGGGAAGAGACTGCCTGCCCTTTTGCAGAACTGCGGATAGATTCATGCCAAATCCCAGAAGAATAACAGCATACTGCAGAATCTTTTTTGATGTAAAGGCAATGCCTGGCCGGATCTGTTCCTTTCCGGTAAGAAACGGTGCAGTGCCCATACCTAGAAGTATGGCAAAGACCGGTCCTCCCACGACCGGAACCAGTTTTCCAAGAAACCAGGCGGGTATTGCAAGAATCAGGCACAGAAGCAGGCCTGGAACATATTTTTTCATAAGTGAATTCCTCCTCATATTTGATCTGAAGCAATTATATAGGAGAAATACAATAAAATAAAATTATAAATATTTATATAATGATAAATATATGTTATGATTTAGAAAATACTAAGAAGGAGTACGAAAGATGCAGGATTTTCGGATGGATACCTTTCTTGCAGTGTGCAGGCATATGAACTTTACCAAAGCCGCAGGAGAACTGAATATTACACAGCCTGCGGTATCTCATCATATCAGATATTTAGAAGAGGAGTATAAAGTCCGTCTGTTTGAATACAGCGGCAAAAAAATCAGTCTGACTGATGGCGGCAGAACTCTTTTGTCAGCAGCCATTACCATGAGAGATGATGAACTTCATTTGAAGAAAATCATGAAGCAGCAGTCTGAGAGAAGAAGACATCTGGTATTCGGGGCCACGATGACCATTGGGGAATATAAGATGCCGGAAGCACTTATGAGATATTTAGAGGTATATCCGGATTCTTCAGTCCAGATGATTGTGGCAGATACCAGGGAACTTCTGCAAAAGCTCAATGAAGGCGAGATTGAATTTGCCCTTGTGGAAGGATTTTTTCAAAAGAAGGAATATGATTTTATGGTTTATGATTCGGAATCCTTTGCTGCTGTGTGTGCCAGGGATTACGTATTTCATAAAGAAGTTAAGAGGATGGAAGATCTTCTTACAGAACGTATCTTTATCAGAGAGTCCGGTTCCGGAACCCGCTATGTGTTGGAACGGTATCTGGAAGGAAAGAATCTGCTTCTACAGGATTTTACCAATCGGGTAGAGGTCAACAACATCGGCGCCATAAAGCAGATGACTGCAAAAGGGAAAGGAATCACCTTTCTGTATGAGACAGCTGTAAAGCGGGAACTGGAGGAGGGTATTTTAAGAAAGATCCGGCTGGAGGATTTTGAACTGCATCATGATTTTTCTTTTATCTGGAGAAAAGGAAGTATCTATCAGACTTACTATAAAGAGCTTTTTAACTTGTTCCACACAGGGGGATAAATGGAGAAAATCACGCAGGAATCAGGGCTTTACAAGACATGGTAAAAAAAGAAAAAAATTGACAAAAAAGTGTTGACAATTAATACAATTCATATTATACTAATGAAGCAGTCGGGAGCAAGAGAGAAAAATTCCTGACAGGCACTGGGATCTTAGCTCAGCTGGGAGAGCATCTGCCTTACAAGCAGAGGGTCACAGGTTCGAGCCCTGTAGGTCCCACTGATAAGCAAGTGCTTATCGAAGAATTGAATATGGCGGAATAGCTCAGTTGGCCAGAGCACACGGTTCATACCCGTGGTGTCGAGAGTTCGAATCTCCCTTCCGCTACTTTAAAAACACATGGAAGTCTGATATCTGAGTCGGATCCGATGTGTTTTTTTGTTTGCAGGAATTGATACAGATTAAAAATACTGGCCAGCATCAGTGACACTGGCCAATCGTATCATGGTTTTAAACCTGGTTAAAATCGCTTTGATTTGCATTGGTATTATCTGGTTTTTGTACATCATAAAACTTGATCCAGTAAAAGTTATTGTGATATACAGCACCAAGTTCTTCCTTGGTACCAAACCAGTCAACATATTTAATCCAGCCGCCATAAGGAGCACCTGCGGGCTGCTGGGTAGCAGGATCGATGGGATTCTGACAGATTCCGTAATCATTTAGCTCATACCAGCCGGTATCAAGCTGCACCCAGCCGCTTTGAGCGTATCCGGCTTCATTGAAATAGTACCAGTATTCACCAACTTTCTCCAGCTTGTTTGCAGGATAGGTACCATCATCTTTCTGATACCACCACCCCTGGTCGTTACTTTTCCAGTCAGCTGCATATGCAGTCATGCTGAATGCTGCGGCCAATAACGCAGCAACGAGAAATAATTGTACTTTTCTCATGTAAAATACCCCCGTTAAATATATTTACTTGCAGTAGGTCCAAAACCTGACTGACAAATCTAAGAATATTATATAAAAAGTGTGGAAGAAACGCAATGAAAAATTAATTTTAGAATAACAAAAATTATAAAATACAGGATTCGATCTATTTCGACAAGGTCTGATGACCTTTTTCCTTTTTTTTTATATTCATTTTTACTGTTTTATGTTATACTTACAAATAGCAAAAAGCGGAGGGATTCCATGTACTATTTTATTGTTAACCCGAACTCCTGTTGCGGACGGGGCAAAATTATCTGGGATAAGCTGGAACGGACTTTAAAAGATTCCGGTGTAGAATATCAGGCATATTTAACTGAAAAGCCAGGGGACGCAAAGATATTTGCAAAAAATTTAACAGAAGGATGTAAGGAATCCAATGTGATCATCGCGGTCGGCGGAGATGGGACAGTCAATGAGATTCTTGACGGATATTCCATGTGCAGTTGTGTTACATTTGGTTATATTCCGGCAGGATCTGGCAATGATCTGGCAAGAAGCTTAAAACTTCCAAAGAATCCGGTCCGTTGTTTAAATAAAATCCTGCATCCCAAATACTATAAATTGATGGACTACGGAGTATTATCATATGGAGACAGTGAGATCTCCCACCGGCGTTTTATGGTCAGTGCCGGAATCGGTATGGATGCTGCCGTCTGTCATAATCTGCTGTATTCCAGAACCAGAGGGCTGCTTCACAGGCTTCGGATTGGAAAACTGGCCTATTTACTTGTGGGCGTCAGACAGCTGATATCGGCAAAGCCCTGTAAAGGATATATTTTACTAAATGGAGTACAGAAGATTGAGTTTAACCATGCTTATTTTATTTCAGCCCACATTCATCCTTATGAAGGCGGAGGATTCAAGTTCGCGCCGGATGCAGATTTTGAAGACGGCAGGCTGTCGGTCTGCGTGATGAATAACCGGAAGAAGAGAAAGCTGGTGTGTGTACTGCTTAATTCCCTGATGGGAAAAAAATCCGTAAACAAAGGAATCCGTTTCTATTCCTGTGAAGAGATTCACATTCATATGGACCGTCCCATGGCGGTTCATGTCGATGGAGAAAGCTGCTTCTGCCAGAATGATGTGGAGATCCGGTGTATCGGTAAGAAACTTCGTATGATCGTTTAAGATCTGATCTATTTATATAGGAAAGGAAAAATAATGAGAATTGGACAGGGATATGATGTTCATAAATTTGCAGATGGCAGGGATTTGATCCTGGGAGGAGTGACCATTCCTTATGAGATGGGACTTCTCGGCCATTCAGATGCAGATGTGCTGGCCCATGCGATTATCGATGCTTTATTGGGAGCTGCTGCATTGGGAGATATCGGGGAACATTTTCCGGATACGGATCCAAAGTATAAAGGAGTTTCCAGTATGGAACTGTTAAAGCATGTGGCTGCTTTACTGGAAGAGAAGGGGTATGTGGTGGAGAATATTGATTCCACAGTGATAGCCCAAAAGCCAAAGCTTTTGTCATACAGACCCTTAATGGCTGAGAATATCGCCGGTGCGCTTGGTCTGCCTGTTGATAAAGTGAATGTGAAGGCAACAACAGAGGAAGGACTTGGATTTACCGGAAGAGGAGAAGGGATTTCCTCCCAGGCCGTTGCTCTTTTGACTTCTGTGGGTGATTACTGTTATGATGACAGAATCATGCAAAGTGACTGTCAGGGCTGTAAAGGCTGCTGCAAACATGAATAACAGGAGAATGGAAGGGAGAAAGCATGAAGATATTTAATACGTTATCCAGACAAAAAGAAGAATTCATACCGTTAGAGGCCGGGAAGGTGAAGATGTATGTCTGCGGCCCTACCGTATATAATCTGATACACATTGGAAATGCTCGCCCGATGATCGTGTTTGATACAGTGCGGAGATATTTTGAATATAAGGGTTATGATGTGAATTTTGTATCCAACTTTACCGATGTGGACGACAAGATTATTAAAAAAGCCATAGAAGAGGGCATTGATGCAGATACGGTATCAAAGCGCTATATAGAGGAATGCAAAAAGGATATGGAAGCCATGAATGTCAAACCGGCGACCAAAAATCCGCTTGCTACGGAAGAAATCTGCGGTATGCTGGACATGATAAAGGATTTAATTGATTCCGGCCATGCCTATGCAGCAAAGGACGGTACGGTTTATTTCCGTACAAAGTCATTTGAAGAGTATGGAAAACTGTCTCATAAAAATCTGGAGGATTTGCAGTCAGGTTTCCGTGAACTGAAGGTGACGGGAGAAGAGGAGAAAGAAGATCCTTCTGATTTCGTACTCTGGAAGCCCAAGAAAGAAGGGGAGCCTTACTGGGAATCTCCCTGGTGCGACGGACGTCCTGGCTGGCATATCGAGTGCTCAGTCATGTCCAAGAAATATTTAGGAGACCAGATCGATATTCATGCAGGCGGTGAGGATTTAATCTTCCCTCATCATGAGAATGAGATCGCACAGAGCGAGGCGGCAAACGGAAAAGAATTTGCAAAATACTGGATGCATAATGCATTTCTTAATATTGATAATAAGAAGATGTCAAAATCTCTGGGCAACTTCTTTACAGTCCGTGATATTAGTGAAAAATATGATCTCCAGGTGCTACGTTTCTTTATGCTCAGCGCCCATTACAGAAGTCCTTTAAATTTCAGCGCGGATTTAATGGAATCTTCAAAAAACGGACTGGAGCGCATTCTGACTGCTGTTGAAAAATTAAAGAGCCTTAAAGCAGCAGCAAAGACAGAAGGTCTGCTTAAGAAGGAAGACCGGGGTCTGGTCGATGCTCTGGTGGAGAAATATGAAACAGCCATGGATGATGATTTTAATACGGCAGATGCCATCTCCGCAATTTTTGAACTGGTGAAATTAAGCAATTCCACCACAGATGAGGAGAGCTCACTGGAATATGTTTCATTATTAAAAGATACCATTGAAAAGCTTTGCGATATTTTAGGCATTATCACAGAAAAGGAAGAAGTGATTCTTGCTGAAGAGATTGAAGCCATGATTGCAGCAAGACAGCAGGCAAGAAAAGACAAAGACTTTGCACTTGCTGATGAAATCCGGGGAAAACTGTTAGATCAGGGTATTGTACTGGAGGACACCAGGGAAGGTGTAAAATGGAAGAGAATATAATTTCACTGTCTGCATTTGCGGATTTTTTTGCAGATACGCTTCAGTTAAAGGAAGTGGATATTACCAGCTATTCTCCTCTTGCACTGGCCTATATCGGAGATGCGGTATATGAGCTGATTATCCGGACGAAGGTCATGAATCACGGAAGCACGCAGGTGAATAACATGCATAAGAAAAGTGCCAGACTGGTGAATGCAAAGGCTCAGGCGGACATCATCAGAAGTCTGGTGGAGGGGGAAGAACTGACTCCGGAGGAGATTGCCGTATACAAACGGGGACGCAATGCCAAATCTGCCACAACAGCCAAACATGCGACAGTGGCAGATTACAGAACAGCAACCGGCTTTGAGGCTTTATGCGGTTATCTCTATTTAAGCGGCAGGCTGGAACGTTTGATTTGGGTGGTAAGCAGGGGGCTTAACAGAATAGGAGAACTGGAATGATAGAAGAATTTACAATAGAAGGAAGGAATGCGGTTCTTGAAGCATTCCGTTCCGGAAAGACCATTGACAAGCTGTATGTGCAGAAAGGTGTATCCGATGGTCCCATTCAGTCCATATTGCGGGAAGCCAAAAAGACAGATACCATTGTTAACTTTGTAGAAAGAGAACGTCTGGACCAGATGTCAGAGGAAGGCCGCCATCAGGGCGTGATTGCCCATGCAGCTGCATACGAATACGCAGAAGTGGAAGATTTATTAAAGGCAGCAGAGGAAAAGGGAGAACCGCCGTTTTTGTTCCTGCTTGACGGAATCGAAGATCCCCACAATCTGGGAGCCATTATCCGTACCGCCAACCTTGCAGGCGCCCACGGCGTTATTATACCGAAGCGCAGAGCAGTAGGGTTAACAGCCACAGTGGCGAAGACTTCTGCAGGCGCGCTTAACTATACGCCGGTTGCCAAGGTGACCAATTTAACCGCTGTTATGGAAGACTTAAAGAAAAAGGGAATGTGGTTCGTATGTGCCGATATGGATGGAGAGAGCATGTACCGCCTGAATTTAAAAGGACCGATCGGTCTTGTAATCGGCAGTGAGGGAAGCGGAGTCAGCAGACTGGTAAAAGAAACCTGTGATATGGTCGCTTCCATTCCCATGAAGGGAAACATTGATTCTCTCAATGCCTCAGTAGCTGCAGGAGTGCTGGCTTATGAGATTGTAAGGCAGCGTTTGGGTTAACCATTTAGGAGATGATGAGCATGAGAAAAAAAGGTATGGCTGCTGCCGCTGTCTGTGCAGCCCTGTTGTTTTCCTTAAACGGCTGTGCGCCGGCGAACCGGATTGCTTCTGCTGATCAGACAGCAGAATCTACAGAGTGGAAAACGGTTGTTACAATTAAAGATGAGGCAGTCCCTCTTTATTCAAAACCTGCCGGAAGCAGTGTTAAGGTTCCCCAGGCATCAGGAACGGTCACTTACAACAGCAATTCAGTTCTTTTGGATGCATCCAATACCAGTCACGGGTATGTGATGGTGCAGTATTCCGGTGATTCAGCCAAAATTAAGGTTCAGGTGTTAAAAAGTGGGGGAGAGACTTATACCTATGATTTAAATTCCAGATCAGCGTATGAAGTGTTTCCTCTGACAGAAGGCAGCGGAACCTATACAGTAAGGGTACTGGAACAGGTTTCCGGTAACCAGTATGCGGTAAAATCAAACAACAGCACAAACGTAACGCTGTCCAATGAGTATGAACCCTTTCTGTATCCCAACCAGTATGTGAATTTTTCTGCCGGCAGCGCCGTAGTTGCAAAAGGCGCTGAGGTTGCTGCTTCTGCGGCAGATGCCCTGGGAGTTGTAAGCAATGTATATAATTACGTTGTACAGAATTTTACATACGACACTGCGCTTGCCAACACAGTCCAGTCCGGTTACTTACCAAATGTGGATCATGTCCTGTCTGTGAAGAAGGGAATCTGCTTTGACTATGCAGCTGTCATGACAGCCATGCTTCGTTCTCAGAATATTCCAACCAAGCTGATCGTGGGATATACAGGAAGCCTTTATCATGCATGGGTGAGCGTGTACATAGAAGGACAGGGCTGGGTGGATAACATCATTTATTTTGATGGCTATCAGTGGAAACTGATGGATCCGACCTTTGCCTCTTCGGGAAAGAATGATCCTAAGATTAAGGATTATATTACCAACAGTTCGAATTATAAGGCAAAATATACGTACTAATGAATGGAATGAAAAGGGAGTAAGGACAGATGGCAAAAAAAGAGAAGATACAGTATTCTGCCCGGGAACTTTCTGCATTCTGCCTTCAGATATCCATTCTTCTTCATGCGGCGATCCCTCTTGATGAGGGATTGTCTGTTATGGCGGAGGATGCACAGCGGGACGAAGAAAAGAAGCTGCTGTTAAAGATGGCAGAGGATGCAGAACTGGGAAATCCGTTTTCGAAGGTACTGAAGGAAACCGGCGTTTATTCGGCTTATATGGTCCGAATGACAAGGCTTGGAGAAGAAACAGGTACTCTGGATCAGATCATGGAATCCCTGGCCGAATATTATGAAAAAGAGCATATTATGATGAAGAACATGAAAAATGCCATTACCTATCCGGCTATGATGATCGGGATGCTTTTGATTGTTCTCCTTGTACTGTTTACCAGGGTAATGCCTGTATTTGAAAAGGTATATAAACAGCTGGGGGCCCAGATGCCGCCGGTGTCAATTGCTGCAACAAGACTGGGAGGGATTTTCTGCGCCGTTTCGCTGGTGATCATTCTTCTGCTTGGAATTGCAGCTTTTTTTGTCTGGATTATGGGAAGAAACGGTAAAAAGATCCTTCTGGCGGAGGGACTGATTAACTGGCTGAAACGAAGAAGCAAAATAGCGAAGTCCATAGCAAACCGCCGCTTTACTGCCGTTTTGTCTCTGACGTTAAAAAGCGGGCTGGACTTAGAAAAAGGGATGGAGCTTGCCGGAGAACTGGTTGAGAATCCGTCAGTGGAAGATAAGATACGCCAGTGTGCAATTTCGCTGGAAGCCGGAAATGATTATTACAGCGCAATGAAAGATACCGGTCTTTTCAGCGGATTTTATATCCAGATGATTAAAGTGGGAACAAGAAGCGGCCGTTTGGACAGTGTAATGTCAGAAATATCAAAAAGCTACGAGGAAGAGGCAGATCTTGCCACGGAACAGATGATTGGACGGTTTGAGCCCACTGTGATAGCAGTTTTGGCGGTTTCTGTGGGTATGATTCTTTTATCGGTCATGCTGCCGTTAATTGGCGTTTTGTCTGCAATCGGCTAGGAGGTGTCTATGAAAAAACAGAAAGAATCAGGAAAAGAGCTGGCCGGACAGCTATTATCCCTGGGGGCGTTTTCTCTTGCCATTGTACTTTTTGTCTCCTCTGCACTGACTGTTTCAAAGCGTTCCGGAGAACGGGGAGCAGAGACTTTACGGGATGCCATACGCAGGGCATCGGTTCAGTGTTATGCCGTTGAAGGAAGATATCCGCCCAGTGTGGAATACTTAGAAGAAAATTACGGGATTAAGATTGACAAAGACCGCTACGATGTGTTTTACAGCGGATTCGCATCAAACTTCATGCCGGATATCACCGTTAATTTACAAAATCCATAGAGAGGTGCCCAATGACAGGAAAAGAAATACCGAAAAGCCGGTTGGGAACAATTGTGTTTCCTCTCCTCCTGTTTCTGGTGTTTGTGATGTGCGCCTTATTTCTCATACTGATCGGCGGCAGAGTTTATGAAAACATCAATAAAAGATCGGAGCTGACCTATCAGAAAGATATTGCGTTCAGCTATATTGCCAATAAGGTCAGGCAGGCAGATGAGGCCGGTGCCGTATCACTTACGGAAGACGGGGGAGTACAGGTTCTTAAATTAAAGCAGACCATAGATGATACGGTATATGAGACACAGATTTATTATCGAGACGGAAGCTTATGGGAATTGTTTGCTGATCAGAACAGCGGACTTTCCATTCATGACGGAAATCAGGTACTGGAATGCGGGAAAATCACCATGGATATGGAGGATGATCTTCTGCATCTGAAATCTGACGGTGATACAGGAGGCCAGCTTTATATTTCTTTAAGAAGCGGAGGGGCTGCAGATGAATAGAAAAAACAGGTCCAATGTGATGATGATGGAGTTGATCGTGGCTGTATTTTTCTTCCTTTTGTGTGCAGCTGTCTGCATTCAGGCATTTGTGAAAGCGGATTTACTCAGCAAGAGAGCAGCCGATTTAAATCAAAGTGTACTGATTGCCCAAAGTACAGCCGAGATCTGGAAGGCAGAAGGAGAAGCAGGTCTGTCCAGCCGTTCATACGGCCAGAAAAAAGATTCTCCGGTAAAGACTTATACCATGATGTTTGACAAAAGAGGAAACACCACGGATCAGTCCAACGCAGTTTATTATGGAGAATGGAAGAACATAAGCGGACTGGAAGCAGAAGTAACTGTATCTAAGGGCGGAAAAACGTTGTATTCCCTGACTGTAAGCCGGCATGGGACAGATTGAGTAAAGGAGGAAGCATATGGCAAAACAGGAGATTGGCTACAGAGCCAATATCGGAACGCCAACTCTTATTTTAATATTCATGATTCTCTGTCTGGTTACCTTCGGAATGCTCTCTCTTACCACAGCGAAAAGTGAGTGGAATCTGGCTCAGAGAAATGCAGATTCTGTTACAGAATATTACAGAGCCGATAAAGAGGGAGAGGCCTTTTACCAGATGGTCTTTAAGGCAGTGGATGATGCACAGAAGGAAGAGGGGGATTTACAGGCGTTTCAAAAGACTCTGTCTATGGAACTGGGAGATTACTATGACTCTGAAACCGGGACCATATCAACTCAGATTCCCATGAAACGGTCCCAGTCGCTTTCCATAAAGCTGAGTTCAATGCCGGATAAAGCGGGAAAGATTGGGATATCCCAGTGGAAAGTGATTCAGACAGAAGATTATGAAATTGATCAATCCCTGCCGGTATGGAAGGGCGGGAATTGACAGAGCAGGAGATTGGAAGATGAAGGTAGTAGATTTGTTAAGTTCTGCTGTGGCACAGAAGGCATCTGATATATTTCTTGTACCCGGTATGCCGTTTTCGTATAAGATTGGAAGCAGAATTGTTTATCAGAGTGAGGAAAAGCTGTACCCGGCCCAGATGGAGCTGCTGATTACAGAGCTTTACCAGCTGGCTGGAGAAAGAGACATGGGGAAAGTAAGAGAACATGGAGATGATGATTTTTCCTTTGCAATATCCGGAATCTCCCGGTTTCGCTCCAGCGTATTCCGCCAGAGAGGCTCCCTGGCTGCGGTGATCCGCGTGGTGAACTTTGATCTTCCTGATTATAAAGAGCTTCATATTCCGGAGCCGGTGATGGATGCAGCCAGGCTGACGAAAGGGTTTGTGCTGGTAACAGGACCTGCAGGAAGCGGAAAGACAACTACCCTTGCCTGCATTATTGATAAGATTAATAATACAAGAAATGCCCATGTTATCACTCTGGAAGACCCTTTGGAATACTTACACCGCCATAAACAGAGCGTGGTAACACAGCGGGAGGTGACGACGGATACGGACAGTTACGTGACCGGACTAAGATCTGCTCTTCGTCAGGCACCGGATGTAATTCTGGTGGGGGAGATGAGGGATTATGAGACAATCCGCATTGCCATGACTGCTGCAGAGACCGGACATCTGGTGATATCAACGCTTCACACAGTAGGAGCAGCCAATACCATTGACCGTATTATTGACAGCTTTCCTCCCAATCAACAGCAGCAGATCCGGATGCAGCTGTCCATGGTGATGCAGGCTGTGATTTCCCAGCAGCTGATCCCTACTGTAGACGGAGGCGTATATCCGGCATTTGAAATCATGTTTTTTAACAATGCAATCCGCAACATGATCCGGGAATCCAAGACTCACCAGATTGATTCGGTCATTGCTACCGGTCAGGCAGAAGGAATGCGTTCCATGGACTCCAGTCTGCTGAATCTTTATAAAGAGGATAAGATTACAAAAGAAAATGCAATAATTTACAGCAGTAACAGTGAACTGATGTCAAAAAAAATCGAACGGGGAATTTCAAACGCATAGTTTCCATTTCATGCAGTAACACTATCTATAATAAGAACAGGAGAGTGGCATAAAATATGAGAACAGATAAAAGAAAAGTTGCGCTTGTAGGTACAGGAATGGTGGGAATGAGCTACGCTTATTCCATGTTGAATCAGGGTATTTGTGATGAACTTGTTTTGATTGATATTAACCGTAAAAGGGCAGAAGGAGAAGCCATGGATTTAAACCACGGACTGGCTTTTTCCGGATATCATATGAAGATTTATGCAGGAGAATACAGAGATTGTTCCGATGCGGATATTGTGGTGATCTGTGCAGGTGTTGCGCAGAAACAGGGAGAAACGAGACTTGATCTGTTAAAACGCAATGCTTCCGTCTTTGAGTCCATTGTGCAGCCAGTAACAGAGTCTGGATTTAACGGAATTTTTCTGGTTGCAACCAACCCGGTAGACATTATGACCAGAATTACCTATTCTCTTTCCGGTTTCAATCCAAAGCGGGTTCTTGGAAGCGGCACAGCCTTAGATACGGCAAGACTGCGGTATCTGCTGGGGGAATCTCTTCGGGTGGATCCAAGAAATGTCCATGCCTATGTTATGGGAGAGCACGGAGACAGTGAATTTGTGCCCTGGAGTCAGGCCATGATTGCTACCAAACCTATTTTGTCTCTTTGCGGAAGCGGCGGGGAAGATGACATGGTCTGCAGGGAAGAATTGAAACGGATCGAAGACGAGGTACGGGGAGCAGCTTACCGGATCATCGATGCAAAGCAGGCAACCTATTATGGAATCGGAATGGCTCTGACCAGAATTACGAAAGCCATACTTGGAGATGAGAACAGTGTGTTTACCGTATCCACCATGCTGAGAGGGGAGTACGGTCAGAATGATGTATATGCCGGAGTTCCCTGCATCATAAACAAGAACGGCATTCAGCGGGTTTTATCCCTTTCTCTTACAGAGGATGAGATGAAGCAGTTTGGCAAATCCTGCGATACTTTAAGAGAGAGCTTTCAGGGTGTTTTATAAAAAAGAAGGCAGGAAAGAATGGGCGGTGCCTGTTCTTTCCTGGTCTGTTCCAGGGTGAATAACAGGCATATTCGCGAAGTATTTGTAGAATTTTTGCAGTTTTATGTATATTATAAAAAACTTCTAAATAACGTTGACAAATAGATTTTCCCATGCTATGATATACGAGGTTCGAGCGACGAACCAAAGAAATGCTGATGTGGCACAGGTGGTAGCGCACCTCATTGGTAGTGAGGAGGTCACGGGTCCGAGTCCCGTCATCAGCTTGTAACGAACGGGAAGTCTTAATCAAGAGACTTCCCGTTTTTGTCATATCATAAAAAGAAAAGAAGGAGGCAGGTTATTATGGGGAAGAAAAGCAGGAAACGAAAAAGTGTATGGAATATATTTTTTCGTCCCATAAAGATCATTCTCTTCGTATTTTTACTGGCGATGGTGATAGGGTGCCTGGCTGGAGGCGTCGTATTTTTAAAATATCAGGATGAGATCATGGCATGCAAGGAAAAGGCTGACTCAATTATGAGCCAGACGTCCAGAACTGACTTCTCACAGCCAATGGATACGAGAGTTTACGATTCAGAAGGAAATTTAATCGGAACCATTAATTCCGGTCACTATGAGTATGTACCGGTCAAGGAGATCAGCGAAAATCTACAGAATGCTTACATAGCTCAGGAAGACAGAAGATTCTATAAACATCATGGAATTGATTACAAAGGGCTATTAAGAGCCGGTCTGGTCTTCATTAAAAACAAAGGGGTGGCGACCCAGGGGGGCAGCACCATCACCCAGCAGGTGATTAAAAATACTTATTTAACCCAGGAGCGAACCATTCAGAGAAAGATAACGGAATTTTTCGCAGCTCCCCGGATGGAGGACAAGTACTCCAAGCAGGATATTATGGAATTTTACTGCAATACTAATTTCTATGCCAACCGGTGTTACGGTGTTTCCGAGGCGAGCCGTTATTACTTTGACAAGGAAGCAAAGGATTTAACCGTCTGGGAAGCGGCAACCCTTGCGGGAATCAGTAACAATCCCTCCAGATATGATCCGGTGGCCCATCCCGATACCTCCAAATGGAAGAGGGATCAGGTAATTGACAATATGGCGCTCTGCAAGTTCATAACGAAAGAAGAACAGGAAAACGCAAAGGCACAGCCGCTTACTGTTGCCAAGGTCTATGAAGGCGGAACAAAGGAAAATTATCAGACCAGCTATGCCATTCATTCAGCGGTGCTGGAGCTGATGAAGAATGATGATTTTGTGTTTCAGTATGTATTTCCTAATAAGGCATCCTATGATTCCTATAAAGAAGAATATCAGGAGCAGTATCAGGCAAAGAGCGATATGATCCGCAAGGGCGGATTTGAAATTCATACCAGCCTGGATTCCAAACTGCAGGCGGTGCTTCAGGACAACATTGATACTCATTTAAAGGGATTTACAGAAGTACAGGAGAATGGAAAATTTGCTCTGCAGGGCGCAGCGGTCTGTGTTGACAACCGGACCGGATATGTGGTGGCCATAGTAGGGGGACGGGGAACGGATGACGAATATAACCGGGGATTTTTAAGCAGACGGCAGCCAGGCTCCACGATTAAGCCGCTGATTGATTATGCTCCGGCATTTGAAACCGGTTATTATTATCCATCCCGACTGGTGAATGACCATTTGTTTGAAGATGGACCGAAAAACAGCGGGGGCAAATATTATGGAATCGTTTCCGTAAGAGAGGCTTTAAACCGTAGTTTAAATACTGTGGCGTGGCAGGTTCTGACGGATATTGGCGTGGATAAGGGCATGAGTTATTTAGGGAAAATGCACTTTGTAGGCTTAAGTTATATGGACAATGGAAACAGCAGTATGAGTATTGGAGGTTTTACTGAGGGAGCCAGAGTAGTGGATATGGCAAAAGGCTATTCCGTTCTTGCAAATCAGGGCAAATACAGCAATAAAACCTGCATAACAAGCATCAAAAGCCAGTATGACGGAGAGATCTATGAGGGAACCCAGGCAGATGAAAGGATCTTTACGGAAGACATAGCATATATGGTTACAGATGTGTTAAAGGGTACTCTGGATAAGCCTTACGGAACAGGTTCCGGTCTGGGGCTTAACGTTCCGGCAGCAGGAAAGACTGGAACCACAAACAGCAGCAAAGATACGTGGTTCTGCGGATATACCAGATATTATACTACCGCGATCTGGGTGGGTTATGATAGTCCAAGAGCGATGCCGGGAGTTTACGGAAAGACGTATTCAGGTAAAATGTGGCGTGATTTTATGACTGAAATCAATAAGGATCTGCCGCCTCTGGACTGGGATATGCCTTCTACCGTATCTCTTTATAATGTGGATTCCAGAGGAGAAAAAACAGATCAGGAAACAGGAAACAAGGATTTATTCTCATCTGTGGCAGAAGCGGCAGCTAAGGCTGATTCAAGAAAATGGAAAGAGGAAGAAGCCCGTAAGCTTAAGGAATCCCAGGATCAGATGAATCAGGCGGCAGCGGATGCTGCCAGGCAGACACAGGAACAGGCATCAGCTTCTTTACAGGCGCTTATTGGAGAATTTAATGGTATGGATCACCGTGACAGCTCCACCGATGATAAGATCACTTCAGCCAAATCGCTTTTGGAGCAGTTAAACGGAACAGAGACTTATGACAGCTTAAAACAGGCTCTTGATGAGGCAGTCAGCCATGTTCAGTCTCTTCCCAAACAGGATGATTCAGAGAAGCCTCAGGAAATCGGACCTGGTGTTGGAAAGCCGAGAGAGACCACAACCCCTGTTTTCCCAGGGGATGAAGTTCCGCAAACCGACGGAGCGGTTGGGGCCGGACCTGGAGATGATGACTCCCAGGCAGAGGCAGTCGGGCCTGGAATGGAATAAAAATAGAGTGAAGTCATTGTTTTTTCCGATTGTTCGTTATATAATGAAGTTTGTCTGAAACATCACGAGAATGAAGATATAGGAGTGTGTTTATAATGAGTCGAATTAGAACCAGATATGCCCCAAGCCCCACAGGCCGCATGCACGTAGGTAATTTAAGAACTGCCATGTATGCGTACCTGATTGCAAAACATGAAGGAGGAGATTTCCTTCTCCGTATCGAGGACACCGACCAGGAACGTTTTGTTGAAGGTGCTGTGGAGATTATTTATAGAACATTGGAAGAGACCGGACTTGTTCATGACGAAGGTCCTGATAAGGATGGCGGAGTCGGTCCTTACGTCCAGAGTGAGCGCCATGCACTTGGAATGTATCTTGATTATGCCAAAATGCTGGTGGAAAAAGGCGAGGCATACTACTGCTTCTGTACCCAGGAACGTCTGGATACCTTAAAGAAAACGGTAGACGGCCAGGAGATCATGATTTACGACAAGCATTGTCTTCACCTTTCCAGGGAAGAAGTACAGACGAATCTGGCAGCAGGAATGCCTTATGTAATCCGCCAGAATAACCCGGTTGACGGGACCACCACATTCCACGATGAGATCTACGGGGATATCACCGTTGATAACTCCGAGCTTGATGATATGGTTCTGATTAAATCAGACGGATATCCAACCTACAATTTCGCCAATGTAGTGGATGATCACCTTATGGGAATCACACATGTGGTAAGAGGAAACGAGTATTTATCCTCTTCTCCCAAATACAACCGTCTTTATGATGCATTTGGCTGGGAAGTTCCGGTTTATGTGCACTGCCCTCTGATCACCAACGAGGAGCACAAGAAGTTAAGCAAGAGAAGCGGTCATGCTTCTTATGAAGATTTAATTGAACAGGGATTTATATCTGAGGCAGTGGTTAATTATGTTGCTTTACTTGGCTGGTCGCCGGTAGGAAACCAGGAGATTTTTTCTCTGGAAGAATTAATTAAGGAATTCGATTTCCGCAACATCAGCAAATCTCCGGCTGTGTTTGATATGACCAAGTTAAAGTGGATGAACAGCGAATATATGAAATCCATGGACTTTGACAGATTCTATGAGATGGCAGAGCCTTATATGAAAGCAGTGATTAAAAAAGATCTGGATTTAAGAAAGATCGCCGCTATGGTTAAAACCAGAATCGAAGTATTCCCTGATATAGAGAATCATATTGATTTCTTTGAGGAACTTCCGGAATACGATTGTTCCATGTATTCCAATAAGAAGATGAAGACGGACAGCGAAACCTCTCTTGCACTGCTTAAGGAGATACTTCCTATACTGGAAGCACAGGAAGAATACACCAACGATGCGCTCTATGCTGCACTTTCCGCGTTTGTTTCTGAAAAGGGATTTAAAACAGGCTATGTGATGTGGCCGATCCGCACTGCAGTTTCAGGCAAGCAGATGACACCTGCAGGTGCAACGGAAATTATGGAGGTCCTTGGAAAAGAAGAATCCTTAAATCGAATCAGAAAAGGAATCGAACTTTTAAGCAAAGAGACTTTATAGATAAGAAGATGAAAGCAGGGGAATGGGTAACGGCCGGACTCCTGCTTCTTCGTTACACACGGAGGATAACATGAAACAACAAGTGACCTATGAAGGCGCCCAGAAAGAGGCAATTCTTCACCGGGATGGCCCCATGTTAGTGCTGGCCGGACCGGGATCAGGAAAGACCTATACCATCACTCACAGAGTCTGTCATCTGATTGAGGAATATAAAGTGGACCCCTCCCGCATTCTGGTCATCACATTTACCAAGGCTGCAGCCACGGAGATGAAAGAGCGTTTTGAAGCATTGATGGGAGAGCCCGCCCCTTTCGTGAGTTTTGGAACTTTTCATGCCATATTTTTCCGTATCCTTAAATTTGCCTACCGCTATGATGCCAGGAATATCATAAGGGAAGACCAGAAAACCAGATTTGTTAAGGAAGAGATGGATCGCTGCAGTGTGGAGGTGGAGGATGAAGGGGATTTTGTGACCTCGATTTTATCAGAGATCAGTTCGGTGAAAGGAGATATGATCCCACTGGACCATTATTATTCCAAAAACTGTTCTGAGGAGATATTTAAGCAGCTGTATCTGGGGTATGAAGACAGGCTGAGAAAATCCAATTTAATTGATTTTGATGACATGCTGGTGATGTGCCATGAGCTTTTCACCCAGAGAAAGGATATCCTTTCAGCATGGCAGAAGAAATACCAGTATATTCTGGTTGATGAATTCCAGGATATCAACCGGGTGCAGTATGAAATTGTCCGCATGCTTGCAAAGCCCGAGGATAATCTATTCATCGTGGGAGATGATGACCAGTCCATCTACCGCTTTCGGGGAGCAAAGCCGGAGATTATGCTGGGATTTGAAAAGGATTATAAAAATGCAAAAAAAGTCCTGTTAAATATCAATTACAGAAGCACCAGGGACATTGTTGAAACAGCCGGAAAGCTGATTGCTCATAACGAAATGCGTTTTCCGAAAAAAATCGTAACGGAAAAAGGACCGGGAAAGCCTGTAATTACCAGAATGTGGAAGGATCCTCAGGAAGAAACCATGGAAATTGTAAGGGAGATTCTGGATTATGGAAAAGCGGGGTATGGGCTCAGTGATATCGCTGTCTTATACCGGACTAATTTAGGGCCCAGACTTTTAATTGAGAAGTTTATGGAATATAATGTTCCGTTCTGCACCAGAGATTCCGTTCCTAATCTATATGATCACTGGATTGCGCAGAATCTGGTTTCCTACATGAAAACCGCCTGGGGAGACTGCCAGAGAGCCAATATCCTCCAGATCATCAACCGTCCGAACCGCTACATAAGCAGGGATTCGCTGGAGGGTAATCCGGTAAACTGGGAGTCTGTAAAATCCTTCTATCAGGATCGTGGCTTCATGGTGGAGCGGATCGAGCAGCTGGAATATGATTTACGGATGATTAAAAACATGGCACCCGTCGCAGCCGTCAATTATATCAGGAAAGCGGTGGGGTACGATGATTATTTAAAAGAATATGCCCAGTACAGGAGAATGAAGCCGGAGGAACTGTTGGAAGTGGCGGATCAGCTGCAGGAGAGTGCGGCAGGCTTTCAGACTTTTGATCAGTGGTTTGACCATATGAAAGAATATGGAGAAGAACTTAATAACCGTGCAAAGTCAGGTCAGACAAAGGCGGAAGGCGTGGCGCTGATGACGATGCACAGCTCAAAGGGACTGGAATACAAAATTGTCTATATTTTAGATGCCAACGAAGGGGTAACGCCTCATAATAAGGCTGTTCTTCCAGCTGATTTAGAAGAGGAGCGGAGGATGTTTTATGTGGCGATGACAAGGGCAAAGGAACGGCTTCATGTAAATTATGTCACGGAACGATACGGCAAGAAGCAGGAGGTATCCCGCTTTGTAAGAGAGTATCTGGGAAAAAATTAAGAAGGGAATGGCTTTTATGGAATCTTGTGTCCACATTTACTGCGGGGATGGAAAAGGAAAAACGACGGCAGCCATCGGCCTGGCAGTCCGTTCCAGCGGCTGTAATAAAAAGGTGCTGATTGCCCGTTTTCTAAAGACGGATCATTCCGGAGAGGTACTGGCGCTTCACTCACTTTCCGGCATTACAGTCATGCCCTGTGAACGGAGCTTTGGCTTTTTTACCAAAATGACAGAGGAACAAAAGAAGGAAGCCGGAATCTATTATTCAGAGCTTCTTGATACAGTGCTTAAAAAAGCGGCAGAGGAATCTTTTGATCTGCTGGTTTTAGATGAAATTATGGCTGTGTGCAATTATGGGCTGGTGGCTGAGGATAAGGTACTCCGGTTTCTTTCTGACAGACCAGAGAAACTGGAAGTGGTACTCACGGGAAGAAATCCTTCCCCCAGGCTGATTGACCAGGCTGATTATGTATCAGAAATAAAAAAGGTAAAGCATCCCTATGACCGTGGTGTAAATGCCAGACGGGGAATTGAATATTAACCTGAAGATTAGCGACAAAATCCCTTGATTTTTGCGGGATTGTCTGATAGAGTGAAGAAAGGTGTAAAACATACACCATAATATTAAGATGGAAAAAGAGAGGTATCAGGATGGCACAGGATCCTAATTTAGAGCGCGATGATATGGAACCCCAGGAGGAGATGACAGTGACACTGACCCTGGATGACGGATCGGAACTGGAGTGCGTTGTACTTACAATTTTCACAGCAGCTGAGAGAGACTATATCGCTCTGCTTCCTATGGAAGGCCCTGAGGCAGAAGAAGGAGAAGTTTATCTGTATCGTTATTCTGAAAAAGAAGACGGACAGCCGGATCTTGAGAATATCGAAGACGACGAGGAATATGAGATCGTAGCAGATGCCTTTGATCAGTTGTTAGACGAAGCGGAATATGATGAAGTGGTAGGCGAAGACGAGGAAGAAGAGAAATAAGAGAATTAAGTATGAAAAGTCGGGAAAGGTCCGGGATATGGAGCCGGTCCCGGCTTTTGATTTTATTGTATAGAAGAACAGGAGATGGAAGTATGGATAAGACAGTTGATGCCAGAGGACTGGCGTGTCCGCAGCCGGTGATAAAGGCAAAGGAAGCCATGAAAGATATGACAGAAGGTACTTTGACCATTCTCGTTGACAATGAGATTGCAGTTCAGAACGTGATGAAACTGGGGAATTATTCAGGGCTGAATCCTTCTTCCAAAAAGCTGTCAGAAGAGGAATATCAGGTACTGTATTCCATGGAAAAAGGAACAGTGCCGTTACAGCAGAGCGCTTTAGAAGAATGTGAACCTGACAGCCGTAAGAAAGGTCTGGTTGCTGTGCTTTCCTCTGATCAGATGGGGACCGGCAGTGAAGAGCTTGGCCGCATTCTGATGAAAGGGTTTGTATATGCCCTGACCCAGTTAGAGGAACTGCCTGAAACCATACTGCTTTACAATGGAGGAGCCAGGCTGTCAACCGAGGGTTCTCTCTCTCTGGAAGATTTAAAGACACTGGAAGCACAGGGCGTTGAGATTTTAACCTGCGGAACCTGTTTGAATTACTATGAATTATCGGAAAAACTCAGCGTAGGAACTGTGACGAACATGTATGAGATAACAGAAAAAATGGCAGGCGCCCGTTTCATTATCAGACCGTAACGACAAACGGCTTTCTCCCAGACAGCGTTTTTTTCTTTATAATCTTTGATATTTCCACATGATACCAGGGCTGAACACTTTTAAATAAAGCTTATGCAGCAAAAAGGTGCTTGATAAAACAAAGAATATTTCAAGAGCAGAGCTGACGATTCCGGTCAGGAAAAAGAGAGCCACACAAACCGCTGTGATTATCAGAAGACTCATAAAATAAGTACGATAGACAGCCTGATTCATGCAGTAAAGTTTCCATATCACCAGATACAGACTGATCATAAGCGAGATGGAGGCTGCAAATGACAAAAACACATGGAGAACTGCATGAAAAGGCTGTGAATCGGGCAGGTACGGAGTTGTAACGGCCAGAGCTAAAAGAAGGAGGGCAGAAGTGGTGAATACTGTCTCCTTTTTATTTCTGGGAAGAGTGCGGATAATACGTTTTAATACATAATAAAAATACGTACCAACTATAATACCCCATAGGAGAAACAGATTTTTTCTGTCTGCCAGACTTCCAAGAACGGAAAAATTAAGGGTAAACCAGTTGGTTCCCCAGGCAAACAATACGGTATAAACAGGGATGATTATATAAGCGGTTATGGTTAAAAATGTCATAAGGCACCTCCCGTGATTTCTTTCCTATAGTTTGCCACTAACTTGAAAAAATAACATAAAATTATGGGGATTTAAAAAATACACAGGAAGAGGAATAAAAATGATTCAGTTAGCGGAAAAATTTATGGAAAAGATGAAAGGACTGCTGGGGGATGAATACCATGCTTTTCTAAAAAGCTATGAGGAGGACCGGGCTTTGGGACTCAGGATTAATCCCTTAAAGGCAGAGCCGCGGGAATTCGTTAAGGATTCTCCTTTTTTGCTTGAACCGGTTCCCTGGGCATCGGAAGGCTTTTATTATAAGGCCGGACAACGGCCGGGAAAGCATCCATATCATGAAGCCGGCGTTTATTACATTCAGGAGCCTAGTGCCATGGCAGTCGTTGAACTTTTAGATCCAAAGCCGGGAGAAAAGATCCTGGATCTATGTGCGGCTCCTGGTGGTAAAACCACCCAGATTGCAGGTAAATTAAAAGGTGACGGCTTCCTGCTGAGCAATGAGATTCATCCCGCCAGGGCTAAAATTCTGGCTCAGAATGTTGAACGTATGGGAATCAGCAATGCCGTTGTTACCAACGAGGATTCCCAATCACTCTCCCTTAAATTTCCTGAGTTTTTTGACCGGATTGTGGTGGATGCACCCTGTTCAGGGGAAGGAATGTTCCGTAAGGATGAGGCCGCCAGACTGGAGTGGAGCCCGGATCATGTGGCTTCCTGTGCCAGGAGGCAGAGCGAGATTCTCTTTCATGCTGCCGGGATGTTAAAGCCAGGAGGAATCATGGTTTATTCCACCTGCACTTTTTCTCCGGAAGAAAATGAACAGGTGATTGAAGCGTTTTTATTTTCCAAACCCGATTTTTCCATTGTGGACAGAGGAGAACGTCCGGGACTTTCTCATGGAATGGCACTTTGGAGTAAAACGGGGTCAGAAGAGTTAAAAAAGACGTATCGTATCTGGCCTCACAAGTCAGAGGGTGAGGGCCATTTTCTTGCAGTATTAAAAAAAGAAGGAGAAGCAGGAACTGAGAGAAAGCGGTCCTGTCCATTCTATTTAAAGGATAAGTCTGTGTGGAAAGAAGCAGAGGTGTTTTTAAAAGAATTGCTCGTGAAACCGGAAGCATTTACAGACAGGAAAGAATATATTCTGTTTGGAGAACAGCTCTACCTTCTTCCTCCGGAAATGATTGATTTAAAAGGAATAAAAGTAGTTCGTCCGGGACTCCATATGGGAACCATAAAAAAGAACCGGTTTGAACCTTCCCATGCACTGGCTCTTTGCTTAAAAAAAGAAGATACTCTTGCGTGGGCAGAGATACCGGCAGATCATGAAGATATGGTGAAATATTTAAAAGGGCAGACCCTTTCTGCTCCCTTTTCCTGGCCAGCCAGGCTGGACCAGAAAGGCTGGGTGCTTATAGTGACAGATGGCTTTTCCATCGGATTTGCAAAATTGGCGGCCGGAGTTCTTAAAAATCATTATCCCAAAGGCCTTCGGTGGATGTAATACCAATAAACTGCATATCTGCCGGAAGGGCAGCTTCGAAAAAAAGAGGAACTCTGGTAACCGGGTGGATGAAATCCAGCCGGAAGGAGTGAAGTGCCTGCCGCTTTATGTAACGGTAATCCGGATTGTAAAGAAAATCACCTGGAAGAGGATGTCCGATGGATTTTAAATGAACCCGGATCTGATGAGTGCGCCCGGTTTCCAGGCGAAGTCCTGCGAGGGAGTGATCTGTTACAGGATCATAAAAAAGACGCTGAAAAAAGGTCCTTGCAAGATCTCCGTTAACCGGGTCCACACACCGCTCTATGGTAGAGTCATGGGTCCGGGCAATGGGAGAGTCGATGATTCCTTCACTGGGAAGCTCACCCTGAACAATAGCAAGATACCGTCTGTGAATTTCATGTTTTTTTACCATATCAGACAGAATACAGGCGCTTAACGGGTTTTTGGCAATGATCAAAAGACCGGTAGTATCACGGTCCAGCCGGTTGATTGCACGAAAAGTGAAAGACTCCTGCTTTTCTTTAAAATACCAGGCCAGCCCGTTGGCCAGGGTATTGTCGAAGTTGCCCTGTGAAGGGTGAATGGGAACGCCGGCCGATTTATTGATAACCAGAAGATGCTCATCCTCAAACAGGATATCAATTGGCATCCTGGCGGGCACAATAGTTTCTGAATTTTTCTCCTCAGGGAAGGTAATGGCAAGTGCCTCCCCTGGTATCAGTCTGTGGGTGGTATATACTGCCCTGCCTCCGGCTGTGATTGCATTCTCCGTATTGCGTAAGTGCCGGATGAGGCTTTGGGAGTACCCCTGCTCTAACAGATACCGTTCTATGGTTTTATCATTTGATGCTTCTGTGATTGTATAATTCATGGTCATTTTCATAAGCCGATTCTATCATGAAGGAACATGATTGACAAGAAGGGACTTGCGAGTATAATTAATTTGTAAAAGCGGAAAGGGGGATATCTCATGTTTAATGAAGAAACGTATGAGGAACTGGAATCAGAGTTTGAGAAAAACCATATTGAGGAAGAAGTAGAAGAGGTTTTGCTTGATCTGGCGGAAGCGCTGGCAGATAAGGGAATTCTGGATAAAGAATTGAATTTGACGGAATCCTATGGAAAGACACAGATCTTTGCAACCGGAATCTGCACGGACGAGGATGGAGAGGTCAGTGTTTTGATTAAGCAGATAAAGATCGGAAAAAAAGAATTTGAGATTAACGATTATTTTCTGTAAAACAATTGGAAGAGAGAAACGGAGGCAGTATTCACATGAGGGGAGACCGAGATAAATATTCTCCAAAAGAGCTAGGCATTGATTTGCTGTGTGATCTTGTGGGAGCATTTTTATTTAATGTGGGAATCTATAATTTTGCTGTAAATGCACAGTTTGCACCGGTAGGAGTGTCCGGTATTGCGCTCATTTTGCGCTATCTGTTCGGACTGCCTATGGGTATTACCAGCATAGTATTAAATATCCCCATTATTCTGGTCAGCTATAAGCTTCTGGGACGAAGCTTCCTTCTTCGCTCCATGAAGAGCATGCTGATCTTCGCGCTGGTTCTGGATTATGTTGTGCCCGTGCTGCCGGCCTATCAGGGAAATCCTCTCTATGCATCTGCCTGTACGGGTATTTTTTCCGGACTGGGTTTAACCATTGTATATTTGAGAAACTGTTCCACTGGAGGGACTGATTTCCTGGTTATGGCGATCAGAAAGATATTTCCTCATCTCACCATCGGGAAGATCTCACTTGTGGTGGATGCTGTTGTAATCCTGGCCGGCGGACTGGTGTTTCGAAACATCGATGCAGTCATTCTCGGTCTGGTTTCTTCCATCGTTACGACTATGGTAATTGATAAAATCATGTACGGTTTAGGAGCCGGCAAACTGGTGTTTGTGGTCACATCCCATGAGGCAGAAGTGGCTTGTAAAATCGAAGAGGCGACCGGCAGAGGCAGCACTTTCTTAAAAGGACAGGGATCTTTCTCCAAAAATGAAAAGAATGTGGTTATGTGCGCATGCAATAACTCTCAGGTTGTCTCTGTCCGCAGGGCGATCCATGAGACGGACAAGGATGCATTCCTGATTATAACCGATTCCAATGAAGTCTATGGGGAGGGCTTTAAACCCATAAACGGTCAGTTTTAACTGATGATTGCGGCAGAGAGGAAGGGGGAGCATTATTTTTTCAAATGCTTCTCCTTTCCTGCTGCATGGTCCACCATCCGGTCCTTTTGTAAAAAACTGGCTCTCTTCACGCTGTCAGTACCAAATTTGCTGCGGATATGATCCACAGCTTTTTCCATCTCTTTCATCTTTCTGGACTGTTCTGATTCAAATAAATTCATCTGCATATAACCCTCATCTGAAATCTTCGTTGTGCGGACTCCTAACAGACGCAGGGGTGTCCGGTCCCAGAATTCTTCCAGCAGCCTGCAGGCTTGTTCATAAATGACGCTGGTGGAATCCGTAGGACTGTTTAACGTGGTCTGATGGCTCTGGGTATGAAAGTCCCAATCCTTGATCTCCACACAGACGCAGTCACACATCACATGATCTCTCCGCAGCCTGGCCCCCACTGTCTCGCTTAAGGATAAAAGGATGTAGCGGGCAGTTTCCATGTCATCTACATCTTTTGACAGAGTGGTGCTGTTCCCGTAGCCTTTATTTGCCGGTTCCCGGTGGGCGACTGGGGAAGAATCAATTCCACAGGCATAGTCATGGATTAAAACCGCATATTTTTCCCCAAGAAGGTGTTTTAAATACTTTACATCACAGGCAGCCAGCTGCCCGATGGTATGAATGCCGATGCTCTCCATCTTCTGTCTGGCAGAATGTCCGACAAAGAACAGCTCTCCAATGGGCAGGGGCCACATCTTCGTTTTGATCTCATGAGCAAAAAGGGTATGACAGAGATTCGGCTTTTTAAAATCGGAAGCCATCTTGGCCAGCAGTTTATTAGGGGCAATGCCGATATTCACCGTAAATTTCAGTTCCTGCCAGACTCTCTCCCGTATTAAATTGGCAGTATCAAGGGGAGAGCCGAATAAATGGATGGTTGAGGTCATGTCGAGAAAAGCCTCGTCAATGCTGAACTGTTCAATATCAGGAGTATAGTCGGACAGGAGGTCCATCAGTCTTCTGGAATATTCCAGATAGATATCAAAGCGGGCAGGAACCACAGTGAGCCCCGGACATTTGCGAAGTGCCTGGGCAATGGGTTCTCCGGTTGTGATTCCATATTCTTTGGCAGGCGTTGATTTGGCCAGCACGATTCCGTGTCTTGACTGGGCATCGCCCCCTACTGCAGAGGCAATCGTCCGTAAATCAAGGTCTTCTGGATTCTGCCTTAAGCGGTCAGCAGATTCCCAGCTTAAGAATGCAGAGTTTACATCAATATGGAAAATGAGAGGCTCCGTTGACATATCCGATTCTCCTTTTTTCTTTTATTATACCGAAAATATGTTCGGAAAGTAAAGGGGAATAATTAAAAAATACGCGGAATAGGATAAAATAAAGTCAAGGGGGAGGCTCTTTTATGAGGTATGCCAAAGGAATACTCCTGGCAGCAGCAGGAATCGCGCTGTTTTCTCTTACTGGAACATTTGCGGGTAAGCTGGCAGAAAAAGAGACCGTTAAAAACCATACATCAGTGACTTCAGAAGAAGCGGATCATAAAAAAACATTGCAGACAACCGATGAACTGAATCTTTATGCCCAGTCAGCAGTATTAATGGATGCCTCGACCAACCGGATTTTATACGGGAAAAACGAGGAACTGGTGCGTCCCATGGCCAGTACCACGAAGATCATGACCTGCATTATTGCTCTTGAAAACGGCAATCTTTCCGATCCTGTAACTGCCACCCAGAATGCGGCAAACCAGCCCAAGGTTCATTTAGGAGTCTATAAAGGGGAAACAATCTATTTAAAAGACTTACTTTACAGTCTGATGCTTGAGTCTCACAACGATGCAGCCATGATGATTGCGGAGCATGTGGGAGGAAGCAGAGAGGGATTTGCAAAGCTTATGAATCAGAAAGCGAAGGAGTTAGGGTGCAGCAATACATACTTTATTACTCCCAACGGTCTGGATGCAAAGGAAGAAAAAGACGGAGAAATAAAAGAACATGCTACCACTGCGGCCGATTTAGCCAGGATTATGAATTACTGTATCGGAGATTCTCCCAGAAGCAGGGAATTTCTGGAAATAACAGGAACCCAGAACTATTTTTTTACAGATGTAAATGGCAAAAGATCCTTTAGCTGCACAAACCACAACGCTCTTTTAAATTCCCTGGGCGGGGCATTTTCCGGGAAAACAGGGTTCACCGGCGGAGCAGGCTACTCCTATGTGGGAGCAGTTAAAAGCGACGGAAGAATCTTTACCATCGCCCTGTTAGGCTGCGGCTGGCCTCCTCATAAAACCTGGAAATGGTCAGATGCCAGAAAGCTGTTTCAATATGGTATGGACCGGTTCCATTACCGGGATGTATATGAAGAAGTAATACTGCCAAACGTGTTGATAAATGAAGGAATTCCCTTTTCAGGAGGGCTTGACGAGCCAGTATTAATCGCCTGTAAAATGGCAGATGACAGGGAGAAAAGCATAAAACTTCTGCTGGCAGATGATGAGAAAGTGACTGTGAAAACCAGCATTCCCAATGAGTTAGAGGCCCCTGTTAAAAAAGGGCAGGCAGTGGGTGCTGTTACATACTGGTTAAATGGTAAGACAGTAAAGGAGTTTCCGGTTTATTTATCAGAAGGGACGAAACGCCTGACTGTTTTCTGGTGCCTTAAAAATATTGTTTCCCGCTATTTATCCATGCCAGGATTTCCGGAAATACTCGCTTCCTCTTGACGTTAAATTATGATATACTTGACAAAAATACAATTTCCTATGACGTAATATACTGCAGGAGAAATGGGAGGAAATGATAAAGATGAATGAAAAAAACACTGGTTCCATGGGGCGGATAAAGCTTGAAAAGCTGCATAATACCAGGGATTTAGGCGGTTTAAAAACTCAGGATGGGAAGATCATACTGCCTAACAGGCTGATCAGGAGCGGAACCTTATATGAAGCGACAGGTGACGATATCCGGATATTATCCCATGGGTGCGGTCTTGGAACAGTCATTGATTTCAGAACAGCGACGGAAAGAAAGCAGAAGCCGGATCCCGATATGCCGGGAGTCCGTAATATATTCAATCCCATTCTGGATGAAAAGACAGTGGGAATTACCTTTGAAGACGAAGAACAAGAGGCAGAGGAAGGGGAACCTGATGCAATAAAATCAATCCTTCTCCATGCCTCTTCCTTAGGCGGAAAGCCGGAAATATATGTGGACAGGCTTTACGAGGATCTTGTTTTAAATGACCATGCCGCAGACTCCTATTCCCGGTTTTTCGATCTTTTGCTGGATGCAGATGACAGGGCAGTTCTATGGCACTGTACAGCCGGAAAGGACCGGGTGGGAGTGGGGACTGCACTGCTTCTTACTGCACTTGGGGTTCATCGGGAAACCATCATCCGGGATTTCGTGAAGACCAATGATTACGTAATGGAGCAGGTAAATCTTACCTGTTCTCTGATTGAGAAGGAGACTGGGGACAAAGGCCTTGCAGACTGCGTCAGGGTATTGTTTACTGTTTCGGAGTCTTATATTCTCCGCGCTTTTTCTACCATAGAACAGTCCTTTGGTACCATAGACCATTATCTGACAAACCGGCTGTTTGTGACTCAGGAAAAAAGGGATGCGCTTAGAGCAAAGTTTTTAGCAGAATAAGAATACGAAAGGAAGTTATTGAAGTATGAATTTGAAAAAAATAGCTACGGTGCTGGCAGGAAACACCGTTTATGCGCTTGCTGTTTCCCTGTTTATTCTTCCAAATGGGCTGATTACAGGAGGTACGACGGGTCTTGCTTTAGTTGCCCATGCAAAATTTGGAATTTCAATTGCTCTGTTTGTAGGGGTATTTAATATCATCATGTTTGGCGCCGGCGCATTTGTGCTTGGAAAGGCGTTTGCACTGACAACCTTAATCAGTACCTTTTATTATCCATTTATTCTGGGGGTTTTTGAAAATCTGTCCGGCAATATGATCATTACCCAGGACCGTATGCTTGCGACCGTATTTTCCGGTCTTTTAATCGGTGCAGGTATCGGCATGGTAATACGGGCGGGAGCGTCCACCGGAGGCATGGATATACCGCCTCTCATAATTAATAAAAAGTGGAATTTGTCAATTTCTCTCACAATGTCGGTTTTTGACTGCCTGATTCTTCTCTCCCAGATGATATTTTCCGACATGGAACAGATCCTGTATGGAATTCTGCTTGTTCTTTTATACACCATGGTTCTGGATAAAGTGCTTATGACTGGCCGGAATCAGATGCAGGTAAAGATCATCAGTAAAAAGTACGACAAGATCAGCCAGGAGATACAGCGGCGGATGGACAGAGGAACCACACTGCTTGCCAGTGAAGGAGGCCATTTAAGGGAGTCATCGTTTGCTGTTCTCACTGTGGTTTCAGGAAGGCAGCTGTCTAAGCTTAATGAACTGGTCCTTGAAATGGATCCTCATGCTTTTATGATTATCAACCAGGTAACGGAGGTGCGGGGAAGAGGTTTTACCCTTCATAAAGAATACAAATAATTAAAAATGCGGACAAATATCTTACGGAAAAATGACTAAGGTTTACGGTTTTGGGAACTCTATTGACTTCCAATCTTTACCGGTGCTATACTGTGCCCGAAGCAGTAAATGGACGCAGGGAGGAACGAAAAAAGATGCTCAGGAAAAGATTCGGTATCATTTGTTTTGTCATTGCACTGGCTGTATTTTTTGCAGCCGGCTGCGGAAAAAAGGGAGATTTAACCGCCGGTTCCAAGGCTGCGCAGACGACTGAATCGGAGACTGCGGCCAGCATTATGGAAAAGTCTATAACGGAAAGCGGCGCAGAAGGAGCGGCTTCTTCTGAAGAAGAGGAGCCGGGTGCACTTATGGACAATCAGGAAGAATCGCTGGCTGACGAGACCTATGGGGGTCCGGGAAAGCAGGTGGAAGCCTTTGCGGAAAAAATACAGGAAGCAGTTTCAGACCGGAATTTAGAGGCGCTGGCAGAACTTATTACATACCCATGTGTATTTATCAACGGTGATCAGGAAACAATACTCTTAAAAAAGCAGGAGGATCTCTTAAAGCAGAATCCGGATATGGTGTTTGGGGATGATTTAATGGTTGCTGTGGCCAAGGTGGATACGGCAACACTTAAGAAAACGGAAGAAGGCATCGTGCTGGGAGAGGGAACATCCAGGATCATATTCCAGGAATCGCCGGAGGGCAGTATCGGGATCACGGAAATTAAAGAATGACTTTGTATACAACATACAAATAAATTCGACAAAAATGTACAAATTGCCGGAAAAATCTACACCAATCGATAATATGCCAACGAAAATTAGGAGCAAGAGACAATGGATTGTAAGAAATCCATAGTTTTTTGCTCTTTTTTTACTAAAAAGAGCTTGAAATATGTTGTAATTAATTATACAATTATAATTGGCAGAAATTGGTGTTATTATATAGTCCTATCGTTATTTTTATAACGGGGCTATGCAAATATTACAAAATGGAGGATTGCAAAATGAGTAATTCAACACAAACATCAGCAGGTAATCGAATTCACGCTTTGCTTGATGAAAACAGTTTTGTTGAAGTCGGCGGTTATATAACAGCAAGAAGTACTGACTTTAACATGACAGCAAGGGAAACTCCTTCTGACGGCGTTGTTACCGGCTACGGTACCATCGGGGGCTGCCTTGTGTATGTGTACAGCCAGGACTCATCTGTTTTCGGAGGGGCTGTAGGAGAGATGCATGCTAAAAAAATCACACGACTTTACACCATGGCTATGAAAATGGGAGCACCGGTAATAGGTCTGATCGACTGTGCCGGATTAAGACTTCAGGAGGCGACAGATGCCTTAAATGGCTTTGGTGAGATTTATATGAGCCAGACTTTAGCATCAGGAGTGGTACCGCAGATCATGGCGATCTTTGGCACCTGCGGCGGCGGCATGGCTGTCTCAGCAGCTATGGCAGATTTCACCTTCATGGAAGGGAAGTCTGCAAAGCTGTTTGTCAATTCACCCAATGCCATTCAGGACAACTATACGGAAAAACTGAATACAGCTTCCGCTGGTTTTCAGAGCAGGGAAGCAGGACTGGTAGATTTTATCGGAGAGGAAGAAGAGATTTTTGACAATATCAGAACCCTTGTCACGATTTTACCTGCCAATAGCGAGGATGACATGTCTTACGATGAGTGCACGGATGATTTAAACCGAGTATGTTCCGATTTAGCAAACTATGTTGGAGATACGAAAATTGCGCTCACACAGATTTCTGATAATCATTTCTTTATGGAGACCGGAAAAGAATATGGCTCCTCTATGGTTACCGGCTTTATCCGTTTAAACGGAATTACTGTGGGCTGCGTTGCCAATCGAACAGAATCCTATGACGACAATGGATTAAAGACCATGTCCTATGAAGCTAAATTAACGGGACAAGGCTGTGAGAAGGCTGCAGAATTCGTTGGGTTCTGTGATGCATTTGACATTCCGCTTCTCACTCTGGTGAACGTAACCGGATATGAGAGTACAACCGGCTCTGAAAAAACCATTGCAAAGGCAGCAGCTAAGCTCACTTATGCTTTTGCCAACGCAACAGTTCCGAAAGTAACCGTTGTAATTGGACAGGCCCTGGGAAGCGCTTATCTTACGATGAACAGCAAATCCATCGGTTCTGATATTGTATATGCATGGTCCGAGGCAGCAATAGGAATGATGGATCCGGTTGAAGCAGCAAAGATTATGTATGCGGCTGAGATCGCAAAGGCAGAAGACGGAAAGGCAGTGATGGAGGAGAAGGCAGAAAGCTATCGTTCCCTTCAGTCCAGCGCACTTTCAGCAGCAAAAAGAGGATATGTTGATGATATCATCGATGCCAGTGAGACAAGAGCCAGAGTGATCGCTGCATTTGAGATGTTATTCACAAAGAGAGAGGATCGTCCGGCGAAAAAACATGGCACGATATAGAATGAGGTGACAGGTATATGAAATTAAATTTGAAACGAGCAGTAGTGGGTCTTACTATGGCAGTCTGCCTCTTTTCATTATCTGCATGCGGTGCTGCCAGTACTAAGTCCGAAGGCATCGATGCTGATATGAAAGCGCAGCTTGAGCAGATTCCCGTCGCCTCGTATCTGGAGCTGTACACCGGTCTCGAGGACAAAGATACCGAGCAGATGAAAAAGAGCCTGGCAAAAAAGGATGAGGTGGCTGCGCTGGCAGAGGGAATCGATTCCTGGAATAATGTAAAGGGTGATTTAGGCGGTTTTGTCTCAGCTTCGGATTCTGTGAAATTAGAAGAGAGCAAGGATGGATATACTGCTACGGTCAATACCGTATTTGAAAAGAGAAATATGGATTTCACCGTAACCTTTGACCATAAGCTTTCCAAGATAACCGGTGTGGCATTTGTACCACAGTACAATATGGCTGAAAAGATGGAAAAGGCCGGTTTTAATACACTGATGGGAATGGGAACGGTATTTGTAGTTTTAATCTTTATCAGTCTGCTGATTGGTGGATTCCGTTATATCAGCATATTTGAAGAGAAACTGCTTAATAAAGGAAAAGTACCGGAAACAAAGGTGGCTGCTGAAGCCGAGCCGGTATTTATCAAACCCCTCGCAGAAGAAGATGAGCTGAAGGATGATCTGGAACTGGCAGCTGTAATAACAGCAGCAATTGCAGCATCTGAAGGAGTTTCACCAAGCGGTCTTGTTGTTCGTTCCATTAAACGTGCAGCAGCCGGTAATTGGAAAAAAGCATAAAATCAGGAGGATTGTCATCATGAAAAATTATAAAATTACAGTGAATGGTAATGTTTACGATGTAACCGTAGAAGAAACAACTGGTACAGCAGTATCTGCTCAGGCAGCGGTATCCGCACCGGTTAAAACTGCAGCTGCAGCACCGGCTCCGGCACCAAAGAAAGAAGCAGCAAAAGGACCGGAAGGTTCCGTAAAAGTAACTGCACCTATGCCAGGTAAGATTCTTGGTGTTAAGGCAAGTGCAGGCCAGACTGTAAAACGGGGCGATGTCCTGATAATTCTGGAAGCCATGAAGATGGAGAACGAAATCGTAGCACCTTCCGATGGAACAATTGCAAGCATTCAGGCAGCAGTGGGTGATTCCGTAGAAGCAGGCGCAACTTTGGCTACATTAAACTAGTACGGAAAGATCCGCTATAACAATAAATAGCGCGGATTCCTTATGGAGGGATTAACATGGATTATATTAGTAATACATTCACCAATCTTCTTCAGCAGACCGCATTCTTTAACCTGACTGCAGGTAATATGCTTATGATCCTGGTCGCTTTTCTGTTTTTATATCTGGCGATTCAAAAAGGATTTGAGCCTCTGCTTCTGGTGCCGATTTCCTTTGGTATGCTGTTGGTAAATATCTATCCGGATATTATGAAAGAGGTTGGAGCGGATGGTTCCGGCGGCGGACTGCTGCAATATTTCTTTAAAATGGATGAATGGGGGATTCTTCCTCCGCTTATCTTCATGGGTGTAGGAGCCATGACAGACTTTGGTCCTCTGATTGCAAACCCTAAGAGCTTCCTGTTAGGGGCAGCTGCCCAGTTTGGTATTTATACTGCCTATTTTCTGGCGATCTTTTTAGGATTCAGCGATAAAGCTGCTGCAGCCATCTCCATTATCGGAGGCGCAGATGGACCTACCTCTATTTTCCTGGCAAGTAAACTGGGAATGACATCTCTGATGGGCCCCATTGCAGTTGCGGCTTATTCCTATATGGCGCTTGTACCGATTATACAGCCGCCGATTATGAAGCTTCTCACAACAGAAGAGGAACGGAAAATCAAGATGGAACAGCTAAGACCGGTATCCAAGCTTGAGAGAATACTGTTCCCCATCATCGTTACGACTGTTGTATGTATGATCCTGCCAACGACTGCTCCTCTGATTGGTATGCTGATGCTTGGCAATTTATTTAAAGAATCCGGAGTTGTTAAGCAGTTAACGGAAACTGCAGCCAATGCACTGATGTACATTGTAGTTATTCTTCTTGGTACATCTGTTGGGGCAACTACCAGTGCGGAAGCGTTCTTAAATTCCAATACGCTTAAAATTGTTTTCCTGGGTCTGGTTGCATTTGCCTTTGGAACGGCAGCCGGTGTTCTGTTTGGAAAGCTTATGTGCAAGGTAACAGGCGGAAAGGTCAATCCGCTCATTGGTTCAGCCGGTGTATCCGCAGTTCCCATGTCAGCACGTGTATCCCAGAAAGTGGGATCTGAAGCTGATCCTACGAACTTCCTGCTGATGCATGCCATGGGACCAAACGTAGCGGGTGTTATCGGTACTGCAGTTGCAGCCGGTACATTCATGGCTATTTTCGGAGTGAAATAATCTGACCGGAGAACTTTATGATATCCGGCAGCAAAGTAAATGAACAATAACCAGGAGGTAAGAAAATGGCAGATATAGAAAAAAAGCCGGTTAAGATTGTAGAGACAGTTCTTCGTGACGCTCATCAGTCTTTGCTTGCTACAAGAATGACAACTGAACAGATGCTTCCGATCGTGGGGAAGATGGACCAGGTTGGTTATTATGCAGTTGAATGCTGGGGCGGTGCTACCTTTGATTCATGCCTGCGCTTCTTAAAAGAAGATCCCTGGATGAGACTGAGAAAACTGAGAGACGGATTTAAGAACACAAAACTGCAGATGCTGTTCCGTGGTCAGAATATTCTGGGATATAATCATTATGCTGATGATGTAGTGGAATATTTTGTTCAGAAATCCATATCAAACGGAATTGACATTATACGAATTTTTGACTGTCTGAATGATATGCGCAATTTACAGACTGCTGTTACAGCCTGTAATAAAGAAAAGGGTCATGCCCAGGTTGCCTTAAGCTATACTCTGGGTGATTCCTATACTCTGGATTACTGGAAAGACATTGCAAAGAGAATTGAGGACATGGGTGCAGATTCCATCTGTATTAAAGATATGGCCGGACTTTTAACACCGTATAATGCTGATGTTCTGGTACGTGCATTAAAGGAATCAACCAAGCTTCCGATTGACCTTCATACCCATTATACATCCGGTGTTGCTTCCATGACCTATTTAAAGGCAGTAGAAGCAGGCTGTGATATTATCGATACGGCAATGTCACCTCTGGCTTTAGGCACCAGCCAGCCAGCGACTGAAGTTATGGTGGAAACCTTCCGAGGAACGCCATATGACACAGGATATGACCAGAACCTGCTGGCGGAGATTGCAGCTTACTTCCAGCCAATCAGGGATGAAGCATTAAAGAGCGGCCGGTTAAATCCAAAGGTGCTGGGTGTGGATATTAAGACACTGCAGTATCAGGTACCAGGCGGTATGCTTTCCAACCTTGTCAGCCAGTTAAAGGAAGCAGGACAGGAAGATAAATATTTACAGGTATTAGAAGAGGTTCCAAGAGTAAGAGCCGATTTCGGCGAGCCGCCACTTGTTACTCCGTCTTCTCAGATTGTAGGAACTCAGGCTGTTTTAAATGTAATCAGCGGTGAGCGTTACAAGATGGTAACCAAAGAGACCAAAAAAATTCTTATGGGTGAATTCGGACAGACAGTAAAGCCCTTTAATCCGGAAGTTCAGAAAAAGATTATTGGTGATGAAACACCAATTACCTGCCGTCCGGCTGACTTAATTGCACCTCAGCTTCCTCAGTTTGAGAAAGACTGTGCACAGTGGAAGCAGCAAGATGAGGATGTTCTGTCCTATGCTCTGTTCCCCAATGTTGCAAAGGAATTCTTTGAATACCGTGCAGCACAGCAGACAGGTGTGGATTCCACTCTGGCTGATAAGCAGAACAAGACATATCCGGTATAATAAATCAGATTGAAAAATCAGGCCTGGAATGCCCCTGTTTAGGGGGTGCCGGGCCTGATTTTTTGAGATGGCGGGATTTTCATTGACATTTCCGGCAGAAAGAATATAATAGTTGTATAGTCAATAGTTGCAAATACAATTATTGTAATAATCAATGTGGAGAAAAGAAAATGAATAATCTGCTGCATTATGCCAAAAAGTACAAAAATGAATTGATTCTTGCAATTATCTGCATCGAGGCCGAGACTGTATTTGAATTGATCATACCAATGATTATGGCGGATATTATTGATGTAGGTGTTGCAAACGGCAACAAAAGTTACATTTTGATGAAGGGAGGACAGATGATTGCCTTTGCAGCGGTTGCTCTTTTACTGGGGCACGCCTGCGCCCGTCTTACGGCAGTCTGCGGTAATGGAATTGGTGCGGAGATCCGCAAAGCGGAATTTCAGAAGATGCAGACCTATTCCTTTGCCAACACAGACCGTTTCAGCACATCATCCCTGGTAACAAGGCTGACCAGTGATGTTACCACCATCCAGAATTCCATAACCAATGGAATGCGTCCGGGCTTTCGTTCTCCGGTGATGATGCTGACAGCACTGGTGGTGTCTTTCCGGCTGAATGCCCGTCTGGCCATGGTATTCTTTATTGCCGCCCCGCTGCTGGCAGTTATCCTGTTTTTTATTATTAAGAATGTAAGACCCCTTTATGGTAAAATGCAGGGCGCCATGGATTTAGTAAACCGTACCATACAGGAGAACCTAAGAGCGATCCGTGTGGTTAAGGCTTATGTCCGGGGCGGTTATGAGACGGAAAAATTCGGTGAGGTCAATACATATTTAAAGAACACCTCTGAGCGTTCCTTCTCACTGGCAGCTCTTAATATGCCTGCCATGCAGTTTGTCATGTACGGAACCATTTTAAGCATTCTTTGGTTTGGCGGCAACCTTGTAATTGGAGAACATATGAAGGTAGGCGCACTTACCAGCTTTTTAAGCTATGTGCTTCAGGTCCTGAATTCACTTATGATGTTTTCCAACGTGTTCCTTTTATTTACCAGGTCCCTGACCTCCTGGAGAAGGATTTCAGAAGTTCTTGTGGAAGAACCTGTAATTCGCGATGACCGTGCATCCGATATCGAGATTACCATGGGAGGCATACAATTTAACCATGTATTTTTTAAATACAGGGAAACTGCAAAAGAGTATGTGCTTTCTGATATATCTTTTGAGATTCTTCCTGGGCAGACAGTGGGAATCATCGGACAGACCGGTGCTGCAAAAAGCACACTGGTCCAGCTGATCCAGCGGCTGTATGAGATAAACTCCGGGGAAATCCTGATAGACGGACAGCCCATTTATCAGTATACCCAGGATCATTTAAGGGAAGCCATTGGTATGGTTTTACAGAAGAACACTTTGTTTTCAGGAACCGTGAGAGAAAACCTTTGCTGGGGAAAAGAGAATGCTTCCGGTGATGAGATTAAGGAGGCATGCCGGATTGCCTGTGTGGACGAATTCATTGACCGTCTGGAAGATGGATATGATACCGTTCTTGGACAGGGCGGCGTCAATCTCTCAGGCGGGCAGAAGCAGAGGCTGTGCATAGCAAGGGCGATCTTAAAAAAACCCAGAATTCTGATTCTGGATGATTCAACAAGTGCGCTGGACACAGCCACGGAGCAGAAGATCAATGACGGATTAAAAGATGCGCTTCCGGATATGACCAAGATTATAATCAGTCAGAGAATCTCTTCCGTTTCCCATGGAGACCAGATTATTGTTTTGGATGACGGCGGAGTAAATGCAGTGGGTAACCATGAAGCGCTTTTAAGGGATAATGAAATTTACAGGGATATCTTTGAATCCCAGCAGAAAGGAGGGGGGCTTTCATCATGAAACAGACAGGACGTGCAAGACCCAAAGATGCAAAAAAGACCCTTTTCCATCTGCTAAACTACATTGGGCACTACAGGCTTTCCATTTTGCTGATCGCAGTTCTGGTATGTATCAGTGCATTTTCCGGGATTATGGGTACTTATCTTTTAAAGCCGGTGATCAACCGCTATATTATACCGGGAGATATTCCCGGGCTTATCCGCATGATTTTTATCATGGGCTGTCTGTATCTGGCGGGAGCACTTTCCTGTCTGATTTACAGCAGAATGATGGTTCATGTTTCCCAGCAGGTAGTGAGTGAAATCCGAATGGATTTATTTCGCCACACGCAGAAGCTTCCCCTTGGTTTTTTTGATACCCATACCCACGGAGAGCTGATGAGCCATTTCACCAACGATGTGGATACCATATCGGAAGCGTTAAACAACAGCTTTACGCTGCTGATTCAAAGCTTTATTACTTCAACGGGAACCATCATCATGCTTTTAATCCTTGATGTACGTCTTTCTATGATTGTTGTTTTCTTTCTTGCAGTCATGCTGCTTTATATCCGGCATAACGGAAAGATAAGCAAAAATTACTTTGCAAAGCAGCAGAGGAATCTTGGAAGCATCAATGGATTTGTGGAAGAAATGGTGGAAGGGCAGAAAGAGGAAAAGATTTTCCGTCATGAAAAACAGGATTTTGAGAAGTTCTGTGAATTAAATGAGGCACTTCGGCTTTCCTCCACAAAGGCATCCATTTATACAGGAATCACCGTCCCCACAATTGTTGCGCTGTCTTATTTTAATTACGCAGTTTCTGCCTGTGTGGGAGGTTTGTTTGCAATCTCAGGACTGATTAATCTGGGCACTCTGGCCTCCTATCTGGTATATGTAAGACAGAGCGCCATGCCTATGAATCAGTTTACCATGCAGATTAATTTTCTGATGGTTGCGCTGGCAAGTGCGGAGAAAATATTTCTGATGATGGAAGAAGAGCAGGAAGTGGATGAAGGAAACGTGACTCTGGTAAAGGCCGGGGAAGGGGAGAATGGAATTCTCGTGGAATCCCAGGTTTATACAGGACGTTTTGCATGGAAGCTGCCTGATGAAAAAGAAGGATACCGGCTGGTTCCTCTAAAGGGAGATGTTCGTTTTGAAGAAGTTGTTTTTGGTTACAAACGGGAACACTCTATATTAAACGGAATCAGTTTATACGCAAAGCCTGGTCAGAAAATTGCTTTTGTGGGCTCTACCGGAGCGGGAAAAACCACCATCATCAATCTGGTCAACCGGTTCTATGAATTAAATGAAGGGCTGATCACCTATGATGGAATTGATATCCGCCAGATTAAAAAGGATGATTTAAGGCGCTCCATTTCACTAATTGTCCAGGATACTCATTTATTTAGCGGTACGATTGCCGATAATATAAGATATGGAAGGCTGAATGCGACTGAGGATGATGTAAGGGAGGCTGCAAGAATTGCAAATGCGGATTCCTTTATCAGAAGACTCCCTGCCGGCTACGATACTCTGCTTGAGAATGACGGCAGTAATTTATCCCAGGGGCAGAGGCAGTTAATCGCTATTGCCCGGGCTGCCATATCCCGTCCGCCGGTGATGGTGATGGATGAGGCCACCAGTTCCATCGATACGCGGACGGAAAAGCTGATTGAGAAGGGGATGGATACACTGATGAAAGGCCGGACCGTGTTTGTCATCGCCCACAGACTTTCAACTGTCCGAAACTCCCACGCCATATTGGTTCTGGAAAGAGGAGAGATCATTGAACGTGGAAATCATGAAGAACTGCTTGCAGAGCAGGGCAAATATTATCAGCTCTATACAGGTCAGTTTGAACTGGAATAAAAGAAAGAAGGAGGCAGATTGTGAATAAACAAAATATCAGGGAATTGCTGGTGCGGGGTGAAAAGGCAAGAAAACAGATTTTTTTCCCGCTGTTGTCTGATTTGGGGCTGACACCTGGTCAGGGGCAGGCGAAAATATTATATCATCTTCAGCAAGAGGACCGCATTACCCAGAAAGAGCTGGCGGACCGATGCAGAATTGATGCAGCAGCGATGTCAAGAAACATTGATAAGCTGGAGGGACTTGGGCTTCTTGTCCGGGAGAGCAATCCCGACTGCAGGAGATCATTTTCAATCTGCCTGACAGAGAAGGGATATAAGGAAGCGAGGGAAATACGAAAAGTATTTGAGCAGTTTGAGGAGATTGTCAGTGAGGGAATCGCTCAGGCGGATATCGATGTATTTTACAGAGTTATGGAGCATATGTGCGTCAATATGGAGCGTTTTGATGCCGGAAGCAGTGAAGGATAACAAAAGGCTCTCTGTCCATATCGATTATATGGCAAAATATTCTCTGATATAAAAAGCCATCAGTAAATCAAATTTAATTTTGGAATCGTTCATTTCAGTTCCTAACAATTCTTTGATTTTTTTCATCCGGTATATGACCGTGTTTCTGTGGGTGTGCATTTTATCGGCTGTTTTCAGCAGATTGCAGTCAGACAGCAGGAAGACTTTCAATGTATCCATGTAATCAGTATCATGGGTCGAATCAAAGTCTTCCAGCACCCCCAGACTTTTTTTGCAGACAGACTGCAGTAATTCCGGGTCAGAAGATGAAAAAAGTATCTGAAAAAATCCCAGTTCATCAAAATTAACAGAAGGAATACTCCAGAATATGGAAGCGGCCAGTGCAAACCGGGCGCGTTTATAGCAGATCCCTATTTTTTCCAGGGAATGGAATTCGTTGCTGATTCCCAGTGTGATGCCGTCATAATACATAAGAATATCCATGATTTCACTAAGGGAAGGCGCGGACTGGGAAGCGAGATAAATTAAGATCTGCAGATTGTCATGTTCAAAAAGATGGTACTTTAACTGAAGACGGTTTAAGGAAAAGGTAATTCTGGTGGCATTGCGCAGATTCGAAATCACAATGATCCGGTAATCGGAAGCAGTGGGGAAACCGTTCTGGTTCAAGGTCATAAGAGTGGTTTCGTGAAGCGTGGTCTGATAGAGAGCGCCCTGAAACGCCGCATTTAAATGGTCCACACTCTGAGTATTTTGAAGAAGGGCTTTACAGTAATCCTGCATGATATCTACCAGATGGACTTTCCAGGGCATGGTAATTAAAGGGAATCTGCTGATTCTGCAAAATTCCACAATTTCAGCCGTGATGTCTGCTGTTTCTAAATAGTTTCCCACATTAATGAAAAGTCCGCTGCAGTTATAAGTCACCAGTGAACGGATAAAATCGAACAGGCAGGTTCCGCTTCGGGTAAACAGACCGGTGGTGATAACCAGTTCCCCTCCCTTTAAAAAAGACATATTTTGTATATCCTCTGCCAGATAGATCCAGGAGACTGAGTTTGAAAGTCCGTTCTCACCGCTGTGAAGGACGAGACTGTATTGATCAACACCAGAGTGATAGAGATCAGAAACCCTTGTTCTCATAATAGTTACCTCCCTTCTGATTGAGGGTAAGTATATCACACATTGTACTTAAAGTACAATAACTAGTAAAAAGATTGGAATCTGCAGACATTGCAGGGGGGTCAGGGAGGGAGTATAATAAGCGCTATAACAAATACCTTTAGAAAAGAGGTGTACCATATGAAAGAAAAGTTTGTTGTTACCATAACAAGACAGTTTGGCAGTCTGGGTAGACCCATCGCCAGAATGGTCAGTGAGAATCTTGGTATCGAATATTATGACAGAGATATCGTTGAGATGACTTCAAAAGATTTAAATCTTCCGGTTTCCGCTGTCAGCGATGTGGAAGAAAGTGCCAAATCAGCATTCTTTAATATGAACTATCCTCTTGGAATGGGGACCACCGCCATTCAGGATTCTGTCTTCGCAGTCCAGAAAAAGATAATCATTGATCTGGCTGAGAGAGAATCATGTATCATTGTAGGCAGATGTGCGGATCATATTCTGGAAGATTATAAGAATATTATCCACATTTTTATATACGCTCCCTATGAGGCGAGGTTAAAAAACTGCGTTGAGCGTCTGAACATGAGACCGGATGAGGCAAGGAAGATGATCGCCTCGGTTGACAAGGCGAGAGAATCCTATCACAGGCATTACTGCGGTTATGTCATGTCAGATAAGGAGCATAAGCATGTAATGATTGATTCCAGCCTGCTGGGCGTGGAAGGCACCTGTGAAATCTTGACAGAGATTATCCGTAAAAAATTTCAGAATATGCTGTAAAAAACATATCCGCATATAAAATTCCGGGCAATGGAGCTTTTGAAAAAAAGACATTGCCTTTTTGTTGTATAAAAATGGATAAAAAAGGAGGTTCATCATGCTGCAAATAAAAAATCTGTCTAAATGCTTTGAAGATCTGGAAGTTTTAAAAGATGTCAATCTGTCAGTAGAAAAGGGCGAAGTAGTGGTGATTATAGGACCTTCCGGATCGGGTAAAAGTACGCTTCTGCGCTGTGTCAATTTGCTGGAGAGCCCTACAGGAGGAGAGATCCTGTATCAGGGAGAGGATATCACACATTTTGGAAAAAAGGTCACAGATTACAGAAAACAGGTAGGAATGGTTTTTCAGAGATTTAATCTGTTTCCTTTAAAGAACGCCCTTGAAAATGTAATGTATGCACCCGTCAAACTCAATAAGGTTCCTGTGAAAGAGGCAAAAGAACAGGCAATGGATCTACTTAGAAAGGTAGGACTGGAAAACAGGGCTCATGCCTATCCTTCCGCATTATCGGGCGGACAGCAGCAGCGGGTTGCCATTGCAAGAGCGCTGGCAATGAAGCCGGAGATACTTCTCTTTGATGAGCCGACTTCCGCTTTGGATCCTGAGCTGGTAGGGGATGTGCTGGAGGTAATGAAACAGCTGGCAAAAGAGGGAATGACCATGATTGTGGTCACCCATGAAATGGGATTTGCAAAAGATGTGGCAGATCGTGTGATTTTTATGGATGGCGGGTTTGTGGTAGAAGAGGGAGCCCCCCAGGACATATTTAAGAATCCAAAGAATGAAAGAACCAGGACATTCTTGTCCAGAGTACTCTAGGGAGGTGAAGGGATGGAATTGAATTTTGGAAAAGCAATTCATACGCTGGGCCCCAGCCTGTGGGGAGGAGTAGGAATTGTTCTTTATATAACACTTTCCGGTTTTTTCTGTGCTTTGGCGGCCGCGCTTGTCATTGCAATCGGGCGCCTTTCAAAAAACAAGGTGCTCAGCCGTATTTTATCGGTTTTAATTGAACTGATCAGAGGAACACCGCTGCTGGTTCAGCTTTTTTATATCTATTACGTGATTCCGACTCTGTTAAACGGAGTTCTCTCCATGGCAGGATACGAAACCAATATACAGCTGAAGGCATCCACCTGCGGAATCATCGGATTTGCCGTTAACTACGGCTGTTACATGTCTGAAGTCATCCGTTCTGCAATACTTGCAGTAGATCCGGGGCAGAGAGAGGCCGGGCTGGCACTGGGATTCAGTGAAGCGAAGGTAATGTTTCATTTTATCATACCTCCGGCACTGAGAAATTCCGTACCGGTATTTGGAAATTATCTGGTTATGCTTATAAAGGATACGTCCCTGCTGGCAATGATCTCTGTGCAGGAACTTCTTCTTCGTACAAAAACCTATGCTTCCCAGACATTTCTTACGGTAGAAGCCTATACTCTACTGGCGGTTGTCTACTTATTACTCAGCATTCCCCTTTCCCAGTTGACCGGGATTCTGGAACGCAGACTCAAACGTATGCCGTAAACTTATATGAATCTATCATCAAGGAAAGAAAGGCAGGAGAATTATGAAAAAAATGAAAACAGGAAAAAGAATCGCAGTGCTGGCAATGATGGCTGCAGTTTTACTGACAGGCTGCAGCGGAAAGCAGGCCGCAGGAAATGACACAGAAGCAGGCAAGATACAAAACACCGCTTCCGGCCAGAGTACAGGAGAGTCTGCCATGTTAAAAAAAATAAGGGAGAAGGGATCGATACTGATTGGTTCTTCCAACGATGCACCATTTTGCTATAAAGATGTGGAAAGCGGACAATTAAAGGGAATTGATATCGAAATCTTAAAAGAACTTTGCAAACGCCTGGGGATCGGAGATATCGAAATGAAGGAGATCGATTTTTCCAATCTTCTGGTAGAGCTGAATAATAACAATATTGATATGGTAGTCGATGGTATGTATGTAAAGGATGAGCGGCTGGAAATTGCGGCGTTCACAGATAAATGGTATCAGGAGGGAGAGGCAGTTGTTATACCCGCCGATTCAGATATTAAAAGCAAAGAAGATTTAAAAGGCAAAAAAATTGGTGCACAGCCAGGCACTGCATTCTACGAAACTGCTCAAAAATGGCTGGATGAAGGAAAGATCGGGGAACTTCTTGCATACGACAATCAGGCAACACTGATGACGGCAGTTAACACGGGAAAGGTTGACGGAGTAGTGACTGACGGAATTGTTGCAGGCTATACACTTTCCTCAGACAGTTCTTTAAAACTGAAGCTTTTAGCGCCCTACGAGGCGGAGGCCAGCGGACAGATCGGAGCTGCAGTCCGTTTCCAGGATAAGGATTTCTTAGATGAAATCAACAAGTGTCTGAGTGAAATGAAGGAAGATGGTACATTATCAGAAATTTTAAAATCCTATGGTCTGACTGATGACTATTTTGTCGGAGCAGAGGAAGGTAAAACAAAGAACGTAAAATAGTTTTGAAAGAAAGAGGCATTGATATGGATTTTCAATATTACCTGCCGGTTAATCTGGTATTTGGACGGGGAAAAGCGGATTTAACCGGAGAAAAAGCGGCTTTGCTTGGAAAGCGGGCACTTATTGTAACGGGAGGCAGGAGTACAAAGGAATCCGGTCTCCTTGCCAGAACGGAGGATCTGCTTAAAAAACAGGGAGTTTCCAGTGTACTGTTTGATAAAGTGGAGCCCAATCCTTTAACCACTACGGTATATGAGGGGGCCAGCCTCGCCTCCGGGGAAGCTTGTGATCTTGTTGTCGCTCTTGGAGGCGGGAGCAGTCTGGATGCGGCAAAAGGAATTGCCTTTCAGGCAGTAAATGGAGGCGATATCAACGAGTACATTTTCGGCAGAAAGGTCAGCGATAAGTCTCTTCCGGTTCTGGCAGTTCCAACTACCTGCGGGACCGGAAGTGAGGGCAATGGATTTGCTGTGATGACAAACCCGGATACGTTTGATAAAAAATCACTCCGGTGCAGTGCCATTGTTCCTGCGTGTTCCATCATTGATCCGCTGTTGATGACCACCATGCCAAAAGCGGTATTGGCATCGGTAGGCTTTGATGCCCTCTGCCATAACATGGATGCCTATCTGTCTTCCATATCCCAGCCGCTTACCGATGTGATGGCATTGGAAGGAATCCGGCTTGCTGCAGACAGCTTAAAGAAAGTCTATAAAGACGGTGAAGATTTAGACAGCTGGGAGAAGCTGTGTCTTGCAAGTACTTTAGGCGGAATGGTGATTAACACAGCGGGAGTGACTGCGCTTCACGGAATGGAGCACCCGGTCAGCGGGCTGAAAAATGCGGTTCACGGCAGAGGACTGGCAGCGCTGGCTCCTTATGTCTATGAAGCATCCATAAAAGGTTCGCCGGATAAATTTGCAGCCATGTCAAAAATACTGGGAGGGAAAAATGAGTCTGATTTTGTCAGTCAGATCAGGAAATTGACAGCAGAACTTCATTTGACAGAAACTCTGGGAGATATGGGAATCAAAGAATCTGACGTACCATGGCTGACAGATAACTGCATGAAGATATCTGCTGCAAGTATTGCCAATCACCCGGTCATACTAAATCGGGAAGAGATAGCCGGTATTTATACAAAATCAATTTAAATTGCCTTATAATGGCAAAAAGGAGGATCTTATGCTGAGAGATGCATTGCCAGAAATAAAAACTCTCCTGCCGGGACCGAAAGCAGAAGCTGTTTTAAAACGGAGAGAGGAAGCGGTGCCAGGTGCCATTAAATCGGTATATCCCTGCGTGATCAGCAGGGGAGAAGGCGCTATGCTGGAGGATTTGGACGGAAACCGGTTTCTTGACTGGGTAGGCGGTGTCGGTGTATTGAATATTGGATACAGCCATCCGGAGATGATAGAAGCGGTTAAGGAACAGTCGGAAAAATATTTTCATGGAATGATGAATATTGTCACCCACGAAGGATACATAGAGCTTGCGGAAAAAATGAACGAAATTGTTCCGCTTAAATCAGAAAAAAGAAAAACCATGTTTGCCAATTCCGGAGCTGAGGCAATCGAGAATGCTGTAAAAATTGCAAAATCCTTTACAGGAAGGCCCAATATCATTGTATTTTCCGGGGCATTTCATGGAAGAACCCTTCTTGCTGCCACGATGACTGGGAAAAAAGCATATGCATTTGGGATCGGGCCGTTTCCAGATGGAATTTACCGTGCAGAATTCCCGTATTTATACAGAAAGCCGGAGGGATTAAGCGATACTGCAGCGGTTGACTATTATATGGAAAAGCTGCAGAAGGTATTTGAAGAGGCTTCTCCTGCAGAGTTAGTGGCAGGCATTGTGGTAGAGCCGGTACAGGGGGAGGGCGGATTTGTTCCGGCTCCCATGGAATGGGTGAAGGCGTTAAGGAAAATCTGTGATGAGAAAGGTATTCTGCTGATTGCCGATGAGGTACAGACCGGCTTTGGACGTTCCGGCAGAATGTTTGTTTCCAACTACTGGAAGGAGGCCGGCTGTGCTCCGGATATTCTGGCTTCTGCCAAATCGATAGCCGGTGGATTGCCTTTAAGTGCGGTCACTGCATCGGCAGAAATATTTGATGGTGTAAGAGGCGGAATTATAGGCGGGACCTTTGGGGGAAATGCGCTTGCATGCGCATCTGCTTTAAAAGTGATTGAAATTATGGAAAGAGAAGATTTGTGTTCCCGATCCATTGAGATATCAAATATATGCAGGAACCGCTTCGAATTGTGGAAGGAAAAATTTGAAGAGGTAGGAGATGTGAGAGGAATCGGCTGTATGATGGGAATTGAGTTTGTAACAGATAAACAGAGCAAACAGCCCCATACAGTACTGGTGAGAGATTTGGTCAGCTACTGTGTCCACCATGGCTTAATTGTGGAGAATGCAGGTGCATACTCCAATGTGATCCGTTTTCTGTGCCCATTAGTGGTGACGGATGCACAGCTTGAAAGCGGGCTTGCTATTTTAGAATCCGCAATTGAATCATGCAGGTAAGAACAATTAAAAATTAAGATCAGCAGGTTTTTCCGGCAGCAGGGTGTTTATGCATCCTGCTGTTTTTATCATCTGGATAAAATGAAAGATTTTCTTACAAATATTTCCAATTGACTGAAGATTAACTGAATCTGTTGACACATGGTATCATTTGTCATTATAATAAAATAATGTATGATTTACATATAACTGGAAATAAAAATACTTGAGTGTATCATGGGAGAAACAGATGAGAAAGTATAAAAAAGCTGGTAAGATGGCAGCAATTCTTGCCGGTATTCTGGTGATTAATTCTTTTGCAGGACCAATATCACCATACATAGATACGTATGCTTATACGAATAAGGCGGCAACGGTAAACGCTACAACACTGAATGTGAGAAGCGGACCGGGTACTTCCTATTCCATCGTTACGAAACTGACCAATGGTGCTTCTGTCACTGTGGTCAATGAAAAGAACGGATCAGACGGAGCGCTTTGGTATGAGATACGGTTTAACAATTCCAACGGACAGGCAGTGACAGGTTATGTTACAAAAAGCTATCTGAAATTTGCCGCAGTGTATACCAGCAATGCTGATTTCGAGTCAAAACTGTCTGCACAGGGGTTTCCCGAAAGCTATAAGGTGCGTTTGAGGGCGCTTCATGCCCAATATCCCAACTGGGTGTTTACTGCCCAGAAAACGAATCTGGACTGGAATACAGCAGTGAAGGAAGAGAGTCTTGTGGGAAAAACCCTGGTACATACCAACAGCATGTCATCCTGGAAATCTACGGAAAACGGAGCTTATGACTGGAATAACAGCACCTGGGTCGGATTTGATGGGAGCAGCTGGGTTACAGCATCAGAGGATATTGTCAAGTATTATATGGATCCAAGAAATTTCCTGGATGAGACCAATGTATTTCAGTTTTTAACGCATACATATGACAGCAGCAGGCATACACTGGAAGGATTAAATACCATGGTCAAGGGGACATTCCTGTCAGGAGGCACCGCCAACACCGGAACTTCCCAGGGTGGTGCAGTCACTTCACCGGAAAGCGGCTCGTCTACAGATTCAGGCAACAGCGCCGGCCCCGGAGGAAATGTTGGACCTGGCGGAAAAACAGAAACACAGGGTTCCTCTTCCGGCAATGTAAGCCTGGAATCACCCCAGGCATCGATCACACCAAATCATGCAGCAGTTCTTATGGATTATGGGCCCGGAGCAAGTCTTACGGGACCTTCTGCCGACGCACCTGCAACAGGTACCACGACAGGAAGCGGCGCTTATACGAATATGATTATGAATGCAGCGACTCAGTCAGGTGTTAATCCTTATGTACTGGCTGCGATGATCATACAGGAACAGGGGTCTGCAGGTACTGGAAAAAGCATTTCCGGCACAGAATCAGGCTATGCCGGGTATTACAATTTCTTTAATATAGAAGCATACCAGTCCGGAAGCATGACTGCTGTGCAAAGAGGCTTGTGGTGGGCATCTCAGGCAGGCAATTACGAGCGCCCGTGGAATACACCGGAAAAATCAATTTTAGGCGGTGCGTTATATTATGGTAATAACTACGTAAAAGTTGGGCAGGATACATTTTATCTGAAGAAATATAATGTACAGGGGTCGAATCTGTATAAGCATCAGTATATGACAAATGTACAGGGGGCGGCATCCGAAGCAGCAGTATATTCAAAAGCATATAACAGTGATATGAAGCAGACCGCACTTGAATTTAAAATACCGGTTTATAATAATATGCCTGAAAATCCATGCAGCCAGCCAACTGGTGACGGTAATCCCAATAACAAGCTGTCAGGACTTAGTGTGGATGGATTTGTTATGACACCAAGCTTTGACCGGGATACAAGGGAATATAACCTGATTGTGGATTCTGGCGTCACCAGTATTAATGTGAACGCTTCTGCACTGAATTCTGCTTCTTCCGTAAGCGGAACCGGGACTATTGCGCTTCAAAGTGGCAATAATGATATTAAAGTTTCAGTTACAGCCCAGAACGGTAATGTGAGGGAGTATATTCTTCATGTGGTGCGTCAGGCAAATGGACCTACCTACAGTTCCGGAAGCAATACCTCCGGTAACCCCGGTTCTTCAGGCGGAAACAGCTCTTCCGGCAGCAGCAGCTCCACCGGCAGCAGGGGACCGGGAGCTTCCAATTCTTCTTCAGGAAATGAAGCAGGAACACCAGGCGGAAGCAACATTACCATAGCGCCGGATGGTACTTCCAACATATCGGTACAGGCATCTACCGGAGTAGTGAAACAGGGACCGGGGAATTCTGCAGATGTTACCAGCCCTGCTCAGACACAGGCCCAGACACAGGCTCAGCAGACCCAGTCTACCTCTGCCAGTACCGCTTCAAAGGGAAGCGGCGACATCAATGGCGACGGAAAAGCCAATAGTCTGGATGTGCTGAAGCTGCAGAGATATCTTCTTGGTCTGGAGACTTTATCAGAGGCTGGAAAAGCAGCAGTCGATTTAAACGGCGACGGAAAAGTGAATTCTCAGGATCTTCTTCTTTTGCAGAAGAAAGTACTTGGAATGTAAGTTTATGAAATAGGAGACTATATGAACAGGAAACTGAAAGAATTGATCACCAGCTTTATGCTGGTTTGTATGATGGCTGTAATAAGCCCCTGGGGCCACATGGTATCCTTGGCAGCGGAGGCGAAGATTTCATTTTCCGACCCTTCCGTAATGGTAGGGAATGATGTGACCGTGAATATGAAAGTGACCAGCGATACCGCACTGGGGACTGCAGAAATCATGTTGTCTTATGATCCCGGAATACTGGAATTTGTAAGCGGAACCAATGCCAACGGCGGGGCTGGGGCGATCAAGATCCTTGGTACCATGGATTCTGCAGATCAGAAAGCCTTTAATTTCACTTTGAAATTTAAAACATTAAAAGCTGGAAGCGGAAAGATAAGCGTCACTTCCCAAGAGATTTATGATGTGAATTCCGGCGCGATTACTCTGTCAAAGCAGGGAAGCGCCACTGTCAAAGTTACATCACCTGCAACTACTTCAAAGGATGCCGCATTAAAATCCTTAAAGATTTCTCCCGGAACATTAACTCCTGCTTTTTCTGCATCTGTGGACAGCTATACGGCAGAGGTTGATGCCAGCACAGCGGACCTTGTTGTCAACGCGGTTGCTTCCAATGCGGGAGCGCATGTTACCCTTCAGGGTGAAAAAGGATTGAAAGCCGGAGAGAATCAAGTCGTTGTCAAAGTTACGGCAGAAGATGGACAGACAATTAAGAATTATACGATTAAAGTCACAAAACCGGAAGGCGGAGAGACCACTCCTGCAGCCAATGAGGGCGGGGAGACCAGTGGAGCAGAATTTAGTTCCGCTTCCGTAACCATTCAGGATATTGTGTACAGCATAGCTTCATCCTTCGACCAATCCACACTGCCGGAAGGCTTTGAGGCCAAAACCTATCAGTATAAAGGAACTGAGGTGATGGCCGGAAAGGGACTTGAAAAAGATATTCTTTTATTATATTTAAAGGATGAGGGCGGTAACGGCGGATTCTTTATCTATAATGAAAGTGCGGACAGCTGGTCTCAGTTTGTCGAGGTAAAAACAACAGAAAAAGCAGTTGTAATCATGCCTCTTGATAAAGATACAGCGGTTCCGGAAGGCTTTAAAGAACAGCAGATTGAAATTGACGGAATTAAAGTAACCGGCTGGGTTGCCAATACTGAATCAAAGCCTGAATACTGCCTGTTCTATGGAATGAACTGGAATGGAGAAAAGAATTTCTATCGGTATGATCTTTCAGAAAAGACAGTACAGAGATATTTTGCTTCCGGCGTTACGAATGACAAATATGTGGAGCTGGCGAAAACCTATAGTGATCTGCTTAAGGATTATCATTTACAGTTTTATATTTTAATTGCAGTCAGTGTACTGGCACTTGCTTTACTGGTAATTGTAATTTTCCTGATCAAAAGAGGCGGCGGACCAGATTTAAGGCCTGATGAACCCTTACATGATAATAAAAGGAAGGACGAGCCCAGGAGCCGCAGAGAGAGCCGGGCGGAAGATGCACCGCCTGCGAAAGTGAAACGCTACAGCAGAGAGGAATACAGCGAAAGAGAACGGACCGGCAGACTGGATTCCGGTTTTGAAGATGATATGATGGATGAGCCAGATACGTTCATCCCCAAGACCCCTGCTTATGAGGAAGAGGATGATTTTATGGAAGAGTCAAGCCTGGAAGACATGGAGCAGAATTTAATGCCGAAAGAAAGGGCACATCAGACGAAGCCGATGGAAAAGACAGGCAATGCCCGAAGAAATCCAAAGATGAATGAGAATGAGGATGATGACTTTGAATTCATGGATCTGGATGACTGATCAATTATATAAATTAAAATAATAACGAAAGCGCCTTTTTTTACGGGTGCTTTCGTTTTATATAAAATGAAAAAACAGATATTTTTTTCTAAATAAGGGAAAATGATCGGTTCCTGTAAAGTCTCTGCTATTGAAAAGCTTAAATTGGTTTGTTATAATAATTCTCTGAGATTAAAAGAAAAATTACCTTTTAAAAACAGAGTTTTGAGTGTTGGCATATATTATATATTGAAAAATGCATTATCGTGTGCTATTATGTGTATAACAGATATAACGAAAGATGGTGAAAAGATGATATTGCAAATTGATTTTAACAGTGACGAAGCGATTTACATTCAGCTTCGGAACCAGATAATCATAGGAATCGCCACGGAAAGTATCAGAGAAGGAGACCCCTTGCCTTCCGTTCGCCAGATGGCTGATAACATAGGCATTAATATGCATACGGTAAATAAGGCGTACTCTGTTTTAAAACAGGAGGGATTTGTGAAACTGGACCGCAGGAAAGGAGCGGTTGTTTCTCTTGATGTAGATAAGATACAGGTTCTTGATGAGATGCGCAGGGATTTAAGCGTTGTATTAGCAAGAGGCATCTGCAAAAATATTTCGTGTGATGAGGTTCACCAGCTGGTTGATGAGATTTTTCAGTCTTTTATAAAAAGCCAGAGATAACAGTGATTCCCTGGATTGGAGGTTCTATATGTTGTGCGAGAAGTGTAAGATTCGCGAAGCAAATATTCAATATACGGAAGTGGTGAATGGTGTAAAGAAAGAACACCATTTTTGCGCCCAATGTGCAAAAGAGATGGATTTTGGTGTATATGCGGCCATTTTTGACGGGGAGTTTCCCCTTGGCAAGCTGTTGTCAGGACTTTTAGGAATAGAAGATACAGAAAAAGGACCGGATAAGCTTTCGCAGATCGCCTGTCCCACCTGCGGCACCAGCTACAGTGAATTTGTGAAAGACAGCCGGTTTGGCTGTGCAGACTGTTATAGTGTGTTTGGCCCTCTTATGGAGGACAGCATTAAACAGCTGCAGGGCAGTCTTATGCATACCGGTAAAACGCCGGTCTATCAGAGAATGGACCATATGGATCAGAGCCAAAACCCGGATGAATCAGGTTCCGATTTAAGCAGCTATAAAAACGAACTCTTTGAACTGGATGCAAAGCTGAAGGAAGCACTCCGGTTTGAGGATTACGAGACGGCAGCCGTATGCAGGGACCGGATAAAAGAACTTAGGAAAGGGAATGAAGGCGATGCTTAAATGGTTTGAACAGACTGACACCGGCAGATCTGGCGTAATAAGCAGCCGGATCCGCCTGGTCAGAAACTGGAAGGAATATAAATTTCCCTCTAAACTGGATGATAAGGAAAGTACCGAGATGATTCACCGCCTGGAATTTGGTTTAAAGGATTTAGGAGAAGAGCTTGGTAAACCAATGACCTTTTCCATGCTGGATGAATTAAATGAACTGGACCGGGTGGCATTTAAAGAGAGAAGGGTATTAAATTCTTCCATTGCTGCTAAAAAGACGCCTGTGGGAATTCTGCTTTCAGAAAATGAAGATACAGGGATTGTCTTTAACGGGGATGATCATATCCGGATACAGGCTTTAAAAACAGGACTGCATCTGGAAGAAATGTGGGAGCAGGCCAGCAGCATTGATGATTACTTGAATGAACGTTTTCCATATGCATTTGATGACCGATATGGTTATTTAACGGCCTTTCCAACCAATGTGGGAACCGGCCTTCGGGCATCGGTCGTGGTACATCTGCCCATGCTTTCCCAGGGGCGTAAATTTTCAAGTCTGATTGGAGAGATGGGACGTTTCGGAGCTGCCGTACGGGGACTTTACGGAGAAGGAGAAGATAATTTCGGAGCTCTTTTTGAAGTTTCCAACCAGAAAACACTGGGACAGACGGAACGGGAAATTATTGATACGGTTACAAAAGCAGCCATTCAGCTGACCAATCAGGAGATGCAGGTGAGAAAGTTATCCCTGCAGCGCCGAAAAATTGAAAGAGAAGATGAGATCTATAAGTCTTACGGCGTACTGAAATATGCCAGAAGGCTGACCTCCAGGGATGCCATGATTTTTTTATCACAGATGATGGCTGGATTGGAGGATGGTCTGATTCAGACAAAAGAAGAGTTAAATGTTTACCGCCTGATGCTTGGCATCTGGCCGGCAAATTTACAGAAGATTTCCGATCGTCCTCTGAATAAGGAGGAGCTTGATATGGCAAGGGCGGAATTCATCCGGGAGGAACTGCCGGAATTAAATTGACAGGAGGATTGCATTTATGATAGACAGATTTACGACAAAGGCCAGAACGGCCATTAATCTGGCAGAGCAGGCAGCAGGACGGCTGGGACACAGCTATGTGGGAACCGAGCATCTGCTTCTGGGGCTGCTGGAAGAAGGCAGTGGTGTTGCAGCCAGAGTACTCATTGAGAACGGTGTCAGGGAAGATAAAGTTCTGGGTCTGATCAGCCAGCTGATTGCTCCGGACCAGGCCGTCAGAGTGAGGGAAGACGGAGGCTACACACCAGGTGCCAGAAGAGTTTTGGAAAACAGTTACAGGGAAGCAGTCCGTTTTAAAGCCAATTTAATCGGTACCGAGCATCTTCTTATTTCCATTATCCGTGATAATGACTGCGTTGCTTCCAGACTGCTGAATACCATCGGCATCAGCGTACAGAAGCTTTACATTGATGTTTTGGCGGCAATGGGAGAAGATGCACCTGCCAACAAGGAAGAGTTAATGAAGTCTTCCAAAGGCAAGGGCAGTACTCCGACTCTGGACAGCTACAGCCGCGACTTAACGGAACTGGCCGTGAAAGGAAAGCTGGATCCGGTAATCGGAAGAGAAGCCGAGATTACACGTCTCATTCAGATCTTAAGCCGCAGAACCAAGAATAATCCATGTCTGATCGGAGAACCGGGCGTAGGAAAGACCGCTGTGGTGGAAGGACTTGCCCAGATGATCTCTTCAGGAGAAGTACCGGAGACAATCGCAGGCAAAAGGCTTCTGACCCTGGATTTATCCGGCATGGTGGCCGGTTCCAAATATCGCGGGGAATTTGAAGAAAGAATTAAAAAAGTGATTGCAGAAGTGATTGAAGACGGCGAAGTGCTTCTGTTTATCGATGAGATTCATACCATCATCGGAGCCGGTGGGGCAGAAGGCGCCATTGATGCCTCCAATATTTTAAAGCCGTCTCTGGCAAGAGGGGAACTGCAGTTAATCGGTGCGACCACCATTGAAGAATACCGCAAATATATTGAAAAGGACTCCGCTCTGGAACGGCGTTTTCAGCCTGTGACTGTGGAAGAGCCTTCTGAAGAAGCAGCAGTCGGTATATTAAGAGGCTTAAAAGGCAGATACGAGGATCATCATAAGGTTATGATTACAGATGAGGCCATAAAAGCAGCGGTGAAGTTATCTTCCCGCTATATCAACGACCGGTTTCTTCCGGATAAAGCCATTGATGTGATTGATGAGGCATCCTCCAAGGTTCGCCTTGCTACCTTTACAGAGCCCTCTGAAATCAAGGATCTGGAAGCAGAAATCGAGCTTTTAGAAGACCAGAAGGAAGCTGCCATTAAGTCAGAGGCCTACGAAAAGGCCGGTGCTATAAAGAAAAAGCAGGAGAAAAAGAGAGAAAAGATCGATAAGATCCGTGATAAATGGCAGAAAGAAAAAACCTCTAAGACTCCAACCGTTGACGAAGGGGAGATTGCAGATGTTGTATCGACCTGGACAAAGATCCCGGTAAAGAAGCTGGAAGAGGGAGAAAGCGAGCGCCTGCGGAACTTGGAATCCATTCTTCATGAACGGGTGATCGGTCAGGAAGAGGCTGTAACTGCAGTTGCAAAGGCCATCAGAAGAGGAAGGGTGGGGCTCAAAGATCCCAGAAGGCCCATCGGTTCCTTCCTGTTTCTTGGACCTACGGGAGTGGGAAAGACAGAACTTTCCAAAGCTCTTGCAGAAGCCATGTTCGGCATGGACAGCGCTCTGATCCGTGTTGACATGTCTGAATATATGGAGAAGCACAGTGTTTCCAAGATTATCGGTTCCCCTCCAGGATATGTGGGCTATGATGAAGGCGGACAGTTAAGTGAAAAGGTGAGAAGAAACCCATACTCCGTGATCCTCTTTGACGAGATTGAAAAGGCTCATCCCGATGTATTCAACATTCTTCTTCAGGTGCTTGATGACGGTCATATCACAGATGCGCAGGGAAGAAAGATTGACTTTAAAAATACCGTAATTATTATGACTTCCAATGCAGGAGCAGAAAATATCATATCTCAGAAACGTCTGGGATTTGGTGCTGCAGCCGATGAAAAGGCCGATTACAAGCTTATGAAGGACCGGGTTATGGAAGAAGTCAAAAAGCTGTTTAAACCGGAATTTATTAACAGAATTGATGAGATTATTGTGTTCCATCCGTTAAATAAGACTCATATGAAAGATATTGTGACCATTATGCTGAAAGACATTATGAAACGTACTTCCGATCAGATGAACATCACAATTGAGATTGATGAGGCAGCTAAGGACTATTTAATCCAGAAAGGCTATGATGAAAAATACGGCGCGAGACCCTTACGGCGTACCATTCAGAGCAGCTTAGAGGATAAGCTGGCAGAAGAAATCCTTTCCGGAACCGTAAAAACAGGCGATACAGTTTTGGTTACTGCAGGAGATGACGGACTGAAATTTTCTGTAAGAGAGCTGATAAACAGCTAGCCATTTGAATGCAATTCGTGTATAATAACTACAAGCGAAAGGATCTTTTCTTCGCCAACAGGGATAAGTAAAGAAAATACTAGGAGGGCAAACCGATGCCGGTAATTGAAGAATTAATCCGCACAGAACAAGACGGTACAATCAGCTTTGGTAATTACAAATTAGGAACAAAGTCAAAATTACAGGATTTTGAGCACGATGGTGATTTATATAAAGTTAAGACATTTTATGAGATAACCAAGCTGGAGCGTAACGGGATGTTTGTATACGAATCCGTACCAGGAACTGCAGTGGAGATGTTTACAGTATCTGATGACGGTGTGGAATTTGAAGTAGAAGGCGATAAGGATGCTCAGCTGACTGTTCAGCTGGCAGAGGATACCGAGTATGAAGTGTTTGTCGACGGCGCAGCAGCAGGCGGTATGAGAACCAACATGAGCGGGAAGCTGTCAGCCAGTGTGGAACTGAACGAAGGAACACCAGTGAAGGTAAAGATCAGCAGAAAGTAATGAAACTTAAGTCCGGGTCCGGCTCTTTTTCTAAAAGAGATTCGGGCCCGGATTTTTCTTGTTTAATTAGGAGGTATCAATGGCTAAAGGAAAAACAACAGCATTTTTTTGCAGGGAATGCGGTTATGAATCGGCAAAGTGGCTAGGTCAGTGCCCGGTCTGCCGTGAATGGAATTCATTTGTGGAGGAACCGGTGGCAAAGACAGAAGCTTCCGGAAAACGGGGGATTTCAAAGATCGCAGCTGACGGAGGGACAAGCGGGAAGATAAAACCTGCCAGACTGTCTGAGATTGTGCTTGACGAACAGGACCGTATGAAAACCGGGTATGAGGAGTTGGACCGGGTTTTAGGCGGGGGTGTGGTAAGGGGCTCTTTAGTTCTGGTGGGCGGTGATCCGGGTATCGGAAAATCCACCCTTCTGCTGCAGGTATGCAGGAATCTGGCATTATCAGAGAAGAAGGTTTTATACATATCAGGAGAAGAATCCTTAAAGCAGATTAAACTGCGGGCAAACCGGATTGGGGAAGTGAAGGGAGAACTGCTGTTTTTATGTGAAACAAACCTGGATCTCATAGAAACCGCCATTCATGAGGAAAAACCGGATGTTGTGATTATTGATTCCATTCAGACCATGTTCCGGGAAGAGATCTCATCTGCACCGGGCAGCGTAAGCCAGGTGAGGGAGTCCACGAATCTGCTTATGCAGATCGCAAAAGGAAAAGGAATTGCCATATTTATCGTTGGCCACGTAACAAAAGAAGGCGTGGTTGCAGGTCCCAGAGTGCTGGAACATATGGTGGACACCGTTTTATATTTTGAAGGGGAGAGAAGTGCATCCTACCGGATCATCCGCGGAGTAAAGAACCGGTTTGGATCCACCAACGAAATCGGTGTATTTGAAATGATAGAAAGCGGACTGGCGGAAGTGAAGAATCCTTCTGAATTTATGTTAAGCGGAAGACCGGAGGATGCTTCCGGGGCAGTAGTCGCCTGTTCCATGGAGGGAACAAGGCCGATGCTGATTGAGGTACAGGCACTCATTACCCCCACTGCTTTTGGTATGCCAAGGCGTACAGCGGCAGGCACGGACTATAACCGGGTAAATCTTTTGATGGCAGTTTTAGAAAAGAGGGGGCACTATGATCTGTCCCATTTTGATGCTTATGTGAATATTACCGGAGGACTTCGCATGAATGAACCGGCACTGGATTTGGCAATTCTTATGGCAATCGTTTCCAGCATGAAGGACAGGGCCATTGATTCCAAAACCATCATATTCGGAGAGGTGGGATTATCAGGAGAAGTAAGAGCAGTTTCCATGGCACAGCAGAGAGTGAATGAGGCAAAGAAGCTGGGATTTCATACCTGCATACTGCCAAAGATCTCCCTGGAAAAGATGGGGGCTGTCGATGGGATAAAACTGATCGGTGTGAAAAATGTAAGAGAAGCGATTGCAGGCATTTCAAATGAATGAAAAAACAAAGAGCTTTGAGGGCAGCGGTTTGTATCTGCATTGCAGTTACCAAAACCTGCCCTTTTTCACTGTATGGTGACTGGAAATGACAAGAAATATAATAATACAGCTAAATATTCATATATAATCTGACGCTTTCGTCTGCTAAAATATAACTATCATGCAACATCAAAGATGATAGTTTATAAGGAGGATGGATTATGAGAAAAACGTATTTTAAGCGTATTTCTGCGCTCTTGCTGGCTGGTCTGATGGCTGCATCTGCCACCGGATGCTCAAAAGGCAGTAAGGAAGAGACCACAGCGGCAGCAACGCAGACTACAAAAGCAGAGGAAAAGGAAACAGAAGGCCAGAGCAAGCAGGCTGCAGGAGGGGATGCTGTAACACTGCGTCTGGTACACTATATGGGAGAGCAGTCCAAACGAGATGCACTTGATGCCATGCTGGAAGCATTTAAAGCAGAATATCCAAGCATCAATGTTGAAGTGGAGGTAGTAGCTTCCTCTTCCTATATTGCTACTTATAAAAATTACATTGCAGCAGGAGAAGCTCCTGATATCATGTTTGGAAAACCCCAGACAATGAAGGAATTCGTAGACGGCGGATATTTCATGGATCTTTCCAATGAAGAGTGCATGAAAAACGTTCTCCCTATGTTAAAAGATGAATGTACAGTAAACGGAGGCGTTTACGGGTTTCCTCTGGATGCACAGGTAAAGGCATGCTTCTATAATAAAAAGATGTTTAAGGAAGCGGGGGTAGAGGTTCCAAAGACCAGAGAAGAGTTCTTTCAGGTTGCTGATACCTTTAAGGAAAAAGGAATTAACCCGTTTATCCATCCATATAATTTCATTCATGGAGTATTCCATGAGTTAGATTCCTTCTTTACCTCCATGGCTGTGGGTACAGACAATAAGACCGTTTGGAAAGATTCACAGGAGGGAACAAAGGAGTTATCTGACAACGCAGTTGTGAAAGACGCAGTGGAGATGTTCTCCAAATTTGCATCTTATAAAGATCCGGGCGACACCGCTGTTGACCAGACTCAGGGAATTCAGAATTTCGCAGCAGGCCAGAGACCGATGTATATGAACGGCGGATGGCTGATGGGCGATGTAATGGCGGCAAGCCCTGACGGTGAATTTGGTATGTTCCCGACTCCGTGGTCTGATAAGCCGGAGGATAATAAGCTTTGGGTTGGTATCGACGATGTATTTGTTGTATCATCCCAGACAGAGCATAAAGATGAAGTTATGGCATTACTGAACTTTTTCGCCAATGAGCAGTCCTCAAAGATCTGGATGGAAACAGCAAAGCTTATGACAAGCAATGTGAATGTGTCAACGGATGATTCCGATGAGTTTATTAAGGAAATCAAATCTTACATCGATAATGATATGATAGTATCCAAGAGTCAGGTTCCGGATTATACATCTGAGTACAGCACCGCGTTCCGTACCAAGCTTCAGGAATTTGTCACATTAGATGACAGCCAGCGTGATGTTGCAAAGTTGCTTAAGGACATTGATTATGAGATCGCATCCATTCGACAGTAGTTTTTTGAAGTAATGATATAAATTCAGAAAGTCAGGGTGGCAGTGTAGCGGGAGCTATATGACTCCCTGGCTTTTTTATTCCAAGCTGGAGGCAGTATGAACCGAAAAATGAAAAAACAGCTTCAGGAGTTTACTTTTATTTTGCCTGCACTGGTTATGTTTACGATTTTTGTAGCATATCCGTTTCTGCAGGGATTTCCCATTTCTTTTACGAAATGGGATGGCATGAGTCCGAACAAGGCATATGCCGGGCTTAAAAACTATATGAGAATCTTTCAGGATGCAAATGTAACGAACGCTGTTAAGAATACCCTGCTGTTTACGGCCGTTACAATGGTTTTTTCCAATCTGTTCGGTTTGTTGTTTGCCCTGATGATCTCAAAGAAATCAAAACTAAATAACGTTTTAAGAACCTGTATCTTTATGCCCTACTGCCTCAGCCTGGTGCTTTCATCCTATATCTGGCGTTACGTTTACAGTGATGTGTTTTACGACAAATTTGGTATTGCCAGCCCTCTTGGAAGTACAGCCTGGGTCATGATCGGACTTGCAGTCATCTCCATATGGAGGGATGCGGGATACTGCATGGTGGTCTATATCGCAGCCATTCAGGGAGTCTCAGACGATTATTATGAGGCGGCAGAGCTTGAAGGGGCCACTTCCTGGCAGAAATTTAAAGCAATTACATTCCCGATGATTGCTCCGGCAGTAACCGCAAACTTTACCCTTTTACTTGCGTGGGGAATGAAAGTATTTGATTATCCCATGGCAGCCACTGCAGGCGGTCCGGGCAGAGCTTCGGAAACGGTGGCAATGCTCATATATAACAATCTGTTTACTTACTTTAAGGCAGGTTACGGCCAGGCCATTGCAGTGGTATTTACCATTTCTATTTTTGCAGTCAGTACGCTGGTTTCAAAAATCTTAAGGGCCAGGGAGGTAGAGATCTAATGAGTAAAAAACTTCAGAAATATTTGTCTGTGCTTATAAAGCTGGCAATGACGCTGCTTGTGATCAGCCCGTTTTATATTGCTTTGATTTATTCTGTGAAATCAAAGCAGGAGATGGTAACAGACCGCCTGGCATTTCCGAAAACCATACACTGGGACAACTTTACCAGAGCTGTTGAGACTTCAGGTTTTGGTCTGGCACTGAAAAACAGCCTTGTTACAACGGTACTGGCAGTTTTATTCATCACACTGGCCTGTACCATGGCTTCCTATGTCATCGCGCGAAAAAACAACAGGTTCTATAACCTGATTTATTATCTCTTTGTAGGTGCGATGATTATTCCGTTTCAGTCGATCATGACTCCGCTCTATATTGATATGACACGGTGGAAGCTGTTAAATACGCTCCATGGATTTATTTTTGCAAAAATCGGTTTTCAGATTGCATTTACCGTACTACTGGTATCGGGATTTGTAAAAAGTATTCCAAAGGAATTAGAGGAAGCTGCAGCCATTGACGGCGCAGGCATGTATTCTGTCTTCTTTCGGATTGTGTTTCCTCTCATGAAGCCCATTGTGCTGACTTCCATTGTTTTAAATGCCCTTAATGTATGGAATGATTTTCAGATGTCTCTGACGCTGCTTCAGCAAAAACAGGTAAGGAACATACCCCTGACGCAGTATTTCTTTTTCGGAGAAAACAGCATTGAACTGGGACTGGCATTTGCACTCTTTATTCTTTCTGTAATACCTATATTAGCGCTGTATCTGATGCTGCAAAAATATATAATCGGAGGAATTACCCAGGGCGCGGTGAAAGGCTGATGTTACGGAATCTGCCCCTGATCCGGCGTTGACATTCTTTTGCCAAGTTGCTATAGTGGGAAAAGACAGGGGGTTAAATTATGGAATCTGCAGAAAAACGCATTCATTTCAGAAAGACGCTTTATTTTAAAATGATTGCGGTAACAGCATTGCTGGGGGTCACATTTCTTCTTGCTCTCATATGTATCTATCATGTCACCTGTAAATGGTTTAAGACAGAACTGACTTATCAGTCCGATACATTGACGGAGCAGATTTGCAGGAATGTGGATATATCTTTAACGGAACTGATGGAAGGAACCATTCCTCTGACTGCCACCAACCAGCGTCTTACCCCGCTTCTTAGAACTGTGACCGGACCGGGCAAAACAGATGACCCGTTTTTAAAGCCCAGAGTGAGAAAACAGCTGGAAGAAATGCTCAGCACCAATTATGACATCAACTGGATCTCTGTAGTGGATATGTCTGATACCGTATATTTAGCATGCCGGGACAGCAGGCCGAAAAAGGGAAGACCTACTGAGGAATCTGTGCGGAAGCTGTTTTATGATAATAAAGAGGACGTGTCACACCGCCCGGGCAATACCATATGGACAAGAAGTTCCAGCGAAGACGGAATTATCGTCATGCGTTATATGTTTGATGAAACTGCCATGAAATTCAGCGGCTGTGTCATCGCAGAGCTTAAAAATACGGTTTTAAAAGAGATTTTTCGGGATATCGACAGCAGTAAGGTAGGCAATTTTGCACTTTATGATATAAACGGCAATCTTTTATTTACAACCAGTGAAAGAAATTATTTAAAAGACGGTGCGGCGCAGAAAGAGGAAAAGGGCGGTTATTTATATGCCGAATACCAGATCAACCGGGGAAGAATTAAGATCGCTCATGAGGTAGACTTAAAGGCGAAAAATGAACGGTTTTCTGATCTGCTTTATTTTATATCCTTTATCGGACTGTTTATCTTTGTTCTGGTTATTATCTTTTTATGGCTGATGTTCGGGAATATGGCCGGCAATCTCCGGATCCTGCTGCGTAATATCACCCGTATATCAAGAGGTGATTTTGAACTGGAACCAACTTCATTTACCAAAGGGGACCAGATGGACCTGATCTCTGAGCATATCAGTCAGATGGCCGGCCGTATACAGACCCTGATGGATGAGATCAGAAGTGCAAAGGAGATACAGCAGCAAAATGAATATAAGCTGCTGGAGTTCCAGCATCATGAGCTTCAGGCTCAGATTAATCCCCATTTTCTGTTCAATATACTTCAGTCAATCCATGGTATTGCACAGATTAACGGAGATAAACAGGTGAGCAGGCTGATCGGTCTGCTGGCCAGATTTTTCAGAAGAAACATCGAGAGAAGCAGAAACACCTGCAGTTTAAACGCAGAGATAGAATATATTAAAAACTATACGGAGCTTTATAAAAATATCTATCCGGACAGGCTGGAAGTGGAATGGGATGTAGATGAATCACTTCTTGACATGATGGTGCCAAGCTGTATTTTACAGCCCATTGTGGAAAACTCACTTGTCCACGGGATGGAACCGAAGATAGGGCTTTGCACAATCCGCATTTCCGTTTACAGTGAGAATGAAAGACTTGTTATAAACGTATGGGATGATGGTCTTGGCATTCCTCCGGAAAAGCTTAAGACACTGTTTGAGACCAATGAAGTAAAAAAACGGATCGGGATTAAGAATGTGAAGGATCGGATTCAGCTGATGTACGGACCTGATTACGGTGTATGGATCGAGTCAGGATATCTTCGTTTTACAGAAGTCAGGCTGGAGTTTCCTTTGCTTTAGTAAAGGGGAGGGGATCGTTATGTACTCGGTAGCAGTCATAGATGATAATAAAATAGCAGTAACAGCAATAGTAAGATCAACAAATTGGGAAGCGTTTCATTGTGAGGTGACAGGAGTTGCCTATGATGGCATTGCAGGATTGGAGCTGATACATAAAAAATGTCCGGATATCGTAATTATTGATATTCAGATGCCGGGATTCAATGGACTGGATATTATTGAGAAGATCAAACAGCAAAGACCGGATATTCAGTTTATTATTATATCGGGATACAATCAGTTTGAGTATGCACAGCGGGCAATCCGGTATGGTGCAAGTGATTTTCTGCTGAAGCCGGTGATGACAGAAGAATTGGAGCAGGCACTGGAAAAAGCAGTTGGTACGCTTCTCAAAAAAGACCGGTTTGAAACGGAAAAAGTACCGGACACGCTGGAAGAACGAATCCGTTTTATCAGGCAGAAAAAGCAGGAATATTCAACCGCAGTATCAGAGGCACTGGAATATGTCGACCAGCATATCCAGCATAATATTTCCCTGGGAGCAATCTGCCGGGAACTGTTGATTTCCACCTCTTATTTCAGTAAGTGCTTTAAAAAAGAGACAGGGGTCGGATTTGTTAATTACGTTACCATGGTGAAAATGGAAAATGCCAGAATTCTTCTAAAAAACCCACAGAACCGGGTGAATGAAGTGGCACATATGCTGGGATACCGTGATTACTCCTATTTTTTTCAGGTATTTAAAAAACAATTTGGCTATGCACCAAGTGATATCAAGCTTTACAGTAAGTGAGAAAGAAGGAGAAGCAGATGAAATTACCGGAAAATAAAAGAAATGTGCCCTCTGTTCTGACTTGTATGGATGGAACAGAGGTGACGGATTGGGAAATATGGATGACAAAACGCAGACCGGAACTGCTTGAGCTTTTTAAGAGAGAAGAATACGGCCGTCTGCCGGATATGAGTGATGTGGAGCTTCGGATCCGGGTGGCAGATTCCAGGCAGTCTGAGGATATCCTGGAAGGGCGGGCGGTCAGAAAGACCGTAGAAGTTTTAGCGGTGCGGAGAGGAATCCATTTCAGCTTCTGTTTCGTTGTATTTATTCCTGCCGATGTTATAAAACCAGTTCCGGCTTTTGTAACCATATGCAACAGAGGGATTAAGGACAGTGATCCTGCAAGGCATTTTCTAAGCCCGTTTTATCCGGTTGAGACGATTGTTTCCAGAGGATATGCCTGTGCTGCTTTTCGCACCCAGGAGGTTTCCCCTGATTATGAGGAAGGTTTTACGACCGGTTTTTCAAGGCTGTTTCCCGAGTTTGTAACGGACAGGCCGGACGATGCATGGGGAGCAATCACCGCATGGTCCTGGGCAGCAAGCCGGATTATGGATTATTTCGGGACAGAGCCTTTGATCGATGAGAGAAGAGTGGCGCTGGTGGGTCATTCCAGAGGCGGCAAGACTGCTCTCTGGGGAGCTGCCCAGGATGAGCGTTTTGCCATGGCTGTGAGCAGCTGTGCAGGCAACAGCGGAGATGCGCTGTCCAGAGGAGCAAAAGGGGAGAGAATTAAAGATATTTTAACCCGTTTTCCTTACTGGTTCTGCAAAAATTATCAGAAGTACATAGATAAGGAAGAAACACTTCCTTTTGACCAGCATATGCTTCTTGGATTAATTGCTCCCAGACTGGTATATACCTCTTCCAAGACCTTTGATAAATGGGCGGATCCGGAGGGACAGTTTGAGTCCTGCGTACAGGCAGATCCGGTGTACCGCCTGTTTGGGATCGAAGGGTTAGAGACCGATAAAAAGCCTTTGCCTGAGCAGCCGCTTTATCAGGGAAGGATCGGTCATCATCATAAAACAGGAAATCATGATATGGATGAATACGACTGGAATTGTTATTTAAATTACGCTGACATTCATCTTTGATCAGTAACAAATAAAACTATTATATGGTTTCTGGCGAAAAAACAGAGTTGAAATCTGCTTCTAAGGATGGATTTCAGCTCTGCTTTTTTGCTTGATGGATAATCTAAAGTCTAATCTCTAAAAAGTACAGCAGTTTTACGCTGATTATGATGGTTAACGGAAAGGGCCCCTTCCGCTATAATAGTATTATTAAAGTAAGAAATGCAGGGGGGAAAGTGGACTATGAGATCATCACCAGCCGGAAAAACTCCAAAAAGTACAGTTCAGAGCCGCAGATTGTTCTATTGCATTGTGCCATTTATCATTCTATGTTTCCTTTTTTCCTATTTTCCGCTTTACGGCTGGATTTACGCGTTTTTTGACTATAAGCCGCCGTTAAAGCTGTCCCAGTGTGAGTTTGTCGGCTGGAAATGGTTCACAACGCTGTTCGCCAACAAGACCCAGGTAGGGCAGATGATCCAGGTCATGAAGAATACCTTTGCCATGAGTCTCCTTGGCATTGCCACTTCATTTCTGCCCATCGGGTTTGCTGTTTTTCTAAATGAAATTAAATGCAGGTGGTTTAAAAATCTGGTGCAGACGCTGACTACCCTGCCCAACTTCATCAGTTGGGTGCTGGTATACTCGGTGGCGTTTTGCCTGTTTACTGACAGCGGAATGGTCAATACCTTTTTCCTGAATCACGGGTTGATCCAGGCACCGGTCAAATTTCTTGACAGTGATACACATACTTATCTGTGGATGACGCTGTGGAATCTCTGGAAAGGGCTTGGCTGGGGAGCGATCATGTATCTGGCTGCCATCGCAGGAATTGATCAGCAGCTTTATGATGCGGCCCGTGTGGACGGCGCCAATCGGTTCCAGCTGATGAAGAGCATTACAATTCCCTGTCTGCTTCCCACGTTCTTTGTATTGTTAATGCTGTCCATAGCCAATTTTTTAAATAATGGTATGGACCAGTATTATGTATTTCAGAATTCTTTTAATAAGGCCCATATCCAGGTGCTGGATCTCTACGTATATAACATCGGTATGACAGGAAGCAGCTTATCACTGGCGACGGCTGTCAGTATGCTTAAAAGCCTGGTCAGTATCACCCTGCTGCTGATTGTAAATTCTGTTTCGAAAAAAACCAGGGGCGAAACCATTATTTAGGAGGGAGAGCTGTGAGAGTAATATCTGAGAAACGAAAAAAAGCCGGGCTGTGGGATAGAATCTTTTACATTGTAAACTATCTGATGTTTGGAATCATCACTCTGATTTGTGCATATCCGTTTTATTATATGATTATCAATACCATCAGCGCCAATCATTTAAGCGCCAACGGATTTATCAATTTTCTGCCTAAGGGATTTCATCTGGAAAACTACAGACAGGTGCTGGGGCTGCGGGGACTTTCTGCAGCGGCGGCGGTTTCCATTGCCAGGACGGTTTTAGGGACTGCATGTACTGTGTTTGCCTCGGCCTATTTGGGTTTTATGTTTACACAGGAGAAAATGTGGCACCGGAAATTCTGGTACCGTTTCTTTGTGATTACCATGTACTTTAATGCAGGGCTGATTCCAATGTTCATTACCATGAAGACGCTGCATTTAACCAACTCCTTCTGGGTGTATGTAATCCCCACCGTCGTACAGCCGTTTTATATCATTCTGGTGAAAACATATATTGAGTCGATTCCAAAATCGCTGCAGGAAGCAGCGGAGATTGACGGGGCTGGAATTCTTACTGTTTTTGCAAAGATTATTCTGCCTGCAGCGCAGCCGATTATGGCGACTGTTGCTATTTTTGCAGCGGTTTCCCAATGGAATTCCTTTCAGGATACGTTAATCTATGTGACGGATCAGAAACTGTATTCCCTGCAGTATTTATTGTATACATACATTAATCAGGCCAGTTCGCTGGCAGCAATGGTGAGAAGCGGAGGGACAGGTGCAATAAGCGGGGCGGCGCTTGCCAGCAAGCAGACACCGTCCTCCATACGAATGACGGTATCGGTGATTGTAGTGCTTCCGATTTTATTTATTTATCCCATATTCCAGAGATTCTTTGTAAAAGGGATCATGATTGGTTCTGTAAAAGGTTAAGGAGGAGAGGAAAGATGAGAAGAAAACAGATCAGTGTAATCCTGTGTGCGGCAATTTCAGTCGCTGCCATTTTATCCGGATGCAAAAAAGAGGCATCTGCAGGGAACATGACAGGCAACAGCAGCTATGATAAATTCATCACTGTGGATGTGTTTGATACTCTTGCTAATTATCAGGGAATCCAGAGCGGCTGGTTTGCAAAGATTGTAAAAGATAAATTCAATATGGAGTTAAATATCATTGCTCCCAATGTGGCAGGAGGCGGAGATACACTGTTTCAGACCCGTTCCGCTGCCGGCAATTTAGGAGATTTAATTATTACCAAAACCGAGAACGGACGCCTTGAAAATATGGTAAAAGCCGGGCTTTTAATGGATATGGCTCCGCTTTTAAAGGGAAAAAATGTATATAAAGATTATGAAGATGCCATTTTAAATATGAATAAGGGGTTGGATAAGGAGGGTGTTTATGCCATTCCCAGCGAAATTTCCAGCCAGTCCCCCACGGTATCGGCAGAAGGAATCGAGCCTCTGGTAGCACCCTATCTTCGATGGGACGGCTACAAGGCAATCGGCTATCCCGAAATGAAAACGCTGGAGGACATGATACCTGTGATGAAGCAGCTGCAGGAGCAGATTCCGAAAAGTGATTCCGGTAAAAAAACCTATGCTCTTTCGCTGTTTAAGGACTGGGATGATAACATGATGATGATTGCCAAGAACTATGCTTCCTTATATGGTTATCAGGAAATTGGCTTTGTAATGGAAAAATACGATGGAAGCGATTTCCAGAATATCATTGATTCCGACAGCTATTATGTGAAAGCTCTGCATTTCCTCTTCGGCGCTAATCAGGAAGGGCTGGTCGATCCGGAATCCACGACTCAGAACTATGATATTTTATCGGATAAATATCGTGACGGGCAGGTGCTCACATCCATATGGTCCTGGCAGGGACAGAGTTACTACAATACACGCGAACGCAAAGAGGAAGGAAAAGGCATTATGCCTGCTTTCATTGAAGATATGGCACCCTATACAGATGGCTGTTATTCCATGGGGAACGGTAAGGCTGTTATTGCCATTGGCAGTCAGGCAAAAGAACCGGAGCGCCTTGCGGATTTTATCGACTGGCTGTATTCTCCGGAAGGAATGGAACTGGTAGGGCAGGCCAACGGTGCAGCCGGTCCAAAGGGTCTGACCTGGGAGATGAAAGACAAAAAAGCAGTTTATACGGATTATGGCTGGAAGGCTCTTCCTAACAATGATGTGCCGGTGCCGGAAGAGTGGGGCGGCGGCAGCTGGAAAGACGGTGTGAGTGCCTTAAATTACAAGCCGTTAGCAGTGGTGGATGTTGATCCTCATACCAATGAACCTTATTTAACCACAATGTGGAGCTCTGTGCTTGAGATGAATCACACGCCGGTGGATACTGACTGGCAGAAGTATGCACAAGGGGCGAAAACCACCATCGAATTACTGGAAAAGAAAGGGGCTCTTTCGGTAGCACCAGGTACTTCCTATATTCAGCCTAAGGAAAGCTCTGATATTACAACATTGCGTGGACAGTGCAAGGCGGTAATTGTGGATGATTCCTGGAAAATGGTTTTTGCGGCGGATGAGGCTGAGTTTGATTCGTCCTTGCAGCATATGCAGGATACCGTGCGCGGTCTGGGCTATGACCGGGTACTGGAAGTGGATCTAAAGAATGCAAAAGACCGCGCAGCAACGAGAAAAACAGCAATCGATGAGTACAACCGCCGGGGCAAATAAGAAATTTGCAAAGAACAGTATGGATTACGGAGCGGACATTTTTATGTCTGCTCCGGCGTGCGTTCTCCGGTATTCCGCCGGGCTGATCCCGGTATATTTTCTGAACTTTTTATGGAAGTAGTCCACATTTCCATATCCCACCAATTGTGCGATTTCATATACTCTATAATTATCATCCATCAAAAGACGCCTGGAGTTTTCAATCCGCACTTCATCTAAATAGGCATTGAAATTCCTTCCTGTGGTTTTGGTGAAAACTTTTCCAAGATAGGAGCTGTTGTAGCCAAACAGCTCTGCAATGGTACCCAGCTTTAAATCCTCCTGATAATTGTGGCGGATATACTGAAGGATATTAACCAATACACTATCCCGGGTGGGAGAGCCGATGGCATTCATACACATCTCAAACTGCAGTGTGAAGAAACCCAGAATTTCGTAGAGATAATATTTCTCCTCAATTGTGTAAATGATAGCCGCATTATTGGGAAACAGTGTTCCCAGATTACCATAAGCGTAAATAATACTGGATTTTACCTGAATCATGATATCTGCCAGGTAATGTCTGATGTTTGAAATTTCCAGACTGGAACAGTAGAGAGCCTGACGCAGCTTTTCTAAAACATCCAGCATCATTTGGCGGTTTCCAGACTGTATGTAGTCTGACAGCTGCTGGGAATATGTATTTTCCATGATAAAACCCATTCCCTGAGGCTGAGTTTCATCTGGCATATCTTTATAACACAGTACATGCTGGTTGAAGCTGCAAAAGAAGCGCCGTTTCATAAGCCGCTGCGCATCGTTGTATGAAATATGAATCTGTTCGATGGAACAGACCGGGCGCCCGTAAGTAAGAAATAAATCATCCAGAGGAGAACCTTTCTGCGGCTGGCTGATGTAGTGGTCTGCAAGCTCTTCAAAACGTTTTAAGGCAAAATCACCTTTTAAAATGATGACGTTGTGATTTCCGATCCGGATATAGTCCAGGGAATTGTGATTGTGGTTAGCCAGCCGCAGAATTCCGGCAAAATCCCAGGTGGATTGAGTGGATTCCTGATTATAGCTGGTATAGAGAACAACCTGATAAACTGAGGCCTCTATCTGCAGATCATGGCAGTCAGGCAATGGGTAAGAGGTCTGATGATTAAGAATGTCATATAAAATAGATTCTCTTGCCCGATTCCGGTACTGTACCAGCTTTTTTTGTTTTCCCTGTTCTTCTGTGAGAAGCTGTCTGGCGTCCAGCACCGCCTTTTCCAGTTCCTGTTCGTCAATGGGTTTTGTGAGATAGCAGGTAACACCAAAGCGCATGGCTTCCTGGGCAGAAGAAAAGTCTGAAAATCCGCTGACAATGATAAATATACCGGCAAAGCCCTCCTCTTTTGCAAGTTTTACTACTTCCAGACCGCTTAAACGAGGCATGCGGATGTCCATCAGAACAACGTCAGGATGCAGTCTGCGAATCTGGTCGAGAGTATCCTGACCGTTTTTCCCTTCTCCGCAGATGGTGAAGCCAAGTAAGGACCAGTTTAACAGACAACGGATGCCTTCTCTTACATCTATTTCATCATCAGCGATTAAAAGCTTCATGATTTAAGTGCCTCCTTTATATTTTTGTACTGGAATCACCACTGTTACCAGGGTTCCCATTGATTTTTTTGATTTAATGCAAAGACCGTACCCGGTTCCATAGCACAGTTTAATTCTCTGCTGGATATTATAAAGACCGATACCGTGAGAAGAGTCGTTTGGGAGCTGACCGATCCGCTGGTTCATCAGCTCCAGTTCCTTTGCTGTCATACCGCAGCCATTGTCAAATATCTGAATACGCAGTGTTTCGGTTACCAGGCAGATCTTCAGGATTATTTTTCCGTTCTGTTCTACATCCTCCAGTCCGTGGAGAAGCGCATTTTCAACAATGGGCTGTAAGAGCAGGGGCATGATCTGGTAATCCTGGAGGTTTAACCCCGGGCATATTTTCAGGAAATAATTAACGCGGTCGTGGAATCTCAATTTCTGAATGCTTAAGTAAGTCTCAATATAATCCAGCTCCCTTGCAAGAGAGGTAACGGCAGTGGTGGTATTTTCCAGTACATAGCGCATGGATTTGCCTAAGAGCTTGATTGCATTTGCTACCTCTGAGTTTCCGGCTTTCAGGGAACGCATGCGTATGGTTTCCAGCGTATTGTAGAGAAAGTGAGGATTGATCTGGCTTGAGAGCATTTTAAATTCCATTTGCTGCTGTTTATTGATTAAGTCCCGGGTTTTAAGCTGTGCCTGATAAACGGAAGTTTCCTTTTCCACAATCTCATGGATCATCAGTTTTAAGTCGGAAAATACTTCAGAGATTTCATCTTCGCCCCGGAAACTGTCTGCAATCTCATAATTTCCCTGACTGGCTTTGTGCATGCTCTCCCGCAAAGTAATGATGCGGAGACTGAAATAATGGGAGAAAACACAGATAAACACACTGGTTATAATCAGCACCATAATCAGGATTGCCAAATAGATGCCGGTAATCCGATTGAGATATGGGTAGCCATCATAGCTTAAGGAGGCCATGTAAAAATTATCTTCGCAGTAGACAGCAGAGAGTGACGAAACGCTGCCGATGGCTCTTCCATTTTCTAACTCTATTTTTCCCGTATAGGTGCTGGTACCTCTGGCATCATTACCGTACCTCTCCAAACCGGGAGTTTTTATCTGCTTGTCACTGGTATAAAATATGCCGTTGCCATTGAGCCATATGACAGTATGCATGGAGTTGTTTTCAATCCGGTTGCGGATATGATTGCTGCTTACTGTGAGTTTTAAGATGGCGTAACTATGAATCTGGGGCAGAAAGATACGGGTATACAGGCAGAGATTTTGCGTTTCAGTGCCGTATCGCTCACTTTTCTCCAGTTCCTCCGTCCAGAAAGGGGTGACGGAGAAGGAAGCGCGTTTAAACCAAGACTGAGCCTGGATGCTGTTCGTAATGGGATGGATGTGCGGGCTGTCCGCAATGGTGGGATTCCATGTATATACGGCAATGTCACGGAGAGAAGCATCGCCGGAAAGAAGTGTTTCGATGCCATGATAAGCACTTATGGCTGTTTTGCCGTCGTCTTGGGCAGGGTACATGGTATTTAAAAGTGCAATCAAATCCGGGTCAGAAACCAGTGTCTGGGATTTGTTGTAGATATTGCCTGTTAGATCAAGAATCAGGGATTTTACCCTGAGATTATCTGAATAGGTCTGTTTGGAATAGTGGTCGAACAACTGGGTTCGGGTATGATAAATCAGATAGCCTTCCACCGTTGTTACAGGAATAAAAATAGCAATAAAAAAGAACAGGTAAAGTTGCTTCTGCACCTTGACCTTGGTAAAAACATCCATAAGCCGCTTTTTGCTCATAAATTCTCCCCCTTTTTTGCTGCAGTAAAATATTTGATTAATTATTCCAAGTATGTTACAATATGTATCTATTTGAGTGGAGGTATTTTAATGTATAAGAAAACAATACTTTTAAGTTTTATAATGATTTTTTGCTTTTTTATTGTAAGTTGTGGAAAAAAGGTTGTAAAAGATGAGACGCAAGCTTTAATAATTGAACAGGAGTCTGAGACTACAAATAATACAGATGAGTCGCAGACTGTGAATAATATTGATAAGCCACAAGCTGCTGATCAAAGTTACACGATATCGATTTATACAGATGCACCCAATAAAAAAAGTTCAATAAAAATTCAATATCCAAATTTCATTAACAATGATACGCTAAATACACTGGTTTATGATAAAGTACAGAGTTTTGCAAAAATTGATCCATCATTATTCTCAAGTGATGCCGGCCTGACTGTTGATTATCAGTCTGCAGTTACATTGCAGAACGATAAAATAGTAAGCATTGTATTTTGGGGAACAAGTTATATCGAAGGCGGTGCATATTCGGTTAATGATCTAATCACGCTTAACATAGATTTACAGTCTATGAAAGAGATTACCTTTAAAGATTTGTATACAACCAATGCTGATTTTGAAAAGGTGTTTTTTGATAAAGCTTTTTTTCCTGCAAATCCACTAACTTCATATGATGAAGCCAGTTTCCCGGAAATGCTTAAACTTCAATCACCGGAATATCAAACGGTGGACCCTTTTACTATAGCTGATAACATTTCCTGTTTTCTTAAGCCTGATGGCGTCGTGCTGAGTATGCCCGCTGTACATGCAACTGGAAGTGATCACTTCGAAGCTCAGCTTAAATACAGCGATATACAGCAGTTTTATCAACTCGAACAGAATTATTGGGAAGATAAATAATGATCACGGGGCACAATTTGGATACTCATGCTCAGGTAAGGTCCTGGAATATTAATAGGTATTGATAAAACAACGATTGATCAAGGATTTGCTCCTGGTCAATCGTTGTTTTAGAGTATCATATAATCTGGTGCCTTTAATTCAATGTATTATACCAATGTGTTGCCTGATTACCCCGCGTTTCATCCTGGGAAGCATTTTTGGGTTTTTCGTAATTATGCAAAAAAGCACAGGCCAGGTAATATGCACTTTTTGTAGATTGAGTGAATTGTGAGAAAGTCATATTATAATTAGAAGTAGAAGTAAACTGAATATTTTCGCGGACCTCATACAGAATACGTTTCAATTCGCTATCCATATTAGCTTTCGTCAGATGATTGCTATCAGCCCAGTCTCTATATTTTGTTGCCGGAGTCCACTGGACTAAACCAAACCCCCCTTTCAGGTTGTTTTCCTTTAGACTTTGCCAAATACCTGGATTAATTGTACTTTCTGTCTGCATATTTCCAAGCATACCACAGACAGCATTTTTGGTCCAACCCTTATTCCGTAAATAATTAAGAATGTATTGAGCATTTACGGTCATTTGTTTCGTTGTTAAATAACTATTACTGCAATATGTTGAACCATCACCTGAAACTGCGGCATCAAGGGCTGTAAGGGTAGCTTTACCTGCCTTGCCATCTATGGTAAGATCTTTGGATCTCTGGAAATTTCTAACAGCAGTATCTGTACCACTACCGAATTTACCATCAGGAGTACCACAGTTGTATCCTGCAGTATTTAGTTTTCCCTGCATTGTTTTTACGCCTGCGCTGTAACGAAGTTTATCATCCGCCATGTAATAGCCGGTACCTGCAAGCACCTGCGTATATGTGTATCTTGAGTTATCATAATCTGCCATAATTCTTTTCTCCTTTTTTGTTTTATTGAATTTGCAAATTCAATAAATAAAAAGAAGAAATTTCCTAAAATGTAAACAATGGTCTTAGATTAGAGAGTGTCTTTTATCGAAATACTATTTAGTTCTTTGTTTATACTATCAGAAAAAAAGCCTGTAAAATCATCGCATTTCAATGATTTCCAGGCCATATGCAGGGCTTATAATTTAGCAGGGGAAGAGGGGCTCGAACCCCCATTTACGGTTTTGGAGACCGTTGCTCTACCATTGAACTATTCCCCTAGATGGTAAAATTATGTGCTCACCCGAGCACTTTGAAAGTATAGCATAGAACATTTTATATTGCAACAGTTTTTTGAAAAAAATAAAAAATTTATTCTGCTGTTCATAAATGAATGTTTGTGGTAATATAAACCTATAAATCCGCTTGCGTGGCATGGGTTTGTTTGGCGTTTTTGATAAAAATATAACATAAAAACCGTGAAATTGAATTAGTAAAAAAGGGCGATGCAAAGATAATTCCTTATATAAAATTTGTCTTAGTAAAAAGATGCTTAATTTTTGCGGGCTTTTTTAGCAAAAATCACAAAATATGCACAAAAACAGGCAATATAATCGGATATGAAACAGAATTTGACAAATGACGTCAAACATGTTATAAGTACTTCATAGCTATTATAGAAAAGGGAGTCTGCTTATGAAACAGTTTAAGATTATGTTGCCAACAGTTGCTGAGGCCAAAAAGTTTGTTGCTGCTGCTTCCAGGTGTGATTTCGACATAGACGTTTTTTACAATAGAGTTCTTATTGACGCAAAGTCTATATTAGGTGTTTTAAGTCTGGATTTATCCAAGATTCTTACTGTCCAGTTGAATGGAGAGGATAAAGAATTTGAAAAATACTTAAAAAAATTAGCTCCGGAGAATTGCTCAGCAGCATAAACGATAAAGCAACGATAAAGAGGAAATTGCAGCCGTATGGTCTGCAGTTTCCTTTTTTCATATGCTGATTGGCTGGGAGTAACGATTATAAGAAGGGGGGAGCCGGAATGGAGAAGGAAGAAAAAAAGATTTTAAGCATATCCGTCAGAAATCTGGTGGAATTTGTGCTGCGTTCCGGTGACTTAGATAACCGCCATAATTTTACTGCGGAAAAGAATGCCATGCAGGAGGGAAGCCGGATCCACAGAAAGATCCAGCGACGCATGGGAGCGGATTACAAGGCTGAGGTATCATTAAAGCATGTGGTGGAGGAAGATCAGTTTCAGATTCTGGTGGAAGGAAGAGCGGATGGAATTATTGACAAACCGGAAGAGCTGATCATAGATGAAATCAAAGGAATCTATATGGATTTGTCCTATCTGGACGAACCATTTCCTGTTCATCTGGCCCAGGTCATGTGTTACGGCTACTTTTACTGTTTTGACAAGCAGAAGAATGGGGCGGTCATGCAGGTGACCTACTGCAATATTGAGACGGAGGAGATCCGCCGTTTTCAGACAGAGAAGTCCTTTGAAGAACTGGAAACCTGGTTTCAGGGTCTGATTCATGAATATGTAAAATGGGCCAGGTATTTGTACAGCCATGGAATAAGAAGAGATGAATCCATCCGGGAACTGGAATTTCCGTATCCCTACCGTCAGGGACAGCGCGAACTGGCGGTTTCCGTATTCCGCAGTATACAAAGGAAGCGCAATTTATTCATTCAGGCACCTACCGGTATCGGAAAGACACTTTCCACAGCCTTTCCGGCAGTAAAGTCAATCGGAGAGGGGCTGGGGGATAAGCTCTTTTATTTAACAGCAAAAACCATTACAAGGGGAGTCGCCGAGGAATCATTCGATATTCTAAGAAAAAATGGACTTTATTTCAGCACCGTCACCATCACAGCGAAGGATAAGCTCTGCTTTCTGGAAAAACCGCAATGCAATCCCGATGCCTGTCCCTATGCAAAGGGGCATTTTGACCGTGTTGGAGATTGTGTCTATGAGATCATCCACAACGAATTTGGAATCACCAGAGACGTGATATTGCAGTACGCCAGAGAATTTCAGGTATGCCCCTTTGAATTATGCCTGGATATCAGCAACTGGGTGGATGGAGTGATCTGTGATTATAATTATGTCTTTGATCCTGATGTCAGATTAAAAAGATATTTTTCAGAAGGCATCACAGGAGAGTATTTGTTTTTGGTTGACGAGGCGCATAACCTGGTGCCAAGAGCCAGGGAGATGTTCAGTGCCGCCATCTGGAAAGAGGACTTTCTTCTTATTAAAAAGATCATAAAGCCCATGGATGAAAAAATAAGCCGACTGCTTGACCGGTGTAACAAAGAACTGCTGGAAATGAAACGGCAGTGTGAGGGGTATCGCATTCTGGAAGACATCCGTTTCTTTATTACCAGCGTCATGACCTTATTTGGGGAAATGGAACTGTTTATGGAGAAAAATGCTGAGTTTGGTGACAGGGACCTGGTGCTGGATTTTTTCTTTGATTTAAGGAAGCTTCTTAATATCTATGACCGGCTGGATGAAAATTACCGGATTTATACGGAACTCATGTCTGACGGGCGCTTTATGCTGAGGCTGTTTTGTGTAAACCCGTCAAAGAATCTGAAAGAGTGTCTGAATAAGGGAAACAGCACCGTGTTCTTTTCGGCAACGCTGCTCCCGGTTTCCTATTATAAAGAGCTTTTAAGCGGTGACCAGGAGGAATATGCTGTTTATGCCCATTCACCGTTTGATCAGAAAAAGCGGCTATTGATGGTAGGGACAGATGTAAGCAGCCGCTATACAAGAAGAAACCGGAGTGAATACCGGAAGGTGGCAGATTACATTGATAAGATCGTATCTGCCAGAAAAGGAAACTATATCGTGTTTCTTCCATCTTATCAGTATTTAAAAGAAATTGAAGTCATTTTGCCGGAGCAGAGCCCAAGTGACAGCTCTGTCACGTATTCCGCCCAGGCTTCTCATATGAACGAGCAGGACAGAGAGGAGTTCTTATTGGAATTTTCCAGGGAGCGGGAAGATTCCTTTGTAGGTCTCTGCGTCATGGGCGGCGTATTTTCCGAAGGGATTGATTTAAAGGAGGAACGGCTGATCGGTGTTATTATAGTAGGAACCGGACTGCCAATGGTCTGCACGGAGCAGGAGATTTTAAAAGATTATTTTGAAGAAAAATCATCCAAAGGATTTGATTATGCTTATCAGTATCCTGGCATGAACAAGGTTATGCAGGCTGCCGGAAGGGTAATCCGCACGGCACAGGATGAGGGGATTATTGCCCTTCTTGATGAACGCTTTATGCGTCCCGAATATCAGGCGCTGTTTCCCAGGGAGTGGGACAGCTTTTATGAAGTGAAATTAAAGAATGCGAAAGAGGTTGCCAGACATTTCTGGGACAGCCGGCATGAGGAGGAGAAAGGTGATGGAGCAGTTACTGAGATTACGACCATATAAAAGAGAGGATGGAACATATTTGTTAAACTGGCTCACGGACCGGCGTATGCTTGGGATGTGGTGCAGAGGGCATTTTGTATTTCCCCTGTCAGCCGGTCAGCTGGACCGGTATTACAAAGAATTGGAAAATGACCCTTATTCCTTCGGATTTACTGCGTTAAATGAGAGAGGAGTTCCGGTAGGAAGCTTTCGCATGTCCAGAGTGGATTATGAGAAAAAAAGCGTCCATCTTGGTTTTATTGTCATCGACCAGAGCCTGCGGGGACAGGGACTTGGAGAACAGATGGTTTCATTGGCAGTCCGTTACGGGAAAGAATTACTTGGAATGGAACGGATCACGTTAAATGTATTTGACTGCAATCCCGGAGCGAAACGGTGCTATGAGAAAGCGGGATTTAAAGAGGAACAGTTTAAACCAGAAGATTTTGCCTTTGAAGAGGAACACTGGGGAAACTACCTTATGGTTTATGGAAAATGAAAACGCTGCCGGAAGAATGATCCGGCAGCGGGATTGCGGTCAAAGCATATCCATAAATTGTCTGGAAGCCTGAGAAACGGGTATATTTTCATTATAGGCCACAACCATCTGGCGTGTGGGCAGTTTTTCTGTCAGCCTTACCTGGAATAAATCTTTGTCATTATTCGGGATGCAAAAATCCGGGACAAAGGCGATTCCAAGCCCGATGCGTGCCAGATCGATTAAAAGATCATTGCTGCTTAATTCAATTTCAGGAACTAAGTCCAGCTGCTCCTTCTGGAACATATGATGGAGAAATTCACTGGTGGTGCTTTTCCGGTCCAGCATGAGAATGGGGTAGGTCTGAAGCTTCTGTAAGTTAACCGTCTCTCCTTTTAACGGAAAGTATTCCTGATTTGCCACAAATACGTCTGCAAATTCATTAATCACCCGAACCTTCTGAGAACTTAAAAGGCCTGAATTGGGATAGTTGGTGATGATGAAATCAACCTGACCGTTCTCCAGTAAATGGGCGCATTCGATGGAGGTCTGATTGGTCACCTTGATGTGCACATTGGGGTAGGCTTTGTGGAATCTGTTTAAATACGGGACCAGATAATAGCGGCAGATGGTATCACTGGCTCCGATGCGCAGCTGGCCTCCGTTTAAGGTATTGGCTTCCAGGAGCTGGTTTTCTCCTTTTTGTATAAGATTAATCGCAGGCTCGATGTGTTTTAGAAGGATCTCCCCCTCGGGAGTGAGCTGAACCTTTTTGGTGCTTCTGATAAAGAGTGTCTGGTTTAATTTTTTTTCCAGTACCTTCACTGACTGGCTGACTGCAGACTGGGAAATAAAGAGCTGTTTGGAGGCCTCCGAAAAACTAAGTGTAGCGGCAACATGATAAAAAACTTTGTACAGTTCATAATTAATATCCATCATTAGCCCTCCTTATAAATATAAGGATATTCTATCACATTATTGATTGATTTGTAAAGGAAATTGACAAATTTGTTGGACTGCGGTATAGTAACGGGCACAGGAATCAGGTGACTATAAATAAAGGAGTGAAAAAATATGCATGATAATTTTTACCAGATGTATTTAGACGAGATGGGAGAGATCACTCCCTGTACAGGAGAAGAGCAGCTAAAGCTGATTGCGGATTTAAGAGGCGGAAACCAGGAGGCGAAAAAGAGGCTCATAGAAGGAAACTTAAGAGCTGCTCTGGAATATGCCAAAGAATATGACGGAAAGGGCGTGCTTTTGTCTGACCTGGTACAGGAGGCGAACATGGCTCTTTTAATGGCAGTGGAAGAATATGCAAAAGCAGGCGGAGAGACCGGATTTGACAGCTATGCAGGCCAGAATATAAAGAAAGCCCTGGAACAGGCTGTGGAAGAGGAACAGTCTGCAGACCGTACAGGAGAGGAGCTGGCGGCCAGAGTCAATGTTCTTACCCAGATCTCCCAGACTCTTGCGGCAGAGCTTGGACGGGAGGCTACTGTGGAAGAGCTGGCGGATAAGATGAAAATGAGCGTGGATGAAATTCAGGGAATTATGAAGATGGCAATGGACGCGGTGAGTCTGAATGCGGAAAATGCGGATTTAGAAGCATTGTCAGAAGTGAGTAATCTGGAAATAACCGAATCGGATGAGGAAGATTACGACTACGAAGTTTAAATACCAGGAGAAAAAAAGATGAGGATATATCTGATACGCCATGGACAGACAGATTGGAACATACAGGGAAAGATTCAGGGAAGCCATGACATCCCTCTGAATGAAACGGGATTTATGCAGGCGGAGATGCTGGCTGCAGGTATGGAGTCCAGACCGGTGAAAAAAATATTTTCCAGTACGCTTAAAAGGGCAATGGCAACGGCAGAAGCTCTTGGAAGCAGACAGGAGGCAGAAATCATCCCAATGCCTCAGCTCATAGAAGTGGAGTTCGGAAAGTGGGAAGGGCTGACATGGGAAGAGATTGAGAAAGCTTATCCCAAAGAATACAGACACTGGGCAGCAGATCCTGCCCAGGCAGCACCTCCTGGCGGAGAAACCCAGAAAGAGATTATAAACCGCTGCAAGGCGGCTTTAAATGAGATAATAAAACAAACCGGGGGAAGGGAAGATACCGCTGTGGTTTCCCATGGAGCGACTCTTGCCTGTCTGGTTTCCGTCATGCTGGAACCGGATGTGGAAGACGAAAGCATTATTGTAGAGAATGCCAGCATCACTACGGTTCATTACAGCCCTCTTACTGAAATTTTTACAGTGATGGAGAAGAATGATACATCCCATATGACATCTTTATAGCAGCTGCAATATAAAAAAGGGGAAGCCTTTTAAAGCTTTCCCTGATCTTTAATCAAACAATGTTTCAACCAGAATCTTCATCATGGAAGGGGGAGTGCGGATAAACAGCCTGTCACGTCCGCTGCAGCGGATGGTAGTTTTAAGCATAACCTCTTTGGAGGCGGAGGTATCAAATATGCTTACCATATTGGCGCAGGACTCCACGATGGAATTAAGCTGTCCTGCCTTCTGAATAAAGGTATCAATTTGGCTTTCCCTAAGCTGTAAACATACCTCCAGATTGGGGGACTGCTCATCTGTCTGATACTGAGTGCTTTCAAATAAATATTTCTGAGATAAATCTTTTAACTGCTGATCAAGTTCCATTCAATTAACGCTCCTTTATAAAAAATCCTTTACTACTATATTGTAAAATCTGTTTTTTTTCAAGCAGTGTTATAAAAGATGACGAGATATGCCGAAATAAGTCGATTTGTAATTCTACAGACGAAACTGCCTATTCTGTTCTTATTGTAAGACAATGAAAAATTGTGAATCATTTATCTAGGGTTGATTTTCTGTTCTCTCTATATTATGATAACATTATCAGAAAATTGTAAGTACTTACAAAAAGCATCAGGGAGGAAACTGTCAAAATGAAGGAAATCAGGGGAAATGTGATCGTCGGCCAGTCGGGAGGACCAACCGCAGTGATTAATTCAAGCCTTGTGGGCGTGTATAAAACGGCGAAAGACAGAGGGGCGAAAATCGTATATGGAATGCTTCATGGAATTCAGGGGCTGCTTGAGAACCGTGTGGTGGACTTGTCCGAACACATAAAAAATGATCTGGATATTGAGCTGTTAAAGCGGACGCCATCCTCTTATCTTGGCTCCTGCAGATATAAGCTGCCGGAAATCCATGAAGATCAGGAGATTTACAGGAAGATATTTAAAATTCTTGAAGACATGGAGATTGAATATTTCTTCTATATAGGAGGAAATGATTCCATGGATACCATTAAGAAGTTATCCGATTATTCTATTTTAAACGGCAGCAGGATACGGTTTATGGGAGTTCCCAAAACCATTGACAATGATCTGGCTGCCACGGATCATACCCCCGGATATGGAAGTGCTGCAAAGTACATCGGTTCCATTACAAAGGAAGTAATCCGGGATGGTCTTGTGTACGATCAGCAGAATGTGACCCTGATTGAGATTATGGGGCGGAATGCAGGATGGCTTACCGGAGCTGCGGCGCTGGCAAAGTGTGAGGACTGTGAAGGGCCGGATATGATTTTCCTTCCGGAGATTCCTTTTGATATAGAAGAATTTATGGAGAAGGTAGCTGAGCTTCACAAACGAAAAAAATCAGTGGTGGTCGCCATTTCTGAAGGAATCCGTGTGGAAGACGGCAGATATGTCTGTGAACTGACGGATAATGTGGATTACGTGGATGCCTTCGGACACCGTCAGCTTACCGGAGCGGGAAGATTTCTTGCAGGCCGGATCGCAAGAGAAACCGGCTGCAAGACGAGAGCCATTGAGTTCAGTTCCCTTCAAAGATGCGCATCCCATATGGTCTCCAGAGTGGATATCACAGAGGCTTACCAGGTAGGCGGAGCGGCTGTGAAGGCAGCTTTTGAGGGGGAGACAGGAAAGATGGTAATTCTAAAACGAATATCTGATGATCCCTATATCTGCGTAACAGATATTTATGATGTCCATAAAATTGCAAACATTGAAAAAAAGGTACCAAGGGAATGGATCAATGAAGCGGGTGATTATGTGACAGAGGAATTTATCAGTTATATCCGTCCTCTCATTCAGGCGGAACTGACTCCCATCATGACGGATGGCCTGCCAAGGCATCTGTATTGCAAAGATCACAGGAATGAATAAAGAAACGGTGCCGAAACGGATTAAGTTCGGCACCGTTTATTAATTAAAGTGATTAATGGCATAAGATATATTAATTTCTCTAATTGATATGTTTTATGGTATGATAATTGTACGATAATAACAGGGAAGTCTGACCTGATGGATCATAAGGATTCTTTACAAGGAGGAAATTATGAGTGTAAGAAGAGTATACGTTGAGAAAAAAACAGCTTATGCCGTAAAAGCAGGAGAACTGAAAGAGGAGATCGCAAATTATCTGGGAATCGGCACAGTGACTGATGTGCGGGTTCTGATCCGGTATGACGTGGAAAATTTATCTGAGGAGACCTATAAACTGGCTCTTACTACAGTTTTTTCAGAACCTGCCGTCGACCTGGTTTATGAGGAAGAAGTTCCGGTAAAAGGAGGGGATACCGTTTTTACAGTGGAATATCTTCCCGGACAGTTTGACCAGAGAGCGGATTCTGCAGAGCAGTGTGTGAAGATACTCAAGGAAGATGAGGAACCGGTGATCAAATCTGCAACCACCTATGTCATTTCCGGCGCTCTTACAAACGCTCAGGCTGAGGAAGTGAAGTCCTTTTGTATTAATCCGGTGGATTCCAGACAGGCAGAAGAGACAAAACCCCAGACTCTTGTTACTGTATTTGACATACCGGAAGATGTCATTGTTTTTGACAGATTTCAGAAGCTGGAAGAGACACAGTTAAAGGATTTATATCATTCCTTAAATCTTGCCATGACATTTCAGGATTTCCTCCACATCCAGAACTATTACAGGGATGAAGAACACAGAGATCCCACTATGACGGAAATCCGGGTGCTTGATACTTACTGGTCGGATCATTGCCGTCATACCACATTCCAGACCGAGTTAAAGGCAGTGGAATTTACCGATGGGGACTATAAGAAGCCCATGGAGGACACGTACCGCCGCTATCTCTCTGACAGGGAGGAAGTATGGAAGGGGAAGAGCGGAAAGTTTGTATGCCTCATGGATCTGGCTCTGATGGCGATGAAGAAGCTGCGCCTGGAAGGAAAACTTGAGGATCTGGAAGTATCTGATGAAATCAATGCGTGCAGCATTGTGGTTCCGGTGGTGATTGACGGAAAAGAAGAGGAATGGCTTGTAAATTTTAAAAATGAAACTCATAACCATCCAACAGAAATCGAGCCTTTCGGAGGTGCAGCAACCTGTCTTGGAGGCGCAATCAGAGATCCCCTGTCCGGACGTACCTACGTTTATCAGGCTATGCGTGTGACCGGCGCTGCTGATCCCACCAGACCTTTAAAGGAAACATTAAAGGGAAAGCTGCCTCAGAGAAAGATCGTGACAGGAGCAGCCAAGGGATACAGCTCCTACGGAAATCAGATCGGTCTTGCAACCGGCTATGTAAAGGAAATTTATCACCCGAACTACGTAGCAAAGAGAATGGAAATCGGAGCGGTTATGGGCGCAGCGCCCAGAAAAAATGTGATCCGTGAAACTTCTGATCCAGGAGATATTATCATCCTTTTAGGCGGAAGAACCGGACGTGACGGCTGCGGAGGCGCTACCGGCTCTTCTAAGGTTCATACGGAAGATTCCATTGAAACCTGCGGTGCAGAGGTCCAGAAAGGAAACGCTCCTACCGAAAGAAAGATCCAGAGGTTATTTTGCAGGGCAGAAGTCAGCCGTATCATTAAAAAGTGCAATGACTTCGGTGCAGGCGGTGTTTCCGTAGCAATCGGAGAACTGGCGGAGGGGCTTAAAATCGACCTGGACAAGGTTCCGAAAAAATATGCCGGACTTGACGGCACAGAAATCGCTATTTCCGAGTCCCAGGAGCGTATGGCAGTGGTGATTGATCCAAAAGAGGTGGATCAGTTCCTTTCCTATGCAGCAGAGGAGAACTTAGAGGCGGTTGCAGTTGCAGTGGTGACGGAAGAACCAAGGCTTGTGATGAGCTGGAGGGGTAAGACCATTGTTGATATCAGCCGTGGATTTTTAGATACCAACGGGGCTCATCAGGAAGCATCTGTGGTTGTGGAAGTTCCGTATAAGGAAGACAGTGCTTTCGGGAAAAAGGAAGTTACAGATGTTAAGAGAACCTGGCTGAACCTGCTTTCCAGTTTAAATGTATGTTCCCAGAAGGGTCTGGTGGAGATGTTTGACGGTTCCATCGGTGCAGGAAGTGTCTTTATGCCTTATGGAGGGAAATATCAGCTTACAGAAACTCAGTCTATGGTGGCCAAACTTCCTCTGGAAAAGGGCACTACAGATACGGTTACCATGATGAGCTATGGTTTTGATCCATATATATCCAGCTGGAGCCCTTATCATGGAGCTGTCTATGCAGTTCTGTCATCGGTTGCAAAAATCGCGGCAGCAGGCGGTGATTATAAAAAGATCCGTTTCACCTTCCAGGAATATTTCCGCCGCATGTCGGAGGATCCTGCCCGCTGGAGCCAGCCATTTGCAGCCCTTTTAGGAGCTTATCATGCACAGATGGGCTTTGGTCTGCCGTCTATCGGAGGTAAGGACAGCATGTCGGGTACATTCCAGGATGTGGATGTTCCGCCAACCCTTGTTTCCTTTGCAGTGGACACTGCCAGTCATAAACACATCATTACTCCTGAACTCAAACAGCCGGGAAGCAGACTGGCCCTGGTTGAAATTCAAAAGGATGAGTATGATCTTCCGGTATATGAACAGGTTATGGACATTTACGGAAAATTGTTTGAGGATATTAAGGCTCACCGTGTGATTTCCGCCTATGCTGCAGAGGGAAATGGTATTTGTGAGGCAGTGAGCAAGATGGCATTTGGCAATAAGCTGGGCGTTAAGTTTGAAGAGACCTTAAAGCCGGAGCAGCTTTTTGAAGCAGGCTGGGGAAATCTTGTATGTGAGATTCCGGACGGGAAGACGGCAGAGCTTTTGATTCCCCATACCGTAATCGGTGCAGTGACAGATCAGGGATTGTTTGAATATGGAGATGTTACAATCTCCGTAGAAGAGGCAATCCATGCATGGACGAAGACTCTTGAGGATGTATTCCCCACCAGTTCAGGTGCAAAAGAGAAGGCTGCAGCTGAGAAAATATATGAGACATCAAAACTATATGTCTGCAGGAACAAGGTTGCAAAGCCTGCCGTATTCATTCCGGTGTTCCCGGGAACAAACTGCGAATATGACAGCACAAGAGCCTTTGAAAAAGCAGGTGCCAACGTGGTTACCCGTGTATTTAGAAACTTAACTGCGAGTGATATCCGGGAATCCATTGAGTGCTACAAAGCAGAGATCAGCAAATCCCAGATCGTGATGTTTCCAGGAGGATTCTCTGCTGGTGATGAGCCTGACGGATCTGCCAAATTCTTTGCTGCAGTATTCAGAAATGCAGCCATAAAAGAAGAGATCACAAAGCTTATGGAAGAAAGAGACGGTCTGATGTTAGGCATCTGCAACGGTTTCCAGGCACTTATTAAGCTGGGTCTGGTACCGGAAGGAGCTGTTACAAAACAGAGAGAGGATTCCCCCACTCTTGCCATGAATACCATCGGACGCCATATTTCCAAGATGGTATATACAAAAGTGGTTTCCAATAAATCTCCATGGCTTTCCGGCGCACAATTAGGCGGCGTTTACTGCAATCCTGCTTCCCATGGTGAGGGACGGTTTGTCGCCAATGAGGAATGGCTGGAAAAACTGATGCAAAACGGACAGGTGGCAACCCAGTATGTAGATGCTGCCGGCTGCCCCACCATGGATGAGGACTGGAATCCAAACGGTTCTTATATGGCAATTGAAGGAATTACAAGCCCGGACGGAAGAATCCTTGGCAAGATGGCACATTCCGAGAGGCGGGGAGACGGCGTTGCCATGAACATTTATGGGGAACAGGATATGAAGGTATTTGAATCAGGAGTAAATTATTTTAAATAAATAAGATAGAAAAATCAGCCAGCCTGCGGGATACTGCCGCAGCCATGGCTGATTTTTTTGTACCTGTTTTTCAGGCAGTTACTCACTTTATTGGCTTTTTTTCTTCAAGAAAGCAGGCAGAGGGAGGAATGCCCTTTTTTGCCTTAAACAGCTTGCTGAAGTAAAAAATGTCAGAAAATCCGCATTGCAGAGCCACTTCTCCCACGCTGTATTCCCCGCTTTTTAACAGGTTTTCTGCGTAATTTAAGCGGATGGAAATAAGATACTGCTTAAATGTCATACCGGTAGTTTTCTGAAAGAGATTCCCATAATAGGCCGGGTGGAGATGAAATCTTCTGGCCATTTCTTCCGTAGTTAAATTTTCCCAGTAATGGGCGCTCATATAGCGTATGCTGTTTTTGATGCGGGGGTCGTCCTGCCCGGTGTGATTTTTGTTTAAAAGCTGATCTAAAATCAGATGCAGAATCATACAGAGAATTGCCCTTACCTTTAACATATAACCGAAATTCTGCTGCAGCCATTCGCTGTGCATCTCATTATACAGAGCAATAAGCTGGGGATTGCTCCCTATGTGGCTGATAAATGGCAGAGGAAGCGATACATTCTGACCGGTCTGATTGCGGAGAAGAAAGTTTGTGGCATAGCACTCAATCAGATCATCAGGAATATTGGCGGCTGCCCGGTAGCTGTTTTGAGGAATGCAGATCAGATCCCCTTTGTTAACAATATAGGTCTGGTCATTAATGGTATATTCGGCTTTTCCCTCCATCACATAGGTGATATCAGTAAAGGCTGTGATACAGGGGTCAATCTTCCAGCCCGGAGTTGGTTTTCTGTGAATATAGTAATGAAGTTCGGGTATGAGATTGTTAAAATCCAGTTCCTCATCCATATGGAGAGCTCCTTTTCCTAAGTAAAAAGTGATGTTGCAGCATTATTAAATTTATACAAGAGAACATTTTTTAAAATTTGTCGATTTATGCGCTTAATCGTATTATATGGCAAGGATAGTAACAATACAAGACTGATTCTATAAAAAATAATCTTTAATAATTACAAAAATCTTAAATCATTCCATTCTATTCTTTTGTGCAATTTGCTATGATACCCCTATCAGACGAAGCTTTGTTTGTAATGTTTTACGGAGTAAGAGTAAGATGAAATAATAATTATCGGACTGAGTGTGGGAAGGAATAGGGATGTTTGAAAAAAGAGATTTATGCTGGTTGCTCAAGCCGGTAAGCAGGCAGAAAATGATAACCTGGTTTATGGAAGTAAGTAAAGAGTCAATGATAACCCGGACCATTGAGGATGAGATGCCCCATCTGTTCTATGGAATCTCACGCTCACATAAGGACAATGCCTCGATTGTATTAATTCTCACAGACGAAGGTTGTCTGGGAGACGAGGGGTATTCCATTGATAAAAAGGAACCGGGGTATGAGATCAAAAGCAACACACAAAAAGGTCTCCTCTACGGAATATTCGGTCTGCATCGTCTGCTGCTGGGGAAGAAGGAACGTTTCCCTTATGTAAGTATTCCGGATCAGAATTACCGGATGATCAATCATTGGGACAATTTTGACGGAACCATTGAACGTGGATATTCCGGAAGATCCATTTTTTATGATCACAATGCCTTTCGGGGTGATATGGAGCTGATCCGCCAATATGCCAGACTGCTGGCTTCCGTGGGCATTAATGCAGTCTCCATCAATAACGTCAATGTCCGCAGATATGAACGGTTCTTCATAACGGAAGATTATTTGAAGGAAATAAAAAAAATAGGAGATATCTTTACTGCATACGGCATTCAGATATTTCTTGCCATTGATTTCGCAGCGCCGATCTCAGTAGGGAAGCTTCCCACTGCAGATCCTCTGTGTCCGGATGTGGCCTCCTGGTGGGAGCATACCGCGGAGGGTATATACAGGATTATCCCGGATTTTGGAGGATTTGTTGTAAAGGCGGATTCGGAACATGAACCAGGTCCGTTTACATATGGAAGAAGCCATGGAGATGGGGCCAACATGCTGGCGAAAGCCATCCGTCCTTTTGGCGGAATTATTGTCTGGAGATGCTTTGTCTATGACTGCACCCAGGACTGGAGAGACCGGAGTCTTGACCGGGCACGGGCTGCTTATGATCTCTTCCATGAATTAGACGGCGAATTCGATGAGAATGTTATTTTACAGATTAAGAACGGCCCCATTGATTTTCAGATCAGGGAGCCTGTGTCTCCTTTGTTTGGTTCATTAAAAGAAACCAATCAGATTCTGGAATTTCAGATTACACAGGAATATACCGGGCATCAGATAGACATCTGTTATCTGGTTCCCATGTGGAAGGAAACACTGGATTTTGATACCGGACATGGGGCATCAGGTCTGGTAAAAGAAGCAGTCAGGCAGTATTCCCCTGATCAGAAGCTTTCCGGACTTTGTGCAGTTGGAAGTGTGGGCATGGACCGGAACTGGACCGGGAACAAGATGGCACAGGCCAACTGGTATGGATATGGACGTCTGGCCTGGGACAATGATCTGACTTCAGAGGAGATAGCGAAGGAGTGGCTGGATTTAAGTTTCGACCTGACAGAAGATGCCAGGGAAAAAGCGCTGTCAATTCTCATTACATCCAGAGATACCTATGAAGATTATACCTGTCCGCTTGCTGTAGGCTTTATGTGCAGGCCGGGGGTACATTACGGGTGTGATATCGATGGTTACGAATACGACCGCTGGGGGACCTATCATTATGCGGACAGGGAAGGAATCGGAAGAGACCGGACTGCAGCAACAGGGACCGGTTATACAAAACAGTATTCCCCTCTTAACTATCGGAAATACGAGGATATCAATACCTGTCCTGACCAGCTTTTACTGTTTTTTCACCATGTACCATATACCCATGTGCTGCAATCAGGGAAGACGGTGATTCAGCATATCTATGACACCCATTTTAACGGTGTGGAGAAGGTGAAAGAATACCAGACCAGATGGGAAAGCATTAAGGATGACCTGGATGAGGACAGTTATCAAAACGTAAAAGAACGCCTGGATTACCAGCTGAAGCATGCAGTGGAATGGCGGGATCAGGTCAATACTTATTTCTACCGGAAATCAGGTATCGCGGATGAGGCAGGAAGAAAGATATACGATTAGCAGTCATCAAAGTTTATTCATAATAAATCATTTATTAATCAGAAGGAGGAGTTTAGAAATGGGTATGAGGAAAACAACAGGTATGATGTGTGCTGCAGTGCTTGCAGTCAGTATGCTGGCAGCTGGCTGCAGCAGCAAGACCGCAGAGCCGGTCAAGGGGGAAACAGCAGGTAAAGATGCAGGAGGCACTGCAGCTTTAAGCTTTTCCTGGTGGGGGAATGATGACCGTCATCAGGCAACACAGAAAGCAATTGATGCTTTTAATACCGCACATGCAGGTAAAATCACAGTAACAGGAGAGCCCTCCGGCTTTGGCAATCTGGAAGAGACATTTGCCACCCGTTACGCAGGCGGTACCGCAGCCGATATTATGACCGTTAATTATCCATGGGTTCTTCAGTACAGCCCGGATGGCAGCGGATTTTATGATTTGGACCAGGTAAAAGACATCTTTGATTTCAGCCAGTATGATCCGGAGTTTTTAAAATTCGGTCAGAGAGCAGGCAAGATGCAGGTAATTCCTTATGGACAGAATACCCTTGGATTCTATCTGAACAAATCTGCGTTTGAAAGAGCCGGAATCAAGGAACTGCCAAAGACGTTTGACGAGTATAAGAAGGCAGCGGAAGCATTTACGAAAGCTGATCCAAACTCTTATTTAATCGTCAGCCCCACATTCCGTTTTGCAGCCATATATTATCTGCAGCAAAAGACCGGTAAGGGAGAGTTTGCCGATGATTTAAGCATGAATTACACACAGGAAGATTATAAAGATGCGCTGGTCTGGTATAAGGATCTGGCAGATGCCCATGTATTCTGCTCCAGAAAAGATTACATTGAGAATGTGGGCAATGAGCCTGTAAGCATTGCCCAGAACGCCAAGTTCATCAACGGCGGTTATGCCGGTGTTTTAGAATGGACGGGCGGAATTGCTTCCAATGCGAAGACCTTATCTGATAAAGGTGACGAGCTGGCAATTGCACCGCTTCCGGTTATTGACGGTGCAAAATTTGAGGGAACCATGGCAAAGCCTTCTTTAACCTTTGCAATTTCCAAGGATTCCAAAAATCCAAAGGCAGCAGCAGAATTTTTGCAGTACATCTTAAATGATCCCGAAGGAACAAAATTAATGGGATCGACCAGAGGAATGGTTGCATCAAAGGCAGCAAAAGCCTCTTTGGAAGCAGACGGCCAGATTACCGGTGTTGTAAAACAGGCCTATGAGTTTACTGAGAATGCAAAAGTAATCAACAATTCTCCTATTTTTGAAAATGCCACATTCACAAATGCATATGAGAAAAACTACGAGAAATTTGAATTTGGCCAGAGCAGTGCTGATGAGGCAGCGAAAGCAATTTTTGATGCGATCAGTGAGGAGAATGCCAAGCTGAAACAGCAATACAAATAATAGCAGAAAAAACTGCTGGTTAAATCGTCACGCAGAGGAATGGAATTCTTCTGCGTGACTGAATCGAAGGAGGGAGCTTTTTGAAACACAGTAAAATCGGATTGTTATATATTCTTCCATGGCTGGCAGGTATGATATTTTTAACATTATATCCTTTTGTTAATGCCCTTGTTATCAGCTTTACTGATTATAATCTTGTACGGAACCCCAACTTTGTGGGATTTGCAAATTATGTAAGTCTGTTCCGGGATTCTGACTTTCTGTCAACCCTGACCGCCACTGTAAAGTATACAATTTTCACCGTACCGCTTCAGCTTACCTTTGCTTTGTTTATTGCCTACATCTTAAATTTCCAGCTGAAAGGCATAAATTTCTATCGTACTGCTTATTATATTCCGTCTTTGCTGGGAGGAAATGTGGCAGTAGCCGTGCTTTGGCGATTTTTATTTCAGCAGAATGGGTTTGTCAACCGCTTTATCGGTCTTTTCGGAGCGGCTCCCATACCATGGTTTTCTTCGCCAAACGGAGCAATGGCTGTCATTATTTTATTGAAAGTCTGGCAGTTCGGGTCATCCATGCTGATCTTTCTGGCTGCATTAAAGGATGTGCCTCAGGAACTGTATGAGGCAGCAAGTGTGGATGGTTCTACCAGATTGTATTCCTTTTTCCGGATTACCATCCCGCTCATTACACCTACTATTTTCTTTAATCTGGTCATGCAGATGGTAAATGCCTTTCAGGAATTTAACGGTCCCTATCTTGTTACAGGAAGAGGCCCGTTAAATGCTACTTATCTGACCTCCATGTATATCTACGACAATGCTTTTAAGTATTTTAACATGGGATATGCAAGTGCGGCCAGCTGGGTTCTGTTCATCATCATCATGGTTGTGACGGCAATTCTCTTCGCCACACAGAACAAGTGGGTATTTTATTCCGATGAAGGGAACTAAGGAGGGGGCATATGAACGGGTTAAGTAAGTTAGAAAGACGCAGGCACCGCCGGAATTTAATCAGTGCAGTGGTACGCTACGGGATATTAACAGCAGTTGCTCTGGTCATGATCTATCCGATTCTCTGGCTGGTGGGTGCGACTTTTAAAACCAATAATGAAATATTTACAACAGTCAATTTTATTCCCAAACGAATAGACTTCACTCCGTACATAGAAGGCTGGAAGACAAGGACTCAGTTTACATTTACGACCTTCTTTATGAATACATTTAAATACGTGATACCCAAGATTATATTCTGTCTGGTATCCAGTACTCTGGTAGCTTACGGTTTTGCCAGATTCCAGTTTCCGTTAAAGAAGTTTTTCTTCTCCTTACTGATGGCTACGATGTTTCTTCCTGCAGTCGTAACAAGGATACCTCTTTATCTGCTTTGGAAGAATCTGGGACTTTTAGATACCTATGTTCCGTTAATTGCACCCACGGTGTTTGCAAATGAACCATTTTTTGTATTTATGCTCATTCAGTTTCTCCGTTCCATCCCCACTTATCTTGATGAGGCGGCTACGGTGGATGGGTGCAATTCTTTTGAGATCCTGTTCCGTATTCTGCTGCCCGCCCTAAAGCCGGCGATTGTCAGCTGTACCATCTTCCAGTTTATCTGGAGTTTCAACGATTTCCTTGGGCCGCTCATTTATGTCACCAGCTTATCCAAATATCCGGTTGCGCTGGCGCTTAAGATGTCCATCGACCAGAGCAGCGGTATTGTTGAATGGAATCAGATCCTTGCCATGTCATTTCTTGCCCTGCTTCCTGCTCTGATCCTGTTTTTTGCAGCTCAGAAGTATTTTGTGGAGGGAATCACTTCCACAGGTGCGAAGGGATAGGTGTATATGCAAAACAATGAAAAACGGCTTATGATTCCCAAACTGATCAGTCACGGCTGTGTCCTGCAGACCGGAGAGAAAACAAGAATCTGGGGCCTTGCGGCTCCAGGTGAAGGCGTTACTCTGCGGCTATTGAACCAGGAAATCAGCTGCAGGGCAGATGGAGACGGGAACTGGGAAGCTTACTTTAATCACTTACAGCCAGGAGGACCCTTTACAATGGAATTGTTCAGCGAATCCGGTGAAACAATTCAGGTGACAGATGTTTATCTGGGGGAGGTATTCATCTGCAGCGGCCAGTCCAATATGGAACTGCCCATGAACCGTGTAAAGGATCAGTATCCCATGGAGTTTGAAAAACAGGGGGATGCGAAATTCCGGCTGTATAAAGTAAAAGAGAACTATGAATTTCAGGTCCCTTTAAAGGACCATCTGGAAGCAGGGTGGAAGGAATGCTCTCCTGAGACCATTGGAGAATTTTCCGCCGTCTCTTATTTCTTCGGAAAATTTATGCGGGAGGATAGAAATCTTCCCATTGGTCTTATCAATGTGAGTCTTGGCGGATCTACGGTAGAAGCCTGGATGGGAGAAGAAGAGGTCAGTAAGTATCCGGATACGAAGGAGGAGCTGGATCAATGCCGTAATCATATGTTTTTTGAGAAAAAGATGGCTGGACAGATTCAGGCACATGAGAAGTGGTATGAAAAGATCAGAGACTTGGAAAAAGGCATGGACAGGAACCGTGACAAGTGGAAGGAAGTGGCGCTTCCCGCCTTTTTAAAGGATTTTGGATTAAATGATTTTAACGGCGTTATCTGGTTTAAGAAACAAGTCATACTGCCTGAACGGCTGGAAGGAAAAAAGGCAAAGCTCTGGCTGGGAACCATGGTGGACAGCGACAGAACCTATGTAAACGGCGTTTTGGCTGGAGAGACCGGTTATCAGTATCCGCCGCGGAAATATAATATCCCGGAAGGTGTGTTAAAAGCAGGGGAAAATGAGATACGCATCTGTCTGGTCTGCGAGCATGGAGCGGGAAGAGTTACCCCTGGAAAGATTTATGCCCTGTTTGCAGAGGAAGAGGTCATTGTCTTAGATGGCAGATGGGAGTACCTAAGCAGTATGCCGTGCGGCCCTGCGCCAAGAGTGGACTTAATGTCCCAGAAACCAACCGGACTTTATAATGGGATGCTGGCACCCTGTTTTCCCTATATGGTAAGAGGTGTCTTGTGGTATCAGGGAGAAAGCAACGACGAGAGACCGGATTCCTATGAAGTGCGGCTGCAGCAGATGATTCTGCTCTGGAGAAAGAAGTGGAAGTCGGAGAGTCTGCCATTTGTAATTGCCCAGCTCCCTGGTTTTTCCATTGATTTAGAGTCCAAAAGCGATGCCTGGCCAAGAATCAGGGAAGCCCAGAGAAAAGCGGCCGGATTAAAGAATGTGGCAGTTACGGTTAATCTGGATGTGGGAGAGGAAAATGACCTTCATCCGCTGAATAAGCGGGAGGTTGCACTGCGCATGTCCCTGGCAGTAAAAGGAATGATATTTGGAGAGCATGTTATCTATCGCGGTCCATGGCTCTCTGACTTTGATGTATCAGGAGAGTGGATTACTCTTACCTTTGAGACAGAAGATAAAAAAGGGCTTGTTGTTCCTGAAGGAACAGGGCTGGAACAGTTTGAGATCGCGGGACCAGACGGAATCTATCATCCGGTAACGGGTGAATTAAAAGATAATCTGGTCAGGATGCGCAGCATTGAGGTTGAGGAGCCGGTTTTCTTCCGTTACTGCTGGTCCAATGCTCCCAAAACCGGTCTTTTGTACAATGAAGCGGGTCTGCCTGCTTCTCCTTTTAAAATATCACTGCTTTCGTACAGAAAGTCCCGGTCTGGACAGTAGATGCCAGACGGGACTTTTTGCACGAATTATAGAGAAACAGGAAGATACAGCTCCAGATAATGAATGGTTTTATCGGAATCATCTTCTGTTTCGGCTTCCCTGCGCTGTTCGGGGGCGCAGCCCATGACAGGTCCGCTGTAAGCAGCTCCTGTCAGAGAATAACCCTGCTCCTTTGCCCAGGTAACAGCCTTTAAAATCTTCTGTTCATCAGGGACCAGGGAGTCGGAAGCAATAATGGTATAGACACAGGTTTCCCATTTGAGGACAGGAAAATCTTTAAGATCAGGATTCAGCCGCATGACTGAGGCTGTATCATCGGAAAGAAGAAAGAATTCGTCCTGCAATTTAGCGTGATTTTCTTTTATTATGTACTCCTGGAAGGGAGCACATAAGTCAGGTATTGAAAGACGGTTGATTTCTTCACTGTTCCTGATCCTGTAATGGGGGAGAAGCGGTCTGGTCTGGTATCGCTCCAGACCCTGCTTCACGTTATCATAAGTGATTTTCAACAGATTTAAATGCACCAGTGACTGCCGGTGAAGTTCCAGCTGTTGTTTTTCTTCTGTAATTTTTTTCTGAATCATGGAGCGGCTGGAATGAAGAGAACTTTTGTAAAGAATCCGCTCAATGTCTTCCAGGCTGAAGTTAAGTCTTCGGTAATACATAATGCTTAACAGCCTGCTGATGTCATCATACGTATAGCTTCGGTAACCATTTTCCTCTTTTTCCGGCTGTATAATACCTTTCTTTTCATAGAAGCGAAGGGTATCGCGGCTTAAACCTAACCGAAGGGAGACTTCTCCAATGCTGTACTTTCTCATGCTAATTCCTCGCGTTCAGTCTGTTATTGCCACTGCTATTTTATCATAGTTACAGAAAATTTTCCCTTAAGGTTTTCTTTCTATGCTTACGAAATACTGACAGAATTTATACAATTCCAATGGAGTAGATCTCCAGCCAGTAATTAATCTGAAGAAGGTACGCAAGCATCTGAGGTCCAGCCATCAGCTGCCCGTACCATGGTTTTCCATAATCGGATGGTTTTGACAGAAAATGTTCCAGCTTATTTTTATCCAGGAAGTCCATAACCGGTGCTTTGCCGTCAGACATCATTTCTCTGACTCTGCTTATCAGAAGCGCTTCATAATTGGTATCATAGGTCTTGGGATAAGGAGATTTTCGGCGGAAAAGAATCTCTTCCGGCAGAAGTCCCTTACCTGCCTGGCGGAGAAGATTCTTCACCACTCCGTCCCTTGTCTTCATATCCCAGGGTACATTCCACACGTATTCAATGATCCGGTGGTCTGCGAAAGGAACTCTGGCTTCCAGCCCGGAGTACATGCTGTCACGGTCCATGCGGTTTAAAAGTGTCTGCATAAACCAGCGTAAGTTCAGATAGGAAATCTCCCGCCTTCTGGCTTCTGTCGGGCTGTCTTCTGCCAATAAGGGGGTCTCGGCAACTGATTTTTCATAGGTCTCAGCCACATATTCATCCATATTTAAATAATTTAGAAAATCGTCGTTGAGCAATGACTTTCGAGGCTGCAAATCCATGGTCCAGGGGAATGCATGGGTTTTGAAACAGTCTTCTTTGTGAAACCATGGATAGCCGCCAAAGATTTCATCTGCACATTCGCCGGTTAAGGTCACCTTATTATGAGGCTTCACCATGGAGCAGAAATGAAGCATGGAAGAATCAATATCCCCCATGGCAGGCAGATCATGAGCCATGACCGAGTCGTACAGACGGTCTGCCTGGGTTAAATTGTCACACTCCAGGTAATGGTGGTCGGAATCCAGAAATTTTACCATCAGATCCACAAAAGGCCGGTCCTGGGAGGGCTGAAAAGCACTTGCTTTAAAATACTGGTCGTTATTTACAAAATCAAAGGAAAAGGTATTAAGCCGCTTTCCCTGCTTTTTTAACTCTGCGGCACAGACTGCGGAGACTATGCTGGAATCCACACCTCCGGATAAGAACGTGCAGATAGGAACATCAGAAACCATCTGCCGTCTGATGGAGTCTGTGACTAAAAATGCGGTTTTTTCAATGGTTTCCTCATAGCTGTCTTCGTGTGGATGGCTCTCAAGCTTCCAGTAAGACTTTAAATGGAAGCCATCCCTGGAACAAAGGAGCATGTGTCCTGGCAGCAGTTCCTTCATGTCTTTAAAAACCCCGCAGCCCGGAGTGCGGGCAGGCCCTATGGAAAACACTTCATTCAGTCCTCTTTTATCCAGTAAAGGCCGGATGCCCGGGCAGGCAAAGATTCCTTTCAGTTCAGATGCGAAAATGATTTCATCATCGTGTACGGTATAAAACAATGGCTTTACACCGGAACGGTCTCTGCATAAGCAGAGGCATTCCCTGTATGGGTCCAGTATGGCGTAGGCGAAGATTCCGTTTAGCTGCCTGGCAAAATCCGGACCATATTCCATATAACCGGTGAGGATGACTTCCGTGTCACAGGTAGTGGAAAAAGAATGGCCTTTTCTGATTAAATCATTGCGAAGCTCTTCGGTATTGTAGATTTCTCCGTTATATACAATGCCGAAGGTTTTTCCTGACTCTGCTTTTTTCATGGGCTGGCTGCCGTTTGTTAAGTCAATGATGGATAAGCGGGCGTGAGACAGTCCTCCATGTTTGAAAAGCCAGGTTCCGGAAGCATCCGGTCCCCGGTGCCTTTGAATGGCAGCCATATCCTCCAGTATGTGACTGTAATACTGTTTATCTTTTAAGTAATCCCGGTTTGGGTTATAGAATCCGGAGATCCCACACATAATGATTCCTCCTTTGGGTGAATCGTTTATAAGAGAAAACAGGCTACAAGGAACGTCGCGGCAAATCCGATGAAAACGGGCAGCAGATTTTTTCTTGCAAGATCCAGGGGATTGACGCTGCATATGGCTGCGACAGGAATAAGTCCCCAGGGAACAATGGTGCCGCCTCCCACATAGACAGCGGTGATCTGCCCGAGAGATGCTAAAATGGGGACAGAGGCATTTACGGCAGAGCCTAAGGTTCCGGCAAGAGCGCCTGTAAGGGGAAGACCGGAAAAGCCTGATCCGTCAAGACCGGTCAGACTGCCGACAGCCATTTGAAAGAGTGCAGCCATATATTGATTAAGGGGAGTGCTGCGGGCCAGCCAGATCGCCCAGTCATTTAAAATACCCCTTTGAAACTGACTTCCTAAAATAGAAGAAATCCCGTCTCCTCCTAAAAAGAAAAATGCCCCGATGATGATGACGGGAGCAAAGATCCGTATGGCAAAAAGGAAACCGTCGGTTACATAGATGGTGACCTTTTCCAGAGCATGACTTCCAAAGCCTGAGAAAGCCCCGATACACATAATAAGGACTGCAGTTCCGGATACCAGACTGGTGGCATCGCCTCCTTTTAAGTCAAAGACAAGCATCAGGATGATGTCAACAGCAAAGAACAGGGGAGTCAAGATCGCCATGATGATACTTAAACGCCCTGCAACCGGCTGCCTTTCTGCGTCCTGTATGCTTACCTGACTGCAGCAGGAAGAGATTTGTTTCCTGTTTAACAGATATGCGCTGACAGCAGTGACAATGCCCATAACAAGGAAAAGAGGGCGGCCTTTTGTTAAAATATCGGAGGCAGATATGGAAGCTGCTCCTGCGGAAATGGAGGGAGCCCCCTGAATAACCAGGTCATAGCTTAAGGCAAAGCCGTGTCCGAATAAATTCATCGCCATAGCTGCTGCCAGCGGATCCAGCCCTGCTTTCAGGGCGAAAGGAAGCATAATTGCGCCGATTAAAGCCACAGAAGGAGAGGGCCAGAGAAAAAGGGAGAATATCAACATGGTAAAGCCCAGAATCCACCAGGTAACAGAAGGAGATTTCATAACCTTTGCCATAGGAATCATCATAATGTAGTCGCTGCCTAAATCCTTTAAGCATTTTGATAAAGCGGTAATTAAAGCAATGGTTGCAATAATTTCCGTAAATTCCCTTGCTGCAAACACAATGGCTTTAAATATGGTCATAATTCCACCGGTTATGGATCCAAGTCCCACAACGCCAATCAGGAACAAAAAGGCGATGCAGACCAAAGGAGTATCCCGCCGTAAAATCATGACTGTGAGTATTGTAAGAACGCCTGCGAGGTAAAGGTAATGCATGGGCGTAAGCACCAGATTGGTATCAATCATAGAAATCACTCCTGGGGAATAATATAATTTATTGTATGAAGGAAGGGAACGGCCAGTGTGATTTTTTAAGAGGAACTTGAATTTTTCAGCTCAGCCTTTTATACTGGATTTTATAAAGGAGAAATCTTATGCAGATTATTTCGATTCATATTAAGAATTTTAAGTCAATTGAGGACATGGAGATCACTGACATTGAAAATGCCCTGATTCTGGTAGGAAAGAACAATACAGGGAAAACAGGAATTCTGGATGCAATAAGGGCTGCAGCCAATGCCTATGATGTGACAAAAGAGGATTTTAATGAGAAAAAACAGAAAATCGAGATTATCATGACTCTGGCAATCACCCAGGATGATTTAGAATTATTTCACCGCGCGGGAATTGTCAGCCAGTATAAACGGTATGAGACCTGGCTTCATGATTTTATGACAAAACTCCCCTCTTACCAGGATGGAAAACTGTCCTTTACCTATCAGGCCAGCTGGAACGGAGAAACCAGGTTCTTTGACGGTTATCATAAAAACAACCGGTATATCAAAGAGGTCATGCCCAGACTGTACTACATTGATTCCCAGAGAGAATTGAATCAGTTTCAGAATGATCTCCTGCTTTTTCAGGAAGATGACCAGCTGTCCAGGTTAAGAAATCACGTCTGCATATTCGACAGCGCCAGAGAGTGCAGCCAGTGCTTTCAGTGTATTGGACTGATCAATCAGAAGAAGCCTGAGGAGTTAGCGGTGTATGAGACGGCAAAGCTTCTGGAATATAAGATGTATCAGCTGAATTTAAATGATTTTGCCGCCAGAGTTAATGAAAATTATAAAAAGAACGGAGGGTATGAAGAGATAAGGTTTTCCCTGATCTGCGACCCCAACGAGATGTTTAAGGTGACAGCGGAGACCTATCATGAGGAGCGGGGGAAGATAAGCCCCATCAGTAATTTAAGCAACGGCATGAGAAGTTTATACATGTTGTCCCTTCTGGAAGCATATACAGAGGATGGGAAGAGAATTCCCAATATTATCATTGTGGAAGATCCGGAGATATTTCTCCATCCCCAGCTTCAGAAGATTTCCAGTGAGATCCTTTACCGTCTGTCCAAAAAGAACCAGGTTATTTTCACCACCCATTCACCCAATATGCTGTTTAATTTCACCAGACGGCAGATCCGCCAGGTGGTTCTTGACAGGGGAGGGTACTCGGTGGTAAAGGAGAAGACGGATATCGATGTGATTCTTGATGATCTGGGGTACGGTGCCATAGACCTTTTAGGAGTAAGCTTTGTATTTATAGTGGAAGGAAAGCAGGATAAAAGCAGACTGCCTCTTTTGCTTGAAAAGTATTATTCAGAGATTTATGACAAAGAAGGAAATTTATCAAGAATCTCCATTATTACCACAAACAGCTGTACCAATATCAAAACCTATGCCAATTTAAAGTATATGAATCAGGTCTATTTGCGGGATCAGTTTTTAATGATCCGGGATGGGGATGGAAGGGACCCGGAGGAACTGGCAGGAGAACTGTGCCGGTACTACGAGGAGAGGGGCAGAGACGAGATTGACCGGCTGCCTAAGGTGACCAGAAGGAATGTTCTCATCTTGAAATATTATTCCTTTGAAAATTATTTCTTTAATCCCAAAATCATGGAACAGCTGGGAATTGTGAAAAGTGAGGATTCATTTTACCAGATACTGTTCGAAAAATGGAATGAGTATCTTCATCGGTTAAAGAGCGGAAAACAGTTTTTGGAGGCAGTGGGAAAGAACGTGGAAAGTCCCCAGGAATTAAAGGAGCATATGGAGGAATTCAAAATATATATGCGCGGTCACAATCTGTTTGACATCTTCTACGGACCCTGCAAAAAACAGGAAGGAGAGATTTTAAGAAAGTATATTGATCTGGCACCCAGAGAGGATTTTAAAGACATACTGGATGCCACGGACCGGTTTGTATATTTTGAAAACAGAAAAATGGAAAATTGAAAAAAGGCAAGAAAGTGCTATTACTTGGACAAATAAAAGCACGCTTTTTTACGGCATGTATATTATAATTGGGGTAAGTGATTTTATCAGGAGGTATGAGGATGAATTATCTGATAGGGATTGATGTGGGAACATCTGCAACGAAGACCGTTCTGTTTGATGAGAAAGGACAGGTAGTGGCTTCTGCTTCAAGAGAGTATCCTCTTTATCAGCCGGATAACGGCTGGGCGGAACAAAAGCCGGAGGACTGGCGGGATGCGGTTCTGGAGACGATTTCCCAGGTAGTAAAGGAATCCAAAGTTTCAAAGGATGATGTAAAGGGGATTGGTTTATCAGGTCAGATGCATGGCCTGGTTATGCTTGATGAGAAGAATGAAGTGATTCGTCCCTCGATTATCTGGTGTGACCAGAGAACCGGTGCAGAGGTAGAGGATATGCTTTCCATCATGCCGAGAGAGCGGTGGATTGAAATTACGGCAAACCCGCCGTTAACCGGCTGGACAGCTGCCAAGATTTTATGGGTAAAGAAGAATGAGCCGGAGAATTACAGCCGGTGCAGACATATCCTTCTGCCCAAAGACTACATAAGGTTTGTTCTGACAGGAAACTACGCCACAGAGGTGTCCGATGCCAGCGGTATGCAGCTTCTTGATGTTCCGGGAAGATGCTGGTCAGAAGAAGTGCTTGAAAAGCTGGATATCGACCCCGCATTTTTGGGAAAGGTTTACGAATCCTGTGAAGTGACCGGTACGGTTCTTCCTGAGATTGCAGAGCGGACAGGTTTGTCTGACGGGACAAAGGTAGTCGGCGGTGCCGGAGACAATGCAGCAGCTGCGGTAGGGACCGGAGTTGTAAAGGATGGAACTGCGTTTACGACAATCGGAACCTCCGGTGTGGTATTTGCCCACAGCAGCCAGGTTACCATTGATCCAAAGGGAAGAGTTCATACCTGCTGCTGCGCCGTACCCGGCGCATGGCATGTGATGGGCGTTACCCAGGGAGCAGGTCTTTCCTTAAAGTGGTTTAAGGATCAGTTCTGCGGGGATTATGTAAAAGAAGCAGAGAAAGAAAAGATTGATGTCTATGACATCATCAATAAAGAAGTGGCAAAGGTGGAAGCAGGAAGCGGACGGCTTTTATATCTTCCTTATCTGATGGGAGAGAGAACCCCCCATCTTGATCCGGACTGCAGAGGAGTATTTTTCGGACTTTCTGCCATACACACAAGGGCGCACATGCTGCGTGCCGTTATGGAGGGAGTTTCCTATTCCTTAAGTGACTGCAATGACATCTTAAAAGAGATGGGAATTCTTGTAGATCAGATGATGGCATGCGGAGGCGGAGGGAAAAGCCCGGTATGGCGCCAGATGCTTGCAGATATGTATCAGTGCAGTGTAAAAACAGTGGCTCAGACGGAAGGACCTGCGTTAGGTGTGGCAATTCTTGCAGGAGTTGGATGCGGATTATATGAGAGTGTGGAGTCTGCCTGTGAAGCGCTGATTTACGAAGACAAGTCCACGGAGCCTGATTCAGAAAAAGCAGAGAAGTATGAGAACTATCACCAGCTTTACAAGAAACTTTATGAGGATTTAAAAGGCAGTTATAAGATAATGGCAGGTTTATAAATCACAGGTTTACCAACAGGAAGAAAGCAGGAGGATGAGAACATGCGTTTTTTTATTGACACGGCAAATGTAGAAGAAATCAGAATGGCAGACGGGATGGGAATTATATGCGGAGTAACCACAAATCCGTCTCTCATCGCAAAGGAAGGACGTATTTTTAAAGAAGTAATTGCGGAAATTACTTCTATCGTAGATGGTCCCATAAGCGGGGAAGTGAAAGCGACAACCACCGATGCAAAGGGCATGATTGAAGAGGGAAGGGACATTGCGGCAATCCATCCCAATATGGTCGTAAAAATCCCCATGACTCCAGAGGGCTTAAAGGCCGTTAAGGTTCTTCATTCCGAAGGAATCAAAACCAACGTAACTCTTGTATTTTCTTCTGCTCAGGCACTTCTGGCTGCAAGAGCAGGTGCAACTTACGTATCCCCATTTCTCGGACGTCTGGATGATATCTCCATGCCGGGAATTGATTTAATCAGCGATATCATGGAGATTTTCCAGATTCATGGAATTGAAACTGAGATTATAGCTGCCAGTGTGCGCAACCCCATTCATGTAATTGACTGCGCAAAGGCTGGTGCAGATATTGCTACGGTTCCTTATAAGGTGCTTTTACAGATGACTGCCCATCCATTGACAGATCAGGGAATCGAAAAGTTTAAAAAGGATTATCTGGCAGTGTTCGGAGAATAGTGAAAAAGAGAGGGATTATCATGGGATTAGAGATAAAACCGGTAACAGATCCGGCTTTCCGTGCTTATGGAAAGATTGTAACGGGTTATGAAATTGGTGATCTTCTGGACAAGATGGAGGAAACTCCGCTTCCGGATGATGTGACATATGTTGCCTCAGTACAGGAACTGGAAGCACTTTCCGTATGCAAAGAGCTGGAGAAGAATCTATACGGACAGATGCCCATACAGGCAGGCTACTGCAACGGTCACAATAAAAAATTAAATGCTGCAGAGTATCACAGGAATTCCGAAATTAATATTGCCGCCACTGATCTGGTGCTGATTCTCGGAAAGCAGCAGGACATTACTCCGGAATACACTTATGATTCAGGCAATATGGAGGCATTTCTTATTCCCAGGGGGACGGTAGTGGAGGTTTATGCAACAACACTTCATTATGCACCCTGCCATACGGAGGAAGACGGTTTCCGTTGTGTGGTCATTCTTCCCCAGGGAACCAATACTGATTTAACACCCCTTGAAAAGACGGTGAATAAAGAAGATAAGCTGCTGTTTGCAAAGAATAAGTGGCTGATCGGACATGAGGAGGGCGGTCTCCCAAAAGAAGCCTATATTGGTATTACAGGAGAAAATCTTTCTATTTAAAGAATATAAAAGTATGATGAGGCGAAAAGAAGAGCCTTAGGATAACAGGAGGAGTCATAATATGAATAATATCCCGGAATTAAAAGTAGGTATCGTTGCAGTCAGCAGAGACTGTTTCCCAGAAACATTATCAGTTAACAGAAGAAAAGCTCTGATTAAAGCTTATGAAACAAAATATGATGCAGCTGATATCTATGAGTGCCCGGTATGTATTGTAGAAAGCGAAATACATATGGTACAGGCATTAGAAGATGTTAAGAATGCAGGCTGCAATGCACTAGTCGTTTATCTCGGAAACTTTGGCCCGGAGATTTCTGAAACCCTTCTTGCAAAGCACTTTGACGGACCGGTTATGTTTATCGCTGCTGCAGAGGAAAGCGGAGACAGTTTAACCCAGGGCAGAGGAGATGCCTACTGCGGAATGTTAAACGCAAGCTATAATTTAAAGCTGAGAAACATCAAGGCATATATCCCGGAATATCCTGTTGGAACAGCTGAGGAATGTGCGGATATGATAGAAGAATTCCTTCCGATTGCCAGATCTTTAGTAGGACTTTCCAGCTTAAAGATCATCAGTTTCGGCCCACGCCCGTTAAACTTCCTGGCATGCAACGCGCCCATTAAGCAGCTTTATAATTTAGGTGTTGAGATTGAAGAAAACTCAGAGCTTGATTTATTTGAAGCATTTAATAAACATGCAGGAGATCCCAGAATTCCTGATGTAGTAAAAGATATGGAAGCAGAGCTGGGAGAAGGAAATAAAAAACCTGATATTCTTCCAAAGCTTGCTCAGTACGAGCTGACTTTACTGGACTGGGTAGAGCAGCACAGAGGATATCGTAAGTATGTTGCCATTGCGGGAAAATGCTGGCCGGCATTCCAGACCCAGTTTGGCTTTGTTCCCTGCTATGTAAACAGCCGTTTAACCGGAATGGGCATTCCTGTATCCTGTGAAGTTGATATTTATGGAGCGCTCAGTGAGTTTATCGGTACCTGTGTAAGCTTGGATGCAGTAACACTTCTTGATATTAACAATACAGTTCCGGATGATATGTATGAAGGCGATATCAAAGGAAAGCACAACTATACTCACCAGGATACTTTTATGGGATTCCACTGCGGAAATACCTGTTCCAAAAAGCTTTCCTCATGCTCTATGAAATATCAGATGATTATGGCAAGAACGCTTCCGGAAGAAGTAACCCAGGGAACCCTGGAGGGAGATATTCTTCCAGGAGATATTACATTCTTCCGTCTACAGAGCACAGCAGATAACATCCTCCGCGCTTATGTAGCTCAGGGTGAAGTGCTTCCTGTAGCAACCCGTTCTTTCGGTTCCATTGGAATTTTTGCTATTCCGGAGATGGGAAGATTCTACCGTCATGTACTGATTGAAAAGAATTTCCCGCATCATGGGGCGGTTGCTTTCGGACATTACGGAAAAGCTTTATTTGAAATATTTAAATATCTTGGTGTGGAAGAGATTGGATTTAACCAGCCCAAGGGAATGCTTTATAAGACAGAAAACCCATTTACTTTATAATAAGATGGGAAAGTTTTTATTGTAATAGAGAATAAATAATGCAGGAGGAAAGCCATCCATTTTGGATAGGACTTTCCTCCTTTTTCTGATTCTTACAGCAAAGAAGCCAGTTGTATCGAAATTCTTCTTGTAAACATACATTATTATAGGCGTTTTCTATGGGACGCCTTATCGATACGATTGGAGGATTCTTTATGGCTAACAATGCTCTTCAAATAGAATTAAATACATCAACAAGTGTAGCTTCTGGTGCAAATGTACTTTTTGATACGATTGTTTATTTGTTTGGTAACATCACTTATAACCCAGCTACTGGAGTAATAACTTTCTTGGAGGCCGGAAGATATGTAATCGACTGGTGGCTGGCGACTCAGTCATCTCAGTCAACAATTGGGACATCCTTTGCATTATCTTCTTCCCAGGGAGATTTTCTGGAAGGCAGTTCACCGATAAAAACGGGGGAGGTATTTGGTGTTAGTATTATAGACGTGGCATCTGCCCCTGTCACGGTATCTCTTGTGAATATCAGTAATGCTACTGTATTCTTTTCCTTAGTTGTTCCGTTGAAGGGAACTTTGGTAGTAGTGCAGGATGATATTGGCGGAGTGGGTCCGACGGGAGCCACAGGCCCTACCGGTCCAACGGGTCCGATGGGAGCTACGGGTCCAACGGGACCAACAGGAGCTACGGGTCCAACGGGAGTTATAGGTCCAACAGGCCCGACGGGAGCTACGGGTGCAACCGGTCTGACGGGAGCTACGGGTCCAACGGGAGCTACGGGTCCAACGGGACCAACAGGAGCTACGGG
>CAURBW010000010.1:0-201940 GCA_963523075.1 uncultured Clostridium sp.
CACAATTCCCTGTAGCGGAAGAGGCTCCATAATCCCCTGTAGCGGAAGAGGCTCCTTTATACCCTGTAGCGGAAGAGGCTCCATAATCCCCTGTAGCGGAAGAGGCTCCACAATTCCCTGTAGCGGAAGAGAAACCGTGTTCCTCATCGGAGCTTACTTCTTTCTTAATTCTGCTCATAGTAAAATCAATGGCACACCGTACCAGCCCTGCAATGTTTAATCTGGCTCCAATCTTAATATCCGTAGCACAGATCTTAGTATCACTACCGCTCTTATCTGTTTCTCCAGATAACTCTACCTCATGGAATACGCTGGTATTAGGGCTGTAATAATTGAACACATCCAGCGGATACTCACAAGCGTGAAAACCTGCGTCACAACACTCCGCTCTGTCCGTATGAAAATCTTTTCCCTCCTCATACTGAAAACCTCTACAAGTAAGATCCGTGTTAAATCCTTTAAATGCTTTCATAGTGCAATCTCCTTTTCTATTTTGGTATGTTTACCTTGATAAGTAACTTAATCCTCAATAGTGAGTATTTTTAGAGAGAAAATAAAAAAATTAGGAGAGATTTTTATATCTCTCCTAACCCATGTACTTAAAGGATCTTTTTCTCCTCAATATGTTCCTTAGTGCGATTTATCTTATACTGCTTAACAGCCAGAATATCCTCTTCTGGTATCTGGAGTAAGTACTTAACCTGCTCCACCATAATTTCTACATCTGCCAGCTCCTCTACCAGATTTCCTAAAGCCATAGCCTTTTTAGTGCTTGTATCCTGCCCTAAACCTGTAGAGGCTCTCCTGTACTTATTTACTGCCTGTATCAACTCTGCACATTCCTCTATAAGCTGGTTACTTTGTGCCTCATACCCATAGTATTTAGCGTTCTCTAAATTCTGTTCTGAAATACTGTACATAATCCTATTTCCCTCCTTTACATTACCGCTTAATAAACTCATAAATATACTCATCGTGGTATATTCCTTTAGCATCTCTCATTACACCATGTAGAGTATGACAAAATGTGATGTATCCATGTTTATCCATATAATTCATATAAGCATCGTAATGGCGTTTAACTGGATTTCCACCGATACATCTAAACTCTATTCTGCGGAAGTTCATATTTACTAAATAGTTTATTATTTCTTTCAATCCTGCTCCAATAGCAGTATTTCCTTTGTCAAATCCGAAAAGTCCAAAATTATATACGCAACCTGCATAAAAATCAACCATATACGCTATGTACCCCACTACCTTATCCTTATCTAATATGGCATACTGATATTTACCATTAGATCCGCTATCCTCAATAGCGAGTAAATAACTATCTTTATCTCCAACATAATACATCATCTCGTCTGTGTAAAAATATTCAGACAGGGCTTTTTCAAGCATATCTTTATAGCATATTGCTGGTTTAATCATTTCTCACACCGCCTCTCACAATTTCCCATTACTTATATACCTCCAATATCCTCTCTCTTACCCTTTCTAATAATCGGCTGTTGTGAGATACCTCCAGCCCTCCCAAAGCATCTATTACAGCCCTAAGAGCCTCCCTGCTCTTATATAAATCCTCCATAAGAGTATCCTCTATGAGGTAATAATCCTTTCCATCCCCAAAGGATACCGCTATAGCATAATCCTCTTTTCTCATAGATAAGCTCTGCTCCTTAGCCTTTTCTATCCAAGCCTTTTTTACAGAGATACTCTGGCTGGGTTCCATCTTTGTTTTTGCCTCAATAAAGAGGTTATCTGCTACTACATCTCCCTTTATGAAAGGAGTAGATCCAGAGCCTACCACTTGCCTACCTCCAATACCCTTAGCTATCCGCTTTTCTTGCTGACTACTCTTAGCTCTGGTACTATTCTTCATCCTGCACCTCAATTTCTGCATCCAAGTTAAAATAATTCTGTTTAATGTCTTGCCACTTTTTCTCTCTTGCTTCCTTTCTGCTAAACAGGGGTTTTACTTTCAAGACTTCTGTCACAGCCTCTATACATACCATGGCTGTACCCATACTCCAACCTCCATCACAAGCTCGTCTATTACACCAATTATCAAACTCCTTAAAAGTAACATCTGCTATACACTTTTTATTCATTTTCTACCTCCTCCAATCTTACACCGCCATACTCCCATAAATCCTCTTTGAGCTTATCCATATCCAACTCTCCCTTTTGCCACCGCTCATAATATTCCAGTACCAGCTCTGTAAATTTAGGGATCCTCTTAGCATAAGTTTTCTGCCAGTAATGATCCATTAAAACCTCTAAAGGGAGGGTAAGTAATAAAGTCATAGCTGTATTTATGGCATCCTCTGTAGCCTCTCTCTTAACCCTCTGGATTTCTTTCTCAATACCAGTCCTTACAGCACTATCTAATTGAGCTTGTGTAAGATTGTAGACGGCTGGTCTTTTATTAGCCCCTTTCTCCTGCCTACGCCTCTCCGCCCTATTCATCTGGATCCGCCTCCTCCTTATTGTTATGAGCCTCCTGCAACTTTCTTAATACTTTGAGGTCATACTCCATACTGCGGATTACTTCATCCAGCTCTTTAGGGTAGGATCCAGAAATAGCCTCTTTCAATCTCTTTACCGCTGTTTCCTTGTCTCTGCTCCAATAGCCGATAATATTCGCCTCTCTAAGTACTCCCTCTACAGCTTTCCACATTTCCAGCTCTTTCTCTGTATGCTCCAGATTAAAAAGCCTTTTGTGTGCCTCCTCCAGATCCTTAGCTAACTTTGTACCCAGCTTATCTCCGATATACTTTTTATCCGTCTTATCCGCTAAGTAATCTCTGGCATAATCAGCTCTTTCATTGTAAAAGGGGATCCTGTCCTCATCCAACCTGCTATAGATAATGTACTCATATACCCCTACTGGAGTTTCGATCTGCCTATAAAGTGCCTTTTTAACCGTTCTAAGAGTTTTATTTTCTGGATTGTAATAGATAAGTCCTACATTGTCTGGGAGCTCCTCTTTCTTTACCAACCCTGTAGGTACTACAAAATAAAACTCATTACAATACTGTAGGTAAAGGTGCCACTTACCATCCTGCTTAAAATCTCCTCTACTCACTTTGATCTCATAGCCTATAATATTAGGCTTAGTATAGCTTTTTGTAATAGCCAACCCGTCAAACTTAAGTAATCCTTGTGCTGGAGGGAAGTATGTAGATCCGTTCTTACATTCCGTAATAAAATAACTGGATCTACTCATGTGCATATTTTTAAGAGCTAACTTTATATCTGTACTTGTTACTTTCTCCGCCATCCTGTACCTCCTTTTCTTGCGATAACTAACCTAATCACATTTGAGGAGCACTTTTAGACAAAAAAAAATAGAGGATCCTTTTAATCGGATCCTCCTAAATGTACTCATATATTATTTGAATATATCTTTTATTCCTATCGTTGTTTTCTTATATACCTTAGCTTTAACTGCCTTTACGGGATCTTTTGCAAACCCTACTCCCTTTTTTCCATACAGCGGATTTACAGCTTTTTTAATAGCCCTTTTCGCTTTTCCTGTAGTACTTGCCTTAATTGCCTTTTTTATACTGGGCTTTCTTATTCCTATTCTCATATACTAATACCTCCACATATAAAACGCCTATACGCTCCAGCTCTTTCCGCAATTATGGCATACTGCCATTTTCTTAGTATGGCTCACTGTCTTATATTTCTTAGGCTTAAATATTGCTATGATTATCATAGGCAAGGTTAAGAATAACCACAAGAGAGGCTTAAGCCACCAACCCACTAATAACCAGTATAAAATACCGTGTTTTTTCTCCTTAAGCTCCGTTTCTGTCACTACCTGTACTGTTACATTTTCTGATCCACATTTACTACATTTCATAGCATTTTCCTCCCTCATACCGTTTTACCATATTATACCTCTACTTTGAGGCTAATTCAATCACAAATCTACTCCACGCTACAGCATCATCCTCTCCATACATTCTATAAATAGTATCCTTGTATGGGAGGTTATACAATAGCCCATTATTCCCCTCTGCTGTTAAGCCTCTTCTCTCATACCTACGCTCTATATTCTGTAAATGATGTCTAAATTGATGGAGAAACGCTCCCATATCTGGCTCTGTTAAATATATCTCCTCTGTAGCCTGCACATAATTATCATCCCTTACCCAAACTGTAATAGTAGGTATGGAAACCATATACAGCTCTGATAGTGTAGTATTTAAAGCTCTAATAGCCTCTAAAGCCTCCAGCCTATCCACAGGCATTACAAAGCCCTTTACGGGCTCTATAGCCCTGCATTCTTTAAACTTGTTTTTATATAATTCCACTCTTTCCTCTATTGTCATTTACTTACTCCCCCTTGTTTTCTATCATTTTTGCTCTGGATTTCTTGTTTATACCCTGTGCCATCATTGCCATCTTAAGATCTTTCTCGTCTAATTGATCTATGCTACCCTTAGGAGCATCTGGAGGGAAAATACCTTGCTTCTGAATAAATGCACTCATAAACACAGTTAATTCCTCATAAAAAGCATTTCTATAAAATTCAAACTCCAACTCTATCTCTAACTTTTGAGCCTTAGTACAATAATAACCTAATTTCTGCCTCGTACCTCTTGTACGATAAGCCGTTCTATCTGTGCTTGCCCCTAAAACCTTATACACACATTGCCTTAATAACTGTATCTCATGATCTCCTTTATATGAAAATAGAAAGTACTCTATCTTATCCTCATCTAACTCCTCCAAAGAAAATATATTATTGTCCTCTAAAAGTTTCTCCAGTTTTCTCTTTGCGGTATCCTTTTCCCCTCCTACTCCTCTCTCCGCTAAAGCTTGTAATTTCTTTATCCTGTCTTTAGTCTTATCTGATACCATTCTCTATCCCTCCACCCTATTTAAACTGCTCATAAAACCGATCACATACACCAGATAACAGCTTTTTCCCTTTTAAGCTCTTTACATACTCTTTAGGAATTTTATCATAACCATAATAAATACCTGCTAAGGATCCTGTAATGGCTCCTATTGTATCTGTATCCCCTCCAAGATTTACCGCCAGCTCTACCGCCTCTCTGTACGAATGAGTATGATATAGGCACCAGATACTAGCCACTAAGCTATCAATTACATACCCTGTACTCTTAACTTCATCTCTCTCCAGTTTCACACAATCTATAAGGCTGTCTAACCCTGTAATCTCCAGCGTACAGGGGATCTCTTCCTGCTCAACGTAATAATAATGCTCTACCGCCTCTACTGCCTCTCTCAAAGCCTCCTGTAGACCTTTCTGCTCTCCATACACCATAATATAAATACCGATATAAACATAATAGACACAGCACACCTTACTAATAATGTGAGCATGAGTTAAGCTGGATAGCTCATAAATTGCATTTACCGCTACAGGTCTTACCTCTACTCCATAATTCAAATAAGTATAAAAGACTAAAGGGAGCATCCTCATAAGTGAGCCATTTCCATTACTCATCTCATTATCTTCTCCACATCTCTCCAGAGCTTCTCCCGTGAGGTAATTGGTAATTGCTCTAAATGTGGTACCTCCCATATCAAATACCTCTCCTAAAGCTGTGTATTTTGCCTCTGTGTACCATTTGCTAAAACAATCCATTATAATACCCTTAGATAAACCTCCAGCACACATAGCGTCCATAGTAGCTAATACTAAGCTGGTATCATCACTCCAAGTACCTATAGGCTGATTATGAGTACCAAATCCCCTCATATCTCTTACAGGGTTATTATCCAGCACCTCTCTAGCAGAAAACTCTACAGGTACTCCCAAGGCATCTCCTACAGCCAGCCCATATACTCCTCCTAAAATATCCTTTTTATTCAACATAATAATTACCTCCTTTTTCACTAATCCTAATCATATTCCTCTTAGACATTTAGAGGTAGCCACTAAGCTACCTCCTTTAACCATTAGCAATATGCTGATATATCAATCCATTCTCCGCTCTCTAAGTTGAGCACAAGCGGAACAATATCATCAAGCTCAATTTCCAGCTCCTCCATCCACTCCTCTAACGATTCATAATCACTTGTGTTATCAAATTCAGCCTGTACTTTTGATTTTCCAATAGATTCGACATATCTATCAAACTTCCCCTGGCTTTCTTCCAATTCTGGATAAGTAAAGCCTTTGTGCAATTTTGCCTCTGCTCTCCCATTATCATAATAACGTGTTTCAATATACATACAATGCACCTTTTCCCTTTCATTTTGATTGACTATTTTCATAGTGCTTAATGTACTCCTCTAACTGCTGTGCCTCATTCTGTAAATCTTCAAGTTTTCTCTTAGAACTGATATACCTTTCTTTAGCTGTTAATTCCTCCTCCGCCTTATTCAACCGCTCCCACCTTTCAGCCTTTTGCAACCATTTTTCAAGCCCTACGGCTTTAACTAACTTACAGAAATCATCCTTTTCAAAATCTAGCAGACAATAAATAGGATGTACAGCCCACAACTGCTCCTCCGTCACATTCTCATCCTTAATTCTTTCTTGAAATTCTTGTAAATTCATCCTTTTTCTCCTCCTTATATACCAAAAGGATTACTTAACTCATAATGAGCTATTACTCCTGTGTCTGGCTTGTGAAAATTATACTTATAAGATCCATCTTCTTGTAAATCACAGCTCTTAGGTATATAACTATCAAATCCTCCCTGCACCCCCACATATTGATCCAAAGCATATATACCAAAAGAGCCTGTAGTACTGTCTTGATACCATTTAGCCCCTACTCTTGATCCGCCCTCTAATATTACTGCTTTTACAGTGTAGAGGAGACACTGGGAATTTTTAAAACTACAGAAAAGGATCTTTTGTACTTCCTGTGGATGTACCGAAACCTCCGCACTAATCTTATAAGGCTCCATATACACTACATCAAAGATAACAGCCTTTACAGCTCTAAGCCTCTTCTCCTTATCAAAAGGATCCTTTACAGCTTTCCACTCCATTACTTTATAGATCTCTGGGAGCTCCTCCCATTCTTCCTTAGAGGTTACTGGGTAGTAACCTCTATATCCCTCTGTAAATTTCTTCATATCACTTACCTCCGTTTTTTTACTTTCCGCTCATATTTATTTCTTAATTCTCCTTTATTATATACCCCCTATATAATAATGTCAATACTTTTTATATACCCCTTATATAATTTATATTTTTTAAAAAGGAGAGCCTACTACAGCTCTCCCTCTTCCCTTACATACTTTCTTTATAAATGCTTTCTTTAAGAGCCTCTAACTCATCCAGATCGTTAAAATAAAACTCCTGCACCCCGTTCTTACCCTGCATCTTTTTCTCTGTGCCGTCTTTGAGGGTAGCTTTAAACCATGCCCCACTCTGTACAATTACTCCCAGAGATATTCCCAGATCCAGTACATCCGTTATCTCATCCACACCAGCATAATAATTAAGAGTATAAGAGCCAAGCCTACGATCATTCTTTGTAACCTTGTTTTTCTCCATTTTTACCTGTACTCTATTTCCTGTAGGGGTAGCATAGTTACTACTTACCTCTCCGCCCTTTTCGTCCAAAAGTGATCCCTTTGTAAACCACAAAATTTGTGAACACGCATGAGCTAAAGCAGTACCACAGGGGATCTTAAAAGGCTTGTACGGATTTCCTATATTTTCTCTTATCTGATTTATTGCTAAGAAAGTACACCCAGTCTTTTTACATAAGGGTACTACCTTATCACAAAACGCTTTAATCAGAGCACTATTTCCTCCATAAGTTTTCTCATCCAGAGCCTTTTCACAAGTACTCTTAGGCTGTATGTATGGAACACTATCCAGTACCACCATTCCAATTTTACCAGAGCGGATATAGTCCAGTAACATATCTAATAATTGTTCTCCATACTCCGCCTCTGGCTGGATTAAGATTACCGTATCCCAGTTTACTCCTAGTGTCATTCCCCACTCTTTATCCATAGTATTCTCTGCGTCCAGATATACCGTATATCTGTCTGGGTACTTCTTCTGATAGTTTGCAATTACGTCCAAAGCTGTAGTAGTTTTTCCGCTCTGCGGTAATCCTACAAACTCTACCATACGTCCTACAGGAGTTCCTCCTCTGGTTAAGTAATTCATCATAGGGGAAGTAAAGGGGATAAACTCAATGCTCTTAAGATCCGATGCTTTACGGATAATATCCGTTTTGTACTTCTTATTTACCTCCGCTATGAGGTTATCTATCTCCGCCATCCTCTGCTCCTCCTAACTCTTCTGATATTCCCACCACTGTATTAAAAAATTCCACATCCGTATCCGTTATGCCTAAAGTGTAATCCAGCTCATTTACATTTCTGATAATGGCTATATCCACAGCTCCATGATCGTTAGGACTAAACAGCACTATACCATCTTTACAGGTAAAGGCTGTTTCTCCAGAGATTTCTATACCCTGTGCCTCCAGATACTCCAGAAACTTATCTAACTTTTCCTCCATTTAAAATCTGCTCCTCCTATGCTTTTTCAAGATATTCATACACTGGATATACTTATCATCATCCAAGTGCTTAAGCTCATGTAGATCCCTATGTAATTGTGATTTACTGATACAAAACTCTCTAGCCATTTTCCTTATGCTGTCTTTTTGATTATCCAGTAACCACTCTGCCTCCTTAAGGATCCTGTCCTCTATGCGGAAACTCTGGAGAAATAAGTACTCCTCTCTAATCATTAGGATCCTCACGCTCCTCTGCCGTGTACCTGTCCTTTGAAAACCTATCCAGATCCACCTCTGCAATACGCTTACTAAGAGCTTTCTTTAGTCCGCTGTATATCTTCTCCGCCATTTCCAACTTAACCTTAAGGCTGTTATAAGCTCTGCGATAAATAGCCTCTACCAGAGCTTTATCCTCTGTAATCTGCTCTACTCTTGCCTTTTTTTCTGGAACTGTACCACTTACTTTTAACATAGCCTCATTCTGGGCTGTTTTCTTTGCATTAGAGGCTAAATCTGCTTGCATCCCCAACTCCTCTACTCTCTGTCCTGCGTAATACATAAGAGCTGGTATCTTCACACAGTAGTACTCTATCTGGCTATCTGGTATATCCTCTATAGAGTTTTCTCCGATGCTCTCCATAATCATATCAAGCTCCGATACTGCACTATCCAGATCCTTACTAAAATCTGCTATCAACTCATTAGAGAGTTTAACTACTGGGGAGCTTTCCTCCTGTACCTCTGATATTATTTTTTTTAATGCCTCACTCTGTACCATCCTCTGTACCTCCTACCTCCTGCTCTAAACCACAAGCATAAGATCTATCTGCACTAGGCATGGTACACCCCTCTGCATCTGGATCCCAGCAATCGCACCCTAAACAAGGGTTCACATATCTACTCTGCTCCATCGTAGTACCTCCTTAGCCATTCACTCAAATTATAGGTATACCTAACCCTTTTCTTACTCTGCTGTATCCTCACACCGCTCTCTCTACACCACTCTACAGGAATACTTTTTCTGTCTGTAGAATTTATGTAAGTTACCATATCCTGTACTGTGATATAGTAGGTTTCCTCCAGATCCCTAAAGTTGATAAGAAAGCCTGCATATATGCCCTTATGCTGTACTGCCTTGTACATTCCCTGTATTTGATTAGGGCGGATCTTATCTATAGGGAGGCTTTTTCCTTTATGAGATTTAAGCTCTAAGAGAAAAGTAAAAGGGTACCTGTAAAGCCTAAAATCCGCTGGATTACTTACGCCATAAAATCCAGCGGTATCATCCTTATAACGCTCCACATAATACTCTGGAGGGAAAGAGGCTTTTACTTCTTCCTCAAAAATCTTACCTACTCCCTTACCTGCCATCCTGCACCCCCGTTACAAAATGCTCACACTCATATACCTCTGCCCTTACGCCATTACCAGTAGCCCCACAAGTAAAACCCTCTAAACCATCATAATTATCTGGATGGATACAGTTTTTACAGCAATTTTTAACAGGAGATTTTTTTACTTTCTGCTTTACTTCTTTTACTGCCTTAAACTTCTCTGGATACTTACATCTGGTATTAGGTTTTACTGGAATAATAGGGGCTGTAAAACTGGGTATACAGTTATAAGATCCTCCTATATTCTCCCTACTACAGTGCTCACAATTCTTACAGAGCTTAGCTACCGCCTTAGGCTCTGTTTTTGCCTTTCCCTGCCCCTTTTTCTTCTTATCCTTAGGAGGGTTAGGATGTTCCCATTTACCACTGTCCACAAGCCCACACTCACGCTTATACCTACAGTAAGTACATTTACCCTCATCTTTTTCTGGAGGTACTCCTGTAGCTATAGACTTATTTACTAAATTGATTTTACTAAGTACTTTTTCTTTCATCTCATCGGATATTTTCCAAAGGTAAGCCTTTTTACCACAGAAATTACGATCCTCATAGAAAAAGAGTACATAATCAATTCCCAGCCCCATACCATAGCAAGTAGCTTGATATTTATGATCCTCCTTAGGCTCATACCTATTAGAGTGCTGGTATGTGCTCTCTGTCTTAACCTCTAAGATTACATCCTTACCCATAAAGCGGAGTACACCATCTGGCTGAAAGAAAATGCTCATTTCCTCATTTTTACACCTTGCCTCTGTGTGATCGGAGTTCCAGCCCATAAACTCCGTATGTATCCCTCTCTGGTTAGCCTCTTTAACTACCTCCTCCAGATCTAAGGTTTCTACTCCCTCCATGTCCTCTACTAAATGCTGGATCCTAAGATGCCGATCTGTACCGCTGTTGCATATCTCCACCAGCTTTACATCCATATCCTCTACAGCCCCAGCTCCTCCGTGTACCCTCATAAAGAAAAGCATCCGCTCACACCCGTACATAGAAGAGGGGCGGTAGTAATCTGTAGGTACTGGCTGGCGTTCCCTTTCTTCTTGCCTCTTTACTGCGTTCTCATACTCCTTGATAAATTTATCCTCAAAGGATACGTTACTGGCGTTCTTACCTTGTGCTACTGCTATTAAACTTTTCAATCCCATCCTGTTTTACCTCCTGTGATATTGATAATTAACTTAATCACAAATAAGATGGTTTTTTAGACACTCAAAAAGGAGCCTTTTACAGCTCCTCCTCATAAGTTTAATATTAGTCAGTTTAGTTATTCGGTTCTCATAACTAATTTCCCCACAATAATTTTGCTATTTCAACTTTTTTCTTTAATTCCTTAACTTCTTTGTTTGCATAAGTGAGGGAATAAGAATGTTCTCTTTCAATAGAGCCATCTTTTAAGCCCTCATGATAAGCAACCGCTTTTTCAAGCCGATCCGAAAAGTAATCAATGCTCTCTGGCATAGCAAGAGTTATTTCACGGGCTTTGTTTTCCCAGTATTCCGCTTTTTGCTCTGCCTCTTTTGCTTTTTCTGCACACTCTACGCTTTTACCCATGCGATCCCAGTTTCTTTCAATCAATGCCCTGTGCCTTTTTTCGCTGTGGTGTCCTACCTTTATGGGCTCCCCTAAAGATAAAAACTCCCTGCCCTCTTGTGAGGCGTTAGCATAGTGCTCACTTTTAGCCATGTGATTTACAGCACTGTTATTGTAGCGTTCCGCTTTTCTTTGTGCATATGTCTGATCTTCAAGCCTTACGATGGAATAAAAAAACTTGTCACTGTTTTTTGCGATTAAGTTATACACTACACACTCTACCGTTTTACCGTATTTTGTTTCAAGCTCAATGATTGCCCCTTTCTCATACTCTTCATCACATTCTGCTATCCACACATTAGGGCAATATTTTTTAAATTTATTCATATTATATTCCTCCATCAAAGTTTAATTCTGCTTCTCTTATAATCTGCCTACCCTCTACCCAGCCTTTACTCTTACAGTATTCAACCTCTTTTTGAGTTCCTACAGAGGCTCCGCTACCCCTTAACACATAGATCGCATCACATTGATCTATCATAGCCTTATTTATCTCAAAATAATTGTATAATCCCTCTGGGAGATATGCTGGATTTACTACAATGTGCCCCAGCTCCTTTATGTACCGCTCTGCCTCCATAAATGGCTCTTTATAATTAAATACTCCCGTCATTGCTCCAGCTATGTAAACTCTCATCCTTATCCTCCTGTAAATTTATAGCCTCCTCATGATTATAATTTCCACAATGCTTAGCTACCTCTGTAAAAGCGTCTGGACATCTACTTAAGTACATTTCCATACAATACACACAACCCTTTTCCATACCCTCAAACCTCCTAATAGTTTGTAATTAGTACCTCTACATCCTTACTTTGCTTATCCTTTTTATGATAACTGCAATTACTGTAGGTATGATCCAGATAATTCACTCTATACTTTTTAGCCCAATCTTTTAGAATATCGTTTGACCTCCCCTTACTCTCCAGTACATTAGATAGCCCAAACTTTACCCCAGCCTCATCTATACTATCCAGTTTATTTAAAAGATCTTGCTCGTCTTTCTTTCCCCAGCCTCCATTTTCATTATAAGAGGCTACTGTGATAAGGTAAGGCGGATCACAATATACAAAGTCATTGCCTCTAAGGTTTTCCACCTTAACCTCTCTAAAATCTTTTGAGAAAAAGCCTATATCAATTTCTTGCAACCTGCCGACAAAACTAATAAACTTCTCTCTAAGAGCTGGATTAAAACTACTCCTATCTTTGCCAAAAGGCATGTTATACTCTTGCTTGCCGTTAAAGCGTATCTGATTATTGAATGAATAACATATCAGTGTATAAAGCATAATAGGATCCATCGGTTCTCCGCTGTTGTATAGCTTTCTTAGCCTTAGATACCCCTCTTTATTTTCTTTTGATAACTCATAATGAGTTATGTACTTATCTATCCGCTCTATGCACTTCTCCGCTCCACACACCTTAAACTCTTCTAACATTTCTGGTACTTGCCACAGAAGATCATTATAAACAACGTGCTTAGCATTCACATTTACAGATACATTCCCTCCTCCTGCAAACAAGTCCACAAAGGTATCTATATCCTCTGGGAATATCTCCAGTAGTTGAGGAAGTAGCTTAAACTTTCCTCCAGTATAATTTAGAGGGCTCTTAATATACTCCATAAAATAAAACCTCCTTTTGTGTTTGATGGATCCTAATCACAAAAGGAGGTTTTATTTAGATATTAATTCAACTCTGGTAAGATCTCCAATACCTTAAAATGATGTGTTTCCTTTTTGCCTCCTGTCTTAATCTGTACCCTCTTCACGGTTCCTACTTCTCCCAGATCAGTTACACAATTACTAAGGATACGCTCTTTTCTATCTTCCTCATCCCATACCCTGTATCTCATGATTTTCCTCCTGTAAATATCCCTCATTACCAGATTGATTTTTAACATACACAACTGCTTTAGATAACGCCTCTAAAATGGTATCTCCCTCAAACACAGTAACCCCATTTTTATTAGTGTCATCCCAAATTCCTACCTGCCACTTTCTTTCCACTTTTTTTAATACTTCATTAGGCAATGCCATTTTTGCTAACCGATGCCTGTTAATTTGTAACCCTGTATTATTTGCAGTAATCCCATTTACAAAAGGAACCGATAAGTTATACATAGGCTGATGTATTGCGTCTAACCTATATCCAAGAAAATCAATACACTGTTCAACATTCATGTTTTCACCTGTCCTTACTCTACACAATAATCATCCGCTACGTTTTCTCCGTACCAATAATCTGTAACTTCTGCATCCACGCTCATAGGCATATCTATTATTTTATGCCCCACTTTTTTCATAGTAGACACTAAGAGCTCTGCACCCTCTTTTATATTTCCCTCTGGTACTTCCATAATAAGCTCATCATGTACGGTAATTATCATGTGGCAATCTAACACCTTATAAAGAGGATCTTTATAAATCTCTATCATGGAAAGTTTCATAATGTCCGCACAGGATCCCTGTACTACGCTGTTAAGGCTCTGTCTATGGGCTTCTTGATAACGGTAGTCATCATGATCTGGTAACTGCATATCTGGGAGCCTACGCTTTCTGCCACAGATTGTAGTAACATATCCATACTCCTCCGCCATCTTCTCAACTTTGAGGCGGAAACGCTGTACTTTAGGGAAACTCTTATAAAAATCGTCAATGAGTTTTTGAGCCCAATCTGCCGATTTATCAAACTGCTCTCCGATAGCCTTAGCTCCTCGCTCATACATAATACCCAACAGTACACTTTTCATAGTAGTACGCCTGTGCTTACCCTCTGCATTTACGGTACCGTCTGGGTAAAACTCTAAACACTCCTCATAAGGCACTCCGTACACCTTAGATCCCATAATGGCATACAGATCCTTTCCAGTCCTATAAGCATCCTGCATAGCCTCATCCTCTGAAAAAAAGGCTAATACTCTGGGCTCAATCTGGCTAAAATCTCCTCCTACCATCTTGTGCCCCTCTCTGGCTCTAAATATCTTACGGATACTCTTCTCATGGCTGGGGATATTCTGGAGATTGATTTTAGTAATTGTATCAGAGGAAGAGAAACGCCCTGTAACCGCTCCATACTGATTAAAAGTGGTATGTACTGCCCCCGTTTTCTCACATTTAACCGCTGGTATTTTATCTATGTAAGTACCTAACAGCTTTCCGCATTCTTTATACCTCTGGTAGTTATCCAGAAACTCTACAAACTTCTCCGCCTTTTTGGTTCCTGCCTTTTTTGCCTTACTCCTATGTTGCTGGATAATCTTATCCCCTGTACCTCTGGGCTCTTTTCTTGAAACGCTACTTAATTTAAAAATATCATATAAGAGGGTGGCTACCTGCTGTGGGCTATTATAGTTAATTTTACAAGTACCTTTAGTCAATCTCATAAGAGTAGCGTCCTCTTTGATAAACTCCTCAAATTGAGTTACATATTCATCACATAGCTTTTCTTTTTCCTGCATCTCTGCATTAAATTTTACAGACAACTCCTTAGCGTACTCCTCACGGATTTCCACCCCTCTAAGCTCCATATCCATACACACATCTATAAGAGGCATTTCTACCTCTCTAAATACATAATGGAGCTTTCTAAAATCCGCTCTAGGATGATCCTCCCTAAGATACTCTTTCTGAAATTGATATAACGCCCATGTTTTGAAACCGTCATTAGCTCCATAAATAGCAAATATATCAATGGGAATATAATTACACGGTATATTCTCAAAAAGATCTCCAAAATCTTCATCCGACCCCTCACCATTGAGTATGTACTTATTATACATAGGCTTTAATCCATGTTTCTCATTCTCATTAAGTACCCAGCCTGCTATATTGGTATCCCACCATACGTTAGCTATTCTCTGCCCCCAATCAAAGGTAAGTTTTTTATCATCAAACTTAATATTATGATTGATGCATTTAAGGCTATCATCCGCCAAATAAGGGAGCATAACCGCCTTACACTCTTCCTCTGTCATTTGCCCCTCTACTCTTTTATTCTGGAGATCGGTATGATTAAAAGGTACATAGGCACTGGGGAGATCTGGGTTATAAAGACAGATACCTACTAAAATATCACGGTAAATGTCTAAGCCTGTTGTTTCCACATCCAGTACATACTCTCCATACCCCTTAACATAGGTTTCCATAAACTCTTTTAATCTTTCTGGAGTGCGGATAATCTCATACTCCCCCTCTGCATGGAGCCTACCGCTCTTTACAAGCTCACTAATAACCTCCAGCCCTTTTACAAGCGTATTCTGATTACGTTTTAGCGTTATATTACATACTTTTTTATGGGCTAATCTGGAGCTAAGATCCTCCAAACTTACCGCCTCTCTACTCATATCCATTTTAATACCCGTTCTTTCCATCCTGTTTACCTCCTGTTAAAAAAGAGGGAGATTATCACTAACCTCCCTCCTGCCTTAAAATACTCTTGTGGCTCCTGTTCCGCTACTTTTGTTATCCTCATTACTGCTATTTTTACTAAGCTGTAACCTGCCCTCAATAGCTCTTACTTGATCTTCCTTATCCAGATCTAAGATAAGGGAGCCCACTAAGTCCTGCACCTCTGGGATGTCTCTCTCACTTTTATCCTTAGGAAAATACTGATAGGTAGTTTTAAGGCTACCCTTAGCACCAGACCTCTTAATCTTTATATCCCTCTTAGTAAGATCCCCATACTCTCCTGTTAAGCCTATCATCTGCTTAATATCGGTTAAGCCACGTTCCCAGAGCTGTAATTGCTTGTCCTTGTCTTTCTCATCCAAATTAATCATTTGGAGAAACATACGGAGGCTGGGTTTATTCCCTGCCTTACATAACTCACAGCCCTCTCCTTTACAAAGGACTGTACGATCCCTGCCAGAGCCATCTACATCCAGCTTATGTACCTCAAAAATAGGAAAATCATAATCTGGCTCTCCGTCCTTTGCTCCAACTTCTCCCTTATGGAGCATCCGCACCGTAGCGGTATCTCCGTCATCCTTTAACTGAAACCAGCCTGTTTTACTGAAATTTCCGTTATCATACTTGTTAATCAATGCCTGTAATCCCATTACTGTATCCTCCTGCTTTTCTTGTTAATTCCTTTATTTTCACAGCATCAAAGCCTTTACAGCTCCTACCATTGAGTTAATAGCAAAACGCTTATCAATCTCTTTCCCTACCAGCACATCCGCCTTATGCTCATTTCTTCTAATCAGCACCACAGCCTCTCCTCGTAGGATTGCTACCAATGTTTTTATACCTTTCATCTGTCCACAACCTCCTTACTTTCCGTGATAAAGAACCTAATCACATCCAGATAAGTTATTTAGACAGCAACCCCAGCAAACACAAACTTTTTTCTAATGCTTTTGAAATAATAATTTGCTGTTGCTGGAGTACACCTAAGAGCTTTAGCTACCTCTCCCTTAGAGCCTCCTGCCATAAGCACATCTACCGCTACCTGCTCTTTTTCATTAAGTCCTAAACTACTAAGGAGTGTCATAAACTCTACAGAGTTAATATCTTCACAGTCCACAGTAAAATTACTATCTGCCTCTGTTCCGCCCTCCTTATTTATCTCCACAAGCTCCTCATAGCTGGCTGGAATAGATCCATTATGGCGTTTTTGTCTGGTAGCCTCTTTATATAGGCGGTTAAGATGTTGTTGCACATACACTTTAAGCAGAGTAGAAAATCTAATCCCTCTCTCTGGCTCAAATTCTTCTATAGCTCTCAACATCGGTATGTAAGCCTCACTTATCAAATCTTCCATCTCTGAATTAGGGATACTGGTTAAGTAATCTTTTACCAGCAGACTTATAAGCCCTTTGTTTTGAGTTATTAACTCCTGTAGATAACTCTCATTTCTGCTCTCTCTGTAAAGTTTTACAAGTTCCTCATTACTAAATAATCCTGTATTCATCCTGTTTTCCTCCTTTAATATCCTGTGAGGTAATCTTTCCAGCTACCTCCGTATGACTTGTGCAAATCGTTAATATCCTTAAGCTGGGTATTCCATTGGAGATTAGTAAACCTAAAACCTTTTGGTATTAATAACCGCTTGATCTGGGAGGCTCCCTTTCTCCCTGCCTCATCGTTATCTGTTGCCAGCACATACCTCCTAAAAGGCGTTTTCTCCAACTCTTTACCCTGTTCCTCCGATATATGGGAGCCCATAATGGCTATAGCAAATTCCCCATAAGAGATAAGGCTAAGAGCATCTATCTCACTCTCTGTAATCCAGATAAGGCTATCTGCGGTAGCTATTCCCTGCTCAAAATGCCCGTTCAATATCTCCCAAAGCCCAAAAACTACAGAGCTCTTATCTATTTCTTTTGCATTGTAGAAGTGCTTTCCTACTATGGATCTGCCTTTGTAAAAAACCACTTTCCCATCCAACCCTCTTACTGGGAAAAGCACTGTGTTATCCTCTGGATCAAACCCCAGCTTGTACGCCTCCAAAACCCAATTAGCGATCTTTCTTTTATGTAGATACTCACAAGCCTCCTCACTCTCTAGGAGTGCTCTGTGATATTCCTCTATCAGCTCCTTATCCATTCCAGAGGTTTTCTCCTTACCGCCCCTGTACATGTCCAGCTCTAAAGGCTCTCTATCCGCTGTTGAGTAGTTGTAGCGTGACACCAGCCACTTATAACCTGCTATACTGTTTTCCAGCTCTAACATATCTGCTACAAACTGGGGTAAATCTGCGGTATATCCACAGGTGTAACAATGCACCGTACCAGCCTCATAGGTTTTATCCCTTGTTATTTTTTCTTTTAACAGCACTCCGCAAGAGGGATTATGTTCTCTACCGCCTCCATGAAAAGGGCACGTTACCATGAGATCCGATCCTGTGTTATTCAGCTCTTTAAGGAGCCCTGTACCGTAGATCTGGAGCTTTATATCCTTAACCACCTGCTCTACGGTAGCCACTATAGGCACACCCCAGATCCGTATCATTTCTTAGCCTTAGATTTCTTAGGAGCTGTGAGCTTAAGCATTACAATTTCTGTAATCTTAAGGCAATCGGCTAATACTCCTTGCGGAAGTGAGCCAGCCTCTACCGCCTGTAAAGTTGCATCCTCATCCACCGCCTCTACGGTTTTGATGCAATCAGATAAACCTCTGCTATGGAGCTCGTCCAGTAACTTAGGCTCGTCCATCTTCTTACGTTCCTGCACAATCCGCTCAAAGCGGTACCCTGCCTCATCCGTGTGATCCTTTACTCCTGCCTCCGCCATAGCATCCTTAAGGAGCTTTTTATACTTATCCTCCTCTTTTTCTGCCTGTTCTAAGGCTAACTTTCTGGCTTTATAAGCCTCATAAATCTCTGCTAAATTCATGTCTTTTTACCTCCTATGATTTTTATAATTTATCCTAAAAACTTGTTAAACAAGTTCGTTTAGGTAAAAAAAGTTAGAGTATGCCATTATGCATATTGTTCCTCTTGTCAAACAGTATATATCTTGTTTAATAGTATGTCAATGCAAAAGTTCAGTTTAACAGTATTATTTTTAAGTTTCACTTTACATTTATATTGTTTAACTGTATAATCGTAATATCCTTTAAAGAAAGGAGGTTCCAAATGTCTGAAAATAAAGCTCCTCTAAATGACAGTTTTTCTAGGGCAATGGCTTACTACAAATCCCTTACAGGAAAAAACAATAAGGATATAGCCGATGCACTTAATCTACCTGCTACTACCGTATCAGCATGGAACACAGGTAGACATCTACCAGATATGGATAGATTACAAAGGCTATCAGCTTACCTCAACGCTCCGTTAGAACAATTCTTTGATTTCTCACTGGATAAAGTTCCAGTCAAAGAATTACAAGATCTGTATGACAAATTAGAAACGGATGAGGAACTAACTCAATTCCTTAAAGTATTCCTTAAACTTTCCGATGAGGACAGACACTTACTTACCATGTTGGCTATTAAACTTTCAAAGTAACTAACTGGTACAAGGGGAGGTTAATTACCTCCTCTTTCTTTTGTCTCATGGCACTCAATACTAATTGATACAGAGCTTAAAGTTGTTCTAACCTTTCTCGCCACCTCTTCCTGTATTGCTCTTGTGGTAAGCTCCTTAACTCGACTATTAACCATTCCATCAATGTTAGTTTCATGCACCGCCTTATTTATGGCATTCTCAACTTTTTCATCAATAATTCCCTTGACAAAATCCACAATAGTTTCTCTGTTGATCCCGTTATCAGCTAACATTTGGCTTAAAATCTTTCTCAATTCAATCTGTTCTACTGTCATAATACCCCTCTTTCCACCATTTTCCTATACATCTAAAACTGCGGTATGTTACTTACTGGCTCACGTTCCCTAAGGGGAGTAGCATTTCCGTCTTTAGTAAAGTCCATATACACTAAAGGGATACCGTACAACTCGCTTAACTGCTGGGCTTTCTCCATTTTAGGAGCCGTTTTCCCTGTTTCCCAATCCACAATAGTTTTTTCACAGTTTCCTATAATCTGGGAAACCTCTTTCTGGGAGTATCCTGCCTGTGCCCTACACGCACATAGCCTCCATTTCATTTTAAAGTAATCCATTACGCCCTCCCCCTCTCTACCTTGTAAGCCTCCAGAGCCTCCTCCGTGACAAACATCTTAGTAGTAGGGATCATAACCTCTCTCTGAACAGCCACCATTTTACCAGCCTGTATATTACGGTATACAGATCTCTCACTCACGCCTAAGATCTTTGCTACCTCGTCTACCGTATACTCTTTAACCTCTGGCTCCACTACAGGCTCCTCCTCCGTAGTTTCTCCTCCGAAAACAGGGATATATTTAGACTTAAAGGCTACACTTTTTTCTCCGATAATACGCCCTGCCATAAGGTCACATCCTGCTTTCGTTACCGCATAGTGGATCCCTCTCCCCTCTTTAACTTCTGTAAAATACTTAGGAGCGTCCTCTCCCAGAGTAGCAATATACTTTCTTATATCTCTTAAGAGGTTATCATGCCTCTTTCCAAGCATCTCCGCTACTTCTTTACTTGTTATTGCCTGCATATAAAAATTACCTCCTTTGTGGTCTTTCTTAACCTAAGCACAAAGAGAGGTAATTTTTAGAGAGGTTTTATTTAGTTTTTCTTTTTTGTTAGATCAATCACGCTTATTTTATCCTCTGGAGAATTAATAGTGTGTTTATTATCTACCGCTACAGTGTGATTTAATACCATTGCTACCATCTCCCCACATAGCTCCAGCTCCTCCATACTGTGAAAGAAAATAGGGTATACATCTCCGTCCTCTGTTAAATATACAGGGATAATACACCCCTTAGGGATCCCACTCTCATATTTAAAAGCCATAATCCTTAGCTCCTCCTTTATTTTCTTCTTCTGGCTTACCGCTCTCTTTTCCGTCCTCTGTACTTTCCTCTGGATTATCAGACAATAAGGGCTTAAGATACCCTAAATTAACCTCCCAGATCATAAGCACCTCTTTGTTATTAATACCATACCGATTTTTCTTTATGGATATTTTAAGAGTACCCTCTATCACACTAAGAGATAATACCCTTGTGGCATTCTGTCCTACTCCGTCACTCTCTGCCAGATCATGTAATTCTGGGCTTTCTCCTTTTTTACGGTTCTTTACAGCCTCACGGTTAGCCTGTGCCATTAAAATAACTGGTTTTTTCAATTCCTTACTCATGAGGAATAAATCCTCTGATATGTTGTTATAAGCAATTCTGGGAATGTCCGCTCTACGTTTATCACTCATAAGTGAGAGCTGATCTATTACGATCATCTCCGCTCCATGTTTTATAGAAAGGCTCTTTATCTCATCCACATTAGGCTTACGCCCTCCAAAATCATCTGGGGTAACTACGATAAAACCGCTTTTCTGGGAGAGCTGATTTATATAGCTCTCATAATCCTCCTCCAGATACTTTCCTCCATCTGTGTCTGGTTTCTTCCCCAGAGTACCAGCACCATTAAGAAGCCCCATGTTACTAAAATGCTTATTGAGAGTATCAAACCTAAAACCTACCATTTCCCTACTCATCTCTCCAGAATAAAAGAGGATTTTATAACCCATATTCCAAGAGATAGTAGCAAAATACTCTCCGATCCATGTTTTACCTACATTAGTACGCCCTGTAAGTACTATAAGATCCTCTCCCCAGAGCCATCCATTAGTAATCTCGTCCAGTTTAGGGATCCCTGTAGGAATACCAATAAGCCCCTTTACCTCACACCGCTTTTTATATTCCGCTAAGCGGTCTTTAGCGTTTGAGATAATATCATACCCATCCTTGTTACTATTCACTGGTACAGCTTTCTCCAGCTTATCCAGTTCTCCCTTAAGATGAGCTATAGCTTTTATACTATCCTCTCTTACCATATCTGCGGTACTCTGTATGATAGGAGCAAGTTTTGTATAGGTGTATGCCTCTTTGAGTTTATACACCAGATAATCCACACTTTCCGTAACCTCTAACATCTGAAAATCTTTGAATTTACCTAAGAAAGTTAGCTTATCTGGGATCTGTTTATAGGTATTATAGTGGGTAATAATGAACCGTACCTCATCCCCACAAGTCAAAAACATATCCTCCGTTACTCCGTTTGAGTGGAGAATTTCAAGATCTGGAGCTCCTAGTACTTTACAGAGTAAGCTCTGCTCTATCATATCTACCGCCATTATGCCAGCCTCCTATCTGCTCCAGTGATTTCCACTACAGAGGAGGAGCCTAATACTCTACTTCCAATACGATCTCCCATGCTTTCGGTAAGCTCCGCTGGAGATAGATTAGAGGTGTAGATAGTGGAAAGATTAGAGCTTACTCTGGTATTAACAATACTCACCAATCTTTCCCTTACCCACTCTGTTACTCTTTCCGCCCCTATATCATCAATAATGAGGAGCTTACAGCTCTTTAGCATTGATAGCACCTGCTCAAAGTCTGGATCTGGATTATCGTAACTATTCCTAAGATCCTCCAAAAATGTAGGGAGGTATATGTATAAACCCTCATTCTCCAGCCCTGTACTAAAGGCTATCTTACGGAAATAATGGCTCATAATTTTACAAGCCCAACTTGTCTTACCACACCCTGTACTCTTCCCCCAGATATATAAGCCTTTTCCATCCTCTACATGATTTATTATATTTTCTTTAAAGCTATTGAGAGCCTCAAACGCTTTTATGTCCTCTGCCTGTGGCTTAAGAGGTATGTTGTATTGATACTTTGCTGGGATCCTGCTAAGAATATACAAAGCTCTAAGCACCCTGTAGCCTCCACAAAGCTCATTACATTCTGATTTATCTTTCTGACAATAAGCCTCTGCAAAACATCTCATTTAGTACCCCCTCCTACTGCCATTGCTTTAGAGATATTTTCTAATATGCAAAACAATCTATCATTTTCTTTCTTTAGTCTCACACTCTCATCTTTCAATGAGTAAATTTCATTATACTGTCGCTCATTTTTTACTGATAATTCAGACACTTGCTTATTGAGTTGTTCAATTTGATATTTTAACTTATCCTCCGCTGTCTGCTTTTCTTCCATAGCTATTCCCTCCTACCGTTTTGTGTATCTGATAACTAACTTAATCACAGGGAGGGAAATATTTTAGACAAAAAAAAAGAGGAGAGCTCTTACACTCTCCTCAAAACTTAGTATACTACCTCATTACCTACCTCATCCTTAGCTGTTTCTCCTGTAAACGGTTTACTAATAGCCTCTGCCTTATATTTATCTTTGAGAGGATATAAGTCTTTCCAGCCTTTGTTAATACTCTGGTCTACAATCCTCATAGCCAGCTCTGCATTACTTCCAGCATTATCCCTAAGTGTTTTAGCAAACTTTTCTACTGTGGATACTTTAGGGTTATAATTCTTTCCTCTGCAACTGCCTACAAACTTTACTAAGGCATCTTTAATAACCGTATTCTCTGGATCACTAAAAACATGATTATAAGATTTCTTTACAGGGGGTTCCCCCTCTACCGTAGGTAGATTTTTTTGGTTATTATCTTTCTTAGTTTTATTAGTATTTAGTTGTTGCGGATTTCCCGTAAGCGGTTTTTCCGTATGCGGATTTTCCGTAAACGGTGGAAATTGTGGAAACTCATGTAATATGTAATCCATATCCTTAAATTTACCACCCTCCCTAAGAATTGTGCGTACCAGATAGCCCTCACGCTCCAGCTCTTTTAGAGCTTCATTTATAGCATCTTTACCCTCTTTTAAGAGTGTGGTTAGCCCTGCTACAGAGTAATCCCAATCATCGGGGAGGCTCCACATATAAGCATAGAGCCCTTTAGCTTTTAATGAGAGGTTTTTATTTTTTAGTACACTATTTGAAATAATCGTAAATTGATCTCTTTTATTGAGTTTTATTTTACCCATTCAGTTACCTCCAGATAAGTAAAGGGGAGATCTGATCTTCTCCCCTCTGTTAATACTTATTCCATTTCAGAGATCACTTTCTCAATGTTATCACAAACCTCATCAAAGGATTGTCTAATGATAGCGGATCTCTGTTCTGGAGAGGTACCACCATCTACCATAACATTCATTCTAACTGTAGGTTTACACCAGATACCGCTCTTATTCTGTACGCTCATACCCAGCTCCACCTCAATCTGTGCTACCCTTGCTGTAAAACTACTCTGTGCCATTTTCTTTACCCTCCAGCTTTCTTAAATTTTTTTCTCTGCGTTCTAACCTGCGGTTACATTCTGCTAAGGAGCATCCCAGCTTCTTAGCTATGACTTTTTTGTGAGTGAGAGTTCCGTTATTCTTCTGGATCTGCCTCTGCATCTTTCTTTTCAAGCTCATTGTGCTTTTCTTCCTCCATCTCTCCTACGCTATGCCATAAATTATTTTCTGTTTCAATGGTCACATTCTGGGGATGTGGATTAATAGTCACCGTAATGTCACAACTATTACTTTTAAATGTAGGTAAGTCTCCTCCATATCCAGCCCTCTTACTTCCCAGCTTAGTACCTAAGGCTACAGAAATTAGATCCTCTAACCTCTTCCCATTTACCTCTAATCCATATCCTGTATCCTCTACTACAGCATTTTCAAATTGTAACTTAAGCATCCTTGTTACCTCCTTTTCTTTGTGATACTAAACCTAATCACGCAAAGAAAGTATTTTTAGACATCTCCTCAAAAGTTAGGTAAAAAAAATAGAGAGGCTTTACACCTCTCTACTCATATTTTAGGAATACTATTTTTTAAGTTTTTCTTTTCTGGGGAGCCCTGCATATTCCTTAATTCTCTCAATATCATCCTCTACCCAATATCTATAATCATTTTCATCTCTGGATGGAGCTGGAATGGATCCAGCCTCTTCCCACAGGCGGATGGTTTGGGTAGATACTCCTACAATGTTTGCTACTTCTTTTCTACTATATACTCTTTTTCCTGTTTCCTCATCTATAGTAACTACTCTCATTCTATCAACCTCCACTTTGAGTTATTATACCACAACCTACCCTTAAATGCTAAGCAATTTATTTAGAATTGTCTTTATATCCTGCTTAGACCCCTTACCGTCCACCACTCGATCAAAGAGCTCTTTATTTTCTACCAGATACTCCTCTACACCCTCATCTATGGAGCCTTTAGCCACCATAGAAATAATGTTTACAGTGCCCGTAGTGCCTATTCTGTGAGCTCTATCCTCTGCCTGTGCATTATCTCCGCTATTCCATGTCTTATCTATAAAAAATACATATGAGGCTTTATTAAGGGTTAAACCTGTACCCATAGCACCAATAGTACCTATAGCCAGTTTACACTCTGGATCCGTCTGGAATCGGTCTACAAGCCTTTGCCTTTCTGCTGGATCCACCTTTCCCGTAATATAAATAGGATTATACTCTTTAAGGGCATTTCCATATACTTCTGTGATCTTCTCCCACTGACTAAAGATTATAGCTTTATTACCATTAGGGATTATATCCTCTTCCAGCATATCTTTTATACGATCCAATTTAGGGTTATCCTCTGTAAATAATCCGCCTGTGAGCTGTCTTAGTCTCAAAGTACAGGAAAGGGGGTTTACACTTGCCAGAATATCCTCTAACTGGTTTACAATGCCTTGTTTAATTTCCCTGTAAGCTACAGCCTGCTTTCTGGTAAGCTCTATGTATTCTGTGCTGTAAACCTTAGGAGGGAGATCCAATACCTCCTCTTTCTTTCTACGGATCATAACTTTAGTAAGTTCTGCGTTGAGGCTCTCTAAATTCTTATGCCCCACTACCTTGTAACCACCATATCCACCCATAATACAGTAGGTATTACGGAAACTATAAAAGCTCCTACGCTCTATTCCCAGCCATGTTAAGATATTCCATAGATCCTCCGCCTTATTCATAGGTGTACCAGATAAGCCGATTTTAAGAGGACTTTTGAGGGTTCTAAGAGCCTTTCCCTGCTGGCTCCCCCCATTCTTAGCCTTATGTATCTCATCCACGATTACAGCCCCTATAAACCCATCTTTGATGCCTACATAGAGAGCATCCTGTATTTTATCGTTTCTAAGGCTCTCTATGTTAATGATAGCAAAGTACTCCGCTCCTCTGTACCAATTATTGAGCTGTTGCACTCTTAGCTCCATAGTTTTACCGTCTATTATTACAGATTTCTCCTTAGAATGAATACGGATTTCTTTCTCCCAGTTATACTTAACAGAGTTTACTCCACATACAATAAGGCACTTAACAAGCTCTTTCTTTCTGGCTACTACAATATCAATACTCTCTTTTGTTTTACCTAAGCCCTGCTCATCTCCGATAAGAAGAGATTGTTTATCCAATCCATAATTAAAAGCCTCTATCTGATGCGGTAGAGGCTCTGTAGTAAAACTAAAAGGGATAATAGGCTTAATATCTCTTAACCTTTCCTGCGTAGCCTCTCTGCGATCCTCAATTTCTTTTGTCTGGAGTGCTCCTACTACAGCCTCCTCACTCTGGATATTATGGATACCAACCTTTTCTACTAAGTTAGGGAGCTCATAAGCTGGAATTTCCCACGCTCTCTCCTCTGGTAAATACCGCCTTTGTGCAAGCTCCTTTACCTTAGCAAGCGTGGCAGGATCATACTTAAAAGAGAGTTTAAATGCATCCTCAAAATAAGTTCCTTTCCCTAATTTTTCAACCGTTATCATAAAAAATTACCTCCTGTGATTGTTATAAATAACTTAATCACAGGAGGATCTCATTTTTAGATAACCCCTATATAATTATACTATGCCACTAACATAAACTTAACCGTAAGCTCACCCTCTGCTGTAGGGAGGCTATAGACTTTTTCAGTATGTATAAAGTGCTCTCTACGAATTTTACCTGAGGAACCCTTTTTTGAAGAAAAAATTCCAGTTCCTTTAATACCAGATCCGTATCACGGAACCGGACAGATTTATCGACAGACGAAAGACAATAGCTGCAGGAAAACGGGCATCCACGGCTGCTTTCATAATAAACGATACGGTTTTCAAAACCATTCATGTCCTGATACAGAAATGGAATGGTGTTTAGATCAACTGCTGATTTTAAAGGATTAATAACCGGTCTTCCATCTTTATCCCGGACAGCGGTTCCATCTATCTCTTTAAAGGCTGTTTTATCCCACCCCGGAGCTCCTCTCTGCTGATCCAGATAGCAGCAAACCACCTTTTTAAAGGTTTCTTCCCCTTCTCCCATCATAATGCCAAAAACATGAGGCTCTTCTGCCAAAATCCGGGCTGCATCGTAAGACACCTCAGGACCTCCCAGCCAGATCTCCACATCAGGGAGAACTTTCGGAAGGTCCCGTACCAGTTCTAAAATATAGGAAATATTCCAGATGTAACAGGAGAATCCCACTGCATCCGGTTTTCTTCTATAAATATCGCTCAGTATTTCATCCATCTGATTATTAATGGTATATTCCCCGATTTCTATCTGAAACCTTCCGTCACTAAGCTCCGGCTCTTTAATCCACGTCTGAGAATAAGCCTTTAAACTGTAAATGCCCGGATTGGAGTGAATATATTTGGCATTCAGCGCCGCCAGTAAGAACTTCATATTAAACCTCGATCTCTATTTTTCTGCCGGATGGCTGATATTGATAATAGCGGACTCCAGCCGCGTTGAGCATGCGCTTGGAGGCGTTCACTGCAGGTGTCCCCGCATATTTGTCCGAACCATATACAATTGTTTTAATTCCGGACTGAATGATTGCTTTTGCACATTCATTACAGGGAAAAAGGGTTACATAAAGTTTTGAACCTTCCAGACTTCCTCCCCTGTAATTAAGAATAGCATTTAATTCACTGTGAGTGGAATAGAAATATTTGGCATTATAGGGATCCTCTGCCTCATTTTCTCTGCCCCAGGGAAATTCATCATCGGAACAGCCCAGCGGAAAGCCGTTATAACCCATGGATAAAATTTTATTATCCTGGCTGACGATACAGGCCCCTACCTGGGTGCTTGGATCTTTGGAACGTTTTCCTGATAATACTGCCACACCCATAAAATATTCATCCCAGGTAATATAATCTTCTCTTTTTCCGGTCATCTTTTCTGCGCCTCCTTATCAAGCCTGAATAATGTGGTATCCTGCTGCCTTGGTCAGCCGGTTCATGATCGCCTGTCCCAGATGATTTCTGGAAAAGCTTTCAGAAAATATATAGTCTGCATTTAAATCATCAAACTCACGCAAAACTGCATATAAATTGTGGGCAATGGATTCCTCCTGTATACGGCTGCCAATGCTCCTTATCATGCCCTGGGGATATAAATTTAAAGTCTCATCAGTACAGATCACACCTACCCGGTATCCTGCTTCCAGTTTTTCCTGTACCAGTTTATTAATGAGGGCTGCCACTGCATCTTCTCCGCCTTCGACCAGTGTAAGATCTGCTTTGGGTGCATAATGCTTATACTTCATTCCAGGCGCTTTGGGCTTTACATCAGCCTTTAAAGGCCCTGAGGTGATTGCAGGATCCAGGCAGATCTCTTTTCCTAAAACTTCAGAAGCCATCTCCTGGGTAACCGCTCCAGGCCGTAATATCATGGGCTCGTCCCCAGAAACATCAATAATCGTGGATTCCACACCGATCCCTACTGCACCGCCATCCACAATCATCTGGATCTTTCCGTTCATATCCTGCCAGACATGATCTGCAGTCGTAGGACTTGGACGGCCGGACGTATTGGCGCTGGGAGCTGCTATGGGAACTCCCGCCAGCCGGATCAGAGCGCTTGCCACGGGATCTGCAGGCATACGGACTGCTACCGTATCAAGCCCGCCGGTGGTTCCATAGGGAACCAGACCGCTTTTGGGGAAAATTAGAGTCAGGGGACCAGGCCAGAATGCTTTCATGAGTTTTCTCCCAGCCTCCGGGACTTCAGCTACCAGGGGAAGCAGATCGTCAAAATCTGCAATATGGGCAATCAGCGGATTATCCGATGGTCTTCCCTTTGCCTCATAAATCTTTTTTGCAGCCTCTTCGTTTAAAGCATTGGCCCCAAGGCCGTAGACAGTTTCCGTAGGAAAAGCCACAAGACCGCCCTCCCGCAATATTTTCGCCGGTTCTCTAAGCTGCTCTAAATCCGGTTGCTCTTTGTCTTTTAATATAATTCGTTTCGTATTCATATCTCTCTGCTCTTTTCTTTTCACTTCCATTTATCATATCACAGCGTACAAGCTCATGCAATGCTTTTACCCCTTGCAAACGGGGCTTTCCCAGCCCTTTGCAAATAGCAGTTGTAAGTTTTTCGTATCAATGATACCATTATAGCAGTATATGTTGAAAGAGGAGAAAAACATGGAACTGATTATACCGCAAAACTATGATCCCAGGCTCTCTGTCAGGGAAACTCAGGAAGCAATTAAATACATAAGGGATACCTTTCAGAAAGAGCTTGGAAAGGAAATGAACCTAGAACGGATTTCCGCCCCCTTATTTGTGGAACGAAGCAGCGGATTAAACGATAATTTAAACGGAGTGGAACGTCCGGTACAGTTTGATCTTTCAGGGGTCCCCGGTGAAACCATGGAAGTTGTACACTCCCTGGCCAAATGGAAACGCATGGCACTTCACGAATATGGTTTTCAGCCGGGAAAAGGACTTTATACCAATATGAATGCCATCCGCAGAGATGAAGATCTGGATAATCTTCACTCCTGTTATGTGGACCAGTGGGATTGGGAAAAGGTAATTACAAAAGAAGAAAGAAACGAAAACACATTAAAAGAAACCGTGAAAATTATTTTTAAGATCATCAAGCACATGGAGCATGAAGTCTGGTATAAATATCCTCAGGCAGTCAAGCAGCTTCCTGATGATATCACTTTCATTACCTCCCAGGAGCTGGAAGACCTCTATCCGGATCTGACGCCCAAGGAGCGGGAAAACAACATAACAAAAGAGCGCGGCTGTGTCTTCCTCATGAAAATCGGGGATAAATTAGGCAGCGGAAAACCTCATGACGGCAGAGCACCGGATTACGATGACTGGCAGCTGAATGGAGATATTCTTTTCTGGTTTGAACATTTAAACTGTGCACTGGAGATCTCAAGCATGGGAATCCGCGTAGATGAAACAGCCCTGACGGAACAGTTAAAGAAAGCGGGATGCGAGGACCGTAAGGAACTTCCCTACCATAAAATGCTTCTAAACGGCGAACTTCCATATACCATTGGCGGTGGAATCGGACAGTCCCGCCTCTGCATGCTTTTATTAGACCGTGCGCACGTCGGGGAAGTTCAGGCCAGTATCTGGCCCGAAAAAATGAGAAAAGAGTGCAGGAAGAACAATATATTTCTTCTTTAATTTTTTACATAGGAAGTGGATGGGATGAACGTATTTCTTTGTGATGACCAGGCAGAGTTTATGCATGAATTTGCAAATGATCTGGAAGGATATTTTCGTAACAGAAAAATATCCTTCCGGCTTTTCCTTTTTACAGACGGTGCGAAACTTCTTTGTTCCGGCATAGCTCCTGATATCATTTTTCTGGATATAAAAATGGGAAAAGAATCCGGCCTGGAAACTGCCCGTAAAATCAGGGAAATCAATACGCGGACAAAAATTGTATTTCTGACTGCCTATAAGCAATATGTATTTCAGTCCTTTGATGTGGATGCGTCACATTATCTTATTAAGCCGGTTAGCGAACAAAAGCTTTATGCAGTGCTGGATCATGTAATCAGGCAGCTTACTCCGTTTAAAGAGCCTCCCATTATAGTAAGATCCGGACAGACAACCTTATGTGTCTCCTGCTCTGATCTTTTATATATTGAAGTAAATAATAAAACAGTGACACTTCATAACGATAATGGGGTAACAGAATTTTCAGGAAAACTGGAGGCCATTGAAACGAGTCTGCCTGCCCGGTTTTACCGATGCCATAGAAGTTTCATTGTTAACATGGATTATGTTGTTCGATTTGACAGAATGGATCTTCATCTTGCAAACGGAGAATCAATTCCAGTCAGTAAACGAAAATACCAGGATTTTTCCAGAACCTTCCTGAAACATATGAAAAAGGAGGGCTTATTATAATTCTTCTCTTATTTACCGCTTACATAAATTATCGTTTTTTTAGCAGAATGCTGAAATGCCGGTATCACAAGCTTTTAACGCTTATTGGCGTTGCTGTCTTTTCTGAAGCCTCCAGTTTTATCAACATTAATCTGGGACTTTACCGCATTTTTCCACAGGAACTGTTTTATTTTCTTACTTCACTGTTGATGATCTGGATTTTATTCCAGTCCAGTGCAGGAAAAAAGGTGATGATTGCCATTTTCACTGACGGACTGGGGTATACCTGTAATTTTGTTTTTCTGCCTCTGATTCAATATATCAGTAAAAATATGATCGATGGACCTGCCTTCCATGATCTCGCTTACAAACTTTGTGATATTTTAACCATCATTCTTTACTCAGCTATATTGGAATGGGTGGGAAAGAAATACTCCAATCTCCATGGTGAGATCACGATGGCAGAGAATCTGTTCCTCCTGATTTTATGTTTCTTCACCAGGCAGACTGTTATTTACTACGGCTGCAGCCAGTTTCAGCACGACAACACTCTGATTTCAAATATAATCGCTACCGCAGTGGCGGCAGGGGGTGTTTCGCTCATTACTTTCTCCTCCTACTATGCAGACCGGAAACTAAGCCTGCTGCTTGCAACTGAGAAAAACGGAATACTGGAAAAACGGATTGCAGCATGGCAGGGAGAAGAAAAGCAACTGGCAGGCTTTCGCCATGACTTTAAAAACCATATGCTGTGTTTAAGAAATCTCCTCTCAATGAATAAAAACCTGGAGGCTGTAAAGTACCTGGATTGTATAACCGGAACCGTTAATTCTTTTTATCCGGAGTATTCTTCGGGGAATGCTTATGCAGATGCAGTCATACGGGAAAAGCTTGCTCTTGCGCGCACCTGGGGAATCCGCCTGGAAACGGATCTCATCTTCCCCGCCTCTGATCTGATTAATCCTGCTGATCTGTGCATTATTTTAAGCAATGCACTGGACAACGCACTGGAAGCCTGCCGGAAATTAACCTGTCAGACCGATACCGCGATTATAAAAGCGGCTTCCTGTGTCCGAAGCTCTTTCCTTATAATTGAAATAACGAATCCGGTTCCATATGCCCGAAAGCTTAAAACCACCCACTTACATTCCACAAAAGAAGAGGCTCATCTCCACGGAATTGGTTTGTCCAATATACGTGATGCTGCAGAACGCTGTCATGGTACTCTGGATCTGTCAATTTCGGAAGAAGTATTTCATTTCTGCGTCATGCTTCCCCTTTTCTCCCCATCTCTTTAACCTGAAAACCGTTTATACCAGTATCTTTACCGTTTACGCAAAGGTGATTATATCATCATTGTATCTGCCGAATAAATAATCAGAACACAAGGAGGGAATGAAATGTATATTGGTAAAATGGAAACTCAGCCGGCAAAAATAAATATTGCTTCGATCAATCGCTCCGCTCATGAGAAGTATCAGGCACTCTACGGAAAAAATAAAGGGAAGGAACAAACGGATGATGTAAAAATTTCCCCGGCTGGAAAAAAGCAAAGCATGCTGAAACAGCTGATGAATCAGAAACAATTTATTCTGGAAAGAAAGCAGACGATGCTGGATTCTGACCAGGCAAACGGCGCAGACAGCATGAACGAGAAGCTGAAAGAATATGAGAAGCAGCTAAAAGCGATTGATGAACAGATAGCGCAGCTCCAGGCAGATGAACCAGATGATACAAAATCCGATTCCAATGACCAGACCGGTACTATCTATAAAAAGCCAAAGTCCAAAGAAGAAGCACAGTCTGAACAGTTAAATGAGATAACAAAATTATCATCCGGAGTGTCCCAGACAGAAGTAATCTCATCAGCGAAAGACCGCATTGATGGAAAGATAAATGTCTTGAAAAGTGAGATTGAACACGGATATGGAAACACAAAACAGAAAATTGAAGATGTGAGCAGGCTTCAAAGCCAGTCTAATGAACTGGCCGCACAAAAATCCGAAAAACTGGGTGAAATAAATATGGCCGCTTCCACTCAGACTGAAACTTCAGAAAGCAGTGTTGAAACAGGCGACGAAGCTGAGAAAGGAAATGACTTACAGCCAAAAGAAGAAATCGCATAGCACTAATTAAAAACAGGAACCTCTGGCTTATGGGTTCCTGTTCTTGTCTTCTTCATCTTTCATTTAAATAACTCATAATTCCCATGTGAATGGTCCACGCCACCCGGTCCTGATAATCTTCATTATTTAAAAGTGCCGATTCTTTCGTATTTGTTAAGAATCCACATTCTACAATTACAATCGGCGTCCTTACATGAAGCAGCAGGTAATAGTTGTCATTAGGTTTCGCCAGTCTTGTATTTTTCTCTCCTAATAAGAAATCAAACCGGTCCTGTATAATTTCAGCAAGCTTTTTCCCTTTTTCGGACTTTTTATAATAAAACACCTGGCCCCCGGAAATCTCCTCCTGATGATAACTGTTTTGATGGATGCTCACAGTCAGCGCAGGCTTGGTTTTATTGATGATTTCACACCGTTTGGTCATATCTGCCATCTTTTTTCTGTTATCTTTGGCAGAGTAAAGTCCATTATCATTATCTCTGGTAAGAACGACATCCACATCCGATGCTTCCAAATATTTTTTCAGCTTCATAGCAATCTGCAGATTAATATCTTTTTCCAGGGTGCCGTCAATCCCGATCTTTCCAGGGTCATTCCCGCCGTGACCTGCATCAATGACTACCACCGGCCTTTTCTTTTCCGCAGATGGGGCGTTATTTACTGCTGCCATCTTTCCCGCCTGGCTTGATATGACATAAACCAATATCAGCAAAATCACCGCCATAAACGGTTCCCAATTTTTTAATTTCACGTTTTTTACCTGATTCACGTTCTTAATGAATTATACTTTTTGGTGAATTAAAAAAGAACCGGTACAAGTGACTTTCCTTCTAATTAACGCTTAATGTGTTATAATCTCTGGCACCGTCGGCAGTAATCCACTCCAGGTACTGGGATAAAATGCTGGGATAACCTTCTTCTTGCCACAGCTTATATCCCTGCTTTGCCATAACCTTCTCACGAATATCCGCTACTTTTCCCTCATAACATGCAGAATTCAGTTCCGCATACACCTTAGCCATCATATCCTTCTGATATTCGGTCAGACCCTGAAGGGAATTTAAGCTCTTAAACTCATCCTGTGCCTGGTTATAAAATACCTTGCTTAAATATTTTTTTCCATATGCACTAAAATTTAAAAGATTCTTGTCAGCGTTTCCTGTTCTCTCCGCCCAGGCCTTCATATCCAGAGATTTAGTATGGTAATTAAACGTTCCTTTCGCTCCATACTCCAGTATTCCATACAGGCAAGGCGGCGTAGAGAGGGAACCTGTCACGATCTCATAAATACCGGAATCATCATGGGATCTCTTATAATGCTGGACATGAAGGTGTCCGCTTAAAAATAAGGGGACCTCCCAGCTCTCCAGCTGGTCAATAAGCTGCTCACTGTGCTCAATGGTACAATTCTGAAGATAGACTTCACTTTCATCAAGAAGATTGTGATGGGCTACAGGAATAACGTTCATACCCAGATTCCATGCTTCCTCCATCTGTTCTTCAATCCAGCTGTATGTATCATCCTTTATCATACCACCTACCAGATTTTTAGGATCATACTGGCAGCTGTCAAGCATAAGAGCTCTGGTTTTATCATTGATCTGATAGATATAACTTAATGAGGCAGGATCCCGGCTGACCGCCTCGCTATAACCGAATTCATCATAAATCTCTTCAAATTCCTGGGGAGTAATACTCTCCGTACTAATTAAGGACTCTCCTTCAAACCGGCTGGCCTCAGGATTATTGATGTCGTGGTTTCCAGGAATGACGATAACAGGAATTCCGGCGTCCTCAATCGACTCCAGCTTATCGGCAAGCTCTATATGGCTATCCCGCTCCCCGTTATAGGTTAAATCTCCCTCTAATATTACAACATCCGGCTTTTCCGCCTTCACCTCTTCAATGAACGCATCTGTAATCTCCCAGATATACTTCATCACTTTCCCGTCACCGTGATCAGCCGTATATTCATAGCTTTTCTGCATATCCGTCAAATCCCTGGCCAGATAATGAATATCCGTAGCTATAATGATCCTGGCTGTTCCTTCCTCCGGTGCCTGGGATTGTTCTGGAAGAGATTCTCCGGAAGTCTCAGGAATTTGTGCTGTGGAAGGAGTCTGTACCCCGGTAACTGCTGTCTCCGGCTGCGCCGTGCTCTCTTTCTGTGTATGTTCCGGCACTTCTTTTTTTAAAGAACACCCGGAACATACACAAACTGCAGCCGCCAATGCTGCCAATAATACCCTCTTTTTCATAACCTGACCTTCCTGTCTACCCATTTCTTATGTTATTCCTTATCAAGCCGGACTTCATCCCACAAATCGGCCGGCTCAAATCCCAGCTTCCAGCACGCCACACCAGCCAGATCATACTGACGGACCAAATTCATCTTCAGGCCAATGGAACGTTCCTCCTCGAGCCATACGGTCTTTTTGCCTTCATCTGTCTGAAGTTCTCCATAGTACTGTCCCAGCTCCTCCTGCCAGTACAGCTTTACATCATTTTTCGTAACCCATTCTTTGGATTTCGCTATGCCCATGGAAGACGATGAGGTTTTTCCATCCGCTCCTTCTGTCCATATTCTGGTGTAAAAAGGAATCGCGTTAATAACCTTTTCTTTAGGAACAGCTTTAAGAGTATTCTTAATTCCATCTTCCACATACTGAATGGAAGACACAGATCCGGCCTCTCCTCCTGCGTAATGTTCATCATATCCCATGATAATCACATAATCAGCCACAATTCCCTGTTCCTTACGGTTGTAAAATTCATTCCCCGGAACTGGAACATAATTATCTACGGAAAGGACAAGTCCATTCTTTCTGCAGGGGATGGACAGCTCTCTTATAAACTGAATATAATGAGGTCCTGCTTCCTCCTTAATGCCTTCAAAATCCAGATTAATACCGTCAAATCCATAGGTTTTTGCCTCTGCCATCAGAGCATCTATGAGTTTCTTTCTGGTAGATGTTTTAGACATCAGGATCTCCGTATTCACATCAGCACTGAAATTATTAATAAGTGCCCATACTTTTAATCCTTTTTCGTGAGCCTTTTTCACATATCCCGCATCTGCAAGTGATCGGAAACCACCTTCATTATCGGTTAATTCGTACCATGTGGGAGAGATTACGTTAACACCTGCTGTATTGGCAATCAGGCTGTCAAAGGAAGAGTTACCGTCTGCCGAGGTCACCTGGTGCCATACAAGACAGACAGGCTGATCCATTGTTATATTCTTATAATCCGGCTTTTCAAAGTTACTGACAGATGCCACTTTCTCTGTTCCTCCAAGACGCCTGCGTTCCACATAACCAATAAAACCATCCTCAGTCCTGATTCTGTCCCATTTATCCATAGAATCAAGAACAGTTACCTTGCTCCCCTCAATAATATGAGTTGCAATAGGGCTCTTTACTCCGCCTTTGATACGCACATTGCCGCCTTTTACAACCAGAGCCCGATCTTTTTCCGTCCAGTTATTGTTGATAAACACCCGCTTATTTAAAGCTGTATCATATGCTGTAAACTCAGCATCTGTATAATTGGCAACAAGACCCAGGGATAAATACACTCCATCTTCTTTCTCCTGAATCAGGGATTTTCCGGAAGGGCCTTTTGTATCACGGTCTGCATAAACAATGGAATCCGGCAGTGCATACACTAACAGCTTCTCGTTGCTGTCCCAGTAAAAACGCTCATTTAAATTTTCATTGATCCAGCTGATGGGGATGTAGGTCTGACCCTCTGTAAAAAGACCTTTGGTTTCCTGAAGATTATCATTTAGATAAACTGCCACCTCATCCCCTGTAACTCCAAAAATCTCAGTCAAATCTGCCTGCTCACTGGATGGAATATACCGCTCCAAAAACCGGATTCCGAAAAATCCGGCAAGAACCAGCAAAATCAATCCCAGCGCCACCATAACCGGCACTGCTTTCCTATTCATCTGTTTTCCTCCTGATCATGGATCGTATCTTATGAACTTATTTCTGTAATATCTTCTAGATTATATCATACTTCTTTATTTTTGGAATTTACATTTTCATTACATTCTGTCCCCTGACCCTCCCTGACGCACATAATTTGATTCTCTCCGGGCTGAAGATGGAATCCGCCGGTGCGCCCCTGATTACATGTTCCCGGAAATTACCGGTTGTACACACGGTCAAATCTGATCTCCTGCAGCTTTCCAGTTTTCTCATTGGGAACATAGTCTGCCATATAAAAGCTGTCATCCTCCCTTATTTCAAATATTTTTCCCCAGTCAGTCTCTGGGAGTTCCTCTCCATCAATTACTATGGAGATTCCCTTATTTCTGTACCTTTTCAGTCCTTCCAGATACTGATCTCTTTTACCTTCTTTCCATTTACTGCTGTCCTCTTTACTCATATTGTTTTCTCCCCGCTACCTTTTCTTTTGTACTGTTAAAATAATTGTTCGTAAAAACTTATGGTCTCAGCAGTGACAGAAAATGGATCTACAGAAAACGGAATTCTTCTGACAGGAACCTTCAGTCTTTTTTCCAGACTTTTTCTTGCTTCCTCGTTTCCAAATGATACCAGACTTTCCCAGCTTCTTTCCGCTTTTATCTCCTTTTTTTGAAATTCCAGGAACTCACTTATCTGCCACTCGCTAAGACTCCCTATTAATAATTGCCTGCCGCATCGAAAAAACTCTCCCAGATTGCCCTCCTCTGCAGTTCCATAATCCACAATTACAGCCTGATAGCCGGACTTTTTACACAACAGCAGTGTATCAATCCCCGCTTTTGCGAAATAATCTGTCTCTAAAATCCGAAACGAATTTTCACCTTTCTTTTCACCAGCGCAGACAAATCCCATAGACTTGAAGGATCCATGACTGTTCCACTCCAGAACTGCACACCGCATTCTCATCACACCAGTTAAGTATCCGGCCGTCATGACTGCAAAATGAGTCACTCCTGTACCTCTTCCTGTGCCAATGATACCAATTAATTCCGGTGCTTCAGCCTTTTTAAATGGTCTTATCAATTTCCAGCCTCTTTTTACGATTTCCTTCATAGAAGTTTAGTCCTTTCCCGGCAGACGGCGCTCCCCTATCCTGAATTTTCTGAGCATACTTAACATCCAGTGTTTCAATTGAAAATTCTGTTTACGACTTCCCTTTTTTCCCACCAGTATTACATTTGTGACAGCCTGATAAAAGGTCTCCAATTCATCACAGACTGTAAAGGGATCGGGGAAAAAAGGAGCCCGAAAGAAAGCTGATGGCCCTGCTCCTTTTGGAATAAAGATTTTCATACCAATAACCCAATGGTTATATATAACGGCATATGGAATTCCGGATTTCATTACTTTTTCCACAGCTTCGCAGGCATGTATTCTGTTCCAGATACTGGCATCACACACCAGAATCACGGCATCAGGTTCCATACTGACCGCCTGGTCTAAATTCTCTCCCCAATCCATCAGCCGCACGTTGAAGGGCGGATCCGTTAATTTGACTCCGGGTCCGTAATAAGGCTTTATAATTAAGTTTCTGTAATACAGCAGTCCGCAGCTGTCACGCTTCACTTTTGTGAATTTAAAAAGACTGGTCCCTATAAAAGAGTCCTGTTTTTCTTCTAATAAGTTGGGATATCCCTGATTTCTAAGGTAGACAGACAGGCCGATTCCAATGTGGGTTGTTCCTGCCCCAGATTTGCTCCCTGAAAGAGCAATTGTAAGAGATGATGATTGCAGACGTTTTTTTGCATCCGTTTCCGTTTCTTTTAACTGACAGAGCCGTTCCATAAGCTCCTGTGCCGTTGAAAACCTGTTTTCTTTCTCTTTGCAGACGCATTGACCGATAACAGCTGCCAGACCCGGATCCACCGGCGAATCTGGTATAAAGGGCAGCGCAGGAAATTTTCCGGTGCACAGATAACAGAGAATTGTACCTATCGCATAAATATCCGTTCTCTCATCAAGCGCTCCGTCCGTCTGATATTGCTCCGGGGCAGCGCAGCCCACTGTACCGTACCGTTCTCCCGGTTCATTTGCTTCTTTTAAAGACGCAGCCAGGCCAAAATCGATGAGCTTTATGGTATCATGGCATAATAACAGGTTTTTTGGCTGTAAATCTAAATGTAATATAGGGGTTGTTCCTGCGAGATGCAGGTAATTAATGATGCTGGCAAGCTGAATTCCATAGAATACGGTCAGCTCCCGCGACAGATGACCCTGCTTTTTCACAAGATCATATAAAGAATCTCCTTCCAGGTACTCTTCGATCAAATAGCTATAACTTTCATCTTCTTCTACGTCATATACAATGGGAATTCCAGGATGGCGCAGCTCCTTTAAAATTAATGCCTCGCGCCTGAATTGTTCATAATTGAGAAAGCTTTTGGATACGCGCTTAACTGCCCTGTATTCCTCAAGCCCAAGATGAACCGCCAGAAAAACTGTCCCTTCCCGACCGGTTCCCAAGATACCGCATAGCTGATATTTACCAAACAGAACGGTGCTTACTAAAATCACCTCCTCGTGCCTGTTCAATATCATCTCTTGGAAATCATTGTAATATAATATGCCTTAATTTTCAACCATTTTATAGTTTTTTTACAATTTTTGCAGTATCATGTAATTCCCAGCTTAAAAACAATGGGGAAACTCCAAGTTGATGATGATTCAAGACGTGGCAATTTAATAAAACAGGCTGACTGCCTGAGAAAAAACCATCCTATTGTATAGAAACAATATCGAATAATCACAGCAAATCGAATCATATTAGTATCAGGTGAAAAAATAGAACCTTGAAATCCCAGTAATTAGATAGGATACCCGTTTTTTTGCATATAAACCTTAAATTTATATAAATTTTTTCACATAGTAATTGCCTTTTTGCTATAATATATAGTATAGTTATGTTGAGGAAGTATGTAAAAAATATTCACCATTTTAAAAAGAACAGGAAGTGATCCTATGAAGATAGAACGTATCAATGAAAATCAGATCCGTTGTACGCTTACCAGCTTTGATTTAAGCGTCCGAAACCTTAATTTAGGCGAACTTGCCTACGGCAGTGAAAAAGCCCGCAACCTGTTCCGCGAGATGATTCAAAAAGCCTCTAACGAAGTGGGATTTGAAGCTGAAGACATTCCTCTCATGGTAGAAGCAATTCCGTTATCCAACGAAAGCGTGATGTTAGTTATCACTAAAATCGATGACCCGGAAGAATTAGATACAAGGTTTGCAAAATTTTCACCATCAACAGATGAAGACTTAGATTCCATGCCGGCAGATCTGGCAAGCGAGCTTTTAGAAGGTGCTGACGGCCTGTTAAATCTGTTGGGAATTGACAAAAAAGAAGAGCCGGAAGAAGAAAAACCAAAAGAGCAGTCAAACACTTCCTCAGTAAGAATCTACTGTTTTCAAAGTCTGGATCAGATTTCTGATGCCGCAAAGATCATCGGACAGGTTTATGATGGCAGGAATACTTTATATAAAAAACCAAATACCAGACAATATTACCTGGTAATACGTAACACCCCTGAGAAGTCTCTGGACTTCAGCCGGGTATGCAATCTTCTTGCAGAGTATGGAACCAAGATTCATCAGGATTACGCTTCCGAAGCGTACTACAAGGAACATTACGAGGTCCTGATTGAGGGAAATGCCCTTCAGTCACTTGCACAACTTTAATCCGTTCCTTTGTTCATAGTACTTCATCACAAGCCAAAATGAGGTTCGGCCCGCTATGGGTCGAACCTCATTTTTAAATTTCTTCAATATCCAGGAAAAAAGCAGAGATTAACTCTAATGTCGCATCTGTCTCCCTGCAGGGAATTAAAATCCAGTCATGAACCATGCCTGCTCCCTTTTTATAGACCAGCTCTGTTCCATCTAAATCCCCCGCTTTCTCTGCAAGCAGTTCACAGTCCGGTGTCATAATATCTTCCGTTCCTGAAAAAATCATAATTTTCCCCAGATGGTTCCAGTCTCCATACAGAGGAGAAACAAAGGGATGATCGGACTCCAGTGTACCGCAGTAACGAATTCCTGTTTCTTTTAATGCTCCTGCAGGAAGGAGACGGTCTGCCTTTTTCGCAATCTTTATCATGGGATTGTCAAGTGTAATATCCAGCCAGGGTGAGACCACAGCAGTCTTAACCGGCAAAGGCAGATACTTCCTGTCCCGAAGCTCCTGTAAAAAGGAAAGAGCCAGACCTCCTCCGGAAAAGTCTCCCATAAAACAGAATTCATCTTCCGGATATTCTTTAACAAGGAAGCTGTAAACTTTAAACAGATACTGGTGTACTGCCAGAGCTGTGTATTCCGGTGACAGCGGACAAAATGGGATGGTAACCTTCATCCTCTGGGAAATGGCAAAATACTCTGAGATTTCCAGATAACGGCGGGAAGGTTCCAGGGAATAAGCGCCGCCCGGCAGCATTAAAATATGCGTTTGGCTGGTATAGCTGCCATTGATGGTAACTCCTGCGAATCCATCTATGCTCCACTCCTTCACCCGGACCTTCCTGGTGAAATGATCCCGGTCGATGGCGTTCCCCCCTCTTGGAGGTGCTGCAAGCTTGGATTCCATCTTTTTTTCTGCATTACCAATCCCTGCCAAAAATTTTGTCATTTGTATTTTCAGGCTCACAGCTGTCTCCCTCCTTCCGTTTAAAGCTTATCAGGCCTTGCAGGCTCTGTCTAATTTTCGTAATTCATGAATAATAAACTGACTGACTATCAGTGCTGATGTAATATCTGCCAAAGGTCCTGCATACAAAATTCCATCCAGACCAAAATGAAGAGGCAGAATCAGAATCAGAGGAATTAATAATAAAAGCTGTCTGAGCATGGATAAAATAGAAGCTTTTAAGGGCTGACCGGTTGACTGGAAATAGCTTGTACTCACAACCTGAAACCCGGCTGTAAATATTCCAAGCATGTAAATCCTTAAGCAGCGCTCAGCAAATTGGTTAAACTGAGGATCCTGGGTACCAAACAGACTTAAAATCGCTCCCGGGAAAAGCTGACAGACCAGCCAGCCGCACACTGCCACACTGGTGGATGCCGCTGCCGCAACCAGGAATGTTTTTCTCACCCGTTTGGGCTGATTTGCGCCTTTATTAAATCCAAAAATTGGCTGAGATCCAATTCCGATCCCAAGGCAGACTGACACCAGAATCATTCCGATCTTATTGACAATTCCCATGGCACTGAGTGCCACATCTCCGCCTACAGCATTCTGATTACCATAATACACCAGAGAATTATTCATGACAACCTGTAATATAGTCGAAGCCACCTGGGTAATTCCGCTTGATATACCAAGAGGAAGTGCCAGCCGGCATATTTCGGGATCAACGAACATGGTTTTTTTATGAAAACGCATATTTTTGCCCTTTTTCATAAAATATACGATTAAAGTCACTGCTGAAATAATCTGGGAAGTGATGGTTGCAATAGCAGCTCCCGTAACGCCCCAGTTAAAAACAAAAATATAGATCGGATCCAGTATGGTATTTAAAAATGCTCCCACCAGCATGGCATACATTGCCAGGGCCGGACTGCCGTCGGTTCTGGCCATATTGCTCAGCACCACTGCCAGCATATTAAACGGAGTTCCGATTAACATCACAGAAGTATACTGCCTTGCATAATCCATGGTATTGTCTGTCGCACCAAAAAGCTTTAACATCGGATCTAAAAACAAAAAACCTGCTGCCACTACTACTGCACTTGCCGTCAGAGTAAGTACTGTAACGGTTCCAAGAGTTTTCTGTGCTTCCTCTTCTTTCTTTTCACCAAGCTTAATGGCAGCATACGCACTACCCCCGGCTCCCAGAAGCGTTGAGACTGCTAAAATTATAGTTACTATTGGAAATGCGATAGTAGTAGCTGCATTCCCAAGATAACCAATTCCCTGTCCAATAAATATCTGATCTACAATGTTATAAACTGAGTTTACCAGCATAGCAACAATTGCAGGAAGAGCGAACTGCATCAACAGATGTCCAATTGGTTTGTATCCTAAGGGATTTCCTCCCTGATTTATCTTATTGTGTTCCATAAAGCGTGTCATTCCTTTCCTTTTTGTTTCGTATTAAAGCGGTGTGCATTGGCAGCCATACGTATCAGCAGCTGCTCTGCTTCCTGACGCTCTTCGCCTGTAAGTCCTTCTAAGATAATTTCCGCCCATTCATCCACGCACTCCTGAGTTTTCTCCACAACTGGTTTTGCCAGGTCAGTCAGATAGATCCGCCGAACCCTTTTATCCCCTTCTTCCATCTCGGTCCGGACATATCCCTCTTCTTCCAGCTTTTTTACTGCCCGTGTAGCTGTTGCCTTATCATAATTACCATTTAGAGCCAGTTCATGAAGATTCATGCCTGGATTATTAAAAATCTGCAATAAAAAAAACTGTTGTCCACAGCCTATTTGAAAAGAGGATAATCGGTTTGCGTAAAACATATTATTCAGTCTCTGGAGAATCGAAATATATTTCCCGATTTCCCTGTGTTTATCCAATTCATTCACCTCCTGGTGTCCAAACACGTACATACAAAAACATTATTTCAAAAACAGCATATCATAAAATAGTTGCACTCGCAACTATTTTGTTGTAATAAGCAAAAAATAAATGGTAAAAGGACCGGCCCTAAAGACCGATCCCTTTCTTCCTGATATAATCACCAATTTTCAATTTTTAAAGATCTGACAGGCTCTGGTGCAGGCGGCCTCTGTTGCTGCACAGCCTCCCAATGCCGTTTCTCTTAATTCAAATGGAATGGAGCGTCCGACCGTCATCATGGTATCTACCATCTGGTCAAATGGTATCAGCTGACGGATTCCAGCCAGAGCCATTTCAGCACAGACCAGGGCATTGGAGGCACCGATCACATTACGGCTCTGACATGGGCATTCCACCAGTCCGGCTACCGGATCACAGACAAGTCCAAGTAAGTTAACAAGTGCTGCTGATGCAGCATCCATGCACTGCTGCGGTGTTCCTCCCATGATTTCAGCCGCAGCCGCAGCCGCCATGGCAGAAGCTGCACCTACCTCAGCCTGACAGCCAGCCTGAGCTCCCGCAACGGAGGCATTTCTCATAATCAGATATCCAATGGCACTTGCTGTAAAAAGACCGTCTATAATCTGCTCATCATCAAGAGAAAACTCTTCCTCCAGTGCCAGCAAAAGACCTGGAAGGACTCCTGAACTTCCGGCAGTGGGTGCTGCCACGATAAGTCCCATAGAAGCATTCACCTCAAGAACCGCCAGAGAATAGGTAATTGCCTTGGAAAGCATGCTTCCGCATATGGATTTTCCCTGCCGTCTTCTGTCCCTTACCTTTTTCGCCTCTCCCCCGATGAGACCTCCAATGGAGGGAACCGGTTCATCTAACGGCTTATGACAGGCCTCTTTCATGATCCGGAATGCTTCCTTCATTCGTTCCATTATTTCTTCCGAAGACGCCCCATATTCACTGATTTCACGCTGAAGCATGATATCGGAAATCCGGCAGCTGTTCTCTTCGCACAATTGCAGTAACTCATGTCCTGAAATAAAATCCATAGCTCCTCCTAAACCTGAATCAGCATAACATCTTCAACTTTTTCATGTTCCCGCAGCTTTTCAAGCAGCTCCTGGGGAATCTCTTCATCTGATTCCACTACAGAATAGGCAGTAGCTCCCTTCTTTTCCCGGTACAGACGCATAAATGCAATGTTAACATTTCTTTCACTTAAGCAGGTAGCGATATAGGCCACCATTCCGGGATAGTCCAAATGCCGGATTACCAGAGTGGAGTACTCTCCTGTAAAATCAACATCTACACCATTGATTTTAACAATTTTCACCTTACCGCCGCCGATAGACACCCCCCGTACAGACATAACCGCTCCATCTGTGCCGGTCAAATGAATCTCAACGGTATTAGGATGAACTTCCGTTTCTTTTTCATTGGTGACAAAGGAATAAATAAGTCCCTGTTCTTTTGCCAGTTCAAAAGAATTCTTAATCCTCAAATCGTGAGTTTCAAATCCCAGCATTCCTCCCAGCAGGGCGCGGTCTGTACCGTGCCCCTTGTAAGTCCTGGCGAAGGAACCGTATAATACGAATTCAACCTCTTTTATGGAACCAGGAAACAGTTTTTTTACCAGAAGTGCAATGGCTACGGCTCCTGCCGTATGGGAGCTTGACGGTCCTACCATATTGGGACCGATCACATCAAATATACTGATTGACGGCATATAATTTGCTCCTTTCAAAGCCTGTTAACTCTATTTTTCTTTTTTAATATATTTGCGGTAGTAGGATTCTACCAGAGCACTGATTGCATTGTCACCAGATACATTACATGCAGTTCCGAAGCTGTCCTGTGCAATATACATTGCCTGTAAAAGGCTGGCAATATCTCCCACTGCCGGAATTCCAACAACAGGGAAAAATGGAGTAGCTGTAAAGATTGAACCACCCGGAGCTCCCGGAGATGCTACTAATGCAACTCCCAGCACGCAGATAAATGGAAACAGTGTAAGGAAACCGTGAGGCATACCGTAGATCAGTAAGGTTGCTGTCACACAGCAGGTGATGGTAATCATGGAACCTGCCATATGGATGTTGGCACATAACGGTACTACGAAATTACGGATTTCCTCAGAGATTCCGTTGCTTTCCGCACATTTGATATTAACCGGAATGGTTGCAGCTGATGACTGGGTGCCGATCGCCGTTAAATAACCCGGAATCTGGTTTTTCATCATAGTGACAGGATTGCGTTTTGTTACGGTTCCTGCAAACGTAAATGCAATCACCAGGTAGAGAAGATGCAGGATAATAACAACAAGGAATACCTTCCAAAGTACGGACATAATGGCAAATGTAGTTCCCTGATAAGTCATTTTTGCAAAGGTTCCGCAGATATACATAGGAAGCAGCGGAATAATAACGCGGTTTAATACTTTAGTGATAATTTCAGATAATTCTTTAAATACATTGTAAAGCGTATCCCCTATCTCTTTTCCTCTCATCGTACTGATTGAAACACCCAGAACGAATGCCAGTACCACTGCCGCCGTTGTTTCAATCAGAGGAGTGATGGTCAGAGTAAAATATCCTTCAATTGCCCTGTCACTTGCAGCAGCAACTTTGGAAACTACTTCCTCATTAACAAAGGTTGGGAAAAAGTTACTTGCTACAAAATATGCGGCACTTCCTGCCAGCAAAGTAGATGCATAGGATATGGCTGCTGTGAACGCCAGGAGCTTTCCTGCTCCCTGAGACAAATCCGCAATTCCCATGGTTACGAACGCTACAACCATCAGAGGAATAATGAACATTAAAAACTGCTTAAATAAATCTGATGCTGTAATCAAAATGGAGATTACAAAAGTTGGAGAGTACAATCCCAACAGAATTCCGATGATGATAGCAATGATTAATTTGGGTACAAGTCCAAGCTTTTTTTTACTTTTTTCCATTTCAATGCCTCCCTTTCATTAGTGAATAAAATATTTTTTATTTTTGTTGATATCAATGTAATTTATTTTATCATAAAATTTTTATAAATGCAATATTTTTGTGTGATTCAGCAAAAAATAAAATGTCCTGCATTATTTTTTGTTCGTTTTGACAAACAATGCAGGACATTCCTTCATCTATAAGATTTCTGAATAAAAATTTACTTATTTCTCTTTCTCTGCTATAGAGCCGGCATTACGGATATGCATATATACTGTGTTTTTTGAAATATCCAGATACTCTGCAACCTTAACCACTGCATCCTTTAAAGTAAAAACCCCCTGCTGGCACAGTATATTGATGATTTCCTTATTTTTAAGGGATGGAAGAATCTGATCATCCTCCATCACCTCTCTGCGGACCTCAGAAACCTTACTGTAAATCAGTTCATCCAGATTATTGGCAAAGGTCTCCGTCTTCATCTGGGCGCGGGATGAAATTTCAGGTATGAAGCCGGTAAGTATTTCTGAAAAACTGGTATTTAAATAAAAATTAATGCAAAGCAGACCAATGATCCGGCTCTCCTCTCCCCGTACAACAATGGTGGTGGATTTTAAGGGCTCTCCCTTCTTATTCTTTGTAAAATAGGAAATGTAACCCTTTTCGCCTTCTTTATTAATCTCCTCCAGCATTTGAAGAGCCAGATCCGTAATTGGCATACCCTCAGTCCGCCCTGTATGGTGACCGTTAATGATCTTAATCACTGAATGCTCTGTATCTTCCAGACTGTGAAGCACCATCTCATAACCGTTTCCCATATAATCTGCCATTCCTTCCAATAAAACCTTATAAGAATCCAGTATGATCCGGTCAATCAGAGTCAAATGTACATTATAATCCTTCATTGAAACCCTCCTCTTTTTTAGCCATATGAGGAAACACCCATAATTTTTATAAAATTATAGCACGCGCTGAAATATTTTTCAACAAAATCACCAGATTCCAGATAAAATAATGTAAAATATTGCATTAATAAAGTCCGTACCTCTCTGGTCCGGACTCTATTATATAAATAATTATTTGCTTATACTGTCTTCTGCTTCATAAAGAAAAGAAGAGAGGCAAAATCACCTGTTTCCTTAAAGAAACGGCTTCTGTTAACAGGAAGCCCTGCATACATCAGCTCGCTTCCATAATGTTCACAGGTGTCACCTTCCATCGTCACCTGATAAAGCATATCCTCACTAAGTCCGGCAAGCTTTATTCTAAGCCATCCTGCATTAGCCGGATTTAAGGTCTGATAATAAGCCGCTATCGCCTGTGTCTGATCCTCTGATACCACCATCCAGGCAGTATCGTTTCCTTCAAACGGGCTTTTTAACCGGTAAAATGTTCCCTGGTGAAGAAGTCTCCGGTTCTCCTTATAGAGTTCAATCTGTTCTCTTACAAGCTGTATTTCTTCCTCACTTAAGTGGTTTAAATCCAGCTCATATCCAAAGGCTCCGAAGAATGCAGCATTGCCTCTGGTTTTTAATGGTGTAATCCGGTGGATCTGATGATTTGGTACTGCGGAAATATGAGCGCCAATGCTTGATATGGGATAAACCATGCTGGTTCCATACTGGATTTTCAGCCGGTCAACGGCATCTGTGTTGTCGCTGCACCACGCCTGAGGCGCATAATAAAGCATTCCCGGATCAAATCTGGCTCCTCCGCTGGCACATGATTCAAACAGTATCTCCGGAAAATCATGAATCAGGCGGCTGTAAAGATCATAAACTCCCAGAATGTATTTGTGCATCACCATTCCCTGCTCATTTTTAAGTGCGCCCCTTGAGAAGCATTCTGTAATATAACGGTTCATATCCCATTTGATGTAGGATATTTTTGCTCCCTCTATTACATTTTTAAGCATCTCATAAACGGAATCCACAATTTCTTTTCTGGAGAAATCCAGTACATGCTGCTGTCTGCTTGGTGTCTCATAACGCCCTGGAGCAGATATGATCCAGTCTGGATGTGCCTCGTAGAACCTGCTGTTTTTATTGACCATCTCCGGTTCAATCCACAAACCAAACTTAAGCCCCATGGCTTCAATCTTCTCTGACAGCCCTGATATGCCTCCCGGCAGTTTTTCCTTGTTTACATACCAGTCCCCCAGGCTGCGGTCATCATCGCTGCGGTCACCAAACCATCCGTCATCTAACACAAACAGCTCCACACCTGTTTCCTTTGCTTTCCTTGCAATGGACAGAATCTTCTCTTCATCAAAATCCATATAGGTGGCTTCCCAGTTATTTAAAAGTACTGGTCTCTCCCTGTCTCTCCAGTATCCCCTGGCGAGTCTGGTTCTGTAAAGGCGGTGATATATCTGGCTCATGTGGGACAGTCCCTGGTCCGTATATACCATGACAAGCTCCGGCGTCTGAAAGGTCTCCCCGGTTTTTAAGGGCCATTCAAAGGTATCTGGATGAATTCCCATCAAAATTCTGGTGGTATCATGAGAACAGACCTCTGCCTGGGCAAGAAAGCTGCCGCTGTAAACCAGACTGAATCCATAAGCAGTTCCGCTGTTTTCTGTGGCTGCCTTATCCGTCAATGCGACAAAGGGATTATGTTCCGCGCTGCTGATGCCTCTCATACTGTAGACAGACTGAATTCCCTGTTCCAGCGGCCGCCGCTTTACATACCGTTCTCTGGACCATGCACCCGACAAATGAATCATATCATAATTTGATTCCGGCAAATCAACCGCTGCACTCATGGCATTTAAGAGGACAATCTCTTCCGGTCCGCTGTGTTTAAAGAGGACATTTCTTGTAATCACCGGGTTCTCTTCATATATGGTATACGTGAGAACCAGATCTGTATCAATCAGATCATCATGAAGCCTGATCTTTAACGTAGATGCTTCCGTATCATCTTCCGTATAGGTGGAAGGAAGGGGTTCAATAGAAGGCTTTCCTTTTAAGATGGTGTGATCAGCATAAGTAAAATTTGTGATCCTGCTGCCGTTCTCCTGCCTGACGCAGTACGCTCCATACCGGTAATCTCCGGTTCCGTATGCCGGATACTCCTGCTTTGTATACTGCAGGCATAAATTGACGGGGTTGGGACAGCTGATTGCAGCATGAGGGCGCTCACCCGTTTCAAAAAGATACTCAAAAGACTCCCGGTCCTTAATCCGTTTCCCATAATACAAATTCCCCAGCTGACCGTTTCCCATGATCTGAATGATGTAGCTGATGGACTGGTTATACAGGTGAAACTCTTTTGCTTGTTGATGATAAATGATTGGCATAATGTAAACTCCTTTATAATTTTCCTCCTGATGTTGCAATTCCTTCAATAAACTGTTTCTGGAAAATCAGGTATATGATAACCATAGGAATACAGGCCAGCAGGGAAGCTGCCATAAGTTCCGGATAGTTGGTCACAAACTGACCCTGCAGCTTTGCAAGTGCTGCAGAAAGAGGCATGGTATTTTGCTCTGTATTGACGACTAACGGCCACATCAGTTCCTTGAACGCAAACAATGCGGTGAAAATTCCAAGTGCTACCATGGATGATTTCGTAAGCGGTGCCATGACATACAGGAATGTCTGGCCGATGTTGCAGCCGTCAAGTCTGGCTGCCTCCTCTAAAGATAAGGGGAGTCCCATATATGCCTGACGGAGTAAAAAGGTTCCAAATGCCGTGACCAGTCCTGGAAAGAGGAGACCAAAGGAGGTATTTAACAGTCCCAGCCTGCCTACCATTAAATACTGAGGTATAATAAATATCTGGGACGGCACCATCATTTGGAATAATACCAGGGAAAATGCAAGATTTTTCCCTCTAAAATGAAGTCTTCCAAACGCATACCCTGCCATGGTTGCCGTTAAAACTGCACAAGCTACCCGCTCTACAATAAGAACCAGTGTGTTCCAATACAGTCTTAAGAAATTCATCTTGCTCATTACAGATAAAAATGCAGCCTTTCTCCATACAGATGGAAAGATGATAAACGGGTTCATCTGAGTTGCCTCAGACGTTGATTTAAAAGCCGTTAGAATCATCCATAAGAAAGGAACCAGCATGACAACAGAGCCGACTGCAAGTATGAAGTATTGAAGTCCTGACTTAAATTTTCTATTCTTATCCATTGTTCTCCTCCTTAGCTGTAATTAACCCACTTCTTCTGACAAAGAAGCTGGATCACCGTAATGAGCAGAATCACCAGAAGCAGCAGCATGACAATGGCGGAGCCATATCCCTTGTTGCCCTCAACAAAGGAATACTTATAGAAAAGATAAACCAGAGACTGGGTTTTCACCAGTGCCGGATTGGATTTTTCCATCATCATATAAATACTGTCAAATACCTGCATAGCTCCGATTACCCTGGTCACAGTTACGAAAAACATGGTAGGAGAAATCAGGGGAAGGGTGATATAGAAAAATTGTTTCACACCTCCGGCTCCGTCAATTTCCGCCGCTTCATAATAATCTCTTGGAATCTCCTGAAGACCGGCAAAAAACAGGACCATGTTGTAACCGATCACTGACCAGATTCCCACAATAGCTACGGAGATATAAGCAATTCCAGGATCTGAAATCCAGTTCACAGAGGAAAGCCCCATCCGGTTTAAAAGGTGATTGATTAAACCGAATTCTGAATTATAAAGCCATCTCCAGACCATGGCTACCGCTGCAGGAGCTGCAACCATAGGCAGAAAATAAATAGTTCTCCATATAGACCGGCCTTTTATTTTACCGTTTAGTATGACAGCAAGCACCAGAGCGATTGCTATGGAAAATGGTACTTCAACAAGGGCGTACTTGAAAGTATTCCAAAGCGCCTGCCAGACTGTACCATCCTTTAGCAGCTTGCTGTAGTTACTGAGCCCTACATATACATTGCCCTTTCCAAAGGCTCCGGTCTTAAAAAAGCTTTGATAGATTGTCTGAAAGATTGGTATAATATTCAAAATTATGAGGCCTGTCATGGTAGGCAGCAGAAACAGCCAGCCCCACAAAAATTCACTTTTCTCCCGTCTTGATACCGTTTTTTCTCTGTTCATGCAGTCCCTCCGCAATTTTGTTAAAAGGGGAGGCATCCGTTGTATCTGCCTCCCCGACCATACCTATTCTTCCGCCAGCATGGCATTCATTTCCTTATCAATATCCTTGCAGACATCCTCTACACTCTTATTTCCGTTCCATGCATCAATCAGTTTTTCATGCATCATATTGGTCCATGCAACCGTTGATTTGGAATAGGGACGGATTACCAGATCATCCATCATATCAAGATACGCCTGTAAATTGAAGTCGGGGTATGCCTTAATCCAGTTATCAGTAGTTCCCTGATAAGCAGATATTACGATTCCAAGATCAGACTGCTTCTGCTGAGCTTCTTTGGAACCCATGTATTCAATCAGCTTCCAGGCTTCTTCCGGCATAGAGGTATTGGCAGATGCTGCCCAGCCAAGACCATTATAGATGGAAGCACGTCTTCCTGTTGTTTTGTCTTTTGGAAGAACTGCGATGTTACAGTTTGCTTTTACATAGTCATTGTTGCAAAGTTCTGAAAGCATCCAGGAACCCTGTGTAATCATGGCTACCTTGCCGGCTTCAAATAAAGCTTCCTCCTTATTCTCCGCAATTACCTCATAAGGCGGAGCATATCCTTCTTTCATAAGATCTGTAAGGAAGGTCAGTGCCTTTATGGTTCCCGGCTGGGTAAATCCGGAAGACTTTTTGTCATCGCTGATTACATAGCCGCCCATATCGTAGACTGGATTGCACCAGCCTGCCTGATCATTGGTAGGATTAATTGCAAAGCCATACTGGCTGCCATCAGCCTTAGTAAGCTTTTTTGCTGCATCTGCAAAATCATCCCAGGTCCAGTCTTTGCTTGGATAGGAAATTCCTGCCTCGTCGAACATTGTTTTATTATACCAGAGAGCAATTGTATCAATGTCTTTTGGAACCGCATACTGCTTGGTTCCCTGCCAGTTGTAAATGTCTACAATCTCTTTGGGGAATTTATCCATCTCAAGCGTTTTGCTGGCTTTGATCCGGTCTGTTAAATCCAGCAGCATCTCATATTCTGAGTAACGTGCGATCTCATTGGAATGCATCCAGAATACATCGGGCAGAGAGCCTCCCGTAGCACCTGCTTCCAGCATGGTCCAGTACTGATCCCATGGTGTTACCTGTATCTGTGTCTTAATCCCTGTCTCTTTTGTGAAATCAGCCATAATCTTGGTAAGACCTGGTTCCTGGTTTTTATCCCAGATAGCTACAGTAAGAGTCCCGGAAGATCCTCCCTTTTCCTTTTCTGTCTCGGCTGCGCCTGATTCCTGCTTCGACTCCTGCCTGGTCTCCTGTGACCCTGCTGCAGTTGTCTGACTGCTGTTCTGCTGGCTGGAACAGCCGATCAGTGCAGAGGCTGCGATAACTGCCATAGCTGCTGGTAATCCCCATCTCCGTTTCATTTTGCTACCTCCCATAATTTGTCACTTTAAATAGTTTCAAAATTTTTGCCCATTACTTTTTTGTTGCTTTTTATTATTATGTCCCTAATTATAATCTGTTCTTTGTTAATTTTACATAGATTAATGTGATTTTTATATGGTGTTTTGTTACATTCATGAACCAGCACCCCGAAACCGCTTTCTGTACTGCAGAGGAGATTCTCCCTCTGCTTTCTGAAAGCATCTGCAGAAAACAGACGCATCGTGAAAACCACAGGAAAGGGCTGTTTCCGTTATGCTTAATGAGGTATCCTCCAGTAACCGCTTCGCCTCCAGAACCCGGTACTCCGTCAGATAATGCTTGGGAGATACCCCTTTATGCATAATGAAAATCCGGTAAAGATAGGTCCGGTCAATGCCAATAAACCTTGCCACATCCGCAATTTGTATGGGATAACTGTAATTATGCCGGATATACGTTTCGGCCTGCTCCAGATAACTTTTTTCATAGAGATCCAAATCTGAAGCATATACGGGGAAATGGGAAAACAGAAGATAGAGATACCCCCTCATCTCATCCATGTTGTGGGCGGTACTGTAAAAACCTGCCACAAGCGCCAGAATTATCTCCCGCCACTCATCTCCGCTGTTAAAACGATAGCAGTATCCATTCTCTTTACTGCGGTACTCAGACACCAGACGGTCTGCCTCTGCTCCGGCAAATGCCACCCATGCATATTCCCATGGCTCTCTGTTATCTGCCTGATAGTAAGTGACTTCCTGAGGCTTAATTAAAAACGCCTCTCCTTCCACAAGCCTGTACTCCCTGTCAGAAGTCCTGTAAATTCCCTTTCCTTTGAGCACAACATGAAGAAGGTAATGCTTACGGACAGCCGGCCCGGAAAAATGGCCGGGCATGCACGTTTCATGACCGCAGTAATATATGGTCAGCCCCTTTGGTGACTGGTTCATGATCCCACCTCCATACAACAAATTGACAATTTTTTGAAACAAACTTCCTATCTTTTTCTCTTCTGTGATTATACAATAACCTCATCTGGCAAACAAGAAAAACAAGGAGGAAAAATAATGATAAAAATAACTTTTATGGGAGCAGGGAGTACGATATTTGCAAGAAATGTCTTAGGAGACTGTATGTGCACGCCTGCACTGCGAGATGCTGTAATCGCTCTGTATGACATTGATCCCATCCGGCTTTCGGACTCACAGCTTATTCTGAGTGCAATCAACAAAAATGTAAATGACGGAAGGGCTGACATACACACCTATCTGGGACCGGAAAACCGGAAAAAAGCCCTGTCCGGTGCAACTTTTGTAGTAAATGCAATCCAGGTGGGGGGATATGATCCCTGCACGATTACCGATTTTGAAATACCGGAGAAATACGGTCTGCGCCAGACCATTGCCGACACGCTGGGAATCGGCGGGATTATGCGGGGCTTAAGGACCATTCCGGTTATGGAGGAATTTGCAAGAGACATAGAGGAGGTCTGTCCGGATGCATGGTTTTTAAATTATACCAATCCCATGGCAATCCTCACCGGATATATGCAGCGGTATACTTCTGTTAAAACCATCGGTCTGTGTCACAGTGTTCAGGTCTGCTCAGAAAATCTGCTGAAAGAACTGGACATGGAAGACCGTCTGGAAGGACGGACAGAGTTGATTGCAGGAATCAACCATATGGCATGGCTTCTAAATATTCACGACCGGAACGGCGAAGATCTCTATCCGTTAATTAAGCAGAAGGCTCTTGAGATGAATCAGGCAGGCGGACATAAGGATATGGTACGTTTTGAGTACATACGTAATCTGGGTTATTACTGCACGGAGTCAAGCGAGCACAACGCTGAGTATAATTCTCTGTTTATTAAATCCCGGTATCCGCAGCTGATTGAGGAATTTAATATCCCGTTAAATGAATATCCCAGACGGTGCATCAAACAGATTAACGAGTGGGAAGAAGAAAAAGCATCGATCTTAAACAACGGAGCCATCACTCACTCCCGTTCACTGGAATACGCTTCCTATATTATGGAAGCTATCATAACCAATCACCCGTATAAAATCGGCGGAAATGTTTTAAACAAAGGTCTGATTGAGAATCTGCCTTCTGATGCATGTGTGGAAGTACCCTGTCTGGTGGACGGAAGCGGAATCACCCCCTGTCACGTCGGCCGGCTCCCGGTCCAGCTGGCTGCCATGAATATGACAAATATCAATCCTCAGCTGATTACCGTGGAAGCTGCCCGAACCAGAAGCCGAGAGGCGATCTGCCAGGCCGCCATGCTGGACCCCCATACCAGTGCAGAGCTCAGCATCAGGGATATCCGGGCCATGGTGGAGGAACTGATTGACGCACACGGTGATTATATGAGCATGTACCGCTGACATATCTTCCGCAAATAAGATTTGCAAGTAAAATCTGCTTCCTGTATAATAGATATGAATAATCAGTATCCGATTGAGGGGGCTTAGCTTTGACTGAAAAACAGACGAGTTATAAATGTGTGGCGGGATTCCGTTGTTTAAGAAACATCAAGCGTCAAACCAATGATTTGTATCTGGTCCACTGCGGTATTCAGCAGTGTCCTCCCGGATATACCTACAATCACAAGATTCCCAATGAATATCATCTCCATTTTGTGCTGGGAGGAGCTGGTGTTCTGGAGACAGGGGGAACCCGTTATGAGCTGGAAACTGACGACATCTTTATGATCCCCAAAGGCCAGCCAATTCAGTATCATGCAGATTATGATAATCCATGGGAGTATATGTGGATCACTTTTGACGGCACCATGGCGGAAACCTATTTGGGATATGCGGGCCTGTTAAACGAACATTGTGCCATCCATTCCCAGATCCCCAACCGCTGCTACCTTCCCATGATACAGAAGATTCTGGATACGAACCAGCTGACATTTGCCAATGAAATTAAGCGTGTGGGATATTTATACGAGATCCTGTCCACACTGATTGAGACACAGAGCAGCCTGCGCACCAGCAAAAATCAGTATGATTATTCCATTGATACCTATATTGATTATGCGCTGCAGTATATCAAGCTGAACTACGACCGCATCAGGGTTCAGGATATTGCAGATTACATCGGAATCAACCGTTCCTATTTAACCTCCATTTTTAAAAAGAAGCTGGAAGTTTCTCCTCAGGAGTATTTAATGAGATTCCGTTTAAACATTGCAGCCCAGGAACTGGCCGGCACTTACCGGTCCATACAGGAGATTGCCACCAGCATCGGATATGATAATCCGCTGACCTTTTCCAAGATATTCAAGCAGGAATATGGAGTGAGTCCCAGACATTACCGGGAAGAAAAAAAAGAAGTGAAAAATAAGGAGGCAGATCCATAGGACCGCCTCCTTAAATATTCTATCTGTCTGCTAAGACTTCATTAATCTGAGAAACCAGAACATCACAGTCAATTCCATGAACCTGACAAGCTTCCTCTAAAGACTCTCCCTGAGATGCGGGACAGCCAAGACAATGCATACCTGCACGCATAAGCATCGGTGCAATGTTGTCATCCATCTCAAGCAATGCTCCGATCAGCATATTTTTATCAATCTGCATCTTGTATTCCTCCTTATAAAATTGTACATACTGTTTTTATAATATAATACTTTTCCAGGCAATTAGCAAGGGTTTCATTCCGTTTTTTCTTTCTAAACGCTTATAGAAAAATTTCTCAATAAGCGCTATTGACATTGTATACAGTATTCATATATAATGTATTCATACAAAGGTCCTAGGAATTATAACCTTTGATGACACTTATTTATTATTGATGCTTATTATAAAGATTTTTTATGGAGGTACAAACAAATGAGACCGGAATGGAGAGCTTTTAACAACGGTATTTGGGAACATGAGATTAACGTCAGAGACTTTATTCAGAAGAACTATACTCCTTATGACGGAGATGATACTTTCCTTGCAGGACCGACCAGCAAAACAGAGGAACTGTGGGCACAGGTTATGGAATTAAGCAAAAAGGAGCGGGAAGCCGGCGGCGTTCTGGATATGGACACAAAACTCGTCTCCACGATTACCTCTCATGGCCCGGGATATTTAGACAAGGACAAAGAAACAATTGTTGGATTTCAGACAGATAAGCCTTTTAAACGTTCCCTGCAGCCTTACGGCGGTATCCGAATGGCAGAAAAGGCCTGTGCAGATAATGGTTATACCATTGATCCGGAAATAAAGGAATTTTTCAGTGTTCATAGAAAGACTCATAATGCAGGCGTTTTTGATGCTTATACGGAAGAAATGCGTAACTGCCGCTCCAGCCACATCATAACCGGACTTCCTGATGCTTACGGACGCGGACGTATTATCGGTGATTACCGAAGAGTCGCTCTTTACGGAATCGATCGTCTGATTGAAGATAAAGAAGAACAGAAGAATACAACCCGTACTACCATGTATTCCGATGTAATCCGTGAAAGAGAAGAATTATCCGAGCAGATCCGTGCTTTAAAGGAATTAAAGAAACTTGGATCTATTTATGGATTTGATATTTCAAAACCTGCTGTGAATGTGAAAGAAGCCATTCAGTGGACTTACCTGGCTTACTTAGCTGCAGTAAAGGAGCAGAACGGTGCTGCCATGTCCCTTGGACGTACTTCTACTTTCATTGATATTTATGCTCAGAGAGATTTAAAAGAAGGCACATACACAGAAGAAGAAGTTCAGGAATTTGTAGATCACTTCATCATGAAGCTTCGTCTTGTGAAGTTTGCACGTACACCGGAATACAACGAGCTTTTCTCCGGTGATCCTACCTGGGTAACAGAATCCATCGGTGGTGTGGGAATTGACGGACGTCATCTGGTAACAAAGATGTCCTTCCGTTATCTTCATACACTTGAGAACTTAGGTACTGCACCAGAACCTAATTTAACGGTTCTCTGGTCTACAAAGCTGCCTGATAACTTTAAGCGTTTATGTGCAAAGACCTCTATCGCATCCTCTTCTATTCAGTATGAGAATGATGATTTAATGAGAGTTACCCACGGTGATGACTATGCCATTGCCTGCTGTGTATCTTCCATGAGAGTAGGAAAAGAGATGCAGTTATTCGGAGCACGCGCCAACCTGGCAAAATGTCTTTTATATGCCATCAACGGCGGCGTGGATGAAATCACCAAAAAACAGGTAGGACCTAAATACCGTCCTGTTACTTCTGAATATTTGGATTATGATGAAGTAATGGATGCTTATAAGGATATGATGCAGTGGCTTGCAAATGTCTATGTAAATGCTTTAAACATCATTCACTATATGCATGACAGATACAGTTATGAGCGCATTCAGATGGCTCTTCATGATAAAAAAGTAACCCGTTGGTTTGCAACCGGAATTGCTGGTCTTTCCGTTGTGGCTGACTCACTTTCCGCTATTAAATACGCTAAGGTGAAAGCAATCCGTGATGAGAATGGCATTGTTGTGGATTATGAAATTGAGGGAGATTTCCCGAAATACGGAAACAACGACGACCGCGTGGATCAGATTGCAAGTGATCTGGTACACACCTTCATGAACTTTGTGAAGTCAAATCATACTTACCGCGGAGGAATTGCTACAACTTCCATCTTGACAATTACTTCCAACGTAGTATATGGTAAAAACACAGGAGCAACTCCTGACGGACGTAAGAAGGGAGAAGCATTTGCACCAGGTGCAAACCCAATGCACAGAAGGGATACTCATGGTGCTGTAGCATCTCTGGCATCAGTGGCCAAGCTTCCATTTAAGGATGCCCAGGATGGTATCTCCAATACCTTCTCAATTGTACCGGGAGCTCTTGGCAAAGAGGATAAGATCTTCACCGGAGACTTGGAAGTGGATCTTGAACTGGCTTTAAGCGAAGACCAGAAGTAAGGAGTGGCTGTTATGGCAGATCCAAATGAAAAACAAATTGATGATATTGTCTCAATGCTGGATTCATTTATGACCAACAACGGCGGTCATATGAACATCCGTGTAGCTGAGGACGGTACCGTAAATGCCCATAAGACTATGGCGAAAACAATTACTACTACCAATTCTCTTGACTGTGCTGAAGGCGATGTCGCCTGCCGCGTTCCTACCCTGTTTGAGGGCATGGACCGGGAAGCGGACGATCAATAGCCAGTCAGGAATACGAAATGAATGAAAACACATAAGGAGGATAATACAATGGCAAATATCAGTGAATCTCAAATCGACAATCTTGTGAACTTATTAGATGGCTATGTAGAAGAAGGCGGACATCACTTAAATGTTAATGTTTTTACGAAGGATACTCTTCTGGACGCACAAAAGCATCCGGAGAATTATCCTCAGCTGACCGTTCGCGTGTCCGGTTATGCAGTTAACTTTATCAAACTGTCAAAAGAACAGCAGGATGAAGTTATCTCCCGTACATTTCACAGCAATATGTAACAATCAGAAAAGAAGGCGAAGCACTTATGACAGGACGTATCCATTCCATTGAAAGTTTTGGTACCGTTGACGGTCCAGGCGTGCGCATGGTGGTATTTTTTCAGGGCTGCCCCATGCGCTGCCAGTACTGCCACAACCCGGATACCTGGGAACTGGCGGGCGGCAGTCTGATGACAGTCGGGGATATATTAAAGCAGTATGAGTCGTCCCGGCATTTTTACCGGGGCGGAGGTATCACAGCCACAGGCGGCGAGCCGCTTTTGCAGCTGGATTTTCTTACCGAGCTGTTTGAAGCTGCAGGAAAAAAAGAGATTCATACCTGTCTGGATACCTCTGGAGTGACATTTAACAGAAGCAATGAAGAATATTTAAAGAAAATCGACCGTCTTCTTGCTTCTACCAGCCTGGTGATGCTGGATATCAAGCAGATTAATGATATCAGACACAAACCTTTAACTGGTCATTCTAATGCAGATATTCTGGATTTTGCCCGCTATCTTGATGAAAAAGAAGTTCCTGTCTGGATTCGTCATGTGGTGGTGCCCGGCATCACAGACGAAGCAGCAGATTTATACCATCTCGGGCGTTTTATCGGTCAGTTAAAGAACGTAAAGGCTCTTGATGTTCTTCCCTATCACGATATGGGAAAAGTGAAATATGAAAGTATGGGTATGGATTATCCGCTAAAGGGGGTACCCCCTTTAGCAAAGGAAGATGCCATATCTGCCAAGAAGATAATTCTTACTGGAATTAAGGATTCCCGCAGTGGTGCGCAGGATCCCTATTGCTCCTAAAATTAAACATTAATTGTTACATTTTCTACTTGATTAAATTATATTAATAGTATAAAATATAGAAAAATGTATAGAATATAAGGAGGTTATTTATCATGGCACGTGTTATTAGTGACGCTTGTGTAAGTTGTGGTTCATGCGAAGGCGAATGCCCAGTAAGCGCTATCAGCCAGGGTGATTCTCAGTACGTTATTGATGCAGATGCTTGTATCGATTGCGGCGCATGTGAAGGTGTATGCCCAACAGGAGCTATTTCTGAAGCATAATTATTTAAATACATATATGCCTCTTCCGTAAGGGAGGGGCATTTTGTTATTGGTTCCCATATCTTTTTATTATCACTCATGTTATTTCTGAAAGGAGGTTTATATGAAAAAACCGCTGATAGGATTGACGCCTGCCCACGATACTGATAACAATGATATTAAGATGAGACCTACCTACTTGCGGGCTCTGAAGGCGGCGGGGGCGATTCCTGTTGTAATGCCGTTAGAAGCTGATGACGATGAGTTGAAGCAGATGGCTGATGAGTTCGACGGATTTTTGTTTACTGGCGGGCCGGATGTTCATCCGTTCCTTTTTGGTGAGGAAACACAGGTGCACTGCGGTAATGTATCGGAGGCAAGGGATCGGATGGAGATTGCACTGCTTCCCTTTATTCTGGAGAAAAGGAAGCCGGTTCTTGGGATTTGCAGAGGGATTCAGGTTTTAAATATTGCCATGGGCGGGACGATCTGGCAGGATATCTTTTCGATGACAAAACCGGAATTTCCTATTGCACATACCCAGCCATTTGCTTATCATATGCCAAGCCATACGGTTTCTCTGACACAGGGTACGCTGCTGCATGAGATAGCTGGTATGGATACATTGAGAGTTAACAGCATGCATCATCAGGCTGTGAAGGATTTAGGGGAGGGGCTGATTGCATCGGCTTATTCTCCGGATCATTTAATTGAGGCGCTGGAAATGACTGGCTATCCATTTTTTGTGGGAGTCCAGTGGCATCCGGAATATCTTTGGGAAAACAGTGGGGAAGCGTTTCGGCTTTTTGAGAGATTTGTGGAATCTTGCTGAGAATTAAGACGTTCAAAAAAATCCGCAGTTTACACTTTCAGTGGCAGCTGCGGATTTTTTGCCTGAGCCGCTTTTCGGCTCGTTTTATCTGAAAGTGAGAGAATGTTATAACTTTTTTCCGTTTCGACCAAATTTCTTTTTGCGGTTAAAGAAGGGAATTTTGGATGCTGCTGCTTCTGCACGGCCTTTGTTGTCTTTCTGATAGGTCCGCAGCAGCTCGTCCAGCTGTTTGTAGCGTTCTTCTTCTTTTTCCTCTTTTAAGTTCATTAAGTATTCCATTTCCTTAACGACTTTGTCATTGACCAGACTGCTGACATCCTGGCTCAACTGCTCATTATTTAACTCCAAAGCACGTCCAATGATGTGATTCATGATTTCCTGAAACTGTTCCATCTTTCCCTGCGCAATAGAGACCTGTGCTGTGTTATGTACTTCCAGGCCTGACTCGCCGTCTTCTCCGGCCAGTCCACTGTCTTTTAATTCCTGGGTCATCTGCCCCTCCAATAACTCATCAGGTATAACCGGATCCCTTCCGTCCCCAATGACTTTTTCAAGCGCTGTCTTAATGGCTTTTAACTGATATCCCTTTTCCTTTAAGTCCTTGATCTGCTTGAATAAACGGATGTGTGCTTCGGTGTAATACCGGTGTCCCATCTCATTTCTGGGAATGTTTAACTCTAGCTCGTCCTCCCAGTATCTAAGGACATGGGATTCTACATCAACCTTCTTTGATGCATCCGATATTAAGTAATGTATCTCAGCCATAGCTATATCCTCTCCTTTGGTTCGTTTTGTTTTCATAACCTTACTATTTATATCTTATGCGGAACTAATACGAATTATGAATGAGATTGGAAAATTTTTTAGGGGTATATCGTTGAATTATCTGAACTGCTTCATGTATCTGTTCAAAGCCTCTGATCTCTCCATACTGATCGGAAAGGTCTGCATCTGTAACTATCAGAAAACGCCCTTGTGGATTGGAAACGGGTACGGTGGAAATATCTTTTCTAACCAGTTCAATTTTAGGATAGGAACTGTTTTTTAGACCTTCTACCAGAATGATGTCCGCCTCCTTATAAAAAGAGATTATGTTCTCAAGGGATACGTCAGTCATCTCTTTCATCAGCATCAACCGGTATCCGGAGTATACCGCAGTTCCGTAAGCTCCTGCTTCATGATATTCAAAGCTGTCTGTTCCTGGCATATCACTCTGAAAATCATGTCCGTCATGTTTAATCGCGGCAACCTTATAACCAAGTTTTGTGAATTCTCTAATCAGACGTTCCATATACGTTGTCTTCCCGGAATTCTTTACACCGCAGATACAAACTACATTCTCGCTTACATTGGTATCACACATACCTGATCTCCTTTGTGAACTCCATAATTTCCTGCTGGTATTTCTATCAGGCAATTGCAGCCGGCCATGGAACTTAAAATACCGGACGAATGCTTATTTGTTGGGATGGTTACTTTCCCATCATTCAAGTATCCCCTTACATAACGTGTCACACGGCTTCCCTTTTCAAATCCCTTATCAATCGGTACAGTTATCCGGTCTGGTTCCAAATCTCTTTTTTGCAGCATTTTAGATAGAACCGGCTTTACCAGCAGTTCCATATTTGTTAAAGCGGCAAATGGATTACCGGAAAGACAGATAATCAGTGTGTTATTATATTTACCGCATAAAGTAGGTGTTCCGGGTTTTACGGAAACCTTCCAGAATAGCGTTTTTACACCTGCCTGTTTGAATACTTCATGCATAATATCTTTTTTCCCTACCGAGACACCCCCGGTGGTAATAATTAAATCCGTATATCCACTGATCTCCTGTATAACACAAACCATTCTGGCCGTTTGATCATCTACATGCATGATGCATTCCGGTACAACCCCTAATTCTTTTAATCGGCAGCCCAATGTAAACATATTGGAATCATATATTTTTCCCGGTTTCAATGCAGTACCAGGCACCATTGTCTCGTCACCAGTGGTGATTAATGCTACAGCAGGCTTTTTGTATACCAGAACATCCGGTTTTCCGCAGCTGGCAATGATCCCGATTTCCGGGGCAGATAATATCACACCTTTTTTCAGAAGGAGCTGCTGATTCTTAAAATCTTCTCCTTTAAAACAATAATTATCATATTGCTTTAACTCTTTGTATATTTTTACCTCATTCTCTCCATAATCAGTATCCTCCTGACGGATAATACAATCTGCGCCTGGAGGAATCGGGGCTCCTGTCATAATTCTTACAGCTTCCCCGTTTTTTACGTGATGTCTTCCCACAGAACCTGCCATAATTTCATCAATGACTTTCAATTTAACGGACTGGTTTTCCAAAGCTCCCGTTGTATCTTCGCTTTTTAGTGCATATCCATCTAAAGGTGATCTCGGAAACGGCGGTTGATCCATCTCAGATATAAGATTCTCACTAAGTACTCTGCCTGATGCATTCCACAAACTGATCCGTTCTGTTTCCACCACCGGTTCGCAGTTGGAACATAAACATTCCACTGCCTCATTTAATGATAATTTATCCATTCTTTCATCCCTGTTCCCTTAAAAAACTTTGATATTCCTTAACTGTATTAATATTTTTAAACTCTTCTGTACCGAAACCATATTCCTCTACGTCAATGTATCTTATATTTAACTGGTCCAGCAGATTTTTGACACAGAAAGTACCATGCTGCAGCTGAATTCTTACCTTCTTTAGTATTTTCTTCTGGTAAACAGCTGCGAGAGGTTCTGTCTTTCCATTGACAATTGGTATGACTGCATCATAATGTTCTATGTATTGAAGTAAAATAATAAATAATTCTTTCTTCAACATAGGCATATCACAAGCCGCTACGATGAGAATCTCATTTTCACAACAGGTCAGACCGGCCTCAATACCGGATAATGGTCCGCAGTGAAGATAATTATCATGGACAACGGAAAAACCTTCTGCCCCTTCCACCTTAAGTTTCTGCTGTGAAATTAATATTTCATCAGCAACGTCTTCCAGCTCACTGATGATTATTTCAAGGAAATTCTTCCCTTTTAAACTCAATAATGCCTTATTCTGATAGTTCATTCTGCTGCCTTGGCCGCCAGCTAACAAAACCGCACTCACCTTCATACCGATTTTCTTTTTATCAGCATTGATACAAATTTTAATAAAACATAGCCGATAATCATAGCTGTTATGTAAAATTGCAGCCCAGTAATCTGTGTAATGATACTGCCGGCCTTTTCATATCCCATGGTTTCCATTACTCCCGCCATTTTACCGGATGCCACTGTTCCGATTGCCATGGGGAATGTCATACCGGCATATCCGGGATAAAATTCGAAGCTAAAAAATTCCGGCAGCTTTAAAATGATAAAAAGACAGGATAGCAGAACACAAACATATAAAAAAGTAAGAAGGATCATATTTATCTCATCTACATAATTAATATAAGATGTTACACACAGACTGCATGGCGCAAGTACAACAGCCTGCGTATGAAAATATGCCGGATTCACAGGCTTTTTAACAAGACGGTACACCATAAACGGGATCAGGACAAAATAGATCCCAATACCGTAATAGACAATTATTTTTCCAAGCAGCGGTTCGTTCATAACACCCCCCACCACTGTGGAGACCATAATGCCATTATAGGTAACGAACCAGCATGGCATAAACGTATCCCAGGCAAATTTTTTTCCCATACTTTTATAAGTAAAATAAATAATATGGCAGGCTTGAATCACTATACCGGCAACCCACAGCCCTTTGCCAAGCACAGGACTGTAAGCGTACACATAAGCCCCAAAGCCCATCATAATCATGGCAAACCCTGCATATAACGACCTTAAAATCGTATTTTCATATTCTTTTTTGCATACCCGTGGATATAAAATTATTTTTCCCAGATAACAAATCCATACAACTGCTGCACTCCATAAGGTGATATGACGTATCCATTCATACCCAAATCCTTTCATGAAATTAGCAAGGGTAATCGCTCCTACCATAGTTGGCAGTATCGGTACCGGCATTCTTTCCAATCGTTTTACAATACTGTCTTCTCTCATACTTTCTCCAATTCATCATACATAAATTCAAAATTATCATTTAAATGGAAAAAATCGGAATAATCAATCTTAAAGACAGGTTTTTTTACCTTTGAAACATCAATGTTTCTTCTTATGATCTGCGTCAGAACTCCAGCATATGCCAGATCATTCTGAAGTATGGCGCCATAAATATGACCGTCTTTATAAATGATTTTCTTATATTCTCCACCATCTGTTTCCTGTATGATTTCCTGATAGGTCTCATCCGGTCTGGTATTTACACCAAGGGATAATGTGGGGATTCCCAGGAAATTCATTGTCGACTTACTGGCAAAGAAATCTGTCATACATTTATTTCCGCCGGCCATATTGCATCCGGCAATCAGACCTTCCTTTACTGCCACCGGCCAGATCGGATTCCTTCCCGTCACATCTCCGGCACCATATACGCCTTCTACATTGGTTCTTCCTGTTTCATCGATCAGCAGTCCCCGCTGATCCGTTTCCACACCGGAATCCGATAAAAAACCGGTATTGGCCCTTATCCCCGCTGTTACTACCAGCAGATCACAAGGCAGGACCTCCCCATTTGTTAAAATCACCTTCCGCACATGCTTGCCGTCATCCATAACTACTTCATTTATCCCGGCCGCGAAATACTGTCTGATTCCTTTTTCAAGAAATGCCTGTTCATAAGCAGAGGCCGCCTTTTTATCCAATTGAATAGCCAGCATATGATCCTGCATTTCAACCAGAGACAGATTCTTTTTTAACGGCAGTAAGCCGCTTATGCAGTCAATTCCTACCAGCCCAGCCCCCATGACAACAATGTGCCCCGCGGTCTTTGCCCGTGCCATGATCTGTTCAATATCCTCCAGATTACGAAACCCAAAAACGCCGTCAGCCTCCCGAAGGTTCAAAACCGGAGGTAAAAAGGAATGGGAACCGGATGCGATCAGAAGCTTATCATAAGCTATGAGTCTTCCGTCCTCCAGGGCTACCTCCCGCTTATCACTGTTCAGTCCGGTCACTGCTTTCCCTGACACCCAATGAACCTTATGCTTTTCAAAGAAATCTTCTTCTATAAAGCTCAATCTTTTTAAATCACGGATACCTTCCATGTAATGATGAAGGATACATCTGGAATAAACGGCCTCGTCTTTTGAAATCAGAATGATCTCACCTTCTTTATCTTCCGAACGTATTCCCCGGATACCGTTGATTCCCGCTGCAGAAGATCCGATTACCACATATCTCATTTCCCCACCTCCACAAGTGTAATTGCCTGCATGGGACATTTTTCAACACACATTGGTTTTGCTGAACCATCATCGGTTCTATGTACACACATATTGCATTTCATGATCTCTTTATGGTTGATTTTATCGCTCTTTAAAACGCCGTAAGGGCAAGCCATAATACACATATAACAGCTTGCACATTGTTCCTTATCATATTCTACAAATCCGGTTATGGGATTTTTATGCATGGCACCTGTCATACAGGTATAAGTACACTCCGGCAGCTCACAGTGGCGGCAGAAAATCGGTGCTGCTTTAATCTCACTGTCAATGACAACACGATTTCTGGCATCATCACTTTCATGGCTTACCACACAGGCCGTAACACAGGTCAGACAGCCGATGCATTTTGAACGGTCAATCCTGATTCTAACCATTGATACTACCTCCGTCCTCTTTTTCAAAACAAACGGGTGTTGCTTTATAAGAAGGTTCTCTGGAATACTTGTCATAAATGGATGGGGTAATTTTATTGCACTCTAAATAATGGATCGGTGCAAATAATTCATCATGAGTGACATTTGAGGTCACTAAAATGTGAAATAGGGCATTTTCTCCATTGACAGAATGCACCCTGATCCTGTCCATTTCTCTGATGCCATATTCCTTTGCTGTCTCCTCATTCATATACAGATACGCTTTCCTGGCAGTTACATCTTCTATAAACTGCACTTCTCTGGTCCGGGACTGGGTATGCCATTGTCCCACGCTTCCCCTTCCGGTATTCAATATGAATGGAAATTCGCTGGTTACAGGCAATGGATTCTGCATCACTTCCTCAAAAAGAAATTTTAATTTTCCATCCGGATGCCAGAATATACCGTCTTCATACAGACGCCTCTCATCCTCCTCTAATGTTTCCCCCTCCCTGAAAGGCCACTGGACACCATGGGAAGTTTCCAGATCCTCCCAGGTGATTCCAGAGAAATCGCAGGGCATTCCTTTGGCACATTTCTGCATGGTCTCAAAGCATTTCTGCACAGTCTCAAACCCTTTCAGCAATTTTCCCATTCCCAGGGCTTTTCCAACTCCGAGTATTGCTTCGTAATCACTGATTTCATGTTCCCCGCGCTCCAGAACCGGCCGCATGGCAGACATCCTGCGTTCCATATTGATGTAGGTCCCCGCCTTTTTAATACCGGGTACCACCGGGAAAAATACCGTACAGTCTTCTGCGCTTTCAATATCTTCATAGATATCCTGTACGACAAACAGCTCCAGCTTCTTAGCAGCGGCAGCAAAGGTTTCATTATTTGTCCAGCTGTGTCTTGGATTGGTACACAGGATCCAGAGTCCCTTGATTTTTCCTTCATTGATGCCTGTAATGATCTGGTCATAAGGAATAGTCGGTCTATCTATTAAATCCTGTGTCTGGCAGCCGATCGCTTTTGCAACCGCTTCTCTTCTGGCGTCATTGTTAAAGTCACCGCCTCCAAACAGACAGGAAGTATTGCTGTAAGCCCTGGAACCCATGGCATTGCACTGACCCGTTATGGAGTTGGGACCGGTACCTGGTCTGCCGATGTTTCCAGTCATGGCCGCCAGATTGATAATTGCCTGTGCCGTACGCACTGCTTCATAACCCTGGTTCACTCCCATGGTCCACCAGAAGGAAACACGTTTTCCAGTGTGGATCAGCTCTGCCAGCTGTATGATCTGTTCTTCTGATAATCCGGTTGCCTCCGCCCCATATTTACAATCATATTTCTGGACAAATCCGGCAAAATCCTCATAACCATTGGTATGTGCTTCAATATAGCGGTGATCTATATAATCTTTTTCAATGAGAATATGTGCCAGGGTATAGAAAAGCGCCAGGTCTGATTTCCACTTCAGACCATACCAGTAATCTGCGTTCCCGGCCGTTTCTGATTTTCTCGGGTCTAAGACGATTATCTTTTTATCCGGAATTTGATTTCGTTTCACCCTTTCCCAGAGAATCGGATGGGCAACCACCGGATTTGCTCCGATAAAAATGATGGTATCCGATAATTCCAGATCTTTTAAGGTGAATCCGGGAGCATCAAATCCATAGCTCTGCTTGTGGGCCACTACGGCGGTGGCCATGCAAAGTCTGGTATTTCCGTCAACATTTGCTTTTAAGTAATTCCTCATCACGTGTCCGAAAATAGAAAATTCCTCCATAGTCAATTGCCCGGTACTGATTCCAGCCAAACTTTCCGCACCATATTTTTTCTGGATTTCTTTCAGCTTGTCTGCCACATGCTGAAGGCCATCTTCCCAGGATACTTCTTTCATGCTGCCATCTTCCTGTCTGATTTTGGGAAGGCTGTTTGGTTTTACCGTAGTCTGCTGTTTATCGAGAGACAATCCCTTGATACAGGAAAATCCATCGTTGACAGGATAACCTTTCGTAGGCACTACTTTTACAATTTTGTTATTTTCCACATAAAAATCCAGATTACAGTCCAATGCGCAATAATTACAAGTAGATTGTATCTTTTTCATCTTCTGTTCCCCCTGGTTTTGATTGTCAAAATTTGGGTTTGACTAATATTTAACAATAACTATAGAATAAAACGCAAAAAAATTCCGTGACATCTATCACGGAATTTTATCAATATCAGTTAAATTTAGTTTTCTGGCAAAACACCTTTCTTATAAAAATATGCCATCCTGTCAGGTGAAATCAGATATATTCTTTTATTCTCGATTTTAATCAGCTCATAGCCGGAAAGCAATTTGCAGATTCGGGAGGTTGTTTCCCTTGGTGCTCCTAAAAAGTCTGCCAAATCTGTAATACTCAGCGGAATATCTATGTAAAGTCCCACTTCATCCCGTTTCCCGAAATCACGTCCAAGCTTCCAAAGCTTTGCAGCCAGCTTTCGCTCCATATAAATACTTCCCATGGTGTTTTTTAACTGGTGACCCATTCTCCAGATCTTTCGTTCTAACTCTTTTACCACTGCCTGGGTCAGAGCGAAATCTTTCTTCATTATTCGGTTAAATATATCTGACTTTATAACAAAAACATTACAAGGAACCATGGTATGACAGCTCACCGAGACGAATACCTCCGGTGTGATACAGTCATTTAATAACTCTCCAGGTCCTAGATAGAAGATGGTTTTTTGTCTTCCGCAATGTGTCAGATTATAAATCGCAGCACTTCCATCCAGCAGAAAATACAGATAAGAATTTCTATCTTTCGCCCGAAAGCATTCTGTATTTTTATCATATTTGATTATTTTCCCTGAATGCCAGATTTCATCCACGGTATCCTCACTTAAGTTCTGAAAGATTGAAACGATTTTCAGTCTGTTCATGAAACCCCTCTTCTCCTGGCAGCTTCTTAATTCCTTAAAAATCAAAAAATGCTGCTTTGCCCTTTTACTGCCGGGCCATGTTTGCAAACTTCGTATACTCTGGCCTCCACACCAGATTCACGGTTCCAATCGGACCATTTCTCTGCTTTGCTATAATTACTTCCGCAATATTGGGCATATCAGTATCCTTATTATAATAATCATCTCGATATAAGAACATTACCACGTCGGCATCCTGCTCGATCGCTCCTGATTCTCTTAAATCCGACAACATCGGCCGGTGATCCGGCCTTGTCTCGCAGGCACGGCTTAGCTGGGACAGCGCTATCACCGGCGCACTTAACTCTCTTGCAAGAGCCTTTAACGAACGGGAGATCTCGGAAATTTCCTGCTGACGGTTCTCTCCGCCTTTTCCGCTTCCGCTCATTAACTGTAAGTAGTCAATGATTACAATACTTAATCCATATTCCAGCTTCATCTTCCTGCATCTTGAACGAAGTTCCATAATAGAGATTCCAGGGGTGTCATCAATAATTAACTTGGAATTTCCGATTACTCCGATTCCTTCCACCACCGCATCCCAGTCACTGTCGGATAAGGTCCCGGTTCTTAACTTCTGGGAATCTACATTAGACTCCATGGCCAGCATACGGTTTACTAACTGCTCTTTTGACATCTCCAGACTGAAGACCATAGCTGGAAGACCCTTCTTCACCGCTATATGATCTACCAGATTCAAAACGAAAGCGGTCTTTCCCATTGAGGGCCGGGCGGCAATCAGGACAAAGTCAGACGGCTGAAGACCAGAAGTCTTATAGTCCAGATCAATAAATCCTGTTGGAATTCCTGTTACTGTTCCCTGATTCTTGGAAGCTTCCTCAATCTTTTCCAGTACATTCATGGCAACCTGGCGAATCGGTACGAAATCTCCGGAATTGCGGTTCTGGAGTAAGTCAAATATGGTCTTCTCCGTAGATGCCAGAATATTCTCAAGCGGTTCTTTCCCCGCATAACAGGTGTTAGCTATGTCCTCGTTTATCTTAATCAGACGCCTTAATACAGCCTTGTCCCTCACAATCCTGGCATAAGACTTTACATTGGCAGAGGTTGGAACGGTTGTAATAATGTCCCTTACAAATTCCAGACTGGACACCTCAGGGGGAACATCTTTTTCTTTTAAACGGTTCTGCAGAGTGATTAAGTCCACCGGCAGATTCTCATTAAAAAGCTCCAGCATGGCTTCAAACATGACGCCATACTGGTGCTGATAAAAATCTCCTGCTGTAACGATCTCGGAAGCAGCAATGATCGCATCCCGATCCATCAGCATGGATCCGATGACGGACTGCTCTGCCTCAATGCTGTGAGGGAGAATCCGTTTGATCAGGGCCTCATCCATAACTGTGCCTCCTAGCTTTCTATTACCTTAACATCTAATTTTGCGGTTACATCCTTATGAAGCTTAATGGGAACCTCATGAGTACCAAAGGTCTTTAATGGCTCGGGAAGAACCAGTTTCTTCTTATCAATGTCTAACCCCAGCTGGCTGGAAATCGCCTGAGAAATCTCCTTGCCGGATACAGAACCAAATGCTCTTCCGCCTTCTCCTGCACGGATAGTAACAGTAATAGAGGCTTCTTCAATCTTCTTTCCAAGCTCTTTTGCTGCTTCCAGCTGATCTGCTGCAATCTTTGCTTCATTGGCTTTCTGAAGCTTTAAGTCATTTAAGTTTTTTGTTGTCGCTTCAATTCCCAGTTTTTTCGGGAGAATGAAATTTCTTGCATATCCATCATTAACCTTAACGATCTGTCCCTTTTTCCCCAGTGCTTTTACATCTTCTAATAATACAATATCCATTATGATATGTCTCCCTTCTCTAACATCTCTTTAATAACCGCTTTTACCTGGTTTCTTGCTTCTTCTATGCTTACACCGGCAAGCTGGGCACCTGCAATGGTTCTGTGCCCGCCGCCGCCAAGCTTCTCCATCATCACCTGAACATTGACTTCATCAATGGAACGGGCGCTTAAATAAACAGTATTGTTATACTCTGTCATAACGACAGAAGCCTTGATTCCTGATATATCAAGCAGTTCGTTGGCTGCCTGGGCACCTACTACCGTAGGGCTGTCAATTCCTTCAGAGGGACATAAGCTGATAGCAAAGTTCCCTTCAAAAATCTCAGCCTCTCTGACTGCTTCCGCTTTCGCCTTATAGTCATCAAGGTTATCCCGAAACAGTTTTCTTACACGGACCACGTCTGCACCGTTCCGCCTTAAAAAGGCTGCTGCTTCAAAGGTTCTCACACCTGTCTGATTGGTAAAATTGTGGGTATCAATGACAATCCCGGCATAAAGAGCATCTGCTTCTGCAGATTTAATCTTAATCCCATCTGCAATGTACTGAAGCACCTCTGCTACCATCTCGCAGGCAGAGGATGCGTATGGCTCTACATAGGATAAAACTGCATTGTCAATGATCTCACTGCTCTGCCTGTGGTGATCCAGAACTACAATGGTTTTTACCAGCCGCAGAAGCTGGGGTTCATCGGTAATGCTTGGCCGGTTTACATCAACCACAACAAGCAGTGTATTGGCATCAACCAGATTCGCCGCTTCATCACCTCTTAAAAATAAATCCTCCGGATAATCCGGATTTCCCACGAACCGGTCCTTCATGGGGCGCACGAAAGTGGTCACTTCATTAATAACGATATTAGCCTTTTTATCCATGGCTGTAGCGATCCGGTAGATGCCTACCGCAGCACCGAAGGAATCGATATCCGTCATGCGGTGCCCCATAATCAGAATGCGGTCTTTGGTCTCCATCAGTTCCCTTAATGCATGGGCTTTTACGCGGGCCTTCACACGGGTCGTCTTCTCCACCTGGGGCGCTTTCCCGCCAAAATACTGGATCCGCTCTCCGTCCTTCACCACTGCCTGGTCGCCTCCGCGCCCGAGCGCCATATCAATGGCAATTCTTGCAAAATCTAAATTCTTATAGTAACTGTCTCCATTCATTCCAAGACCGATACTTAATGTAACTGACATCTCATTACCGATGTTGACAGTCTTAACTTCCTCCAGGATGGAAAAACGGTTCTCTTTTAATTCTGCAATGTAACACTGCTTTATGGCGACGAAGTACTTGTCCTTCTCCAGCTTTTTCACAATTCCGTTCATGTTGGTGATGTACTTTGTAATCTTCCGGTCAATGAGTGCAGTCAAAAGGGAGCGGCGTACCTCCTCCACGCTTTCCAGCGCCTCATCGTAATTATCCAGATATATAAGACCTGCCACCATCTTCTGGTCATCTACCATCTGTTTATATGTGAGAATCTCTGTTTCATCAAATAAATAAACTGCCAGCAGCATCTGTTCGGCACTGTCCATGCCTGCAGTATCACTCATCAGCTCTGATGCATCATTCATGTGCACCGCTTTCAGCTGTATCTGATACTTCCTGTCATTGCAAATGCCATGAAGTGTCACAGCCCCGTCTCCCAGCTTTAAAACCTCTTTTGTGACCTCAGGAAATATGCCGGTTAAATTCTTCCGTGATGCCCTGATGTGCTTCTCTTCCCCTAAAACCTCAGAAAACGCATCATTCCCCCATAGAATTCTCCCGCTTTCATCCGCGATTGCGTATGGAATCTCAAGATCATTGAGGAGTTTCTTCTGCATCCAGGAGTACTCTGCTGAGAATTCCACAAGGCCGCTTAACAGACGTCTTCTTCTATAAAAAGAAAGCCAGAACGCGATTCCTGCATACATCAGCGTAAACAGGGCCATAATGATCCCAGCTTTTGCACTTACTGCACCGATCACTGCATTGGCAGCAATTAAAAGCCCGGTTAAGTAAAGAGGCCATTGCATGTAAATCCCCAGCTGTCCCTTTATTTTAAACTTCTCTTTCATATTTGACTCCTTATGGAAAAAAGGTTCTTTTTTCACTATCTTCCTATTATAACATAGGATACAGGGTTCGTCCATTAAAAAGCAAAAACGGGGCAGACTCACACCCCCTGGTCTATCTTAGTATTTCATCCGGACTGGTGATTTCATCCCCAGACTCTTTTTCTTTATACAACCGGATTACCTCACTGATCTGTGCTCTCGTATAAGGCTTAACAATAAAAGCAAATACACGGATTTTAAATGCTTCCAGTGAAAATCCCGGAATTCCGGATAAAAGCACAACCTCCGGCGGTTTCGGAAGTTCGTAAAGCTTGGAGGCCAGCGTAATTCCACTGATATCCGGCATGACAATATCCGAAAATACAAGATCTACCGGATGCTCCTTTATATACTGCATGGCTGCAATGGCTTCCGGAAAGCTGCCGCACAGCTCTATTTCACTCATATCTTTCAAAATTCCCGTCAGTTTTACTAATAATTCTTCTGAATTATCTACAACTACAACCCTGATACTCATAACTCCTCCGCTGGTTCTTTCATTCTTTCTTCTAATCGTTATGGAAATATGATTATTATAACGATTATCTTCTTTTATTTCAATGGGCTTAGAACCCGATATATCATATTCATTCCCATAAAAAAATGTTTCTAACAAAAAAAGGGCAGCAAAACCGGAAAAACCGGCTTTACTGCTCTTTTAAAGGAACTATTTGATTGCATCATCTCCCCGTTCTCCTGTACGGATTCTCACAGCATCCTGTATATCAGAAATAAAAATCTTGCCGTCACCGTATTCGCCGGTATAAGCTCTCCTGATGATTGCTGAAATGACAGCTTCTGACTGATGATCTGCTACAAACAGTTCTATTTTTATCTTGGTCAGAAAATTATAATCCACCTCTGCACCGCGGACAAATTCCGTCCAGCCCTTCTGGTTTCCGCAGCCCATAACCTGCATAATGCTTAATCCGTTTAATTTCAGTTCTTCCATAATTTCTTTTATATCTTCCAGTTTTTCAGGCCGGATAAATGCTTCAATTTTTTTCACTTTGAAATCCCCCTTTGATTAATCCATTCCATTAAATGCAGGATAAGCAGTCTCCCCATGCTCTGAGGTATCTAGTCCTATCATTTCAGCTCTTCCTGAGACCTTAATTCCATTCGTTATCACAGACGCTATTCCTGCTGCGATCAGGGTCCCTGCGGCTGCAATCAGGATAGTAATTGCAATCGCCGCAATCTGACGAAAGAATAACTGAATCTCACCGTGAACCAGTCCATTGTATGGCAGAGCCGGATTAATGTTTTTACTGGCGAAAATACCGGTTGCGATTCCTCCCCAGATTCCGCCGATTCCATGACAGCCGAAGACATCAAGAGCATCATCGTACTGAAATCTTGGTTTCACCTTACTGATAAAGAAATAGCAGATGGGGCTTACCAAAGCTCCAATTATGACAGCGGACCAGATCGGAACATATCCTGCTCCTGGTGTGATTGCGACAAGTCCGATGACCAGTCCTGTTGAGGTTCCCACCAGGGTAGGTTTCCCATTTTTAATCACCTCAACCAGTATCCAGGAGAGCATGGCAGAAGCTGCCGCTGTGTTGGTTGTCATAAACGCATGGGCGGCGAGCTCGTTGGCTCCCAAAGCACTTCCTCCATTAAAGCCAAACCAGCCGAACCATAAAAGAGCGGCGCCCAGGAAAACAAAGGGTACATTGTGGGGATGATAGGGCGCTTTCCCCAGATTCTTACGTTTTCCAAGTAAAACAGACAGAACCAGTGCGCTCACACCGGAACTGATGTGGACTACATCTCCTCCGGCAAAGTCCACAGACCCCATTTGAAACAGCAGTCCACCTCCCCACACCATATGAGCCAGGGGATAGTAAATGAGAAGAGACCACAGCACCATAAAAATTACCAGGGAAGAAAACTTCATACGTTCTGCAACCGCACCGGTTATTAGCGCCGGTGAAATGACGGCGAACATCATTTGAAAAATAGCAAATATAAGTGTATTGGGGTAAGGAAGTGTGACATCAGTTAAGGTATCGAAATTAAGTCCGAACCAGTTAAGATTTCCTATAACCCCACCTATATCTCCGCTAAAGGACAGGGAAAATCCAACCAGAACCCACATAATTGATCCGATCCCCATCATGATCGCCGAAGACATCATCATATTTACAACACTTTTACGCTTTACCATACCCCCATAAAAAAATGCCAGACCCGGGGTCATAAACAAAACTAGAGCGGAGCTGATCAGCATCCAAGAAATATCTCCGTGATCCATAAAAAACACCTCTTCCTTTAATTTTGCGCAAAAAAATTAAGCCATAATCCTGTGCGTCTCTGCACTGATTATGGCTTCTTTGCCTTAAAGTTAACTTTATAAATTACATTGCTAGACTAATACAAGAATCCAGTTTTGTCAAGTAAATTATTAAAGTCGAATTGGTAATTTTATGAAGTAAATCTAAGCTAATACATTTTCACCTGTATTTGTTTCTTCTTCGGTCTCTTTTGCAACTGCAACAGGATCCACATACATTTGTCCCAGATAACGAAAAAAGTCCCTGCATCAAAAGATGCAGAGACGAATGAACCAATCCGCGTTACCACTCTGTTTGCTGCAAATTGCAGCCGCTTAAATCCGCCGCCTGTCGGGCAGCAGTTCTTCGCTAACGGAAAGACCCGTCCTCACTTAATCAATCCTCCTGTCGGGAGGCCTTTCAGCTCGGAACTCCTGGGTGATGGCCTGTTCCTTCCTTTGCGCCCTTTCCATCTGACGGGCTGCTCTCTGTAAAGGAATGTGGGGAATCAGACTGTGTCCCAGTCATTGTTTTTTCGATATCACACTTGCTGAAATGGAGTTTACCACTTTACAGTGAGAAATACAATAATTTTTCGTAATAGGCTTATACATAATTTCTATGTCATTTATAACCTGGAGTTATACAAAACCAGTCCGCCATGTCGCACAATCTCAGCATCAGGGTGATTTTTTAAATACTCCAGAGCGAGCTGGGGAACATCTGTACCAAACCGTTTTAATACCGGGCACTGTCTGTAGACTTCATATCCGCCGGTACCGCTTGCACGGTAATCACTCATGCACAGCTTAAACTTCCTTCCCTCAGGAGATTTCCCCTCAAAAAGGATATTTACCACCCGGTCCCCCACCGGTCTTTCTAAATCAACCTCAAATGTGATCCCGGCAAAATAATCATAATTATAATGCTCCACCTTAGGCTTTAAGAAAACCTCCGATATTTCAATCTTCCCTTCCTTTACAGTAAAGTATTCCGCACAGCGTTCCAGTGCCTGCTTTATAATCTCCTGCGTGACCTCCAGCACAACCAGAGTATTGGAAAAGGGATAAACTCTTACAAGATCCCGCATGGTGACGTGCGCAGGCAGCGCTATGGAATTGTTTCCCAGACCGATGCAGGAAATATCGGCACCTGTATACGCCAGCTGAATCTGATTAAAAAAATCTGCCACTCCGCTGCCGCCAATCGCCATCTCAATCTTTTCTTTTTGAGGAACCGCTTCCTTTAAGCTCCCAATCTCAAGATCCAGCCATTTCTGTACCTGCTGTTCCAATGGAAGCAGAGATTCATAAGGTTCACGGTTGTGGTGCGTTCCCGCCGGTAAAATGGAGGAGGAGACAGTGCAGACACCATCCTCATACTCAATCTCAATGCAGGCATACTGAATGGCATTTGCCGCCAGCTGCAGCGTATGGGTTCCAAAACAGTCTCTTCCCTTTACCGTCATATGCTGATGAGCCGTTAACAGAATGTCGTAGTCAAGTTCCTTTAAGATCCGGTATCCGATGTTTTCATTGCCTGATGTCAGTACAGTGCCAGTATCCAGATCACATTCATAACCGCCGTGATAGATGCAGACGGTGACATCTGACTCCTTTTTTAACAGCTCCAGTTCTTCCTTTGCTGCCAGGTATGCATCAGTAATCTGTATCTGCTCCAGGTGCTCAGGGTTTTCCCATACATTTACATAGTCAGTAACAATACCGCCAACTCCCAGGCGCAGCCCGTTTTCCAAAGTAAAGATATGACTGGAAACAATTCCTGTTTCCCTCTTTAAGTCTTTTGCATTGGCACAAAGGCAGACAGCGCTTAACTTCCCCATATAGTGGGCAAGCCGGTCATAACCGAAGTTAAAATCGTGATTTCCCGGAACTACTGCGTCATAACCAGCTGTGTTGTACACCTTTGCCAACGGCTCTCTTATAAGCAGCTCACCAGCCTGTTCTGTAATAAAAGCAGCCATGGGGGAGCCGGAAATGGTGTCTCCCCCATCGAAAATCAGTGTATTTCCATCTTTTTCAAAATTGGTAATGCAGTTTAAAAGTCCCATGGGACGTTCCGTCTTATCCCCATAATTTGTAGGGAACAGATACCCATGAACATCCGAAGTATAATAAATTTTTGCCCTTTTCTTCAATCATTTACCCCCTTGCCAGCTTCACCCGGATCCTGGTGGAGATATATTCCACAATCAGAACCAGAAGGATGAGCCCTACCAGAATCGCTCCTGCCTCATTCCACCGGTAGGAATTCATGGCAAAGATTAAGGGAGCGCCGATACCTCCCGCTCCAACCAGACCAAGAACTGTGGCATCTCTTAAGTTAATATCAAACCGGTATATAACTGTTGATGCAAAATTAGGAATCAGCTGAGGTAAAATTCCATACCGGATCTTCTGAAAGGTGCTGCATCCGCATGCATCTAAGGATTCTAAAATTCTGGTATCTAAATCCTCTATCGCCTCTATGTACATCTTGGAAACCATTCCGATGGAACAGACGGACATGGTGAGCAGTCCTGTAAATGCTCCCGGCCCGCTGACGCGGATAAACATCAGCCCATATACAAATGCAGGAATAGTCCGCACTGCCATAATTACCAGACGGGTGATATAAGCAATAGGGGCAGGCATTAAATTAGATGCGGATAAAAAAGATAAGGGAATCGCCAGAAACGCTCCCACAATTGTTCCCAGAAAAGCAATGCAGACAGTCTCCAAAAGCAGGTAGGGAACTCCCTGAAGCGTAAAATTAAATAAAAGCTTCCGGTCCGGGTGAAATATACCGCTTAAAATATTTCCGGCTATCTGCACTCCTGAAAGGCCGGTTTTGGAAACGTCGACCGCTGATCCGGACCAGATAAGCAGTGCAAGGACAATGACAGAAACAGTAACCTGGTATACAGTATTTCTGGGACGCTCTTCATAAGCCTTTTCAATCTGTTTATTCATATGCCACCTCCTACACCAGTTTCCGGCGGCAGTAACGGCTCACCGTCTCTATGAAAAATACAGTAACAAACAGCATGATCAGAATCATACCTACACTGGGATACTCTCTCCAGCCCAGCTTTTCATTTAAAATCAGCCCCAGACCGCCTGCACCTACATATCCAAGAATGGCTGCATAACGGACATTTCCCTCAAAACAGAACAATCCATTTGATATATAAGACGGGAGTACCTGGGGAATAATTGCGCGGACAAATGCCCGTACCTTCGTGGCTCCAATGGCTTCCATTGCCTCAAATGCCCCCATATCAGCTGTCTCAATCTCTTCGTAAAGAATTTTTCCCATATAGGCAAATGTGAATACGGCAATGGCAGTGGTTCCTGCCAGCGTACCCAGTCCAAAAACATAAGTGGCGATCAGAGCAGTTACCAGAGTCGGAAGTGTTCTCACAATACTTAAAAATAACCTCATAATGCCCACTGCTGCGTTATTTTTAACTATATTGGTGGAAGCTGCCATGGCAAAGGGAATAACAGTCACAGCACCGATGACTGTACCAAGAAGTGACATCTTTAAGGTATCAAACAACGGTTTCCAGACCTGAGAGCTGTAGCCCCATTCTGGAGGTGCCATCATTCCAAGAATGACAAAAAACTGGCTTCCCCGTTCCCGTAAAACCCCTAAATCAAACCCTGTAATCTTGACGGAAAGGGCAGTAAAGAAAACCAGAATCAGTATAATAAAAGGTAGTCTGGAAGCTGGCTTTAAGACTGTTTTTCCGTTTGAAAGCACCATTTTTTTCGGCGGAAATATCTTGTCGTAAATGCTCATCCCACTGCCTCCTCTTCTGTTTTCCCTTCATAAATCTCATCAAGAATCTCCTGGGTCACCTCCGATGCCGGACCGTCATAGACAATCCTTCCCGCCCGGATTCCAACCACCCGGCCTGCATATTGAAGGGCTAAATCCACATGGTGGATGTTTAAGAGAATGGTTATGTTCATCTCTTTATTGATCCTTAAAAAGTCTCCCATAACCTGTTTCGCTGTGACCGGGTCCAGGGAAGCGACCGGCTCATCTGCCAGAATGATCTGAGGGTTCTGAGCCAGTGTTCTTGCAAGAGCAACTCTCTGCTGCTGGCCTCCGGAGAGCTGGTCTGCACGGACAAAAGCCTTATCTAAGATTCCCACTTTATCAAGCGCTTCTAACGCTTCCAGCTTATCCTTCTTTGGAAAGATTCCAAAAAGGGCTTTAAAAAACGAAAGATCCGGTACTTTTGACATGAGAACGTTGTTGATCACCCGGGTTCTTGTCACCAGATTAAAGGACTGGAAGATCATACCGATTCTGCGGCGGAAACGGCGCAGCGCCTTCCCTCTTAATCCCATAACATTGACTCCGTCCACGGTAAGAGTCCCTTCCGTGATGTCATGCATGCGGTTAATAGTTCTTAAAAGAGTGGATTTACCTGCACCGGATAAACCGATTATGGCCACAAATTCTCCCTGCTCAATCTTTAAATTAACGTCTTTTAAAGCCTGAAAACCGTTGGAATAGGTTTTGCCCACCTGATTAAATTCAATCATACATACCCTCATTTCCCAGTAAAAAACGGAGGCGCGCTTATTCTTCCGATCACGTCGCCTCCGCAGCCTGTTTTATATTATTTATTTCGCATTTAATTCCTTGATCATCTTCTGAGCTGCACGTTCATCATCATAATCGGAGCTCTTAGCCGCCTGATAACCCTTGTGGCTGTAAATAGCAATGACTTTCTTGCCTTCATCGGTATTTCCGATGTTAATCATTGCAGTCTGGACAGCTTTCTTGAAACTGTCATCCATGATCTTGGAGGTCTTGCTTACACTGACTGTATCGTTAAAGATTGGAGGGGTTACGCCAATGACATTGGTCTCTTCCCAGATAGTACCTGTTCTGCCGTATTCCGATTTCCATTTCTCCTCGTAATCCCTGCGTGCATCGGCGTATGTACACAAAATGTCTACCTGACCGGAAGCCAGTCTTGCAAATGCGCTGCCGTAAGAATCGGACTGAACCGCATGGGAAAGGTTTAAAATGTTCTTCTCAAAATTCTTCTGAAGCCATAAGGATGGGTAAATATATCCTGCTGAGGAGGAGGAAGACATTACGCTCCAGTTTGCTCCGTCTAAATCTTCAAAGGTCAGCGCTTCGCCGCCGTTAATCTTTGCTGCCAGTGCTTTTCCCTTTTCAGAAGGTCCTGCAATAATCAGGGAACGGTAGGAGGTTGCCTGTTCTGTCGTTGCCTCAGTTGCCTTGCCGTCATTCCATTCCTTAGCATTATCGAAATTCTTGCTCAGTCCGTCTCTGGTAGCAGTAAGAATCACTTCTGCACCATCATCATAAAGAGCATAAGTGCCTCCTGGAATAAAACCGATGTCTGCGGTACCTGCAGAAAGAGCTTCTCCTACTGCTTCGTAGCTGGTTCCTACCGTGATTACCACTTCACCGATATCATAGCCCTCTTTGCCAAGCTCTGTCTTTAACAGGCCCTTTAAAGGCTCGGTTGCGGTAACAATCTCCTCCGGCTCTTTGGAAGGTACAAAATAAACATTCAGTTTGTCGATCTTCTTATTCTCTGCTTTCGTCTCCGCTGCGGTTGTTGCACCCGCTGCAGAAGAAGCGCTCTCTGTGCCTGCTGCGGTTGTCTCTGCCGGGGCTCCGGTCTTGCCTGCGCCAGAGCATCCGCCGATCATAGATGCACAGAGTGCTGCTGCCATTAATACAGAAACTGATTTTTTCATACTGCTCTCCTTTTCGTGTGATTCATCGGTTTTTCTTGGGATCATGAGGCATTACGCGCTGTCTCCCACCTCCAGCTTGGTGGGAAGAAAAATTGTCATGTTGTCTTTCCTGCCCTCTGTAATCTGTTCCAGCAAAAGCTTGATGGCAGTCTGCCATACAATATCAGGAAACATTCGGACTTTGGTATAGGTTGGCCATTTGGACTCAATCGTCTCGATATCCTTATAAATAACCACCGCAATATCCTTAGGCACACGAAGTCCCGCATCCTGAAATGCTTCCAGAGCTCCTTCCGCGACTTCTTCACTGCCTAAAAGAACAGCTTCGGGCAGATGACCCGATTCAATGGCTTTCTTTGCCAGCTCATAGCCGCTTTCCCGGCTGATGTCGCCTATGTAGAAATTCTTTTCTTCATAATAGCCGCTCTCAGTAAAGGAAGCCCGGATTCCCTCCAGTCTCCGGTAACCGATCTTTACCTGTCCTTCTTCATAAAGACCTCCTATAAAGCCGACAGAACGGTACTTTTTCCTCACCATAAGATAATCAAGCATCTCTTGAATTCCCTTTGTAAAATCCATAACAATGCTGTCATACTCATAATTCTTAGGATCCGAGTTAATAAATACAATGGAATAGCTCTGCATTCTTAAAAACTCCATCTCTTCCTGGGAAAAAACACCGAAAGCCATAATCCCGTCATATTGACCCGGCTGATTCTTATCAAGGCGGCAGAATTTAACTTCCTGCTTTCCAGACATGGACTTTACAATCAAGTCCAGGGAGGAAAGCCTGATGTTTGCTCTGTCCTTGCGGATAATATGCCAGTCAGCCACTCCTATGACAATTTCTTTCTTTTTCTGCGCGTGACGCATTCTGGGTGGGACATATTTTAATTCGTGGGCAATTTTAAATATCCTTTTTTTTACCTCCGGACTCACTGCCAAGGTATCATCCTGGTTCAGCACCCGGGACACCGCAGCGGCTGAAACACCCGCAAGCTTTGAAATCTCTTTAATCGTAGCCATAATTTATATCCTCACCTTTCAAATTCATTATAATGACAGTCCATCTCACCGTCAATAAGCAAAGTAAAATTTTACTAAACTTTTACCAAAGTATGTAAAAAACTTTTCATAATTAGAAATACCGGAAAGAAAATAAAGTTTCCTTCCGGCATCCAATGAGACTTTGTCAGTCTTTTTCTCCCCCTAAATTCAACTTTGCAAATGCATCCGCAAAAGGAGAATTGATTGGTTCGACAGCCTCATTTTTCTGTTTATTTAAATATTTTGCCACATCCTTTTTGGATACTCCGGCACCTTCTTTCGTCCGGCGTTCTTTAAAAGCAGTCAGCTTTTCTTTATATCCGCATCTGCAGACAAAGATCTGTCCGTCCCCTTTTCCTTTCAGTTCCAGCTTTTTATGGCAGACCGGGCATCTGGCGTTGCTGGTTCTTGAAACCACTTCCCGGTGACCGCATTCCCGGTCCTGACAAACTAACATCTCACTGTTTTTTCCTTTGACAGAAAGCATTCGTTTTCCGCAGACCGGACATTTGGTATTGGTTAAATTATCATGACGGAAGCTTCCTTCTCCGGTCTTGATCATCTGAATTAATTCCTCTGAATACAGTCTGATATCCTTCATAAAGGAACCGCGCTTTAGTTTTCCCGCCGCGATGGCGGACAGCTTCATCTCCCAGTCTGCAGTCAGCTCCGGCTTTTTTAAATCCTCTGGCACCAGGGTCAGAAGCTGTTTTGCTTTTGACGTAAGGAATATATCTTTTCCTCTTTTTTCAAGAAGGAAACTGGAAAAGAGCTTTTCAATAATATCCGCTCTGGTTGCCACAGTTCCAAGGCCGCCGGTTTCTCCCAGGGTTTTTGCCATATCCCGGTCCTTCGTCTCCAGGTAGGAAACAGGGTTTTCCATGGCCGAGAGGAGAGTTGCCTCATTAAACCGAGCCGGGGGTTTTGTCTTTCCTTCCGCCAGCAGCAGCGTAATGCCTTTGACCGGATCACCTTTTTTCACAGAAGGAAGATTCTGTTCTTTTAATTCCGGTTCTTCATCCTCATCTTCATCCGGTGTTTCATAAACTTCTTTCCAGCCCGGCGCCTTTATGGTTTTTCCCCTTGCAACGAGAGTTTCCCCCCCTATCATCAACTCGAGCTCTGTCTGCTCATACTCAAAAGGGGGATATAAAACTGCAAGAAACCTTCTCACTACCAGATCATAAATCCTTCTCTCATCAATCGTCATATGATCCATCTGGACAAACTGCTCGGTCGGAATAATGGCATGATGATCTGATACCTTTTTATCATCTACAAAATAGGGCTTCGCTTCAATCTTTACATTGTATAATTTCCCTGCAAGCTTTCTGTAAGGTCCCACGCCGCAGGCCTCCAGCCTTTCTTTTATAGAGGGGACAATGTCAGAGCTTAAATACCGGGAATCCGTTCTGGGATAGGTCAGTACTTTATGATTCTCATACAGTCTCTGCATAATATTAAGGGTCTCTTTTGCAGAATAGTTAAACTTCCGGTTTGCTTCTCTCTGAAGCTCAGTTAAGTCATACAGCTGAGGAGCAAAACTCTTTTTCGGAGTACTTTTCACCTCAGTGATTACACCATCTTTACATGAATTCATCTGCTTTAACAGCCCTTCTAACCGTTCCCGGTCAAAAGAGCGGTAACTTTTAGACTTTTCATCCATCCAGATAAATGACAGAGCCGGTTGAGAAGCCTTTGCCGTAATGCCATAATAGGATTTTGGCACAAAGCTTTTTATTTCTTCCTCTCTCCTTGCAATCATGGCCAAGGTAGGTGTCTGAACACGTCCGCAGCTTAACTGGGCATTGTATTTGCAGGTCAGTGCTCTGGTTGCATTGATTCCCACCAGCCAGTCCGCTTCGGCACGGCACATGGCTGCATCGTAGAGATTATCGTATTCATGACCGTTCTTTAAACGGGCGAAGCCTTCTTTGATGGCTTTATCTGTGACGGAAGAGATCCAAAGTCGCTTTATTGGCTTTTTATTTCCTGCTTTTTCAAGAATCAGACGAGCCACCAGTTCCCCTTCCCGGCCCGCATCGGTTGCAATGATGATTTCCCCCACATCATTCCTGTGAAGCTGCTTTTTCACCACGCTGTACTGCTTTCCGGTCTGCTTGATTACTTCAAGCCGAAACTGATCCGGCAGCATGGGAAGATCTTCCATCTTCCATTCCTTATATTTAGGATCGTAATCCTCCGGGTCTGCCAGGGTGACCAGATGGCCCAGCCCCCAGGTAATCACATAGGCATTCCCTTCCAGAACACCTCCCTGATTGTTTGTACAATGAAGCACCCGGGCAATATCCCGGGCGACGGACGGCTTTTCTGCTATAATTAAAGATTTCATTCTATTCCTCCAAATGGCATTTCTCTCTTTATTATAGCTCATTGGACGGATTATGACAACTGGCGGCATTCCCCATAAGCAATCCGGGAGTCCCTCCCTTCCATGGATGTGGTCTCATATAAAACAATTTCGTCAAATTCAGCATGGCAAATCCGTTAATTAAAAATCCCCGTCTGCTTTCTTGCCTTTAAGCAGCATAAGGGCAAAAAGCCGGTATGGATCATCCTGGCAGCAACGGGCTCAAATCCGTTCTCAGCAACAAAAGCAGTTAACGATTTGTCATCCCAGCTGTGAAAGGTATGAAACCCAAGCAGTTTTAGCATCCTGGTACTTAAATAACCCTTTTTCCCTTTCGCCGCAGCAAAAGTGGGGGCAAATAAAAAACCTCCCGGTTTTAAAACTCTGTAAATTTCAGACAGCGCCTTTTCAGGGGCCGGCATAATATGCAAAGCATTGGCAATCACCACGCCATCAAACACCTCCGCCTCAAACTGTAAATCCGTTGCATCCTGAACAGAAAAGCGAAGGTTTTCCGGTGCCTGCTTCCTCTGAGCTGTATGAATCATGTTTTCCGAAAAATCCGTCGCCTCTAAAAAGCCCACTGATTCGGAAATGAGGAAAGAAAGCTGCCCGGTACCGCATGCCAGCTCCAGGACTGTCATGCTTTTATCTAAATCCGCATTGATCTCCCTGCTTATCTCCTCGTACATCCTTCGGTCCTTCTTCATAAAAAGCCCGTATACTCCCGACACCCTCTGCCAGAATGTTTTGTTTGCCTGATCCTTCATCTTTTTACACGCTCCCTTTTACATCAGAAATAATAAATTTACCCAATAATAGCACCCGGCACATTTCATGTCAATGGCGGACCCGGATAACCAAAAAAGCCGTACTGTCATGCGGTAACAGGTACGGCCTTTTCGTAGGAGTCATGATCCCTCACGGGTCAAATGAAGGATGCAATCAGAGGGTTAGTCTGATGTTAGAATATTCACACGCAGTTAGCATTAACTAACTGTCATAATAATATCATAAGGATTCAGAAAAAACAAGCCCCCTTTTTCGAAAAGAATTATCAATTAAACCGGCAGCATCCACTGCAGAACATTCTTTATATAATGATCCCAGAAATCCCAGTTATGTCCTCCCGGTCCTTCCTCAAAAAATACATGGGCTCCCCTTTCTTCCATGATTTTCTTCACTTCCATGTTCATTTCATAAAGAAAATCTTCTGTTCCGCATGCCTGATAAAGACCGGGTACAATCCCGTCTTTTACGCAGCGGTCATACAGATGCATCAGATCTGCATTGCTTCCTGAGAGTTCCTCTGGATTTTCAAAAATGTTCTTCCACGGAAACGGTCCGTCAATGGATCCGTTTTTGATGCCTTCAAAGGTTTCCACGATATTCAGCGCACCGGACATACTGGCGGCCTTTGCATACTGCTCCGGTTTTGACAGTCCTAAAAACCAGGCTCCGTATCCTCCCATGGAAAGACCTGCCACAAAGGTATCCTCCCGTCTTTTTGAAACCGGGAAAATGCTTTTAATAAATGCAGGAAGCTCCTCTGAAAAGAAGGTAAAGTAACGGTTGCCTCGGTACATATCCTGATAGAAACTGTTTTCTGCAGAAGCCATAACGACTACGCAGCAATGCTTCTGAGCATAACGCTCTATGTTGGAAAAACGCATCCAGGAGCTGTAATCTCCAAACGCTCCATGAAGCAGATACAAGACTGGCAGACCTTTTTCATAAGGAAATGCTTTCTTTGCTGATTCACTGGTGATCTGCTCATTTCCCTCTGGTGTTGGTACAAATACATTGACATCCACTGTATGTCCCAAAGAATAACTATAATAATGACAATTCATACTGGCCATGGCTGAAACCTCCCTTTTTCCTTCATTATATTCGTCTTCTCCTGTCAGTACTAGACGAAAATTGCACTGTTTTGATATATCCTATACTTATTTTGCTCTTTTATTCTCTGGTATTCGTCTGTATCCAGCATATTTCCCTCTGAAAGAGTGCAAGATATGTATAGTTTTGGCTGACAGTCTGCAATTTTAGTCTAGTATTCGATTGCCGTTTTCTTTATGATTATAGCACAAACCTGTTTTAGAATTACAGTAAAGGAGTATATGCCTTATGAAGCTATGCACTAATGTGAATGAAGTAAAGGAGATGGATGGTTATTTTCAGATTATTACCAATTCCATCGAGATCCGGGTACAGTTTTTAACAGAATCCATTTTAAGAATCCGCGCAGGATTTGACGGCGACTTTGCGGAAGAATCCTACAGTCTGGTTATGACTGCATGGGAAGACCGCATGGACGGGGTGCTTAAAAACCAGAGAAAACGAGTGACCCCAGCCGCTGCAAATCTCAGCCAGACAAAAGACCAGGCAGTTCTTAGCGGTTCCCAGTTAAAGGTTGTTATTGAGAAAGATCCGTTCCGCATCTGCGTTTACGATAAAGAAGGCACTTCTCTCCATTCTGATATTGTAGACCTTGGATATTTAGAGGACAGCAACCATCGCCGGATTCACACCAGCGAGATTTCACCGGAAGACTGCTTCTACGGATTCGGTGAGAAAAGCGGGCAATGGAATAAGGCTCAGAAATTCTTATCCATGAGCCCCAAGGATGCCATGGGTTATAATCCGAAAGAAACAGATTCTCTGTATAAGCATATTCCGTTTTACATTAAATTAAACCGCAGTTCAAAAAAGGCAGTGGGATATTTCTATCATAATACGTATGAATGTGATTTTGATATGGGCAGAGAAAAGAGTAATTACTGGAAGCCACACAGCCGGTACCGTACTGACGGAGGTGATATCGATCTATTCCTGATTGCCGGTCCTTCCGTTCGGGAAGTTGTTTCCCGGTATACGGATCTTACCGGTAAATCCGCCATGCTTCCCCGATATGCACTTGGATACCTGGGTTCTTCCATGTATTATCCGGAACTGGAGGCAGACTGTGATGATGCAATCACAGAATTTATCGATACAACAAAAGAAGAAGATATTCCGGTAGATGGTTTTCAGCTTTCCTCCGGTTACACCTCTCAGGACACCGAACAGGGTGTAAAACGCTGTGTATTTACATGGAATGAAAAACGCTTTAAAAATCCCAGAGACTTCTTTGCGCAAATGAAAAAAAGAGGAATCACCGTATCTCCAAACGTAAAGCCGGGAATTCTTCTGTCTCATCCCAATCTTTTACAGATGAAAGCAAAGGATATCTTTGTAAAAGACAGCCAGAGCGATGAACCTGGTATCGGTACCTGGTGGGGCGGCAAGGGAGTGTTCGCTGATTTCACCAAACCTGTAACCCGCAGTGTATGGAAGGAACTGTTAAAGGAAAATGTTCTGGAAATGGGAACCTGTTCTGTGTGGAACGATAACTGCGAATACGACAGCATGGTGGACAAAGACTGCCGCTGTGATTTTGAAGGCAAAGGCGGCACTATCGGCCAGTTAAAGTCCGTAATGTCCAATATCATGTGTCAGATCACCGATGAAGCCATTCATGAGACCTTTGACAATACCAGACCCTTTATCGTATGCCGGTCCGGACACAGCGGCATTCAGCGCTATGCACAGACCTGGGCTGGAGATAACTTAACCTGCTGGGATTCGTTAAAATATAACATTGCAACCATACTGGGCATGAGTTTAAGCGGTGTGGCAAACCAGGGCTGTGACATCGGCGGCTTTTACGGCACATCACCGGAAGCAGAGCTGATGGTCCGCTGGATACAGAACGGCATTTTCCAGCCAAGATTTTCGGTTCACTCCGTTAATACAGATAATACGGTAACGGAACCCTGGATGTACGGAAACCACACCGGGTATATCCGGGATGCCATCAAGTTCCGTTACAGACTGATTCCTTACCTCTACTCTCTTATGGAACGTGCCCATGAAACCGGACTCCCCATTATGGAGCCTATGTGCAGCACATTCCAGAATGACCCCGCCTGTTATGAAGAGGGCATTGATTTTATGATCGGGGATTCTCTGCTGGTAGCAAATGTAGTGGAAAAAAGTGCTCTTACAAGAAAAGTCTACCTGCCGGAAGGCGAGACTTTCTACGATTTCTATACCAGAGAAAAATACGAGGGAGGACAAACCCTTGAGTTCCCGGTAACAATGGCAAGTATCCCGCTTTTTGTACGGGAAGGCGCGATTATCCCTATGGCAGAGAACCAGATGAATAACTTAACTACAGAATCAGTCACCGGTATTCATCTGCTTCTGGGTGCCGGCAAAAATAATTCCTTCACTCTCTACGAGGATGATGGCACTACTTTAAATTATCAAAAGGGAGATTATTTAAAGACTGAAATTGAAATGACTGCCGGAGAACAGACAATTGTTGAATTTAAGCAGGAGGGCAGCTATCAGACTGTTGTTGAAAGTATTTATTTAGATGTGATCCGCAGAGATAAAGCACCATTCTGGATTACCTTAGACGGCAAAGAACTGCCTCATTTCCTGTACCGTAAAAAATTCGAGGCGGCAGACTGCGGCTGGTATTACAGCCAGACACTGAAATCCGTTCAGATTAAGTACCCGAACCCTAAGAAAGACTGCAGGCTTGTGATTTCATTCCAGCAGTTTGATATGATCGGTATGTAACAAAACCAAAAAGCCCGTCCCTGTCATGCGGTTACAGGGGCGGGTTTTTTGTAGGAGTCATGATCCCTCACGGGTCAATGAAGGATAATCTCAGAGGGTTAGTCTGATGTATAGAATATTCACATGTAGTTAGCCTCTGCTAACTGTTTTTATAATATCACAGCAGTTCAGAAAAAGCAAGAACATTTACCGAGATCATTTCTCAATAATCCCATATTGATATCCGGTCATTAAAACGTTATAATGAAGCCAGCCTTATGCAGGGAGGTAATATCTTGATTGACACAGCAAGTTTTATAATGGCAGGAGGCCATATGATTGCCAGCGAACGCATTCAGGGCGTGAACGATAATATGGCCAAATCCCATTATCACGAATATTTTGAACTATATTATCTGGAATACGGAACGCGCTACCATATGGTAAACGATAATATTTATTCCTTAAACTCTGGGGAATTCATTATTTTTCCTCCCTATTCCATGCACCACTCCTATGGAGATAATGACGTGCCCTTTAAACGGGTTCTGGTTTATTTTTCCCCGGAAGCAGTCATTGTGCCGGAAGTTCTCCACACACTCAGCCAGTCAGCCGGAGTTTACCGTTTTGATACAAAAGCCAGCCAGTCCGTTCATCTTCTGCTTAATGAAATTCTAAAAGAACAGGGAGACGGAGAAGGGTTTCATTCTGATGCCATGAAGATGCTGCTGAATCTGCTTTTAATTAAGATTGCCAGAAGAGCGGATGAAAAAGCAGCTCCGGAAAACCGGAGCCGTATTACAGAGATTCTTCATTACCTTCACAGCCATTCTTCGGAAAACATCACCCTGGAGGACCTTGCTTCCCGCTTTTATATCAGCCCTTATTACTTATGCCGGGAGTTTAAACGCTACACCAACAGCACCATTATTCAATATATCAATAACATACGCATTATCCATGCTCAAAGGCTTTTCATGGAGACAAACCGGACAGTCACGGATATCAGCAAAGAAGTAGGCTTTTCCAATGTAACCCATTTTAATCGTGTATTTAAGTCCATGATCGGCATGTCGCCCTCCAAAAGCCGCAGACAGTACGCAGACCAGAAAAAAGCAGGGCAATGAGCAAAGATCTCAGCGTACTTTTTCCCAGAATCTGACAGCATCTGACAGCCATCCATCAAGCACCTTCCCCTCTCTTATGCCTCATGATCCAGAACAATATTCTGAATCCATACCCCTTTCTTTACCAGAACAAAACCGATGATGCATTTAATAATATCCACCATCTGGCACATAAAATACAGCGGAACAATGGGGATCTGTGTGTACCGGCTAAGCAGATAAGCTGCCGGAATACTTGCCACCCACATAAACACACTGTCAAACAAAAAGGTTACAACCGTCTTTCCTCCGGAACGCAGCGTAAAATAAGAAGCATGCATAAAAGCGTTCATTGGCATGATGAGGGCAAGAATCCTGATTAACTGTACCGCTAAATTCTTCACTTCATCCGTTGTATTGTAAATCATAGGGAAAAGAGGTGCCACAATTGCCAGTATTGTACCCATGACGGCACAGGAAGCGACAGAGAATACAATCAGCTTCGTATCCGTCTCTCTGGCCTGCTCCATCTTTCCTGCACCTAAAAGCTGGCCTACGATGATAGAAACAGAGATTCCAAGAGCCATATAAACCACATTAAACACATTGCCAATGGTATTGGAGATGTTTAAGCCTGCCACCGCAGTCAGTCCCCTGATGGAATAGCATTGCATTAAAATTGCCATTCCGCTTGCCCACAAAGCTTCGTTTACAATCAAAGGCGTACCCTTCACAAAGATTTTACCGATCAGGCCCGCTGGTATATGCATGCTCTTATATGCACCCTCGATAAATGGAAAGCGTTTCTTATGCTTATGAGTCCAGACTATTACAATTACAGTCTCAATATACCTTGCCAAAACAGTGGCAATTCCTGCGCCCACTACGCCAAGAACAGGTGCACCGAACTTACCAAAGATCAGAATGTAGTTAAAAACAAGGTTTACTAAAACAGCGACGATTCCCGCCTTCATGGGAATCACCGTTTCCCCGCATTCACGGAGAGTGCTGGTATACGCCTGCTCAATACCAAAGGGCAAAAGTCCCAGCATCATAACAAGCATGTATTTACGGCCATTGGTCAGAGCAATAGAAAGATCTCCGCTTCCTTCTTCTCCATGAAGGTACATGTAAATTAAGTTTTCTCCGTAAAAATAAAATATAATTGCAGCCGCAGCTGACAGAAGAAGGCAAAACAAAAATTTAAACCGGAATGTGTGCCTTACTCCGTCATGCTTACCGCTTCCATAAAACTGAGCGCCAAAGATTCCCGCACCGGAGACGATACCGAAGATACTAACATTAAAGACAAATATCAGCTGATTTACAATTGCAACCCCGGACATCTGCCCGGTCCCCACCATTCCCACCATAATGTTGTCAAGCAAACTGACGAAATTGGTAATTCCGTTCTGGATCATAATGGGAATTGCAATGGTCAGTACCATTTTATAAAATGCTTTGTTTCCAATCAATCTTTTCATACTTTTTTCCAGTAAAAGCGTACTTTTTCTGTAATACCTCCGTTTTCGCCAGATTCGTTTTCTGCTCTTGAGAAAAAGCAGGCTTCCTCGATTATAATAAATATAGCATGCAAAGGCAATAAATTTATCAAAACTCCTTGTTTTCTGTTATTGTATTTCATAAAATAAGAGATATCACATAACTGGAAAGGCAAAATATCAACGGTCTTCCCATGCTTTCCGATATTTCCGGATTATCCTCTGACGGTCTGCACCCCTGCAAACAGCGGTCACAGACAGATTGCTGAAAATCTCTGCCACAACATTACTGGAATTCTTTCAGTCCGTTAGATTGCGGTGCTAAAAAAAGAAAAGAAGCTGGCGGAATTTATAATCCTCCAGCTTCAGCTTAATCCCCATATGTATTTATTTTTCCTTTGCCTTTGCAAACAGACTCTGAAGAATGATAAAGAATGCAAGCAGCGCTGCAATCGTAATCTTGGTCCACCAGGAAGAAAGCGTTCCCTGGAATGTAATAAAGGTTTCGATAGTTCCCTTAATTAAAACTCCGAACAGGCTGCCAAACACGTTTCCGACACCTCCTGTAAGCAAGGTTCCTCCGATTACCGCTGATGCGATGGCTTCCATTTCAAATCCCTTTGCCTGCTCAACAAAGCCTGCGCAGGTGTTTAATGCGAATAAGAAACCTCCAAGAGAGCACAGGAAACCATTAATTACATAAACAAGCAGTTTGGTCCGCCTGACATTTAATCCCATCATCAGCGCCGACTGCTCATTTCCACCTACTGCATAAATGGTTCTTCCAAACTTCGTAAACTTTAAAAGAACAAATATGCCGATCAAAACAGCCAGGGCAATGATTACACTGGGATAGATAAACGGATAATTTACCACACCTTTTTTGTTCACTGTACCGCCTAAAAAGGTTAAGTTGATTTTGCTCTTCGCCCATTTTAAAAACATTTCATTTTTTATACTGATCATTTCCTGGCTGATAATGGCTGTCATGCCTCTTGCAAAGAACATTCCTGCCAGCGTAACAATAAATGGCTGAAGCTTTAAATATGCGATTAAAAATCCCTGTGCCAGACCAAACACAATTCCCATAATCAGAACAATGAAAAGAGCCGGAACAGCTCCCATCCCTTTAATCTCCATCATCCACGCAAGCATCATACAGGTCAGTGCAACAATGGATCCAACAGAAATATCAATTCCTCCTGTTATCATAACCATGGTCATGCCGGCTGCAATCACGATCAGGCCGGCATTGGAGATAAACAGATTTAAAAATACCTGCGGCTTGGCAAACCCTTTGCTTTGAAATATAATCAGACCGGCTGCATACATCACCAAAAAGAGAACGATGGTGATAATCAGTAAAAAAACCTTTCCATCAATTTTTTCCCTCTTCTTCATTTATGCCACCTTCTTTCCTGACTTAACATTCATCTGCAGTTTACTGACCATGCGCTTTAACTCGGTTGACTGCAATGCTACAATCACTACAACAACAACCGCTTTATACACCGGAATCTGATCCGGTGAAACGCCCATGGCATAAAGGGTAGTGCTCAGCGCCTGAATGGTATATGCCCCGATCACGCTTCCTAAAAGTGAAAACTTTCCGCCTGCCAGACTGTTTCCGCCTAAAGCCACTGCAAGAATGGCATCCAGTTCCAGATTCAGTCCGATATTATTTGCATCAGCAGAATAGATTCTGGAAGAAGCCACCAGCCCGGAGATACCGGCGCAGAGACCGCAGAAAACATAGGAGAGAAAAATAATCATAGCGGATTTGATTCCCATAAGCTTTGAAGCTTTGGCATTGATTCCCACAGTCTGAATATAAAGCCCCAGCGTCGTTTTCTTTAACAGAACATAGGTGAGAAGCACCACAATCAGCGCCACAAATACCGGTGTTGGAATTGGGATTCCGGGAATGCTGGATCCCAGCATTTTATAGGATTCCACACGGATATAGGTAATCTGTCCCTTTGTAATCAGCTGTGCAATTCCCCTGCCTGCCGTGAATAGAATCAGAGTCGCCACCATGGGCTGAATCTTAAGCTTCGCCACAAGGAAACCATTAAAACAGCCGCAGAGAACTCCTGCGAGGATTGCAGCCAGTACTCCCAGAATATAGGGATTTACAAATTCGTTCACTGACTGCTGACCCCCTGAAAGAATGAAGCAGCACACCGCTCCTGCCACAGACATGACAGCCCCCACTGAGATGTCTGTACCGCCGGAGGCAGCAACTACCAGCGTCATTCCCACAGCTAAAATAACCAGATCGCTGGCGCGGTTAATTACATCAATGATATATCCGTAGAGGACGCCGTTTTTAATCGTTACCTCAAAGAACCCCGGAGTTTTAATTAAGTTGGAAAACAGAACAAGCACCAGACAGAAGAGGGGCAGAAACAAGCGGTATCCTGTCAGTCTTTTTATAAATGCCTTTCCCTTATTCATCTGTTCCACCTCCTGCAATTGCCTTCATGATATGGTTCTGATCAAGTTCATCCTCCATTAGTTCAGAAACCTTCTCCCGGTCTCTTAAAACCGCCATCCGGCTGCAGGTACGGATCATCTCCTCAATTTCTGATGAGATAAACATAACAGTAACACCCTCTTTTGCCAGCTGGACCACCAGTTTCTGAATCTCAGTTTTGGTACCAACATCAATTCCCCTGGTCGGTTCATCAAGAATCAGGAAATCAGGATCAGTAAGAAGCCATCTTCCCAGAATTACCTTCTGCTGGTTTCCTCCGCTTAAGCTTCTTACAGGAGTATCCAGGCTCGCCGTCTTAATCTGCAGCAGCTTCACATACTTGTTTGCCAGCTCCTCCTGTTCTTTGCTTCCGATGGGATGGAACATGCCTCTTTTAGCCTGGAGCGCGAGTATTAAATTCTCCCTTACAGATAAATCAGCAACAATTCCTTCCTCTTTCCGGTTCTCCGGCAGATACGCCATACCGGCCATCATGGCATCGAGAGGTGTCCGGATCACCACCGCTTTACCGTTTACCTTCAGATCCCCGCTGTCCGGTTTATCCGCTCCGTAAAGGCTTCTTGCAAGCTCCGAACGTCCCGATCCCAAAAGTCCGGTAAGCCCGATTACTTCTCCCTTGTGAATCTGTAAATCATATGGTTTTATGGTCCCCTGCCTGCCGATTCCCCTGGCATCAATCACTGCTTCACCAGATTTTTCAACACTGCTGCCCTCTTTATTAATGGCTGCCAGATCATCAAAATCTTTCCCCATCATCTTGGCTACCAGCTGAACTCTGGGAAGCTTTTCCGTTTCATATTCGCCTACCAGTCCGCCGTTTCTAAGTACCGTTATCTTATCACATACCTCATATACCTGTTCCAGAAAATGGGTCACAAATATGATACCGACTCCATCTGCTTTCAGACGCCGCATTAACCCGAACAGCTTTTCAACCTCATTATCATCTAAGGATGATGTGGGTTCATCAAGAATCAGAACTTTCGCTGACATATCAACAGCTCTTGCTATGGCAATCATCTGCTGCAGTGCAATGGAATAATTTTCCAGAGCCTTGGTCACATCAATACTCATATCAAGTCTGGCAAGAAGCTCTGCTGCTTTCCGGTTCATGGTCTTCCAGTCAATCAGTCCAGCTCTCTTCGGTTCCCTTCCAATAAAGAGGTTCTCCGCTACCGATAAATTAGGGCAGAGATTCACCTCCTGATATACGGTACTGATCCCATGCTCCTGGGCTTCCTGAGGGGAATGATTGATAATGGCCCTGTTCCCTCCTTCGATTTGTATCTCACCTGATTCAAATTCCTCTACCCCGGTCAAAACCTTTATGAGCGTTGATTTGCCTGCTCCGTTTTCTCCCATAAGAGCATGGATCTCCCCGCTTCTTAAGGTAAAATCCACATGGTCTAAGGCACGCACCCCGGGAAATGTTTTTGATATGTTTTTCATGCTCAATACTATCTCATTGGGCATAAGATCCCTCCTTTTTCTCCGCTTTTTCTGCTTTTCACTGCATGTCAGGAGATTAAAAAAGGTGCCTGGAGGAGGACTGTCCCCGTCCTCCATTCCCTGCACCTGTTTTTCTGGCTGTCATTCTGCTTTCAGCGCCTTAGTCCCAACCAATTAATACTGTCTCTTTGGTTTTTCAGCTTCGGCTGTATCTGCCGGGAATACGCCTTCCTTTACATATGCAATCTTATCAACTTTTTCGCCCTTCTCCAGCTTCTGAATGATCTCAGCTACACGAGGACCGTGAAGAGGATTACACTCTACGGATACGTTCATATCTCCTGCGATCATGGCGTCAAATGCTGCAGCAACTGCATCAAAGGAAATGATGGTGATATCGCCCTTTGGTCCGCAGGTCTTTCCTGCAGCCTTGATGGCATCAATGGCACCAAATGCCATGTTGTCGTTCTCAGCAATTACAACATCAATGTCATCATAGGTCTTTAAGAAAGATTCCATAACTTCCTGACCCTTTGCCTGAGTAAATTCTCCGGTCTGACGCTCTAACATCTTCCACTTCGGATGGTCTTTCATCTTCTCTTCCACACCGTTGGTACGTCCGATCTGTGCAGAAGAACCGATGGTACCCTGAAGAGTAACGATATTGATGTCATCATCTGCTCTGTTATTCTTCTTTAAATACTCATCCAGCCATGCAACCGCATCATAACCTTCCTGAAGGAAGTTGGAACCAACCCATGCGGTATATAAGGAATCATCAGATACATTGATCATACGGTCAACGATGATTACCGGAATTCCTGCATCCTTAGCTTCCTGTAATACGGTATCCCAACCAGTTTCCGTAACCGGTGCGATAACGATATAATCAACATCCTGCTGAATGAAGTTACGAACTGCCTTTAACTGATTTTCCTGTTTCTGCTGTGCATCATCAAAAATCAGCTTGTAACCATTTGCTTCGGTAAACGTTGATTTCATGGATTCGGTATTGGCCGTTCTCCAGTCAGACTCTGCACCAACCTGAGAAAATCCTACTACGATCTCCTTTTTCTCTGCAGGTGCCGCTGTGGTTGTGGCCGCTTCCGTTTTTGCTGCTGCCGTTGTCTCCGCTTTTGTTTCAGCAGAAGCCGGAGCTGCTGTAGTCGCAGCTGTCTGTGATCCGCTGCAACCGGATAAAATCATGGCGGTTGTCATAACCGCAGCTGTCAAAAAGCTTAAAACTCTTTTCTTCATATCCGTTCCCTCCAATAAGAATCATTTACTATTAAGTAACTACCTGTATCTTAGACTCATCCCCCTGATTTCTCAATACAATATCTTTTGCAAAGGGTTAAGTTTCTTACGTCATTTCCCTGTATTCTAAAATTTAGTTGATTTTTTTTGGATAAAAGTTGATTTTTTTATTTATTTCCCCATCGCACTGCCGGAATTCTCACCGTGACAGCAGTTCCAACCCCATATTCGCTTTCAATGGCAAGTCCGTATGCCTCACCAAAATTCAACCGGATTCTCTCTGCCACATTGGCAATCCCAAAGCCTTCCCCTACATGAAAATTTTCTTTGCTGCCGCCGGCAATCTGATGTTCCATCTTCCTTACTTCTTCCGGTTTCATCCCAATACCGTTGTCCTCCACCTTTAAAAGAATATCTTCCTTCTCCTGCCAGCCGCTGATCCGTAAAAATCCTTTTTTTCTGCAGTTTTTAATTCCGTGGTAAAGAGCATTTTCCACAATTGGCTGCAGGGTGAGCTTTAATATGGAATAATCCCTGATCCGCTCTTCAAAATCGATCTCATAATCCATAATATCCTCATAGCGGAAATGCTGGATCAAAAGATAGCTTTTTATATGCTCTGCTTCCTCTTTTATGGTAATGAAATCCCGCCCGTTGTTCAAACCGATTCTTAAGAAAGAAGACAGTGCGGTAATCATCTCCACCACTTCCTGATGCTGCTTTCCCTCAGCAAGCCAGACAATGGTATCTAACGTGTTATAAAGGAAATGAGGATTAATCTGAGCCTGAAGAAGCTTCAGTTCTGTTTTTCTCTTTAATTCCTGCTCTTCCTTGATATGCCGGATCAGCTCTCCGATTCGGATCACCATCTGGTCATACTGTTCCCCCAGCACCTTAATTTCCCTGATGTTGCTTTTTGGTGCGCTGACTTCCAGATTCCCGTCCGCCAGCTTCATTGTGTATTCACACAGCTCCTCAATGGGCTTTGTAATTCTTTTTCCAAATGAAGAAAAGGAAGCAATTAAAAATACGATGAGATAGGAAGCAATCACGATACAAAGAGCGATGACCTGTCTTGTCTGGGTGTCAAGCTTCTGCCGCACAGACTCCAATGTCTTTGTCTCATTATAGATATAATCGGACATGGACTCCTGGATCAAATCGGTAATCACGTAAATATCCTGGTCAAGGCGCTCCATGTTCCGGTCATAATCTCCAATGATGTTGCTGGTCTGAATATCCTCAATTCGTTTCTCCAGCATTCCAATCAGAACAACTATCCCATCCAGTCCCTTTTTGCTGGTTTCCTGTGGAGTGGAATCTTTCAGTTCCAAAAAGATCTTTCTGGAATTTTCCAGATCCTCATACGGGTTTAGGGATTCAAAGGTATCAGCTCCTATTACAATCCGGTACATCTTATAATCAATGTTTGATTTAAAATCAAAATTGAATTCCGTTGCCATGGTTAAGTTGCGTATACTTTGACGATATTGCTGATTCTGCCACTCCATGGTATATAGCAATACCCCAATCATAATAATGACCGGGATAAATACGATTGCCTGCATGGTTTTTAATTTCGCCTTAATCGAATCACTTTTGTACTTCATTTTCTCCCCCTGAACGAAATGCCTTCGGTGTGATTCCGTGAATCTTCTTAAACAGGTAGCTGAAGTAATGCGGATCCTTATATCCCACCTGATATCCGATCTCCGAAGTCCTCAAATCTGTTTTCATAAGTAATTCCCTGGCTGCATCCATGCGGACCTTTGTTAAATACTCCACAAATGTGATCTCCATCTCCTGACTGAATATGGTACTGAAGTGGTTGGGACTGATATTCACCGCCGATGCCACCGCATTTAGGGAAATGTCTTCGTCCTGATAATGAGCAGCAATATAATCCACCGCCTTCTCAAGAACCAGCCGGTACTTTTTCTGGGAACAGGTGGTTCTGAAACTAATGGCCTTTGTGAGAATATCCCTGGTATACTTAACTGCAGAGTCCATGGAGTTCACACAGGGCTGCAGGGTCTTGGCATCTCCAAACTCCTTTAATACCTGTTCCGGTTCAAATCCAAGCTGAGATACAAACCCAATGACTGCCAGATATACATCCATCAGTATGTACTGTCTGAATATAAGGGAATTAATATTATTTCCACAGGCTTCCATGTACTCCTCAACAAAATATTTCACCTCAGGAACCGACCCATTCTTTAAAAAGTTAGGAATAATATCCCGGCTTAACTTGGTAATATCAATTCCTTCCAGGCTGATGCTTCCAGTGTCATTATGAATCCTCACTGCAGCCTCTGCCGTCAAAATCTGGTTGCGGTCCAGCATATAGCGGCAGGCATACGCCCTGCTTGCTGCTTTAAAAGAAGTGCGTATCTCACTGAGCCTGCAGACCGGGGTGCCGGTCCCTCCAGAATACTCCATCTCAGGAAAGGACTCTGCAAGCCGTATCAGAAGCTCCGAATAATATGCCACCTTCCGCTCCATATCGGACTCTTCTCCCATAATTAAAAAGCCATACCCCTCCGACAGACGGTTAAATCCGATAATATCGGCTCTTCCCTCCAGTTCTTCCTTCAGCCTCTTATCAAAGAGTACATTCTCATCGGAGTACTGCTCCTGGCTCTCCGCACCCTTTGCCTGAAATAAAATGAGGTTGTACATAGGCGCAGATAAGGAAAGATTATGCTCCTGCCCCTTTCTAAGCAGCTCAGGAAGGCTCAGCTTTCCCGACACGATGATATCAAATAACCGGTCTCTGTCCATCTGCTTTCTTTCTTCCTGCTGCTTTAAAAACTCCTGCTTATATCCCTTCTCACTTTTTTCCTGCATGATAGTTTCACTCATGCGCTCCAAAGCCTCCAAAAGCTGGCTGCTGCTCACCGGTTTTAAAAGATAATCAGCAGCTCCGATCTTAATGGCCCGCTTGGCGTATTCAAAATCATCATATCCGCTGAAAAACATAATATGTATATCCGGCAAAGCCCGTTTCGCCATCTCCGCCAGTTCCAGTCCATCCATAAAAGGCATCCGGATATCCGTAAGCAGAATATCAGGCTTCGATTTTAATATCATAGGATAGGCAAGCTCCCCATCCGGCGCTTCCCCGGCAAATTCAAACCCGTATTTTTCCCAGGCAATTCCGTTCTTAATTCCTTCACGGACGATTTTTTCATCCTCAGCAAGAAATATCTTAACCATGTCTGATTCCCCCTGTCAGCCGCATTTCTATGATTCGATTATATAAAATCCTCTATGGAAATATAAGAGAATAATTTCCGCCGCTTCATTTTCATTCGTAAAAAAACATACCTCTCCCCATATAGTACCACAAAAAAAGAGATTCGTAACTCCCGGTTTTTCAGGAATTACCAATCTCTTTTAAGCCCTTATTCTACGTCACTCCAAAGGCTTTTATTACCGTAATGTTCGTCTGACGCACTGCTGAACCAGCGTCCGTTTAAAACATTTTTTATCATTTTATCCTTAATTTCCGGGGAAACGCTGGTATCCTGATCCATAGCTGCCATGATATCCTGATACGTTGTGGCCACATCTTTCTCTTCCACAACTGCATCGGTTTGTGTCGCATCAAATACCATGGATACCTTTTGATCCGGTGTCCAGTTATTCCATGCTGCCAGCCCTTCACCATTTGGATCTCCTGATTTTAAGAAGTTTGCCAGATAACTGTTATACTGCTTTGCCATGGCCTGATAGCCTGCCTTACCAAATGCATCAGGAAAAAACTCAAGGTAATTGTGCTTTGCAGAAAGCATGGGAACGAAAATGCCATGAAACGCACCATAGTCTCCCAGATCTCTGATTGATGACTGTTCACCGCCGTAATTAATCTGGCAGATGTAAATGTCCGACTGATAGTGTTCTGACATCTTCACCGCACTTTCCTGGGCGTTAAAGATCCGGTACATAGCACTGCCGTATTTGCTGGCAAATGCTTTGGCTGCTTTTACCTCATCCTCTGAATATCCTGCCATATCATCGCTCTTAAAGTAACCATCTCCCAGACAGAACAGGGAGAACTCGGAACTTCCGGTCAGCATCATAAGAGGAACACTGTTATACTCCGTGGTATCAAAGCCATTTTCCGGAATCACCACCCCATCCTCAAAGAGATGAGGGAATACACTCATACGAATTGCCGCATTCCCCATGAGTGGGGCCAGCCGCTCCGCTGAAATTGAATAAAGATATTCCTTTACATCGGCTGTATCTGTCATCAGCCACTGATAAGCGGCTCCTTCATCTGCTGCCTTCTTATCCTCAACAGCAAGCGGTGCTAACGCTTTGGCAGTCTTTTTAGCACTTAAATCTTCTGATGCCGTGGTCATACCTCCGCTGAATGCAATGGCTTTCTGGAATTTACCCTTAAACTGCGGGCTGATCAGCATTGCCATTACATCACGGCCTCCTGCTGAGAATCCGGATATGGTAATATTACCCGGATCTCCTCCGAATGCTTCAATGTTTTCTTTTACCCAGTCAAGAGCATATGCAATGTCAAGCATCGCAAAGTTTCCGGTTCCATTCTCCCCGGCTGTTAATGCCGGCAGACAGTTAAAACCCAAAAGCCCAAGACGGTAATCCACAGATACATAAACGCAGTTGTCGTTCTTTACCAGATCAGCTCCCGGAATTTCCCCTGCCTTTCCGGTCTGGTTGTTGCCTCCGTGAATAAATACAAGCACCGGAAGCTTTTTACTTCCCTCTTTTGCATATACATCAAGCTTTAAGCAGTCCTCGCTTCCCTTTACCTCAGTGCCGGAAAGCTGGATTGCAGGCTGTGATGCTTCGGTACAGTTTAATTCCTCCGTCCAGGCATCCGGTGCTGCAGGTGCCTGCCACCTTAATTCACCCACCGGTGCCTTTCCGTATGGAATCCCATACCAGGTCAGGAGCTCCCCTTCCTGAATCCCTTTTACCGGACCGTACGTAGTAGAAACCACTGCGGCCCCGTCTTTTATATCGCCTGACGCAGCGGATACCGCTGCTGCCGAAGATTCGGCTGTTGTTTCAGCTGTTGTCTGCGAAGCAGTAGTTTCTGTCTTTGCAGGACTGCCGCATCCTGCTGCCATAACTGTAACCATTAAAACTAAACCGGCTGCCAAACCTGTTTTTTTCATATTAATAACTCCCCAGTTATATTAATCTAATACTTCTCCATTGGATTCAATTACTTTCTTATACCAGTCAAAGGATTTTTTCTTCTTTCTGGATAAATCTCCGGTTCCGTCATCGTATTTCTCAACATAGATGAAACCGTAACGTTTTGCCATTTCTCCTGTGGAAGCACTAACCAGGTCAATGCATCCCCATGGTGTGTAACCCATTAAATCCACACCGTCAGCAACTGCCTCAGCCATCTGCTCAATGTGTTTCTTTAAATAGCTGATTCTGTAATCATCCTGGATGCTTCCGTCTTCTTCCTTTTTATCGTAAGCACCCAGACCGTTTTCAACAACCATAAGCGGAATCTGATAGCGGCCATAAAGCTCGTTTAATGTATAACGCAGGCCCTTAGGATCAATCTGCCAGCCCCAGTCACTTGATTCCAGATAAGGATTCCTGGCTCCGCCCATTAAATTGCCGGAGGTTTTCTCCAGATCCGGATCTGCAGAGGCACAATTGGACATATAGTAGCTGAAGGTATAATAATCTACACAGCCCTCTTTAATAATCTCCAAATCCCCTGGTTCCATCCTGATCTCAATCCCATTATCTTTAAAATAACGATCCATGAATTTGGGATACTCACCACGCACCTGAACGTCGCCGCAGAACTGGTTTAAGATCTGGTTTCTCTTCTGAGCTTCCAGAATATCATCCGGATTGCAGGTCATTGGATATGTGGTAATATGGCAGATCATACAGCCGATTCTGCAGTCAGGATCAATCTCATGTCCTGCCTTCACAGCCAGGGCACTGGCAACAAACTGATGATGCAGTCCCTGGTAGCGGAGCTGGGGATTATCGACCTGATTGGTGAAATCCGTAGTTCCCTCATTTAAAATCCCAAGAGAAAGGAAACCGCCCATAGGCATTGTTCCGGCATTGATTTCATTGAATGTCAGCCAGTACTTTACTTTGCCCTTATAACGCTTAAACAGCGTAACAGCATATTTTACAAATAAATCAACGCATTCTCTGGAAGTCCAGCCGTTGTATTTTTCAGTCAGCGCAAAGGGCATCTCATAATGAGAGATGGTGATGAGAGGCTCAATATTATGGCTTCTGCATTCATCAATCACACGGTCATAGAAAGCAAGTCCCTCTTCGTTTGGAGTTTCTTCCATGCCAGTAGGAAAAATTCTGGTCCAGGCAATGGAGAAACGGAATACTTTAAATCCCATCTCTGCAAACAGAGCAATATCTTCTTTATAGTGATGATAAAAATCAATCGCTTCGCGGCTTGGGTAGAAGGTGTCAGGCTCCAGAGTCCTTGTGATCCGCTTGGATCTAGTATGGGAACCTCCGGTACATACATCGGAAGCAGATATTCCCTTCCCGTCTACATCCCAGGCACCCTCACACTGGTTGGCTGCTACTGCGCCTCCCCACAAAAAGTTTTCAGAAAATACAGACATCTTACACCTCTTTCAATAATCAGACAATTGTTAATAAAGTTTCACCTGTTTTCACCTGTTTTTTATCGGTCGTCTTCAGGCTGACAAAGTTTACCATATTGGATACCAGAACCGGGGTAGTAACGGGGAAACCGGCCTCCTTAATTTTATTCATATCAAATTCCAGGAGCAGACTGCCTTTCTTCACCTTGTCTCCAGCCTTGCAGTGAAGTGTGAACCCTTCTCCTCCCAGCTGCACGGTATCAAGACCTACATGAATCAATACTTCCACTCCAGTATCAGTGGTAATTCCTACTGCATGTTTTGAATCAACTACTGCACTGATGATTCCATCGGCAGGAGCATACACTTTTCCCTCGTCAGGAATAATTGCCAGGCCTTCGCCTAAAACTCCGCCGGCAAAAACTGCGTCCTCTACTTCAGACAGAGGAATTACCGCTCCGCTTAAAGGGCTTTCCAGCTCAATTGTGTCCACCAGAGTCCGTTTCTCTGAAACCGGCACCTCAGTGATTTCTTCTGGCGCTTCCTCTTTTACTTCAGGCTTATAAAGAACCAGGGTCATGACAAAGGAAACTACCAGTGATATCGCAAGAGCTGCCACACCGTTTAATAAGTTTCCAAATCCTTCTCCGCCAATCATCTGAATTAGAGATAATCCGGATGGAGATCCCCCCATGGAGTAAGCTACCAGATGCATGATTCCTGCGTAAAGGCCAGAAGCTCCGGCACCGATTACAGCAGCGATCATAGGAGTCTTATATCTCAATGTAACACCGTACATAGCGGGCTCTGTTACACCAGCTATGATGGCAGAAATACCTGCAGCAGAAGCGGTAGATTTTGCATCTTTGTCCTTAGTACGTACTGCAACTGCTAAAGACGCACCGCCCTGGGCTAAGTTGGAACAGAACATGGTAATAATTAAAACAGCATCAAATCCAAAACTTGCAAGTCCTATGGTTGCAATCGGTATCAGAGCATAATGCATACCTGTCATTACAATAAACGGCATACCAGCGGAAAGAAGCATAATTGCAAGCCAGCCTGCTTTACCGTATAACAAATTGATACCAGCAGCCAGGTAGTTTCCAAGAATACTTCCGATCGGACCAACTACAATAAGTGCCACCGGAATGGTTACGAAAATAACGATTAAAGGCTTCATAAATACTTTTATAAGACTTGGACAGATTTTATCAGCAAACCTCTCGATATAACCCATAAGCGGTACAATCAGCAATACAGGAAGTACAGAAGAAGGATATGCTGCAGCTGTCACAGGCAGTCCGAAATAAGTCGTATTTCCCTGAGCCAAAAGAGCCGTAATGTTTGGATGAATCATTAATGCAGCCACTACCATTGCAAGATAAATATTGGAACCAAGACGTTTTGCCGTTGTCATGGCCAGCAGTATCGGCATGAAGTAAAAGAATGCATCTCCTGCTGCATTTAAAATAATAAATGTGCTGCCTGTGCTGTCAATCAGATTGAATGTAGTAAGCAGTGTTAAAACCACCTTAATCATACCGCAGCCCAGCATGGCAGGAAGCAGCGGTGTCATACAGCCTGCAATAAATCCGGAAAGCCGTGAGAATAAGTTCTCCTTGGAACCGCCTGTCACTGAGCCTGTGCTTTCTTCAAAATGACCCATTTTTAACATTTCCTTGTAAACATTGCTGACTTCGTTTCCAATTACCACCTGATATTGTCCGCCCTGACGTATTACCCGGATGACACCCGGAATCTTTTCAACTTCTGCATCTTTCGGAATCGCTGAGTCTTTCAATACGAACCGCAGACGTGTCATGCAGTGTGTCAGTCCTGATACATTTTTTTCTCCGCCGACTTTATCTAATATTGTCTCAGCGGTCTTAGCATAATTTAATGCCATAAAATTTTCCCCCTTTTATAAGGTTATTTTTTAGTCTATCTGAAAAGGTTTCTATAATCGACACCTCATCATTTAAAATAAGTTACAAAAAAAGACCCTGCTTAAAGCCGGCTGCCTGATCATCCACCGCAGCCGCTTTATGTGCAGGGTCCTGCCCAGACCTTCCGGTCCGGTAACAATCCCATCTTTCTGTTTTACAGTACTCTTAAAAACTAACTAAGTCAGTTCTCTCGTCACTTTCTCTATATGAATCATCAGATACATCATCTCTTCCCGGTCCATCTCATAATAGTACCGGTCATGAATGTAATCAGCTATTTTAACAATACAGTTGTATGATTTGCGGTATTTTTTCTTCAAAAGCTGATACCAATCATCATCAGTAGACTCATACTGCTTGTTCTGCAGCATGCGCTGTGCAAAAAATCGAATGTGTGTGACGAAACGCCGGTAATCCCAGGTTTCCGTATTTAATTTCACCTGATAGGCGGCCTCAACGATATCAACAATATCACGGATAATACCGGTAATTAACTCCAGATTATCAGGTTCCTGCCTGTTATTCTGCCCATAGACAAAGTGGAATGCCAGAAACATGGCTTCATCCTCTTCCATGAAAATATTAAGCCTTCTTCGGATCAAATCAACCGCATACTGACCTACCTTAAATTCACTGGGATAGAACCGTTTTCCTTCCCAGAGCATGGCATTGCGCAGTATAATTCCTTCTTTATAACGATCGGCGGCACCTGCAATGTGATCGCAGATCGTAAGTATGATTCTGGAATCCAGCTGCATGCCAAACTCATTTTTTGCATAATCAGCCGTCTGCTCGCTGATCTCCCAATACTCCTGAGGGAGTTTTGCAAAATATTCTTCAAAATGACGGGCGTCACGCTTATCATTCTGAATAAAGACACGCTCTACCAGTTTGTGGTCTACTTCATCGCCTTTTTTCTTACCAAAGCCGATCGCTTTCCCTTTCAGTATGATTTCTTTTCCCTCAGTATTATAAGCTAATACCATATTATTATTCAGAACCTTCTCTATCTTCATAAGCCCCTTCAGATAAAAAAAATAGACAAGCTACCAGGACCACTTACCACATTCTGTTAACATGTGATATCAACCCTGTAGATCTTGCCTGCCTTACCAGTCACAAACTACACATCTATTTTCTAGGTACAGTATATCATGTATTTCTATGGAGATCTATATACATATCCAATAAAATTCGTGTATCTTTTTGTCGAAAATGCACAATACAAGTATCCTGCACTTAGCCGCACTCTATTATTAATCATACCATATTTTTCAATTCAAGTCTACAATTTTTCTATTTTATAGTTTAATATAATTATGCCGGCAATAAAAAATTGGAGGAAATGTAAGTGATAGCGAAAGAATCAGACTGGTATAAAAAAATATGGAGCCTGGATATAAAAAATCATTCGTGGGTGGAGGATACCAGACAACAGACAGACTTTATTATTGATACATTAGACTTAAGAAAAAACCAACGAATTCTTGATCTGGCATGTGGTTTCGGAAGACATAGTCTGGAACTGGCCAGAAGAGGATTTAAAGTTGTCGGAGCAGATATTACCAAAGACTTTATAACAGATGCAGAAAATGCGGCAGAAGCAGAAGGGTTAAACGCCGAGTTCATTCTTTCTGATATCCGTGATCTTAAATTTAATCAGGAATTCGATGTTGTGTTAAACTTAGCAGACGGAGCCATTGGTTATCTGGAAAATGATAATGAGAATTTAAAGATTTTTGATGTGATAGCGAAAGCATTAAAACCTGGCGGAAAACATTTTATGGATATATGCAATGCTGAATATGCAGAATTATATTTTCCAGCCACCAGTTGGGAGGCAGGTGAGAATGCTCTTTCTCTATCCCGGTTTGAGTGGAACGGAGAAACGAAAATCATGCTATACGGCGGTAAAACCATCCCTTATGGAGATCCCTTAGTCAAACCGGAAAACTTTTTGGGGGATCCGATCAGGCTTTATTCCCATAAGGAACTGGATGGGATTTTAAAGGACAGAAATATGGTGATAAAACAGACCTTTTCCAATTATTATGGGAAAGCTGAAGCACCAAAAGAGCTTCAGCTACTGGTGCATTCAATAAAACTATAAAATCTGCTGCCACTATAACCCACTGTCCGCCTTCATATTTTACGCCGGTTTTAAAATCATACCAGCAAAAACCAGAGGGGAGATAGCAGTTCCATTGCTTCTTTGTCTCTAAGCTGCAGTTTTCCGGCTCATAATACATGGGTTCTGTTACGGGGCAAACCAACAGGAAGTCCCCATACATGAACTGAGAACCCATTTCACAGGCAGTCTCATCCCCCGGAAAATCAAAAAGAAAGCTGCGGAACATGATGTAATCACGCAGCATCACCTTTCCTGCCAACGAATATGTGTATGGCAAAAGCCGGTATCTCAACCGGATGCATTTCTCCAGTGCATCATAAAACATGGTTCCAGGCTCACCGAAATTCCAGATTTCTCTTGGGGTATCGGTCCCATGGGACCGGAACATGGTAATTCCCAGCACCATGGAAAGGTAGAGAAAGCGTCCCAGTGAGTACAGAAATGAATGATTAAAAAAAGCTGTTTTCCCGCCCCACAGACAGGAAAACAGCCATTTTTTAACCTAAAATTTCTTGTATCATATCATAAAGTTTCACAACATCGGATATTCTTGTAGCTCCCGTTTCTTTCTCAATAATCGAAGAATATACATGGGGAATGATGTGCTCCACTCCTGCATCAACCGCAATCTTCAGGATCTCAGAAAAATTATCAAGATCAATCCCTCCGGTTGGCTCCAGTCCAAATCCGCTCTCTGCACAGGCTGCGGCAACCGCCTCATACTCCTCTTTCACCTTCAGTCCGCCCATTGGAAAATACTTTAAAGAATCGGCTCCCTGCTCCTTTGCCATTGCAATTGCAGTTTTAACAGGAACGATTGCTGGCTCCATGTCCTTGCAGAGAGGACCGGTTGAGATTTTAACATACCCTGCTTTTCCGCAGGGAGCAACCATGGAATTTAAAAATGGTCCCTCTCCCGTTTTGGCTCTGGTATATCCGCCTGCCGTAAAAGTCTGGTTGATGTGTTTGGGCTTAATTTGTCCGGATATATCCGCAACTGCCTTCCACTGTCCGGGATTTCCTGCGCCCAGTCCAACGGAAATGTTATTGTCCACTGCTTCCTGATATCGTTTCATATCCTCCGCTGCATGTTTGGCATCCGGATAATTTGCCGACAAAATTCCAACTGCAACATGACCCTTAGCTGCTTCATAGATCGCCTTTGCATTGTCAACGGAATTAGTCAGACAGTTTAAGCAGACTCTTCCTTTGTAAAAATTCAATCCTTCCATCCTTTATTTCCCTCCATTTGCTGATTTGTGAATCTCTTTAAGCCTCTGTTCAATGATTTCCAGTTCTTTCTCACTGTTTAAAGGCCTGGGATCAATTGCGATGGAACCGATATTTGCCTGATAATCTCTGGTAAAGATCGCTACATCTCCCCGCTGCAGCTCTCTTACCACATCTTTTGCATTCAGCCCGTAAAGTTCGGGATTAAAATCAATTTTACAGCGGAATATTTCTCTTCCTGCCTCATCCTTAATAATTGATGTTTTGCAGCCTGGTATCTCCCCTACACAGGCCGCAAACCGTTCCAGCTCTTCTTTGGAGACAGGACTTGTCTTTTCCCCGGCTATATATTCTTCCACTGCCTTTACAAGTCCCATGGTGCACTCTTTTCCTACCTTCATGGCTCTGCCGATGCCTTTGTACTGAAGTCTCATGTTGTCTGCCAGTTCTCTTGTCTTACAGGCAGCAAAACCGCTGGTGGGTCCTTCTATGGCCTTTGCTCCGCTGTAGCATACAAAGTCCGCACCCATGGCTGCATAGATTTTTAAATCTTCTTCTGCTGCCGCATCCACGATACATGGAATACCCAGACGTCCTGCCAGCTCAATTACAGATCTGGCATCTGGCATTTCCTTCTGAACGCAGTGATGGGATTTCACAAAAAGTATTGCCAGCGTATCCTTTGTTACCGCCTGTTCAATATCTTCAACAGAAGCCCCGTTGGCATATCCGGCCTCAACGATGCTTCCTCCCGCAATCTGTACCATCTCTGCAACCGGAGCCCCAAAATCCACATTCTGCCCTTTTAAAAGAATTACTTCTCTTTTAGAAACAGAAGGCAGAAAGTCATAGAGATGTTTTACTTTCTGTAAGTTGCCTCCGCAGATTAAGGATGCGACTGCCAGTGCAATTCCAGCTGAGGCGCTGGATGTAACACAGGCATCAGCAGATCCAATGAGATCCGCAATTCTTCTGCCTGCATAAACATAGAGATCGTCAATTACCACATAGTTGCCGGCTGCCTCCACCAGTATTTCCCCCACACCCTTCGATATGGTGGAAACACCCAGCTTTGTCATTCTTCCGGAAGCATTGATCACGGCCTGCAGGCCGCTTTTACTGTATATGTTTTCCATTGTTACTCCTTAAAGACCATTAAAGAATTCCAAGCAGAGAAGTGATGACAGATACTGCCACTACTGTAAGCAGAATTCTGTTATAATACGGTCCTTTCTTTCTAAGATAAAAATAAATGATAAACACGGCTGCCAGAGGAAGAAGACCCGGCGCTACCGTATTCAGTATGTCCTGTACCACAATCTGCGTTCCGCTGGAAAAACCAAACTTCAGCGGCGTGGATATGGTAACGTAGCTTGCGGATAATGCCCCCATCATGGTAAGACCGATAACATTTGCAGTGAAAATAATCGATTTCATCTTCCCGCCATGCAGCAGTGACACCACTGACTTTTTACCTAATGTGTAGCCATTATGAATCAGCCAGTAAGCGATGGCAATGGTGATGGCCGGGTACAGGATCAGAGGCATAATTCCTCCCAGCGCAGAACCGCTGCTTGCAAAAGGAAGAAAGATAGAAATAATAATTGGCATGATCGCCGCCCATACAATCGCATCTCCCATTCCTGCAAGCGGTCCCATGAGTCCGGTTTTAATACCGGTGATTGCCTCATCTGTCACATTCTCTCCATTGGCTTTTTGTTCTTCCATGGAAATAGCAATTCCCTGTATAATAGCTCCGAAGATTCCTTCCGTGTTAAAGAAAACCAGGTGGCGTTTCAAGGCTGCACTCAGTTCCTCGTCGGTATCATACAGCTTCTTTAAAACCGGCGTCATGGACGCACAGAATACAAGACTCTGCAGACGCTCATAGGAATTGGAAAGTTCTGCGCCGGCATAATAAATCCACATGGATTTGGTAATATCTTTTTTATTCAGTTTTTTTACCTGTGTCTGCTCTCCCATCTTAAATCGCCTCCTCCTTTAACTGGAATAAACCTAACAGCAATGCAACGCAGGTTGCAAAAATTGCTACAGCCATCGTATCAAGTTTTAAGTACATAACTGCGAAAAATCCTGTTATAAAGAACGGTATCAGTGACTTCTTTCCAATAACGGATAAGGTAATTGCAAAACCAAGAGCCGGAAGAATTCCTCCCATGATTTCAAAGGAATGCATCAGCCACTGAGGAAGGACCGCGATCAGTTTCTCCACTGCTGTTACACCAAAAAAGTCAATTGCAAATACGATTGGAAAACGGATTACCAGTCCTGCGATAGCCGGGTAAAGAAATGCTGCCCTCAAAATCCCTTTTGTATCCGCTTTTTCCGCATAGCGGTCTGCCATATGAACCCAGACTGCATTGGTACTTCTTCTTAACTGATCCACAAATACTCCAATGACTCCAAATGGAATTGCCAGAGCAATGGCAACCTCAGGTGTCATGTTGGACATTACTCCAAGAGGAATTGCAATACATCCTGCAAGAGCAGGATCGCTTGGTACATTACCGCCCGGGGTGGATGTAACCCCTAAATAAACCAGCTGAAGTCCTGCACCAATCTTCATGGCCAGAGGCATATTTCCCGTCAGAAGTCCTACAAAAACGCCGATGACAACCGGCTGCAGAAGCATGGAAGAAAAGGTATACCCAAATCTCAAACGGCAGAACCAGTAATAGAACCCCATACATACAGCTAACATCAACACACTCATATCATACTCTCCTTAGTTATTGTATTTTTTTAAAATGGTGTGAAAATCCTGCGGTACATCTTCCGGAATTGTCTGGAAGATAATCTTTACGCCTGCCTCCTGTAACGAAATCAACTTTTCCACATCTGCATCATCCAAAGTGATATTCTGAAACACCACTTTCCGGTTAGGAGCTCCCCCCAGCCCTCCTACCTGAATATCAGTGACCTTAATTCCTCCGTCATACACTTCCTTCATGCTTTCTAAATCCGGAAGCAGTAAAAGCACCCGGCCGCTGCCAAACTGGTCTTCATTCCAATTCTTTACTGCATCTGCCCTGCTTAAACATTCCACCTTAACCCCTGCAGGTGCAGACATTAAGTAGATTTCCAGCATAAATTCATCCGCAGCGAGACTGTCACTTACTACAACAATCCGATTGGCTTTTGACTGATTCACCCATTTGGTCATAACCTGTCCATGAATCAGCCTGCTGTCAATTCTGCATAATACAATTTCTGCCATTTTAACTCTCCTTCTTTCCCATTGACTTTGTGACCTCACTGATCACATCAATGATTGATGACTGCCCCTGCTGCAAAACCACATCAAAGTTGCAATCCCCGGTATACTGGATCTGGGTACAGGCCTCAATCATGAGTGGCGCATTCAGTCCTGAAACCACCTTAATATTCCGCTCCCGTCCGATTTTTGCACCTGCATTGGTGGTTGTTCCGCCAAATACATCCGTAAAAATCAGGGACTTTTCCGGCATCCCGGCTGCATATTCATCCACCTTGGCGTAATACTCTGCAAACGTAACTTCCGGAAGAAGCGGGATCTCATGAACAAAATCAACGCTTCCCATAATCATTTTCAGACTTTCCGTCAGCGCCTTTCCCCAGCCTCCGTGAGTTAAGAGCAAAATCTGCGGTTTCTCCATATCGTACCTCCTCATTTAACAGTTTTGTATTTCCTTTTGTAATTCGAATTGTAGCATACTACATTTTTCATGTCAATATTGTATTTATATTATTTTCACAGTTTTAATTATGTATTTTGCTACTTTTTTGTAATTATAACTTTTTTAATCAAGGAATATTGAATTATAAATTAGAAATATGATATACTTAATCTGAAATTCACTACATAACTGCTACAGAAACAACAACACGGCTTCCCTTTTCCGGGAAGATTGAAAGGAAGGCTGTATTTCAAATGACAGAAAATTATGAACTGTTTACCTTAATGGCCCGTATTGACGGCATGTCCAACCAGTTCACCAAAACGGACTGGAAAATCGTACAATACATTAAAAAATCCACTATGAAATTCATTGAGCTCAGTGCCCAGGAACTTGCAAAGGAAATCGGTACTTCCGATGCCAGCATCATCCGTTTTGCCCAAAAAGTAGGGTACTCCGGTCTGAATGAATTAAAATATACCATGCAGAAGGAAATAGACAAAAGCTCTTCCTCTGTCAATCATTCTGATTACTCCGCCCTGCTCAACGACTACAAGATGCTCTTAGACAGCCTGTTTCACTTAACCAACCCGGCAGATATCAGCCATACCAGAGAGCTGATGCTAAAATCACGGCGGATCTTTATTATCGGACTGAATTTCAATCAGAACATAGCGGAAATTATTGCCCATAAATTTATGACTCTGGGACTTACTGTGCAGGCGCTTACCAACTATGATACACTGAAATTATATCAGAGTCTTTCTCAGGAGACCGATCTCTTTATTACCATATCCCTCTCCGGCAATCACAGGCAGCTGGCTTCCATACTGGCTGATTTTAAGAAAAACGGCAGCAGTGTTCTGCTCATTACCAATTATGAGAAGTCCCTCTGCTCTCCCTATGCCAATATCATCCTGCTGATTCCAAAGACAGACCTGCTTCTAAGCAGCAATACCATAACAAGAGAAATCCTCATACTGGTTCTCTTTGATATGTTGTTCCATAATTTTCTGTCGGAGGATGTGAAATCATTCCAGTTCTTCCAGAAGGCTGCATCTTATTCCAAATTGAACAGTGATGACACAAGAGACGGACTGCAAAAATTTATGGATCTTCTCTAGCCTTTATCACGTATAAAAAAGAGCCCGATGTCTTACCGAAACTCAGTTTCTGTAAAACATCGGGCTCTTTTAGTCCTGGTCTTAAATTTACTTTGAAGTTATTTTGGAAATTTCTATGCAGCTTCTACAGTCTGTTCTTTAAAAACTGATAGGCCATTTGATCCAGCTCTGTTCCCATGGATGGGCCGTGACCAGCCTCCGAATTAGTAAGGTACATGGCTTTTGCACCTGCTGCTGACAGTGCTTTATAAAGTTCTTCACTCTGCTCAATGGGAACAACCAGGTCCTGACCTCCATGGAAGATAATAATCGGCGGACAATCTGCGCTTGCATAGGTCACAGGGCTGCAGCTTTTAGCCAGCTCAATATACTTCCAGTCCCGATTTTCACGGTCCTCATTTTCCATAAGCCTGCTCAATCTGCCAATCATAGCTTCCGGCTCCGGATATCCGAAAATATGAATCCATGGATCATCCTGAGGCGCTGCCACATTCTCTATCTCAGTTCCTTCCAGGTTTTTCTCCTGGTTATTCTGTTTTATTATGGCCAGAAGATCGGTTGGAGCGTAGAAAACGGCCGCTGCTTTTACAGCGCTGGAAAACTCCAGATTACCCCCTACTTCGCCTTCCATTTCCCTGCATCCGGAACTCATGGCTACCATAGCCGCCAGATGACCTCCAGCCGAATTACCAAGGACTCCGATCCGTTCCGGATCAATGTTAAATTCCTCTGCATGGGCTTTTAAAAAGCGCACAACTCCCTTACAGTCGTGAATGCAGGCTGGAAATGCAGACTGGGTTACCAGGCGGTAGGATGGGGATACCACAGTATAGCCTTCCTCCGTCAGCTTCACTAAATCTCTGCAGTAGACAGCTTTTTGAGTAACCTGCTTATACTCTCCCCACATCCAGCCTCCTCCGAAATAGTAAATAATACAGGGACCAGGAGTTTTCTGGTTTGGATCCTGATAGATATCCATCTTCAGTGTATAAGCTTCCCCATTGTCCAGTTTCGTTTCCCCATAAATAACATCTTCAAAACGAGGCGGTCGTCCCGGAGGACACAAAGGCTTTACTTTACTTTTCCTGATTAAGTCCCTGGATAAATCAGTAAAAAGCGATTCTTGTCCAAATCCCCCTGATTTTGATATCAGGTTTATCTTTCTTCCTTTATAGAACGCTTCTGAAAGCACCACTCCCCGCTCTAATTCACAGATAGGAGAGATAGCTTTTATTCCTGTCTGCTTTGCAAACTGATAGAGGAGATCACCACCCATAAGAAAAACAGTGGCTTTCAGTCCTCCGTCTAACAGAGCTTCAATCATATATCCCATGACAGATACAACATCCGTCCGCAGCTGTTCCTGTGATATTCCATTTTTCCTTGCATATTCATAGGTCGCTTCCGGTTCACCGGGACCATTGGCATTTAAAATAACAACCGGATTCTCTTCACAGGAATGCAGAAGTTCTTTAGCCAGAACATTGTCAGACCTTCTATCCAGCCAGGAACGGTTAAGTTTTTCTTCCGGCGACAAACAGTACTGGGGTACTCCCTTTTCATTGGCATATCTGCACTGGGCAAGTGATACCGGGTGAATACTGGCGCAGGCAATAAATATATGAGGCGATAAAACAGGAATACCAGGCTTCCTGCCCTGAATTCCCAGCATTTCAGGCAGCAGAGCCGCAAACCCTGCGCATCCTGCCATCAGGCAGGAACTTTTCCCCTCCATAAGCGTTTCAGCAATCTTTTCCATATCCTGGGGTGTTGCAGAATCGTATATCAGAATACCTTCCATGTCCTCCCTTACACTTTCTTCCAAACGGCCAATTACATGAGTTGGTACTGTAGTCTGTGAGGATATGATGCTCGGAATATCTGAATAAAGAACCGACTCAAACGGATCTTTTCCAAAGATGCTTTCCGCTATTGGTACACCATCTGCATAATGAACTCCGGCCTTTGTCGTCCGGCCCGTTTCAGGATATGCAGGTATAAAATGAATCTGTTTATAACCGCTGGCATCCCGAACTGCAGCAATCTCTGCCCCTATATTGCCCCGCAGCACAGAGTCTGTTTTTTTATATACATAGGGAATTCCGGCTTTTCTCGCCCGCGCAGTTATGGAAAACACCGCCTTATAGGCTTCTTTCGCGTCCAAATGACGGGTTTCCGTATTTATTACCAGAACATCAATATCCGGAGTAAAATCGGACATATTAAATTCAGAATCCAGAGTCACATACGTCGCCGCACCGCCTGAAGAAAGCTGAACGCCCGTATCCAATGCACCTGTAAAATCATCCGAAATTATCAATAATTTAATCATATATTTACCTTTTCCAGTATTTTGTTTTGATTGGGTTCTGAATCAGATACCTTCATTTAATAAACACATCATACCATACAATTTTATATGTGAAAATAAACTCAAAGTCTGTTTTGGTTTATATATGAAACACGCAGAAGAAAAATCGCCTTTTTTTCTGGCGGTTGTATACATTTTTTTAAAATATTTAAAATCTATATGAATTATGCTATAATGTATCAAACGATTATGTTTCAAATAAGAACATTTTCAACAAGAGGAGGACAGCCATGTCTGATAAGATACGAATATTGGCAATTGCGCCATATGAAGGCATGAAATCGATCATGTCGAAGCTTGCGGAGGAATATCCCAGCATCGATTTAACTATCCTGGTGGGGGACTTAAAAAAAGGTGTGGAAATTGCCCAGAGTAATTTTTATGAGAATTATGATGTAGTAATTTCCCGCGGAGGTACAGCGAGGCTGCTGCGGCAATCCATATCTCTGCCTGTAATTGAAATCCATACATCCGCATACGATATTCTGCGCACATTAAAGCTTTCCAATGCGGACACGAAGAAAGTTGCCATTGCAGGCTTTTCCAGCATCACAGAACAGAGCCAGTTTCTAAAAGAGGTCCTTCCTTATCCCATCGATGTTTTTTCCATCAATTCAACAGAGGAAGCCTTACCGATTCTTAAGCAGATTGCAGACCTTGGCTATGAGGCAATTCTCTGCGATATGATCACCTATACAACGGCGAGAACCCTTGGCTTGGATGCATTTCTTCTCACCTCAGGAGTTGAAAGCATACGTGATGCTCTTAATACTGCGCTTGAATACTGCAGATACTACACTCAGCTGAGAAACGAAAACAACTTTTTCAGAAGCCTGGTTAAGCTGAGAGATATGCGCACAGTTGTTTTTGATAATGATGGAAAACTGATTTTTTCAACAATAACAGAAAATGATACTGCAATTCTTGATTCCCTGCATTTAGAATTAAATAATATACCATTAGATGAAAAGCGCAGTTTAATTTACCGGAGAAACAACCTGATTTATTCCGTACAGGCTCAGCGTCTGCTCTCTGCAGAAATTGGATATATTGCATTTTACATTACCGTAAACAAAGCACCCTCAGGCGGAGCAAAAAGCGGAATCCAGTACAGTAACCAGAGAGATGTGGAAAAAGAATTTTACGAAAGCATATACAGTGTTACTAATTTCTTCGCTCAATTCTACAATACCATTGACCAGGTCAATAAGGATTTATATCCGGTCATCATAACCGGCGAAGAGGGCACAGGCAAAGAACAGATCGCAAAGGCAATCTATCTGCGCAGCTCCGTTAAGGATCAGCCATTTGTCGAAATAGACTGCAGCTTATTAAGTGATAAGGTATGGGACTACTTAACTAGCCATCACAATTCCCCTCTCTGCAGTTCCGGAAGCACGATTTTTATAAAGAATATGAATTTGCTGAGCGAAGAACGGCAGAGGCAGCTTTGGATCAATATCACAGACACCGATGCCTGCAAAAGAAACCGGCTTCTTATATCATTTATCTGCAATTCCTACGGAATAACGGATTCCGGCTCCATGGAATTCATTAACCGGCTGAAATTATTTGTATTTACTCTTCCGACCCTTAGAACAGATGTAACGCGGATCGAACCCATTGCAAATCTCTACTTAAACCAGCTGAATATGGAAAATGAAAAACAGGTTCTGGGATTCTCACCAGAGGCTATGGAAGAATTGCAGCGCTACCACTGGCCCTATAACTATATGCAGTTCAGCCGGGTTATGAATAACCTTTTTGTCCTGTCACAGGGACCATATATCGATATAAATGACGTTAAAGAGGTCCTGAATAAAGAAGTAACCCTCACTTCCGCCTCTGCAAGCGGTTATATGAATATGCTGAACTTATCCCAGCCCCTAAATAAAATCAACCGGGAAGTCGCACTTATTGTACTGGATACACAGAACGGAAACCATACAAAAGCAGCCAAAAGCCTGGGAATCAGCAGAACTACCCTGTGGAGATTAATAAATTCTGATAATTAAAGAAAAAAGGGAAACACTATCTATCACTGATCAAATTCAACATACAAAGAGTTTATAGGAGAAAAACAATGCAAAAAGAATACTTATTGGAATCCAATGAAGTTATAATCCAGCTTGAGACATCTCCTCAGGGACTTAACGAAGCCCAGGTTGAAGAACGCCAGGAGAGGTATGGTTTAAACAAATTAAAAGAAGGGAAAAAAACAAGTCTCTTCAAAAAATTTTTAAAAGAACTTTCCAACTTTATGACAATCGTCCTGATTGCTGCTGCAGTCATCTCCGGAGCTACCTCTTTCTATGAAGGCGAAGGCATGATCGATACGGTAATCATTCTCCTTGTAGTCGTTATTAACGCAATTCTTGGAGTCTATCAGGAATCCAAAGCTGAATCTGCCATTGCATCCCTGCAGGAAATGACGGCAGCAACGTCAAAGGTAATTCGGAATGACAAGCTTGAAATTATCCGCTCAGAGCAGCTCGTTCCCGGCGACATCATTGTTCTGGAGGCAGGAGATTCGGTCCCTGCCGATTCCCGGGTTTTGGAGAGCGCAAGCTTAAAAGCAGAGGAAGCCGCGCTGACAGGCGAATCTGTCTCTGTTTCCAAACACAGCGCTGTGATCACTGCCAAAAACGGGGAAGTTGCTTTGGCAGACAGAAAAAACATGATCTATACCGGATCTACTATCGTTTACGGCCGGGGGAAAGCCGTCGTCTGCTACACCGGAATGGAAACGGAGATCGGTCATATTGCTGATGCCCTCAATACTGCCAAAGATGAAGAAACTCCCCTTCAGATCAAGCTTAATCAGCTTTCCAAGGTATTATCCATCATGGTTCTGGGGATTTGCGCCTTAATGTTTGCCGTAAACATTATAAGAATCGGTTTTTCCGGATACGGTATCCATCTGGAAGAATTGATTGATACCTTTATGATTGCCGTTTCACTGGCTGTTGCCGCTATTCCGGAAGGTCTGGCAGCAGTTGTAACCATACTTTTGTCCATCGGCGTAACAAAAATGTCCCGCAAACATGCAATTGTCAGAAAGCTGACAGCTGTAGAAACATTAGGCTGCACTCAGATTATCTGTTCGGACAAGACCGGAACTTTAACACAAAATAAGATGACCGTAGTAGAACATTCCGCTTCGGATGAGCCTCTTCTTATGACAGCGATGGCACTCTGTTCTGATGCAGTTCTTGACCCGGACAGCCTTCAGGCGGTAGGCGAACCTACGGAATGCGCCCTGGTAAACGATGCATATAAAAACAACTTATCAAAGCCAGTACTTGCCGGAGACAATAAGCGGATCGGAGAAGCGCCGTTTGATTCCGTAAGAAAGATGATGTCTACTGTACACCAAAAGAAGGACGGCACCATAATCCAGTTTACAAAGGGCGCCCCTGATGAGGTATTAAAACGCTGCAGCAAGGCATACATGAATGGAAGCATCGTGAGCATGACAGATGACATCCGCCATGATATCATACAGGCCAACAAAGCCATGGCTGACCGGGCACTTCGTGTTTTATGCGCCTCCATGCGTGAGTGGGAAGAAGCCCCGCCTGCTTTCGCGCCCGAAACTCTGGAGAATGAGCTGATCTATCTTGGACTTTCCGGTATGATAGATCCCGTCCGGCCAGAAGTAAAAGCAGCCATAAGAGAATGTCAGAATGCCAGTATCCGTCCGATTATGATTACAGGGGATCATAAGGACACTGCTGTAGCCATTGCAAAGGAACTGGGGATCCTGGAAAATGAAAGCATGGCCATTACAGGCGGGGAACTGGAAAAATTATCAGATGAGGAACTGGAAAAAAAGATTACGAACTTTTCCGTCTATGCCAGAGTACAGCCTGAGCATAAAGTCCGTATTGTAAAAACATGGAAGAAGCTCTCTAAAGTGACTGCCATGACCGGAGACGGGGTCAACGATGCCCCCGCAATCAAGGAAGCCGATATCGGTGTTGGAATGGGGATTACGGGAACTGATGTCACAAAGGATGTTGCGGATATGGTTCTGGCAGATGACAATTTCGCCACCATTGTTGCAGCAGTAGCCGAAGGACGCCGGATCTATGATAATATACGAAAAGCAATACAGTTTCTGCTCTCCTCTAACTTAGCAGAAGTGATCGCGGTATTTGTGGCCAGCCTCATGGGCTTTACCATCTTAAAGCCGGTCCATTTACTATGGATCAACCTGATCACAGACTGTTTCCCTGCTATTGGACTGGGCATGGAAGCGGAAGAAGCTGATATCATGAAACGTGCTCCAAGAAACCCGAAAGACAGCATTTTTTCTGATGGCGTAGGTATTGAAATCGCATTTCAGGGCTTTGTCATCGCACTCCTGACACTGGCAGCCTACTTTGTGGGGCATTATGTGGAAAGCGGTATCTGGGAAATTGCAAAAAGCGCAGACGGCATGACAATGGCTTTTCTCACATTGTCTCTGCTTGAGATGTTTCACTCTTTTAATATGCGTTCCAGGAACAATTCCATTTTTCATTTGAAGTCAAAGAATGGATTTTTAAACGGCTCCCTGCTTATGTCCTTCATTTTAACAACTTCTGTCATTTACATTCCTTTTTTAAGAAATGCGTTCTCTTTCGAGCATATCTCGCTTATGGAATATGCCATAGCTGTACTGATTGCAGTCTCAATCATACCGATTATGGAAATCGTAAAATTATTAAAACGCAGATAATAATAAGCGGCCGGATTCATCCGTTTCTATCAGTAAATGAAAGGATCCGTCCGCAGGGTTATCTCATCCCCCGCCACCTGACAACCTGTTTTCTTACTCACCAGGATAATCAAATACTTTTGTCAGATGCATAAAAAGCCGTGTATGTCTGGTCAGTTCCTCATACCCCTCTTTTTTCAGGCACCATTTCATAGCGGTCAATACGAGAGCCGCATATAAATTAGACAAATAATCCAATAGCTCCAGGGATTTTGAGTTTATCATATTCTGTTTCTCATAAAAACTCTTCTGTAAGAAATCGTACATATCTTCATATAAATGAATGGATTCTGTATGAATGGTAAAAAGGGCAAGAATTTCCTCTTTTCTATCAGATAAGATCTGATACATCGGCTTAATTACCATAAGAATATGTTCCGTTGTATCACAGTCAAATCTCTCCCTGACCGACGCCTTCAAAAATTCAAACACTTCATCGCAAAGAGTTTCCGCCAGCTGATATTTGTCCATATAGTGCTTATAGAATGTTGAACGGTTAATTAAAGCACGGTCAAGAATATCCTGAACCGTTATTTTATGAAAATCCTTTTCCATTAACAAGGAGATAAACGCATTCTCAATATTTTTTCTGGTCTTTCTCACTCGCAAATCATTCTGGTTCATATGTATTCCTTTCCTGATATTATTTTCATACATTCTCTATAAATAAGCAACACTATGTATTATTTTGTAGCTTAATTATATAATGAATAAAATTCTGTTGATTGAAACTTCCCGCCATTTGATTAAAATAATAATCAAAAAAGGAGGGATTCAATTATGAATGAATTAAAATGGTTTACCTGGTTATTCCCGTTATTATTTATTGTACATGATATGGAAGAGATTATCAAAGCAAAACAGTGGTGTAAAATGGGATTAAAACAGTTTATCCCCCTTCCCATCACACCGTTCGGCAACTCCAAAAGCACAGCAGGCCTGGCTGTCGGGGTGTTTGAAGAACTGATTTTATGGATTCTTGCTACCTTGCTTGGAAATATCACCGGCTTTTATGGATTATGGTACGGCCTGTTAACAGCCAATATCATTCATCTCGTTCTGTTCCATATTGTCCTGCTTCCCCTGTCTTACCGGCATTACGTGCCTGGCGAAGTAACCGCATGGCTGACACTGTTTCCCTGCTGCTACATCCTGATTCTTGCGCAGAGGATCTTAAATTACTCAGCCCTTGAGATAACACTCTGGGTTGTAGCCGGTCTTGTTTTTGCATTTCTAAATATGAAAGTACTCCATAAGAACATACACCAGCTGGCAAGGATTGCAGGGGAATAGGAATAAAATGCATGCTTCCATTTATAAAAATGTCTGATTTTCCTTTCTTTTCATGCCGGCATGGTAGAATATGGTTCTAAAAATAGGCAGACGCAGCCTGTCAGTTCTGGCCGCCTTCGGGCAGACTTTCACACAGGCATAACAACGAAGGCATTTATTTTCACTGATCTTTAAGGTTTCGGGATCAATGGCGCCCACCGGACATTTCCGGACACAGGCTCCGCATGAATTGCAGGAAGCCCTATATATCCGGGGCTGCCTGACCAGAAACCTTGTCCCCGAATCCGGAAGCTCTGTTATAAATCCTGGCAACATACATTTCGGTATTTCAGGACACGCAAAATTACCCATATCTATTTTCTTTTGAATACTCTCAGCAAAAAGCTCAGCCTGCTGCATATCCTGTCCATCCGGTCTGCCATAGGCAACGGGAGCCTCTTTGGAGGAATAAGTATGCTGACCAATAAATGCCCCTGCAGCAATCAGTCTGAAATTGTTCATCTGCGCAAAATTTTTGAATTGCTCCAGACTGATTCCAAATCCCATATTTCCATAAACTGAGACCGCTGCAAGGGGTCTTCCATTCCCCTCTAATTGTTTTATATAATCAAATAAAAAATGAGGAATTCTTTCCCCGTAAACCGGTATTGCTATAATTACTAAATCACTGTCAACTGTTATAACATCTTTTCGTTTATCAGGCAGAGTTATATCCATAAAATGGACCTTACCGTTTAAACCTTTTGAAATTGCTGTAACAATTGCTTTTGTTGTACCTGTTGCAGAAAAATAAATAATTTCCGTCTTCATATTTTGCGATCTGCTTCCTGATTTTATAGATTTATAACTCGAACTAGATTTTTTTAACAAAAAACATCTCCATGGGCTGCTCATATCCTGGAATATTAATAATCAATCCCCCGCTGCCTTTATATCCTATTTTTCTATAGAAGTGCTGGGCATTTTCATCAGTCTGCGTGGAAGTCATAAGCATTCCATACCCCATCGTTTTCATATCTTTTTCCCAATACTCCATTAATTTTCTTCCATAACCCTTACCCTGACTCTCGAAATCTACATATAGCATCGTGCAAAAAGGAGTATTGTCCCAAAATAGATTATATCTTAACAAACCTGCAGGAACATTATTTTCAAATAAAACATACCCCATTTTGTCCCTGATCTTTTTTTCAAATTCACCCTCTGGCAAATGCTTATCCAGTTTAAACCAGAAAGCTCTGTCTTCTTCCTGTACATATCTTACACTGATCATAATAAACCTCTTCCTGCATCCTGACAGACATTAACAGTAATCATCATATTCTTCATTTGTCATCAACCGATATCCATTCGCTTCTTCCCAGATCAGTTTTCATTCTCATTCCCCCTTTTAAAATTTTTTAACTATTTGAAAATCTCAGAAAATACAAATCTACTTTCTCAAGATTATCATACTATGTAAGCTATATCCTAACAGACTTTTATCTTCACATGTCTTCAAATGAAATTGATACCACTTACTAAAATTCTCCTCATCAGCAGTATTAATTTTACTGGAAAGTAAGTAGTTTATCCCGTCTGCAGCGATATGCGAAACAATATTGGTGTGAAAACTTAATGCCATTTCCTCCATTTGATGAGGAGTCATATACAGGAACAGTCCATCAGTGGTTCTGTTTTCAAACCATTTGTCCGCCTCATCCATGTTCCTTAAATCATCATCCACCCCGACAAGTACCCCAGCCATCGTATTGATATAAGAAACAGCCAGCAATCCGTCCGGTTTTAATACGCGCAGGCATTCTTTCATTATGCGGGGTCTTAACTCATCATTAGCATGATAAAATGCCCCCATACATAAAACTGCATCAAAACTTTCGTTACTAAACCTGGAAAGATCCAGCATACTTCCGACATAGACATCTTTTAATACAGGATTATTCTTTTGCTTGTCCCTAATAACCTCAATATTACCAGGTACTATATCTCCTGCAACAACTTTATATCCCAACTCAGCTAAAGGAAAAGCATAATTTCCTGTCCCCGCACAGCCGTCTAATACCAAAGACTCTTTTTTAATAAATTTCATTAAATAATGCATACTGGTCAGCCATTCTATCTTATGACTATTGTTTCTAAACAATCTTCCTTCTTCATCGTATGCTTTATAATAATTAATAATATCCTGATCCATAAGCTTATCCCCTAATCTGATATTACTGCCCACTCATATGATTTTGTTTTATATCATTTTGTGACTTTTAAATAGTAACATATTTTATCTTTCTTTTCCCGCTGCTCCCCGCAATGGATTTTGTACCTATACACTTATTTATGATATAGAGATCTGGTTCCGTCCATTCTCTTTGGATCGATACAGTGCTTCATCGACTCTCTTAACCATTTGCTCCATGCTGAGTTCTTCATCGACCTCTGAAATCCCCACACTAATTGTCACATGGTAACATCCTTCTTTTTCCTCACTTCTAAGCACATCCATAAAACTGCTTATTATTTGCTTTGCTTCATCCGGTCCAGCCAGCAATATACCGAAAAATTCATCTCCTCCCCAACGTGCAGCTATCCCATATGGTTTTACTGCGTTCCGTAAATCTTCACCAACCATTGCAAGAACTGCATTCCCAAGCATATGACCATATGTATCATTTATCTCCTTAAAATGATCAATATCAAACATAAACAAAGTTTTTTTCCTCTTCCGGTTTTTTCGAAGAAAAGTCAGATACAATTTGGAGAATTGCTTTCTATTTAGTAATCCAGTCAGCTCATCTATATTTTCCATCTTAATAATCCGTTGATTATAATTGATAAAAACAAACGTGGAGACCAAGATGCAGACAGCAAGTGCAGCCAGCATAAAAGCCACGTTGCTCTTTACTCTGTCCTGAAATACATTGCTTATTGAATTGGTATCTTTCTCCAGAACTATATACCAGCCAAGGTTTTTTTCATATTTGGTTATTAAACACTTACGTTCACCATTGAATGTGTGCCATTGCATCTCAGAGATTTCAGACCTATTTAACTGAATATTTTTTGAAATACCAATGCGCTTTTGCAATTCGCCTTTACTGATAAAAATATCATTTTCACCGTCAATGAAAGCCTGGGATTCCAAGGCATTTATAATATAAACCGATAGATCATAGTCTTTTTCATAAGTGTAAATCAGGTCATCGAATGTTTCCATCTCAAGCCCCACTCCGATTACCCCCAGAAGTTTTCCATCTCTGCCCACCACCCGGAAGTTTATAAATATTGTAATGTTCTCATCATCAGTCTCATTTATCCCCACTTCCACATCATACTCATGTCCGGATTCTATGAAATTATAATACCAATCATCTTGGCCATTATGATTGGTAAACATCTTGTTCAGACCATTTTGATAATAATAGTTTTGTGTCTGAGCAGAAATACAAAACACGGTTGTATATCCATATTTTTTCTGATATGCTCGCAGATAGCTATATAACTGTTCCAGGTATGCATCATCCCCAATATTTACAGACTCCTGTAAAAGCCATCGTTTCAGAAATTCATCGTTTGCCATTGTTTTGGACACCATCAGCGGCCTTGTCATATAGTCCTCTATATGATTGGATATATCCTTATCTGCAAGATTCAGTATATGTTCAAGATGTTTTTCGGCTAAATCCTGATATGCCGTGGTATCTCTATAGACAACACCAATAAATCCTATGAGAATGGATAAGATAATAATAAGATTGCTAATAAGCAGTATATGTTTTTTCACATCAGACTCCTCTTTGAATATACTAATTTACCATTGAATTTTACATAAAAATGAATAAACAACCCGTTTACTCATTTTTAAGTTTATCATTTTTATCCATATATTTCTACAGTCATTATTAATAACTCAGACCAGATTTTTTAGCAAATTGCGGAAACAAATAATTGAATAATTAAGTGATTAAGAGAAAAAAGAGAGTAGATTTATTGTTAAACAAATTAATTCACTGGCATACTTCTGGTGAAAATCAGAAATATGCCAGTGAATATCAAATTATTATTTTTTCCAGCATTCAGAAACTTTTACACTGTCACCATCCTGGACGAAATGGAGGAACTGCATTACGTCTCCAGCGTTTTTCTCATTCGTTGCCTTGTCAGTATTAGTTACTCTGTAATGAATTGCAGCCCAGTCACCGCTGATCAGCATATTGTCAAAGAAGAGGCGCTTATTTTCTGTTTTCTCTGCGTCCTCTTTAACAAAAGACTTGATACCCTCAAGCCCCATATCCTCATCTCTGCCGTGGGACTGAAAATCCTTTGTAAAGTAGGTATCTGCCCAATTACTCCAGACCTCCGCACCCTGATTCCAATTATCGAAATCCTGCAGGATGGCAGCCTGAATCTTTTTACCCATACCGTCATCAATGGAGGTAGGATTTAAAACCGGATACTTTGCGGCGAGGTCTGTGGTCTCCGGAATTGTATAATTAACAACCTCCTGCAGAGCTTCCTGTTGCTTTGCCTTCTCTTCTTCTGTCTGGAAATTTGAAACACCATCAAAACTCTTATCCTTAGTGCCTGCCCAGCCTTCCACAACACGAGTGCCTAAATCATCACCATAATCCTTAAAGTGCACAAATTCCATTACCGTACCATCGCTGGTCTTTCCAGTCTTCTTATTTGTGTTATGGGTATCATAACGGATGGCTGTCCAGTCATCGCATATGACCATGTTGTGAAAAACACCCATCTGTATATCGGCTGCTTTCAGCTCAATATCCATAGCTTTCTGGTACTCTGCAAGGGTAAGCTTTGCCCCATGAATATTATAAAGGGAATCTGGTGTATAGAGAATATCTCCCCAGGCCTTCCAGGCGTCAAATCCACGGTTCCAGTTTTCAAAACCATTAAGCAGCCGATTCTGAATGTTCCTTTCCATATCAGAGTCTACCGGGGTCAGATTTTCAATTGGAAACTTTGCCAGAAGCTCTTCATTATTGTCATAGGAATTAGAAATTCCGACTGCTGAGGATGTCTCAGTATTGGCAGCCTGAGCAGTGGTTTCTGCTGTGGCAGTCTGTGCGGCTGCGGGGGCGGTTGTTCTGCAAGCAGTCATTGCAGCACTTGCGAATGCTGCCGTGGCAATGGCGGTGATCAGTACTTTCTTTTTCATAATTTTCTCTCCTTCATTATAAGCAGTTTAGATATCACCACAGCTAGATGATATGTTTTGTTGCCGTCTGTATTTATTCTGTTTCATCGGATAAGGTTTACTTCGCCTGTCGATGATTGTATTATAGAAATAAATTATTTGTTTTATATTTGGCAAATATTAGCGGATTGTTAAGATGAACAAGTTCCGCTAACATTTTGCTAATATTCTATTGATAAAATAAGCACTGATAACCTGGTGACCCAGAAATATTCCGGAAATGAATGACTAAAAAACAGAAAGAAAAGGAGATTGACATGATTCGCATATTACTTGTAGAGGATGATCCGGATCTAAACCGCACCGTGTGCCGGCATTTGACGGCTCATAATTATACAGCCACAGGCTGCATCAATGCTGAAGAAGCCTATGATGCATTGTATTCCGGGAAATATGAACTGATTATTTCCGATATTATGATGCCCGGGATAGACGGATTTGAATTTGCTAAAACTGTCCGTGAGGATGATCCCAATATTCCGATTATATTTATGACAGCAAAGGAAGATTATCCTTCAAAGAAAAAAGGCTTCAGCCTGGGGATTGATGATTACCTGGTAAAGCCAGTGGATCTCAATGAACTGCTCCTCCATATCACGGCGATTCTTCGCAGGGCAAATATTACCACCCAGAAAAAGATCACGGTTGGAAATCTGGAACTGGATGAAGAGGGATTCTCTATTACTCTGGATGGAGAACCGGTACCATTGACGACCAGGGAATTCCAGCTATTGTTCAAGCTGCTATCTTATCCAAACCGTGCCTTCACAAGGAATCAGCTGTTGGAAGAGTTCGGTGGAATCGACAATGAAAGCGGACCCCGTTCCATTGATGTCTTTATTACGAACATTCGCGCAAAAATGGGAGACTGCGAAGATTTCAAAATCGTAACGGTCCGGGGCATTGGATACAAAGCAGTAATTAAGTAGAAGAAAGGTACAGTTATGAAAAAAGAATTGGATCCCCGAATTAATGTAAAGCTTATCACGAAGAGAATGATACTGCTGGATGCCGCCATTATCACACTACTTTTTGGCATTCTTATTTATATCATGGAAGTGGTTCCCTTTGTTTCAGAACACTCTTTTTACCTGAGTATTGCAATTACTGGATACATCGTTTTAACAGCATGGATCATTTCTAAGGTGTTTTCCCATACCCGCTATATAAAGCAGGTGCTGCCTCTCCAACAACTTGCAGCGGCAGCCCGTCAGGTAACATCCGGCGATTATTCCGTTCGTCTTGCGCCCTACCGCAAAGACCATATGATTGATGAAATTGAAACACTGCGTATGGACTTCAACCAGATGGTAGACGAGCTGGCCAGTACAGAAATCATGAAAAACGATTTTATTTCCAACGTTTCCCACGAGCTGAAAACTCCCATTGCCGTCATCAGCAATTATTCCACTATTTTACAGAGTGACACGCTGACTGAAGAGGAACGGAACGATTACATCGGACGTATCAATGCGGCCTCACTGCAGTTATCAGATCTGATCAGCAACATTCTCCAAATCAGCCGGCTGGACAATCAGAAGATCGCAGCTAAACCTTTGGAATATGACTTGAGCGAACAGCTCCGTCAGTGCATTTTGGGATTTGAACTGGTGATGGATGAAAAAGGTACAGATCTACAGCTGGATTTTGACGACAGTATCCTGATAACCTGTGATGAAGGCCTTCTTAAAATCGTTTGGAACAATCTGCTCTCCAATGCTCTTAAATTCACAGAACATGGCGGTTACGTCGGCATAAAAGCAAGACAGTATGCGGAGAATACCGTGGTCATCATTCAGGATAATGGCTGCGGCATCAGCGAAAAAGCCCAGCACCATATCTTTGATAAATTCTATCAGGAGGATATCTCCCGTACCACCAAAGGTAATGGCCTGGGGCTTGCTATGGTCAAACGGATTGTCGAACTTTTGCAGGGGTCAGTCAAGGTAGAAAGTGCAATTGGTAAAGGATCCACCTTTACGGTCACTTTACAGAACTGCTATAAATAGGAAGGTCTTCATTAAAAAAAGACCTCACACTCTCATGTGAGGTCTTTCCATATTAAACCCTTATAAAATAAGGATTTACTCCATAGTGTAAGGCATAAGAGCGATATGTCTTGCTCTCTTGATTGCAACAGTCAGTGCTCTCTGATGCTTTGCACAGTTGCCAGTAATACGTCTTGGAAGGATTTTTCCTCTTTCAGACACGTATCTTTTTAATTTATTTACATCTTTATAATCGATAACGCCATTCTTCTCGCCGCAGAATACGCATACTTTTTTTCTTCTGCGCATGCCGCCTCTTCTCATCTTAGCGCCATCAGCTTTATCATTCCTGTTAAATGCCATTGGTATACCTCCTGTTAGATTTAGTTGAATGGAAGTCCTTCGTCTTCGACTCCATCCGGGATATTCATAAATCCATCGCCGATTGCACTGGAGGGAGCTGGTCTGGAGGTTGGCTGATAGCCGCCGCCTTCGCCTGGAGCGCCGCCCTTGCTGTCTGCGAATTCCTGATCTTCTACAACAATATCGGTTGTATATACTTTAACGCCGTCTTTATTCGTATAACTTCCAGTCTGGATCCTTCCGGAAATCAGTACTCTCATACCCTGACGGAAATACTTCTCTGCAAACTCACCTGCTCTGTCAAATGCAACGCAGTTGATAAAATCAGCGGTCTGCTCATTGCCGTCCTGACTTCTGCGGCTTCTGCGATCAACAGCAAGGGTATACCTTGCGATGGCCATAGCACGCTCGCCCTGGGAATATCTTACTTCTGGATCACGGGTCAATCTGCCCATAAGGATTACTCTGTTCATACGATCACGCTTTCTTTATCTATTATGCTTCTTGTTTCACGCATAAGTATCTGATAACCGGCTCCATAATACGAACGTTTTCTTCTAATTCGTTCGGTGTTTTGGACTCGCCATCAAATTTGATGAAGTAGTAGAATCCTTCTTTCATTTTCTGAATTTCGTAAGCTAATCTCTTCTTACCCCATTCATCAACGCCTGTTACAGTGCCGCCGAAACGAGTAATGTAACCATTAATTTTTTCCATGGCAGCTGCTCTCTCTTCATCTTCGAGCTTTGCGTTCAGAACAACGGTTAATTCATATTTGTTCATGCTTGTTTACCTCCTTGTGGTCTCTGGCCCCTGCCTTCAGTTTCAGGAGCAAGGATTAATATATGTCACGGTACAGTATTATACCGGAAATCTTTGATAAAAGCAAGTCCTTTTCCCACTTTCAGCATTTTTTCTTTTATTATGGGGATTTTATGACTTTGGCTGTCCATCTTTTCCCTTTAATCCCCTGGTATTCTTCTCAACCAGCTTCCTGGGTACCATAATCTGATGACCGCAGCCCATGCATTTTAAACGAAAATCAGCCCCAACACGCAGGATTTCCCATTCCTGACTCCCGCATGGATGCTGCTTTTTTAATTTTACAACATCTCCAACTTCATAAATCATACCATACACCTGTCCCGTCCGTTTCATTTTCCCATAAAAATAAACGGCTATTTTAATATAATATTAATTTCCTTCAGCTCCTGTTCGGTAAATGAAAGATTTTCCAGACAGGCTGCATTATCTTCCAGCTGCTTTACGCTGCTGGCTCCTATTAAAACTGATGTCACGGCAGGTTCCCGAAGAACCCAGGAAAGTGCCATCTGTGCCAGTGTCTGACCTCTTTTTCCAGCCAGCGCATCAAGGCTCTTAATCTGATTAAGCCTTTCCTCAGTCAGATAACGTCCGCCGATGGTCGTTCCCTTTCTGGCAGCCCTTGAATCAACCGGAATACCATTGAGATACCGGTTTGTCAATGCTCCCTGGGCAAGAGGGCTGTAGCAGATACAGCCGGTTCCCTGCTCTGACAGAGCCCCAAACAGGCCGTCCTCTGCTCCACGTTCCAGCATGTTATATCTTGGCTGATCAATAAGACACGGCACTCCCATGTCCCTTAACATGGATATCGCTCTCACCGCTTCCTGCTCACCATAATTAGATATTCCTGCATAAAGCGCCTTTCCCTGCTTTACAATATCTGCCAAAGCTCCCATGGTCTCCTCCAAAGGAGTCTCAGGGTCCGGTCTGTGATGGTAGAATATGTCCACATATTCCAGCCCCATACGTTTCAGACTCTGATCCAGGCTGGACATGAGATATTTTCTGGAACCCCAGTTTCCATAGGGCCCAGGCCACATATCATATCCGGCTTTTGTAGAAATAATCAGCTCATCCCGGTATGGAAGCAGATCACTCTCTAAAATCTTTCCGAAGTTCTCTTCTGCTTTTCCAGGAGCCGGAAATCCATAGTTGTTTGCCAGGTCAAAATGAGTAATTCCCATGTCAAATGCCCTTAAAAGAATCTCTCTCTGCTCTGATAATGGCTTCTCCAGTCCAAAATTCTGCCATAACCCCAGAGACACCATGGGAAGCATGACTCCGCTTCTTCCGCAGCGCTTGTATTTCATGGTATCATATCTGTCTTCTGCTGCCTGATACATCATTCTACTCTCCTTCTAATCCTGAACCGTTATTCCGGCCCCGACTGCATCGTAGAGCACTTCCCCGATGCTTCCGCTGATCACCAGATCCGCTTTGTCATCCATCGGGGTAACGGTTTTGTTAATGAGCACCATCTTGTTTCCTCTGTAATAATCTATCAGTCCGGCTGCCGGATAGACAGTCAGTGAAGTTCCTCCTACAATGAGCATGTCTGCCCTAGAGATGTAAGCTGCAGACCGGCTGAGCACATCTTCATCCAGACTTTCTTCATATAACACCACATCCGGCTTGATCAGCCCGCTGCAGCTGCACCTTGGAATCCCATCCTCTCCCATGGAAGAAAGCATGTCTTCCAGTGTGAAAAACTTCATACATCTGGTACAATGGTTTCTCCTGACTGATCCATGAAGTTCCAGCACATTCTTACTTCCTGCTGCCTGATGAAGTCCGTCGATATTCTGAGTAATAACTGCCTTTAATTTTCCCATCTCTTCCAGCTTTGCAAGGGCTAAATGAGCCGGATTGGGCTTTGCCTCAGGAAACAGCATCTTGTTCTTATAAAAACGGTAAAACTCCCCAGGATTAGACCGGTAAAAGCTGCGGCTGATAATGGTTTCCGGAGGATACCGATACTCCTGATGATAAAGTCCGTCCACACCCCTGAAATCAGGAATGCTGCTTTCTGTCGATACCCCTGCACCGCCGAAAAATACAATATTGCGGCTTTCATTGATCCAGTCCTTTAACAGACTTTGTTCATTCTTCATGTTAACCCTCCAACTTGCAGGGGCGGATTCAGCTGAATCCGCCCGGAACTGATTTCCAGCAGCTGAAAATCAGGTTATTTCATCGAAAAACACTCCATTTAAAGGTCTTATCCGGTCTACCATCGTTTGCCGGTTTTCCGGAACCTCTGGTTTTTCATATCCAAAAAGCCAGGAAGTCAGTTCACTGATTCCCATAAACAGGTGCGGTTTTATATTATTATTCTCAGACACCGGAGTCATAACGGAACCATCTTTTTTAAGCTTCCAGCGAAACACACCGGTGTTCTGCCGTATAAAATCATCCTTTACTTCAATAAACAGCTCCATCTCACTGACAGGACAATCCTCTTTCAGCCTGATCACCGTAACAAACTGTTCCAGATGAATGATGCGTCCCATAACAGCAGGTCTCAAACTGCCGACTTCCTTTACATAATCCCCAAGAACAATGAGTTCTCTCTGGTTTTCTGCAAGTTCTCCGTAATAAGCCCAGACACCGGCAAGCCGCTCTCTTTCATCTCTGGTAAAAAGAAGGATCATATCTCCGCTGTCACTTCTTACTTCTCTGCATAAATTCCGGTAATACTCCTCATCTCTGTGGGCATATACCTCATACTTTTTTTCCAGCTGGCGGCCCACAAACCTGGCAGCCTCCTTACAGTCATCAGACCGTTCCATAAAAGCACGGCGGCTTAACCGGGTTCTGCCTTTTTCGTTCAGCACCCGCTTTGGAAGATCACAGATATAGGTAAAATCAAAGGGATGGTAGATGGCAGGATCAACCGGAACCAAAAAACAAAATTCCATCCGTTCCATATACATATCCAAAAAGCACCGGCCAAGCAGCCTTCTCATATAACCCTGATGGCGGAATGCCGGATCAGTGGCAACTCCTGCAATATAATCTACCTTCCATACGCGGTCTTTCACTACCACCTCATAGGGATTGCGATGGAGCATTGCAGCTGCCTGATCGCCGCTCCACGCAGTCAATATCTTATTCTTCCGGACTCTGTCCGAATAGTAATAATCGAGAAAGCTCTTGGTATCCTCAGAAAAAACTTTTTCCCATAATGCCCGGCTTTCACCCTTTTCTTCCTGCTTCAAATACCGTACCATAGTTTAGAAACCCTTCTGTACCACTGAGTATTTTCTTGCAAAATCAACTGGATAATAAGACATCTTTGCTTTTCTTAAGCCTTCCATTCCCACATCATCTTCCCGGTTTACCAGTAATAACTCTTCCGGATAGGCGTGGGTTATGAACTGCTGGTTAATAAACTGGTAGAGGCCCTTTACATTAGGATCAGCCTTTTCAATATGAATAACAGCCATTTTTTCATATGGGTTATAGCTTCCTATGGTAAATGCCTTTAATGCTCCGTCTATAAAAACGCCTGCCATTCTTACGTTTAAAAAAGAGCAGTTCTTTAAGATACTGTGGATTCCCATAACTTCGTAGTCCAGCTGACTGGAAAACTCCGCGGCTTCCACCTTGTTATCCCACCAGTCATTTAAGAATTCCACCACACTGTCCCGGTCTGAACAGCAGAGAGTCCGGTACTCGTATCTTCCCTCATATTCCTTTAAAAAGGAATTCAGATGATTCTTCTTTTTGTGAAGCTTCTTCCCGGCCAGTGTGCGTAATGATTCCGCTTCGTAAAGATAATCCTTTAAGTCCTCAACCTCTTTTACCTCAAACTTATCAGGATCCAGATTCAAATACTGAACTGCCGCCTCATCTGCCAGAGAGATCCTGAGAGGCTTTTTTAAAACCTCATTAAAATATTCTTTCATCTCATTAAAATAGTAAGGAAGGTCTTCCTCCCGGCACATAGGCATAGCCGTAAATGGCTCGCCATCCTTCTCCATTAAAAACTGCAGCGCTTTATTGTCGCTGATTGCGTACTTCACATGATAGTACTCTCTCCAGATAAAACAATCCAGATATACACTATCACAGGTCTTATTTGGCCGCAGGGCATAAAATGGAGTTATCTTTTCAACATCGTTTGCCTCAATCGGCTTAAATTGTAAATTCATAATTATTCCCTTCTATATTAATCACTAGCTTTTCTTTATAAAATCAGTATTACACTTGGGACAATGGATTTTTATTTTCCCCTTACCCCTTGGTACCCTGATCTTTTGTCCGCAGCTGGGGCATTTGTAAATATGAAACTTCATGCCCTGCTGAATCCGGAAACGCCATCTGCGGAATGTCTCCGTTAACTTAAAACAAAAGCGTTCAAACTTCTGGTTTTCCTCAAAACGCTTCCTGATATTTCTTGAAAACATACGATAGTAGCTTACTAACAGAACAGCTGCCGCAATGAAATCCACCAGGGGATTCCGTATAAACAGGCCTGCCACAAATAAAACAAATGCTGCTGCTGTTAAAAACCGTCCCAGCTTATCAGCGCCATATCTTCCTGTCATAAATCTTATAAACTGATCTCTCATCTGATTCATGCTATATTATCGCCCCTTTTCTTTGACTTAACTATAATAAGCTATCCAGTCAAAGTCAATGTTATGAACGGATATTTCATAATCTTTTCAGAATTAATCCCTGGACTTATCCCGGAACTGCTTCGGTGTCAGACCATAACGTTCTTTAAACAGGCGATGAAAATAACTGCTGTTTTCATATCCGATTTCCTGTATAATTTCTTCCACAGGTTTACAGGATGCAGTCAGACAGTTGGCAGCCCTGCAAAGCCGGATCAGCTGTAAGCATTCAGTAAAGGTCATCTGATAATACCGCTTAAACAGGCGGCTTACATAATAAGTAGGCTGCATGACCTTTAAGGAGAATTCCTCCAATGTGGCGGTGGAATAATGCATTTCCAGATACTGGTATGCAGTTAAGGCGATCTGCTCCTCATACTGAATCATGTCATGGGATTCCACCTTATCCGCATCATGAAGCAGTTCCATAATCAGCATGGACATCGTCGCCTGATTAATCTCCTGTCTGCACTTTTTCTCCACCATGAGAGACCAGATCATATTCTCCAAAAGATTCCTGGCGGGCAGGATATCCTGCAGCCGGAAATGGAGATAATCAGCTACTGAATGATTCTCCGACACCGCGCCTGCAATAAAATGTCTTAAAATGCTTCCATCCTCAGTAAATAAAGACGGGTGGGAAAAAAACTCCGGCATGAGGAAAAAATGGACCGCTATGTCATCCTCCCCTGCAGGCTCAATCGCATGGCTGGTGCCCTGTCTTAAAAGAAGGAGATCATAAGTCTCCAGTATGATTGGTTTGGTTTTATTAATCACATGGGTGGTGGAACCGCTGTACATATAGACCAGCTCCACATAATTGTGGCTGTGATCCGGAATCGCTATATGGGGCGGCTGGCAGTAAAGCCCCATCAGTCTCCCGGATTCAATTACCATATTCTTATCCACCACATTGCATTTCGCTTCTTTTACAAAGTATGATAAAATTGAAGATGCATCTTTGATAATACCGTTTTTTTCTTCCGATGTGTTCCTTAAAAATTTCAGAAGTTCTTCATCCATATTAACCTCCAAACGGCAGACTCACATGCCCTTCCCCCGGTTCATTATATCACCTTTTCTACATTATTTGCAAGAAAAGACGGTTTTTATACAAATTTGGACATAGTTTATTTATCAAACAGATCCTATAATCTAGTGATGTATTCATTTTAATACAATCATTACAATCCGCAAGAGGTACAACATATGAAAAGATATCCGATACGTTTAACTAACATCGAAGAAGCAACTGCATTTGTAAAGACAGCGATTCAGTTTGATTGTGATATGGACATCTGCAGAGGAAGTATTATCATAGATGCCAAATCCATTCTGGGTATTATGACCATCTGTTCAGACACCGATCTGGAACTGATCATTTACAACAACAGCCATGATGAGGTTCTGGAATCGTTATCCACCTTTCTGGTAAATCAAAAAACCGCCTGACCAATACATAAAAAAGCAAACAAGAGGCCGCCAAAAACTAACCATGATCTGTTAGTTCCCGCCAGCCTCTTATTTTAATGCTGATCTAATTGAAATTCATCAACCAGTTCTTTTAATGTGGCTGCCATATCAGACAGCTCTTTGCTTGCAGCTGCGCTTTCCTCCGCTGTTGCAGAATTCGTCTGTACCACTGCTGAGATCTGATCGATACCTACAAATAATCAAACCAGTCAAAATCTGCAAAATTGCTGCTCCCGGTGTGATTAGAAGACGCATACAAACCAATCACTGTTCCCGTATAACCGCCTGCTGTCTCTCTGTTTAACAGGCTGCCATCTACTTGATTCAAAAGCACTTCCTGTTTTTTTTCATCGACGGAACAGGAAAAATCAATAGATTGATAATTCATTTGTATATAGAATGTAATTTTATTTTTATTCCATGGGAGAGAAAAAAGAATCTGATCACACCCATCAAAACATCTGGTGATACGCAGCTCTTTTTTGCCGTCAAAATTACCGTACTCTATTCGTATATGGTATTTATGATTCATCAGCAAAACCATTCCAGCTGACTCTCCCGGCCTGGCAGGATCAAACTCCATGGCTGCTGCAGTCTTAAAGCACAGGTGCTGCTGGCGACACCCCACAAAAGAACAAAAGTTTTCCTGTTTTATTGTATTAGGATGAAGATAAAGCCTTAAAAATCCTGACCTCTCTGTCAGACTGTATATCGGGAACCTGGGTGTTCTCAGCATAAGCCATTTATACGGCAGCTCCATGCAGTCAAAGTCCTCCCGCTCCCATTCAGTCTGCCATTTCTGCTCTGGCAAATCCGGCGCAGGATAACAAAACTCAACATGTCCGGTCCCTGGAGAGAAAAGCGGCCATTCTTCCTCCCACTCAACTGGAACTGCAAACGTCTCTCTTCCAAGATTTCCATAATTCCCGCCATCCTGTCTTACAGCCAAAAGTACTGCCCACCATTCACCGTTATGCAGTTGAATAAGATCACTATGACCCGGATTTTTAATCGGATAATCACTCCTTAAATTTCTGTGTGTAATTAAAGGATTTCTGGGATCTGCTTCATAAGGGCCTGTAAGCTTTCTGCTGCGGAACATGGTACTGGCATGATTGCGGAACGTACCTCCTTCCGCAATCATCAGATAATACCAGTCTCCGATATGATAAATATGGGGTCCTTCCGGTGCAGCAGCATTCATGAATGCACCCTGTTTCAGCAGAATAGATCGCTCACCGATTAATTCTCCCCGTTCTAAGTTCAGTTCCTGCAGCCAGATATACCTTCCTTTTTCAGGTTCCTGGGGAAATGGTCTTAAGTTTCCCAGATAGTAAGCTTTTTCTCCGTCAAATACGAAAGATGGATCAATTCCCTCCGCGCCCTTTATAACTACGGGTTGGGACCATGGTCCTTCCGGGTTCTCTGACCATACATAGAAATTGACATTCTCGTGGTATAAACTGTTCTTAACGAGTGTGCTGATAACATAAAATCGTTGTTTTTCTTCATTATAAAAAATTGATGAGGCATAAATACCCTTGGAAGATGCGACTCCATCCAGATCAAGCTGCTCTGGCCTGGAGAGGACATTACCAATTTGATGCCAATTCACAAAATCGTTTGAGTGAAAGAGAGGGATTCCCGGAAAATACTCAAAGGTAGAGGTCACCAGATAGTAGTCAGATCCTTTTCTGCATACGGAAGGATCAGGATAAAATCCGGGAAGGATTGGATTTTTTAAAACTTTGCTCATAAACTCTCCCTCTCTTTTTATAATTATTTCGCTGCTTCTAACTGTTTATTAATGTCATTAACCAGATATTCTGCTACTCCTGCTGCATCATCCTGTTTATAACTAAGCATCTGCATACCCATATAATAAGTACCGTCTGGATTTTTAAGTGCAGAACGTTCAAATACAGGGTCAAACTTAAAGGTAGTCCATTCCATAACCTTTTTATTTGCTATTGCTGCCAGGCTGTTGGACAAATCAAGAGATGCAAGGCCATTTTTGTTCGCCGGCACTCCTCTGGTATCTCCAAGGATCTTTGCTCCTTCCGGATCACCGAAAAGGAACTGGATCAGCGCAGCTGACTCTGCCGGATATTTTGAAGTTTTGGGGATTGCAAATACCATGGAGGCTTTTGTCATGCCGCCTTTGTAATCTCCCATATTAATATAATCTCCTGCCTCAAATTCAAATCCAGGGGCTGCCTCCTGATATTTCTTTAAGTTGCTGTCCCAAATATACATACCTGCATAATGCCCGTCAATCCATCGCTGGTTTGTATCCACCAATTCTGAACCGTCGCCCGCAAGAACCTCCAAAGTGGGAATTACATGCTTTTCTTCCAATAAGCTGATCCATTCCAATCCCTCCTGGACCTCTTCCTTGCTGTATTGCAGCTGATAGTTTTCTACCCATGGTTTTCCGTATTTGCACTGCAAATAATAAACCATCAGTGTCATGCGGTCCAGTTCATTTAATATAATCGGATAGTAGGTACCATCTTTATAAGCTGCAAAAGCTTCTCCAACGGCATACAGTTCATCTAAATTCTTAGGAATTTCTACCCCCACATCTTTCAGCCTTGTGGTATTCCAGAAGAATACACGCCCCGTATTGCTTGCTGGTAACGCCTGTAAAACTCCATTCGTCGTATAGTAATCCAGATCTGATTTATCATATGCCTTTAAATCAATGATATCTGAAACCTTGTTTAAATCATAAAAAAGGCTTCCGTCCGGTGAATAATTAAATACCCAGTCCATATTCAGCTGAACCACATCTGCAGCAGAGCCTGATTTCAGAGCCAGTGCGACCTTTTCCTCATGACCCGTAAACGATTCGTATTCCGCTTCTACTTTTATGTTCGGATACTTTGCTTCAAATGCCTTGATTCCTTCCAGTGTTGCCTGATGCCTGCTGTCTCCCCCCCACCAGTTCATACGAAGAGTTATGGGATCTGTCGTATTTACTTTAAGTCCTTCCGCTTTTGCAGGCTCCGCTGCTCCCTGGCTGGCGGCCTGTGTTTCTGATACGGTTGTCTCCCCCTGGGGTTTACTGCTCTCTGTCGGCATGCAGCCTGCAAGAGATGCTGCCAATAAACCGGATAAAGCAAATACCGCCGTCTGTTTCCAATTGTTTCTCTTCATGTTTCTCCTCCTCCAAAAATTTCTATTTTTAACCTTTTACCCCGCCTGCTGCAATTCCATCTACAAAGGAATTCTGTGCCATAAAAAATACTGCTAATGACGGAATAATCGCTATCAGCGACATTGCCAGAACCCGATTCCACTCAAATCCCACATCTGCATCCATCGACATACGCAGAAAAATGGAAACCGGATATTTTGCTACTGTATTGACGTAAATTAACGGCCCCATAAAGTCATTGGAAGCCCACATAAATTGAAACAATGCGCAGGATACAATCGAAGGCTTCAGCATTGGAACAATAACATACCACAGTGTCTGCAATACATTACAGCCGTCTATTTTCGCCGCCTCTTCCAGTTCTTTTGGTATTCCCCTGAGAAACTGGATCAGCATATATACAAAATAGGTATCTCCTGCAAATAGTGAGGGAATAATCAGGGGCAGATAAGAATCCAGCCAGCCGATCTGATTAAACAATATATACTGCGGAACATTGAGCACAACCTGAGGTAAAAATAACGTAGATAATAGCACTGCAAAGGAAAATTTCTTTCCGATAAATTGAAACCTGGCAAAACCATATGCAGTAAAAACTGCTGAAAAAACAGTAACGGCAACTTTAGGAAGAACAAATTTATAAGTGTTCCACATAAAAAATAGAAGAGTCATTCCTTCATAGCCCTTAAAGCCTCGTACATATCCCTCCACAGTGGGCGATTTTGGAATAAATCCTATACTTGAGAAGATTTCTGCATTGGTTTTAAATGAAGCACCCACCATCCAGATTAATGGATATACCATTACAGTACCTACTAATATCAGGACCAGGTAGCGAAGAAATGTATTAATTCTGTCTCTCTTTTCTCTTGTCATTGTTCCTACCTCCCATCCTCATCGCTGTAATATACCCAGTACTTCTGACTGACAAAAGCAATGATGGTGAATGTGGTAATAATTAAAAACAGCAGCCAGGCAATGGCGCTTGCCATTCCCATTTCATAGCTTTTAAACGCATTATTATAAACCAGTAATGATACCAGTGTGGTGGACCGCAGAGGACCTCCTCTTGTTATAATAAACGGACCGTTAAATTCCTGGAATTTGTGGCAAAGCTGTGTTACAAAGTTATAAAAAATTACCGGCGTGATAAGAGGTACTGTAATATTAAAAAACTGTCTCCATTTTCCAGCTCCATCTATGGAGGCCGCCTCATACAGATCCGCAGACACCCCCTTTAATGCTGCCAGAAAAATAACCATTGGAGAACCAAACTGCCAGATACGCAGAAGCACAATAACTAAAAATGCGCCCCTTGTATCTCCCAGCCAGTTAAAAGGTTCCATTCCAAATTTTGCAGATATCATATTGATCAGACCTTCTGTCTTAAAGAGAAATCTCCATAAAACTGCAATGGATACTGAACCTCCTAAAATAGAGGGTATGTAATAGGCAGTTCTAAAAAAATTGACTCCTCTTATTTTAAAGTTCAAAATGTATGCAATAAAAAGAGCGAAAGAAAGTTCCAGCGGAACTGTAAAAAACGCATACTTAAAAGTCTGGCCAAAAGCTGTCATAGTCAGCTTATCCTGAAGTATCGCCTTGTAGTTTTCCAGTCCCACGAAAGCAGCTGTCCGAAACAGATTGTATTCATGAAAGCTGTAAATAAACGATGCCATAAACGGATAAAATTTAAATATGGCAAAACCGATCCACCAGGGCAGTATAAATAAAAAACCAAAGTTCTTTTTTATAAAATCCCTGGGATTTTTATATCTTGATACCCTGAGATTTCTTCTGTTATTTTTTTCCAAAGTTGTCCCTCCCGCAACGATAGCCGTTATTCTGTATAGAATATTTTTTTGCTCTCCAGCAGCCCGTCCTTTTCCAGTTTTTCAAGATCCATACGCTGAGGATTTCCAGGCAGATCGGGCTGACAGTAAAATCTTCCGTTCTTCTCTTCTGGTTGGAACAGGGTATATTTACCAACCGGTTTACTGATCGGTTCATGATATTCAATCATTTCATCTTCACCGTACAGGCATCCGAAAATAGCATTTAAATAAATTCTTCCTCCGGAGGAGAAAGTGATTCCCTTATTTCTGGCTAAATCCCGGATTTTCAGCATATCATCAATCCGGCTCATCCGTCCTATGGAAGGCTGCAGATGATCCACTCCCTTTTCCGCATATGTTTCATAGGCATAGTAAATTCTCATTGATTCTCCAAATGCCAGCGGCATGGAAACACCCAGCTCTTTGAGCTGCTTAATTCCATTCATATCGTGAGCGTGTATCGGTTCTTCAAACCATGCCAGATCATAAGGCTCCGCCAATTTTGCGAAACGATATGCATCATCAACATTCCATCGCTGATTTGCATCAACTGCAATCCCAATCCTGGAACCCACAGCTTCCCTCACCTTTCTAAGCCTGCGTATATCACGCTCCATGTCCCTTCCGTCACTGCTGCCGACCTTGAATTTTACCGTCTGATACCCTTCCTGCACATACCTGAGCATATCATCTACCAGTTCTTCGTCTTCCAGAAGCAGGGAGCCTCCTCCTTTATAGGCAGCTGCCCAGTCTTTCTCAGCTCCAAGAAACCGGTGCAGCGGCTTACCGGCTCTTTGTGCCAGAATATCCAGCATCATTAAATCCAGCTGTCCGACTTCCACCGCCTGACCACTTTGAAATCCGGAATTTCTTATTTTCCAGTAAAGAGTATCTCTCCACTGACTGTATGTTCTTGTCTGTCCATCTAAAATCATAGGAAGAATATTTTTTACAAAGCTTCTTCCCACACTCAGATGAGCACACGCCCCTTCTGAATCATAAAGCTCAATACAGCCCTGCTCGGGTGCATATTTACCCATTCCCCCAGTCCCATCCTTAAAAGGTTTTGGTAATGGAATCGGGTGAAAATTATAATAAACTGCTTTGACAAACTGAATGTTATCCTGAAACTGAAATGTATTGTTCATATGCGCCTCCGTTATCACTTGCCTTGAAATTCTTTTCACAGTATAGCCTCATCCCTCTCCCGATACAATTGACACATTAACACAGAAAATGCATGTACAATTTACATTTTGTGCATGCATTTCATATTGCTCAATATTTATTTCAAATGCGGTTAATCCATTGCAAAATTATTTCACTTTGCAAAAGAGTCCAGGGTTACTTTTCACTGATTTCAAATTTTTTTATTTTTCTCCATAATGTGGTTGTGCTGATGTTCAGTTCTCTGGCAGTTAAGGTGCGGTTGCCGTTATACTTATTAAGTATTGATTTAATAAGTGTGCGTTCCGGGTTTTCCGCTGTTCCCGCAGGACTCCATTGCTGCATTTTTTCCTCTTCTTCCAATGAAACTGCATAGATACTGGTATCCCGGTGATAGAGTTCATCAAGTAAGTCCCTGACATATGCCTCTGTAATGGTACGTTTCCCTACTGTCAGAATCATTCTTTCGCAGAATGCTTCCAGCTGAATGCTGTTTCCTTCCCATGGATAATCCAAAAGGACCTGTTTTACGCCAGGAGCCATCACATGATACCGGGAATACTGTTCCATATATTTTCTGGTATACAGATCCAGTAAATACCCCACATCCTCTCGTCTGTCCTTTAAATTTGGGATCTTTAAACGCAGAGATTTCAGTGTAAAATACAAATCAGACCGAAACTTGAACTCACTTCGCAGCTGAGTCAGATTCTTTGCCGTACATGCAATAATTCTTGTATCAATCATCAGCGTATCTTCAATCCGGTTACCTCTGATTAAGCGTTTTGTACGAATCGCACGAATGAGATTGTACTGGGCCTGAAGAGTCAGCTTGTCAATACTTTGAATTACCAGTGTCCCGTGATTGGCTTGCGCAAGGGCTCCGGGTTCTTCTTCCCCCTGTCCTTCTCTTTTGCTGCCAAACAGAGTTCTCGTCTGCTGGTCCTCTGTCAATCCTGCCATGTTAATAACAATAAAGGGTCCATTCTTTCTCATGCTGTAATTATGAATACCCTGAGTGACCGCTTCTAACTCCGGGCCCGATATCGCCTCAATCAGCATGGGGCTGGAAGACTGGGCATATAATTTTGCCAGTTCTACAATTTTATGCATATCTTTCAGATTCTTGCTGATATCATCAAAGGTGCCATAAGCTACATATCCTCTTAAATACTGCTCCTTCATAACGTCTTTATCATTCATATCAAGCCGCTTTAAACGGTTACAGGAAATAATTGCGCCGTCAATACGGGTTCCCACAACAATCGGCTCCATGGAGACGACTACGGACTGGTCGAGCAGCGTTAAAAATGTGGAATAGTTTTCCAGACTGCCTTCCAGAATCTGATTTAACACTGCTTCTTCAAGATCTTTTAAAAAACGGGTTACTGGTTTCCCCACACATCGCTCCGAGCTGCACCCCAGTATTTGCTCCATAGCACGATTCATTACCAGAATCTTTCCTGCCACGCTGATTTTGATAATGCCATTAAATGCGCTGTCCAGTACCGTTGAAAACTGAGCATAATTGTGCTGTTCAATTTCAGACATATAGTAAAGAGACTCTGCATTTTTAAGCGCCACCCGTATGGCTTCTCCGGTAGAGGACATATAAAGGCCCGGGATTCCCATCTGATATGCCCCATCTAGCGCTGACTGACCTCCGATAATAATATCCAGTCCATCCTTTCCTGCCTCTTCAATGGTATTTCGCCATTCATTAAAATCTTTTAATATATACCTTTTTAAATCAACATGGTATAACTGGTTAAAGTATGTTGTATCACATAGCATGTCCCCCCAGCCAAAGATACCGATTTTGGGGCGCTCCTTCTCCACAATACTTTTTGCCCGGATCACCAGAAGTCCCAGCTCTTGTGCTGTCATAACAATTTCAGCTACCGCTACATTGGTATGGCGCCGGATCTCTGCTGCCTGTCTGCCTCTTGCTATGATAATATTTACACCCTCCGAAATGGCCTTCTGTGCTTCTGTAACCGCCTCCTCCACCTGGATTCTTTTTACTATGGTAACATGGTTGTCTTTTTCTCTCAGTATCCCCTTCGCCTGCTCATACATCTCATCGCTTGGCACAAATAATGCAATTCCGGACATCCCAATCCACCAGCTTTCTTACATTTCTATCAAATCAGTCCCTGCTTCCTCTTCCTCCAGCATGATCTCATACCGATTCTTTACCGTATCCAGATAACGTTTCCATTCAGATGGGTCTATAAATGGATTGGTTTCTTCTGGATTCTGTATCATTAACTGCCGTTTCTCCACTGTACGGTTATGACCCGCGTGATTCCCCAGCATAATGTCAACAGGCTCTTCATATACCCGTTCAATCCCTTCCAGAAATTCTTTCCTGCACTGCTTTCTGTCAAAACGCTCTATAAATGTTCTGCATAAAGTATTGAGTCCTGCGCCGCCGTGCATACCTGCAGTCAGACGGACGCCATTTTCCTCTGTTTCGAAAAAGAATGAAATAACTCCATCTGAATGTCCGGGAGTAGAAACGATCCGGATCCTGGTATTTCCAAGGGTAATAATATCTCCGTCTTTCATAATCAAATCAGGCTCAAAGGGCTTGAAATAGCTGCAGCCGCAGTCACATGCCAACACCAGCTCAGGTCTTTCATGAAACATGACTGCATCTCCCTCTCCCAGACAGGTTTTCGCCCCGGAAAGTTCTTTTAGAAAAGCCGTTCCTCCAATATGATCAAAGTGGCCATGGGTATGAATGATATAACGGATATCTTTTGGATTAAAACCCAATTCCCATATAGACTGAATCAGCATGGCCACGGTAGTTGGATAGGTAGTATCAACGAGTATCAACCCTTCTCCCGTATCAATTAAATGGGAGCCAACACTTTTATTTCCTGTATAATACAGGTTTCCGTATATCCGGAATGGTTCTACACGGTATTTTTCCGGATACATATAGAAATCTTCTCTGGATTTTACATTAAATTCATATTTAGACACCTGCATTTATTCACCTCCGATAAAATTTTCTTTTATTATCTTACAGAGAAATCCAAATTGCAACTCTATTCGCTATTCTTTGCCGTATGGATTTTTTATAAACACAAAAGAAACGCTTCATAGATTTTGAATTATGAAGCGCTTCTTTTATTTATCAAGTATTAAATATGACTAAAATAAGATTCCATAATCTCTTTCAGTTTTTCTTTGTCCGTTTCTTTTAGCGGAACCAGAGGCAGCCTGTACTTTTCCTCACATAATCCCAGTATGGATAACGCTGCTTTTACAGGGACAGGGTTCACATCCATAAACATGGCATTCATGATCCGCAGCAGCTCCAGCTGCATATCTCTGCTCTTTTTTATCTGTCCCTCAAAAAACAGTTCACACATGGTATGCATCTCCTGAGGCATGATATTTGCCAGGACTGAGATCACTCCTTTACCCCCAAGAGACATAATCGGTACCGTCTGATCATCATTTCCTGAATACAGATCCAGCCGGTCACCACACAGAGCTGCAATTTTTGCAATATGGGAGATATTCCCCCCTGCCTCCTTGACAGCCCTTATATTGGGGTGCTCCGAAAGCTTTAAATAAGTCTCCGGTTCAATATTAACCCCTGTTCGCGTGGGTACGTTGTACAGGATTATGGGAATATCCACGCGGTCCGCTATGGTATTAAAATGTTCCACCAGTCCATGCTGGGATGTCTTGTTATAGTATGGTGTGACCAGCAAAAGCGCTGATGCTCCCAATGATTGCGCCTTTCTGGAAAGCCTCACGGAATTTGACGTGGAATTGCATCCCGTACCCATTATTACAGGGACCCTGTGATTTACATAATGCACCACAAATTCCAGCAGCTCTGTCTTTTCCTTCTCTTCCAGAGTTGAGGATTCTCCTGTCGTTCCGTTAACAACAATCGCGTCGGTACCATTTTCCAGCTGAAATTTCAGCAGCCGTTCCATAGCCGTAAGATCCAAATTCCCATGTTGATCCATGGGGGTAACAATGGCTGCAGCAGAGCCGTTAAAAATCCCATTATTCATAGACATCCATTCCTAAAAAATAGGTTCATACTAACAAAAATATGACAAACATTCCCAGATGGTACCATACACAAATCATTTTTTTTATCATATAAACCAGTATAAGGAGTGATGACCGTATGCATAAATTTCTTCTATTAGGCGGCGACTCAAGACAGCTTTATTTAAGCCGCATTTTAACTGAAAACGGCTTTTTTACTGTTCTTCATTCTGACGGAGACGACCCTGGCTTCTCACTGAAGGAAGCCATGGAAAGCTGCAATATCATTCTCTGTCCCATACCGTTTACCAAGGATAAAATAAGCCTGTTTTCTGATCATGAAATGAACGACCTTGGAATTGGCAATCTCTTAAGCCATCTTACCTCCGGCCATACCCTGTTTGGAGGCAACATTCCGGTATACGTGAAAGATTATGCCAGAAAAAATGAAATTGGCTGCTTCGACTATATGGATATGGAAGATGTCACCATTAAAAACACCATTGCGACTGCAGAAGGCGCTATCGCGGAGGCCATCCGGTTAAGCCCCGGCTGTCTCCATCAGAGCAGGTGCTTAATTACCGGCTTCGGAAGATGTGCCAAAACCCTGGCACTTAAGCTAAAAGGCCTTGACCTTACAATCACCATTGCAGGAAGAAAACCAAACCAGCTGGCCCTCGCTTCAGCCATGGGTTTTCAGACTGTTTTATTAAGTGATTTAGAAAAAGAAATAGGCAGCTATGACTATATCTTCAACACCATACCAGCGCTCATCATCAATGAGGAGCTTGTCTCTTTAACAGCGCGGCAGGCAACTATGATTGATATTGCCTCCGCCCCCGGCGGTGTGGATTTTGAAGCCTGCAGACAGCAGGGAATCCGTGCAAAGCTCTGCCTTGGCCTCCCTGGGATCTATGCTCCCGAAACCTCGGCAAACATTCTGTATGAAGCGATTCTCACCTGTTTATCTCAAACTGTTTAGGCAAAGGAGTGCAATATGAAACTGGAAGGAAAGAAAGTAGGCCTGGCCATTACCGGGTCCTTTTGTACTTTTGACAAAATAGAAGAAGAGATCAAGGTTCTTGCAGATCAGGGAGCTGATATTTATCCCATTTTTTCTTCCAATGTCCAGACTACAGATTCCCGGTTTGGCAGCACAAAAGAATATATGGACCGGATAACCGAAATTGCCGGCAATAAACCCATACTCCGTTTGGAAGAAGCGGAGCCCATTGGCCCCAAAGGATATTTAGATATCCTTCTTATCGCCCCCTGCACCGGCAATACGCTGGCAAAGCTGGCAAACGGTATTACCGACTCACCGGTTCTTATGGCTGCAAAAGCACATTTAAGGAACGAAAAACCCCTGGTTATCTCCCTTTCCACCAATGATGCCCTTGGAATGAATTTCAAAAATATTGGTGTTCTTTACAATGTAAAAAACATTTATTTTGTACCCTTCGGTCAGGATAATCCTGTAAAAAAGCCTAATTCCATGATAGCACGTACAGAACTAATCTGCGAAACTCTGGAATATGCGCTGGAGGGAAGGCAGATTCAGCCGGTAATTATTTAGATAAACGTGTCTTACACACCTCCTCTCCCGCTCTTTGGGGGAGGATTTTATTTATATAAAAGTCAAATCTCTTGAATTTAACCATATCTGCGTTTACACTTAAACAAAAGTGTATTCATTTTAGTAAAACGGTTCGTATAAGGGGGATAAATTTGGACTGCCATATTTTAATAATTGACGATGATAGAGATTTGTGTATGTTAATCAAACAATGTGCTGCAAAAGAAGCAATAGACGCAGATTACTGCCAATCCGGGATGGATGGACTGGCAATGCTTGAAAAAAAGGAATATCACCTCATACTTCTGGATGTGATGATGCCTGGATTAGATGGGTTTCAGACGCTGGAAAAAATCCGAAGCAAAAGCAATATTCCGATTCTCATGCTGACTTCTAAAGATGACAGCACCTCAAAAATTTACGGTCTCCGTTCCGGTGCCGATGATTATCTGACAAAACCCTTTGATATGGAAGAATTAATTGCGCGGATTATCTCACTGATCCGCAGATACACCCGTTTTAATGAATCGAAAAACGGGTTCCGTCCGCTTATATACAAAGGATTAAGCATTGACTTTGACAACCGAAGTGTAACAACGAAAAACGGAACCTTTGAATTACCGCCAAAGGAGTTTGATCTTTTACTTTTCTGTGCAAAAAACCAGGGCAGGATATTAACAAAACAGCAGATATATGAAGAGGTCTGGAAAGAAGCGTATGTTTACGATGACAGTAACATCATGGCCATTATCAGCCGGCTTCGAAAAAAGATAGAACCGGATCCGGGAGCACCTTTCTATATACAGACAATCAAAGGAATTGGTTACCGCTTTAATAAGGAGGTGTGAGCATTGTCACTGATATTAATTTTAAGTTTTCTTCTATGCATATCAGTTCTTTGCGGAACAGTCTGGCTTACACAACTAATAGCGGTCAGGCGGCAGCTACAGGAAATGTCAGAGGCCTTATCAGATATTCAGTCCGGGAACGGAAACCGAAAAATTCTGGCTGCCCGCAATGATCTGACTGCAGAGCTTGCCTATAAATTAAATGCGATTGTCTATTGGTATGAGGAACAGATTTATAATCTTAAGGCTGCAGATGAAGCAAACCGTCAGCTTATGACCAGCCTTTCCCATGATGTAAGAACTCCCCTTACTACTCTGATTGGTTATTTAGATGCCATACACAAAGGCATCGCAGATCCGGAGGAGCATGGGAACTATATTGAAACGGCAAGGTTAAAAGCGCACAGTCTAAAGGAATATATTGATCTGTTATTTGACTGGTTTAAGTTAAACTCCAACGAATACACTTTATCTTCAGAGAAAATCCAGCTTTCCGAACTGACACGAAATATTCTAAAAAACTGGATCCCTGTCTTTGAAGAAGATCAGATACAATATGAAATAGAAATCCCGGAAAAACCGGTTTTCATTAACGCAGACCCTGATGGTTACGAACGTATTATAAATAATCTGCTTCAAAATGTCATTAAGCACAGCCATGCATCAAAAATATCAATACAGATATGGAAAAAAGAGTCCGATATTACAATTCAAATTGAAGACAATGGAATTGGAATTGACCCGGCTGACTTACAGCATATCTTTGAACGGTTATACAAGTGCGATAAAGGACGTTCTGACAAAGGCAGCGGATTAGGATTATCAATCGCAAGACAGCTGACTGAAAAAATGAATGGCCGGATCGAGGTAAAGAGTAAACCGGATCATTATACTGCTTTTATCATTCGTTTCCCTGCTGCTATAGACTGATTGCAAGGTTTATGCAAGGTTGCGGCAAGGTTTATGCAAGGTTCGGGGATTAGAATAATTTCAATGAGAAAGGAGGTTTTCTGATTTGAGTGAATTGATCATTGAAACGAAAAATCTTACAAAACAATATGGGGATCAAAAAAGTGTTAATAACTTAGACTTGCATGTGAAACAAGGGCGCATTTATGGTTTGCTTGGCCGGAACGGAGCTGGTAAGACCACCACAATGAAACTGCTTCTTAACTTAATAGCCCCCTCTTCCGGAGAAATAAAGATATTCGAAAAAAATTTAAAAGACGATGCCAAAAAAATATTGCCCCGTATCGGAAGTCTGATAGAAGCACCTGGCTTTTATCCAAATCTGACCGGAACGGAAAATCTAAAAATTTTCGCATTGCTTAAAGGCACCCCAACGCATAATGCAGTTCAAAGTGCCCTGGAAGTTGTAGGGCTGCCTCATCATGACAAAAAGCTGTTTTCTCAATACTCACTGGGAATGAAACAGCGCCTCGCCATTGCCCTTGCAATCATGCATGATCCGGAGCTGTTGATTTTAGACGAGCCGATTAATGGACTTGACCCCATCGGAATTGCTGAAATGCGTTCCTTTATCCGGGATCTCAGCCGTGTAAAAAAGAAAACAATATTAATATCCAGTCACATCCTGTCAGAAATATCTTTACTTGCAGATGACATCGGAATCATCGACCATGGTGTTTTGCTGGAAGAAGAAAGTCTTGCTGAGCTGGAAGAAAAAAATGGTAAATACATACATTTTATAGTTTCAGATACCTCTCAGGCGGCCAGAATCCTGGAAACGAATTTCAACACAAAAAACTTTACAGCAGGAAAGGACCACAGCATACGGCTGTATGAAAGCCAGCTTTGTGCCGCTTTAGTAAACCGCACATTTATAGAAAATGGTTTAGAGGTATCAGAAGCACATACCTGTGAAGATACCCTGGAGAATTACTTCAGGCGTATAACAGGAGGTGAGGGAATTGGTTAATCTTGTCTATGCAGAATTTTTAAAATTTAAAAGAAAGCGGATTTTTACACTGGGTATACTGGCTGCCTTTATTTTTCCTTTTATTAACTCAGCTTTTCTGTCTGAATCAGATTTTGCAGATATTCAATCCGGAGTCAGGGAAGACAATGCTTTTTTAATATTAATGCCTTTGCTCATTATTCTGGCAGTAAACTTATTTTTCTCAGAGGTAGAAAACAATACACTCAAAAATCTGCTCTGTATTCCCGTCTCAAAAATAAAGCTGGTGCTTGTTAAACTGCTGGTATTACTGATGTTTTCAATTACATTTCAAATTACAGGCTTTTTTGTCAGTACCATTTTTGCTGTTACTCAGGATATACCAGTCGTTTGGCCACTTTTTCAATTCTATCTGACAGCATTAACCGGAATACTGATGTGGGCTGCTTCCCTCCCCTGCATTGTTCTGGTTGTCTGGTTTAACAAAAGCTATATTCTATCCATTATTATTGTTTTTTTCTACACGCTTTTAAACTACGCCATGCACTTCAGCGATCGTATCATGATGCAGCCCTTAGGATTTCATGCCGGAACACTCATGCCTGTCCCCATGATCTTTCGGTGGCTGTATCAGTTTTACACACCGTCAGGAGACGTTCAGACCGCATTTTATCAACGCTTCAGCCAATATTTCGCCTCTACACCCGTATGCTTTTCTGTACTTCTTCTTGAAGCCATAATTTGTATTGTTTGTATGATTCGGATTTATAGCGGCAGAGAATATTAAGAAAGGGAAATAAATCATGATTTGTATTATAAGAACAGAATTTATGAAATTAAGACGATTAAATATTTTACTTATTGGTATGACCGGCATGGCTTTTCCAGCCATTCTTTCTGTATTCACACAGACAGTTACGGTTCCCGAAGCACAGATACAGGATTTTAACTTCACCATTCTTTTCAATCATACCATCTGGAATAGTACAACAACTTTCATGCCTGTAATCTTCACCCTGGTTGGAGGCTATTTAATTAACCGTGAATATAAAGACGATACATTAAAAAATATTTTCACTATACCAATCAGTTTTTATAAGCTAATATTTGGAAAGCTGATTGCAATGGGCATAATAAGCATATTATTTGGTTTTTACAGTTTCGTGGTGACACTTATCGTTGGCTTCATAACTGGGATAAACGGACTTAATCCCTTCGTATTGCGAAACAGCTTTCTGCAGATGACCAGCATCTCCCTCTGTACATATATTTCAGTGCTCCCCATTATTGCTTTCACAGGCAGGAAACGCGACGCCTTTATGGGCGGTGTTGTTGTATCCTTTTTGTTTGGATACAGCTCTATGTTTATAAAAGACGTCACGCTCCGCAGCCTGTACCCCATATTATCAGGCCTTACCATAATCCGGTTTGATACGCAAACATACATGAGCACTACTGAATCAGGCAATCTCACTATTTCAGTTTTAACTATGACCGCTATCCTTTTGTTCACGGGTACGCTGATCTTAATGTCTTATCCCGGGAAAGTTTCTCATACCTGATTTTATTTATCTTTCCCAATTCCGGCTGCATAGATCCGATTCTTGTAATCCCCCATTCCGCTTGTGTCCTCTATATTATAACTCATGAGGTAATGGGTCCTTGATGTGCCATAAATGGTAAATCCATGTTCCAGGTATAAATCTGCAAAAGGAGCCGACTGATACACCGTTAACAAAACAGGTTTCTTAGCCTGGTCGGACAGCCGGGTGATAAAATGAAGAAACTCCCCTAATAAAGCTTTCTCCTGACCGGACTCAGACATCGTAAAAGAGACATCGGTGATCTGATCCGGCTGCTCCTTATAAGCTAAGAATCCTGTGGTCTCCCCTAATCTTAAAATTTTCCAAAAGCTGGCATCTTTCCTTGTTCTATGAAATAAGTCGCCAGCAATGATCATCTGTATCTCCTCAACCCAGCCTCCGTTATACTGATCCACAAATGGTTTTAAGAAGTCTTTTCTTATTTTCATAAACTGGTCTGAGTCGCCTTCCTCAACCGGTTCTATTGTATACCCTTCACTGATCAGATCATCAGTTAATATCATGCTTCCCCCTTACCAGCAATGGTCTGGATTCCTTCTATTTCTACCATTATATAGACAGTCCCCATAATTATTCTTTCTGGTTCTCTTTTTCCAGCTCCGCTATTTAAAACCCTCTTCCACTGCTTTTACAAACCCAGATCTTATCCTGCACATAACGCTTTACCAGCTCTTTTCCCATTTTTCCGTAAATCTTGGGATCTATGACTGATTTATCTTCATTTAGAATCTGTTTTATTCCAGCACTGAACGCAATCCGCAGATCTGTAGCGTAATTTACCTTACAGATTCCTTCCTGAATGCAGCTCCTCACAATATCATCCTCTACACCCGATGTTCCATGAAGCACCAGGGGAATAAAGACTCTTTTTTTAATTTCACTTAAAACGTCCAGCCGAATGCAGGGAGTTCCTTTATATACCCCGTGTGCAGTTCCAATTGCCACTGCCAGAAAATCAATTCCGGTCTGATCCACAAATTCCACTGCCTGATCCGGCGAAGTGAGTCTGGCATAGCCGCTGACTATATCATCTTCTTTACCGCCCACACAGCCTAACTCTGCCTCAACCGGTACTCTGCAGGGGCGGCATGCTTCCACAACCCGTCTGACTAATCCTGTATTCTCTTCGAACGGCAGATGTGATCCATCAATCATAATAGATGTATACCCTTCCCGCAGTGCCTGAACTGCCAGTTCAAAGCTGCTGCCATGATCCAGATGCAGGGCGACGGGAACAGTAGCCTTCTCAGCCACTGCTTTTACATTGGCATAATAAAGATTTAAACCTGCGTATCTGATGGTAGAAGGTGTTGTCTGTAAAATAACCGGTGATTGCATCTCCTGAGCAGCTTCCACGACTGCCATAACCATTTCCATATTTTCCACATTAAATGCACCGACAGCATAGTTGCCTTTCTGAGCATCAAGCAGCATTTCTTTCGAAGTAACTAATGGCATCTTTTTTCTCCTATTCTTCTGTAATCAGCCGTGCAATCTGATCTTTTTTCGTACATTCTTTCAACCCGGGCAAAAATCCAGGTTCCATGATCTTTTGGGAAAGAGCAGAGAGAAGTTTTAAATGAACATCGTCTTCTTTTTCTCCCACAGCAATCATGAAAACGGCATATACCGGTTCTCCATCTGAAGAATCAAAAGAAATTCCTTTCTTTGATAATCCGACAGCAACTCTTGGCATACGAACCGACTGTGATTTTCCATGGGGAATTGCAATGCCGCCGCCAAATGCCGTAGACGAAATTTCTTCCCGCTTTATAATCTCTTTTTTAAATTCCTCTGCATCCTGTAAAACACCATCTGCATAAAGCATTGCCACCATCTCATCGATGACCTCCTCTTTCCCGGTGTTTTCGAGAGAAAGACATATTGTCTCTTCTTTCAGTAATGAATCCGGTAAACAGAAATCATCAGCTGTTTTCCACTCAGCCGAATCCTTTTTTGCAATCGGAGTCACATAAATGTAAAGAACTGCCCCGACAAAAGAACCAAGCAGAATACAAAGAACCCATGCAGCCGGTTTATTCACCAGACCAAGAATCAGGAAACCTCCATGAGGCGCCGGCACTTCGATCTTCATCAGATAAGTGGAAACAGCCGAAATCGAGGAACTTAACATAAGAATTGGAATTACTTTTAACGGATTCTTTGCCGCAAAGGGAATTGCTCCCTCCGTAATATGAGTGAAACCCAGAACATAATTAACCAGGGCTGCAGTCCGGTCCTCCTCCGAAAACCGGTTTTTCTTAAGGGTGGCCGCAATGGCCAGAACCAGCGGAGGCGTAATACAGGCAGCCGAAACACCTGCCATAAAATAGTAATTTCCCTGCCCAAGAAGAACGGTTCCCGTAACATAAGCGGCTTTATTAACCGGACCTCCCATATCAAATGCACACATGCAGCCAATAACAATTCCCAGAAGAACCGGACTGGTGTTCTGAATCTTTGACAATGCCGCCATCATCCACTGGTTAAGAGCAGCACAGGGCTGGGCAAAGAGCATCATCAGGATGCCTACACCTCCAATGGTGACGATTGGTACAATAAAAATGGACTTCAATCCTTCCAGCTGTCTTGGAAGTCTTCTTAGGGAGCTGACAACGCCCTGAGAAAGGTATCCTGATAAAAATCCGGCCACAATTCCTCCAAGGAATCCCGCATCAGTACCAGCTGCAATGGCACCTCCCACCAGACCGGCCAAGAGTCCCGGGCGCCCGCCGATGGACTGAGCGATAAAACCACTGAGGACTGTTACCATCAATCCCATGGAATAACCGCCTACCGACTTAATCATCGCGGCAACTGCATTGTACTGATCCGACGCCGGATCAAACGAATAAATGCCCCATAAAAAAGAAAGGGCCGTCAGAACACCTCCTGCTACCACCAGCGGAAGCATATGAGAAACACCATTCATCAGATGCTTATAGATCTGACGGACAGTATTTTTATTCTGCTGAGGGTTCAGATTATGGATAGCAGTTCCCCTTCTGACCGGCACTTTTCTCTCCAGACAAGCCTTTACCAGTTCTTCCGCTTTACTGACTCCATCCCCCACCGATACCTCCAGAACCGGCTTGCCGTTAAAGCGCTCTAAATCCACACTTTTATCACTGGCAACAATAATTGCATCTGCTGCCTTGATATCTGCCTCAGTTAATGCATTCTCAACCCCGATTGCCCCGTTGGTTTCCACTTTGATCTGACACCCCAGTTTTCCAGCTGCCTCTTTTAAGGCCTTCTCAGCCATAAACGTATGGGCGATTCCCGTAGGGCAGCCTGTAACTCCAAGTAAATTCATACTCCCTCCACCTTTCTCACAATAATCTCTTTCGCATAATTCTCAACTTTATCCATTAAACCCAGTCCGCTGCTCTCTGCCACATTGGCTCCTACAGCCGCGGAACGCCTTAATGCTCCCTCAATCTCATATGGCTGCTTCAGCCATATACTTAAAAAACCTGCAAGTGCCGCATCACCGGCACAGGCTGAGCTTACCAGCTGAACTTTCCTAGTTCCTGCATGGTACAGCTCACTGCCGTTGTAAAAGTAGGATCCCCGTTCGCCTAAAGTCAGAAGGATATTTCTGGCACCGCTTTCATGGAGATCCTTAAGAACATCCTTTACATCTGCTTCATCCCTCATTACAATACCAAAGATATCCTTAATCTCTTCGTCATTGGGTTTAATCAGATACGGCCGGCATCCCATTAAATCTTTTAAATAGCAAGAGCTCATATCCAGGATAACAGCCGTCTGCTTCTTTCTGCAGATCTCCATCACCTCATCGTAAAAGGTATCCTTAAGCCCTTTTGGAAGGCTTCCGCTGATAATTAACGTATCCATATCGTTAAGCGTCTCCATCAGACTGCACAAATTCTTCTGCTTCTTAGGTGAAACATAAGAACCTTCATTAACAAACTTATACTCTTCGGTTCCATCATTTAAAAAAATATTGATTCTGGTTGTATCATCCACCCAGACCGGATAAACTTTAATTCCCCGCTTCCGGGTCTCATCAACAATATACTTCCCGGAAAACCCGCCGAAAAAGCCAAGAACAGCGGACTGGGTCTGAAACCGCTTCAGACAGTAGCTGACATTTAAGCCCTTTCCATTGGGAGTATATACTGCATCAAAAGTACGGTTCACCACCTTTCCCATAATTCCATAAGACGAGATATTCATATCAATCGCCGGATTTGCTGTCAATGTATAGATCACCTTATTCCACCTCTCTTTTCTATGAAAACCCCTGCTTATCTGCTATTATAGAGAAGATAGCGGTGAAAATCTTTTCAGATTCTGAAAACTGCTGTATCTGATTCCCGGACCGTAATGTGCCGGACACCGGCTTTCATTTCCACTAAAATACGCTGGAATACCAGAAAATCAGGTGCTCCAGCGTCTATGTAACCGGTCAGGAATAAGTCGACATATAATCTATGATAATTCTGCAGATCATATACAGGGGAATCCTCGAAGAGACCTCAAATTCCTTAATCGCCTGATGAGAATGCTTAAACCCAACCAGAGAAATCTTACTGCATGACAATAACCTGGACTTAGGATTACAGCAGCATGAAATTACGCAGTTACCTTTCTGGTGGGCTGTAACAGCCGAAGAAACCAGCTCCGGAGTCTGTCCGTTCAAAGACAAAACAAACAGAACATCCCGCTCTTTCAGCTTCGAAGCCTTCACCTGCATGATATTGGGGTCATCTGTAAAGAAAACATCATAATCCAAAAGCTGTAATTTCAATGAAAACTCCTGACCAACATAGGTGGTGAGTCCTCTGGCAAACACTGATATCTGATGCGCCTCCTTTAAACACTGAATGACAGCCAGAATGTCCGTCAGTGAAATCCGCTCATGTACAGCCTGAGCCTCAATGAGTGTTTTATTAAAAAGCTCATTCATGCTCTGAATCTCTTCACTTCTCGCCTTATTCCCGGAACGGTACCTTAATTCATTAAACCCGTTCAGACCGCACTTGCGGATGGCTCTTGATACTGTAGAGGGTGAAGAGTAAGTATCAAATGCAATATCAACAATGGACATTGCATGAAGAGTATTCTCATGGCTGTTGATAAAATTGATAATTTCCAGTTCTGTCTTTGTCAGATTCTCTATTATATCTGAGTCAAGTGAGATAATCATGAAAACCACCCCCTTTCCATACCTTTGCAGTCGCATAAATGCAACTTACCGGGCAAAAAAAATTCTTGCAGCCTCTTCCTTAGTCAGCGGGATCATCTTCATAATTTTGTTCATCTCTTCTACCGTAAATGTATTGCCTTTCCTCTTCATCTTACGGTAAAATGTACATCTGCTTACTCCGATGGCATCTGCAATCGCTTCCTGAGTCAACGCTGACTCCGCCATCTTCTCCTTTAACATTTGTATATTCAAATAATACACCCCTTTCCAGTTGCATTAATGCTACTATTGTAATATAAGAATAGCTCAAAGAAATTGAAAAGTCAATATGTAAATCGCAGAAATGCATCTATTTTCGTTGCATTTTTGCAACATCGATGCTATAATACTCACAGGATACATTCAGGAGGTATGAACATGTCGATCACTGGTCAGAGAATAAAGGAAAGAAGAAATCAATTAGAGATGAGCGCAGACGATGTAGCCGCCCAGTTAGGCGTTTCAAGGTCTACGATTTTCAGATATGAGAATGGACACATCGAGAAGGTTCCCGCTAATGTTTTGGAAAAACTGGCGGGTATTCTTAAAACTACTCCCGCTTATTTAATGGGCTGGCAGGATGAGTGTGCAGAATATCAGCATTCCGGGTGGGTGCATGGATCTGCAGATTCGGCCGGCGAAAGCTTATTCAGGGAGGATGACGGCAAGGGTTACCACACAGATGCTGAGTTGGAAGCTATTTTCCAGAAAGCACATCCGGACGACAGGAAAAAGATCACTGCCATGGCGAAGGTATACTTCACTCTGACAGATTCCGGAAAAAGAAAAGCCTATGATTATCTCATTGATTTGTCCGAACAGCTAAAATACCGGAAGCAGTCTTTTGGCGCCGTTTCTCAGATTCTGGAAGAGGAAAAAGAATGACTTAATCCAGCTGTTCCGCAAAGATTTTTTACCAGTAAAAAAACTTGCGCCTGGTAATAAAATCTTGCTGATTTGTAATTAATTGTATGATAAAATAAAATGTATTTTCCTCACAAACAATACTATAGAAAAGCAGGAACAGTTGAACTATGGAAGCAAAATTAGAAAAAAAATATGGTTTATTTACAGCCATCGCGATGGTTGTAGGCATCGTTATCGGGAGCGGTGTATTTTTTAAAGCCGAAAAGATCCTGACTGCAACAGGGGGCAATTTAAAGCAGGGCATTCTTGCATGGATCATCGGCGGCATCATTATGATTTCCTGTGCATACACTTTTTCAGTCATGGCTACGAAGTACCAGTACATCAACGGTATCGTAGATTATGCAGAGGCAACAGTAGGAAAAACTTATGCCTATTATGTGGGCAGTTTTATGGCAATCATCTATTATCCTACGATTACCTCAGTTCTTGCATGGGTATCCGCACGGTACACCTGTGTAATCTTCGGTTTTTCCATAACCGGAGGAGAATGTATGACCATTGCCTGTCTTTACCTGATTTCCAGTTTTACAATCAACGCTTTATCTCCGGTTTTAGCAGGCAAATTTCAGGTAAGCACCACTGTCATTAAGCTGATTCCTCTCTTTTTAATGGCAATTGTAGGAACGTTTACCGGTCTTCGCAACGGAATGACCTCTTACAATTTTACTCACACCGTATCTGCAAGCACCTCCAACGGACTGTTTACAGCCATTGTCGCTGCCAGCTTTGCCTATGAGGGCTGGATCATCGCGACCTGTATCAATGCAGAACTTAAAAATGCAAAAAAGAATCTTCCCCTTGCTTTAATTTCCGGTACATTAATCACCATGGCTGCGTACATCCTGTATTACATCGGACTGGCAGGCACCGTTAAAAATGAGGTGATTATGGCAGGCGGCGAAGCCGGAGCTAAGCTGGCATTTGAGACTGTTTTTACCTCAATCGGAGGCAACTTGTTATTTGTGTTTGTTATTATCTCCTGCCTGGGCACCTTAAACGGACTGATGCTTGGCTGTACCCGCGGAATCTATTCTCTGGCAGCGAGAGGTCTGGGCCCAAAGCCAAAGGTTTTCAGTCAGGTAGATCCCATGACGAACATGCCTGTTAACTCTGCAATTTTAGGATTATTCCTCTGTGGTGTCTGGCTGTTTTATTTTTACGGAGCCAATCTGACTGCCAGCTGGTTTGGATTTTTCACCTTTGATTCTTCCGAACTTCCCATCGTCACTGTTTATGCTTTGTACGTTCCTATTTTTATTAACTTCATGGTAAAAGGCAAAGGACTTAACTTCTTTAACCGTATATTAATGCCCTGTTTATCCCTTGCAGGCTGTGTGTTTATGATCATTGCCGCATGGTTTGCACACGGAATCGCTGTGGCTGCCTTTCTTATCGTATTTTTTGCTGTTATGATATTCAGTGCTTTTTTTCTTCAGAGATCAAAGTCCACCGTTTAAATTATATATAGGGAACACAAAAATCAGGGTTGGAATCCGCATGATGGGATTCCCGCCCTGATTTCATAATCGGACAAGGCAATATTATTTTTTCAGTATAACAGTATCAAACCCACCCAGGCTATCTTTCAGCTCCCCACAAATAACCTCATAGCCCTGTTTTGGTAATTCCACTCTTACTGGATCTGCATTAAAATTTTGAACAAACACATAATTCGCTTCATCAGACTCTCTGGTGGTCACTTCTACTCCATCAGGAATATGAGGCAGAGGTTTTTCTATATTTTCTTCTTTCTGTACCATTTCCAGAAAGTCGCTGTAAAACTGCTGTTCCAAATCCGCACAGATATAATATGCCTTTCCTTTTCCGTATTGATTGCAAGTCAAAACGGGAAGACCTTTATAAAAGTCTTTTTCATAGGTCATAAGCACATCCGCCTCTGAAACTTTCACCAGTTCACACAGTTTCTGACAGGTATAGCTTCTCCGCAATGAAAGGAGATTATCCCTGACCGGAACCGCTGCATTTTCTTCACCATCATATAATCCGTCAATTTCAGTTCTCCGCAGACCAAAGACCTCTGTCAGTTTTCCGGGCACGCCTCCCAGGAAGCAGCGATCCGTATCATCTGTGACTCCAGACCAGAAGGTCATAATGGCGGTTCCGCCATTATTCACAAAATCCCTGATTTTGTCCTCAATTCCTGCCCGGAACATATATAGCATGGGAATCAGTACAATGCGATAATCATCCAGGCCATCTTCCATATCAATAATATCCATGTCCAGGCCCAGTCTTCGCATCCCGGCGTACATCTTTTCTGCAGTTTCTTTATAGGGCAGCCCTTCATTTCTCGGTCCTTGTGCATCCATTAAAGCCCATCGGTTCTCCGTATCATATATAAGAGCGGTCTTTGCCTTTTGAACCGTTCCCGCAAGTTCAGACAGGCCGGAAAGTGTTTCTCCCACCTGGCAGACTTCTTGAAAAACCCTGGTGTCATCTCCTCCATAATGGTCAATAACTGCACCATGAAATTTTTCTGAAGCACCCCGGCTTTGCCGCAGCTGGAAATACAGCACACTGTCAGAGCCATGAGCGACTGCCTGCAGCGATGCAGCAGGAAGGATTCCGGGCTTTCTTAGTTTGCTGACCTCCTGCCAGTTTGTAGAGGAGGGAGAGGATTCCATCAAAAGAAATGGCTTTTTCAGCAAACTACGCATAAAATCATGCTGAAATGCAGTTTCTGCAGCAGTCTGGGGCTCTGGCTTTCTATGCCATTCCGGATAGCTGTCCCAGGAAGCAACATCAATGACTTCTTTGAATTTTCTGTAATTCAGGCCATCATAATCACCCATAAAATTAGTGGTAACAGGTTTTTGACAGCCGCCATCACGGATCGCCTTCTTTTCCTGCGCTGCGAAATCAACGGTTTGCCAAGTTACAAATCTTTTCCAGTCCAGATTCAGGGCATGAAGTAACATTTCCCCTCTGGGCGAAGGACTTTCTATCTGATCAAAGCTTTGATAGGTGTGGCTCCAGAATGCGGTATTCCATCTGCGGTTCAATTCTTCAATTGTATCATAACGTTCTTTGAGCCAGTCTCTGAATTTTGCCTGGCACAACGGGCAGTGACAGTCTCCTCCGTATTCATTGGAAAGATGAAAAAGCAGAACGCCAGGGTGATTCCCCAGTTTCTTTGCCAGAAGTTTATTAATCCCTCTCACCTTTTGGCGGTAAACAGGAGAGGTATAGCAATGATTCTGACGTCCGCCAAATAAATTCCGTTCTCTTTGTACATTCATCCGCAGCACCTCCGGATACCGCTTCGCCAGCCATTGAGGCCGCGCGCCGGAAGGCGTTCCAAGAATTGTATAAATTCCATTTTGATACATCCGTTCTACAATCCCAAGCAGCCAGTCAATCTGATAGCTTCCTTCCTCAGGTTCCAGGAAGGCCCAGGAAAACATCCCCATTGTAACCGTATTAATACCCGCCTTTAAAAAAAGTTCCATATCCCGTTCCAGAATATCCGGGGAATCCAGCCATTGCTCCGGATTGTAATCACCTCCGTGCAATAGCTTCCCCTGTCTCATCATTATATTTTTATTCATATCGTTTCTTCTCCATAATCCCCGCTCTAATTCCCTACATGGTAGAATCTTTAATCAAAACATTATAGCCCAGCACCAGCTTATTACAGTCTGCATTTTTATTGATGGCATCAAACAGCTTCTTGGACGCAACAGCGCCCATCTCTTTTACATTAAACTCCAGGCAGGTAACCGGAGGGTAACAGCCCGCCAGCATCCTGCCGCCATAGCAGGATGCCACCTTTACCTCCTGTGGTATCTTTATCTGGTTTTTATGAAGAGCATTTAACACCCCCATACAGATGTTATCATCAAGGCAGAGAATACATTCCACTTTTTTACTCAAAAGCTCGATCACATCCTTTTCTACAATGGAGGGATAGACCGCTCCCGTATAGAAAAGTTCCTTTTCCATAAATACCTCTGCCTCATGGTATGCAGCCCTGATTCCTTTCAGACGGCTTTGCGTCACAATATGTCCTTCATCACCACAAATGCACGCAATTTTCTTAATATTCATCCGAAGCAGCACAGAGGCCAGATCCCTGCAGCTGCCCTCCTGATCAAAATCAACCTGAAGAATGTCGCTTTCCGGCCAGCTTCCAATTACCACGAAGGGAATTTTCTGTTTTTTCAAATAGCTGACAGCCAGATCACCTTCTATGGTTCTCGTAAGTACAACTCCGTCTATCTTATGCTGTTCCACCAGCGCTTTCAGCGACTGTATATCCAGAGAAGTTGTCTTTGCGATCAATACTCCGTAATTCCACGATGAAAAGCTGTCATAAATACTCAGCAGAATATCCTGAAAATAAGGCAGCTGCGCATGGCCCTCTTCCCCAGGCAAAAGCACGCAGATATTTTTTGACCTTTTTTCTGAATTCTTAATTACATTTGGTGTATACTGATTCTGTTCCAAAAAGTCAAAAACTTTATTCTGCGTCTCCTGGCTGACCCGTCCCTTCCCTGAAATCGCCCTCGAAACTGTAGTGGGTGACAGCTTCAGAAACTCTGCTACTTCCTGTATCGTAATTCTCTCACGTCCATTCTCCTGCCCGTATTGGAATCTCATAATACCTCCTGGTCTGATAAACTTATGAATGTCTATTATTGTACCTGATTTTCTCTTTAGAAGAAAGAAGAAGATTGAGAATCTGTTCTCATTTACTGCTGTTTATTGCGCTGCAAAAAATCCTGATACTGAGATTTAAATTCCTCCGTCACTTTATCAATTCCGGCCGCATTTAATTTCTTTTGAAAGGATGCAAATTCTGCTTCTGTATTATCTCCATAAATACCCAGAGCGAAACTCTGTTTATACTCATCTATGATAGATTTTACCACGGTATATTCCGTTTCAACCTTCTTTGGATCAAACGTAAATCCGGAAACCACAGGATGGTATTCGTTCACATTCAGGTTTTTATTAATTACAATCTGTCTCTCATCCAGTCCGTCTTCATCCGGTTCATCCTGACGGTTAATTGCCCACGCCCAATTATTCCAGGCATATTTTTTTCCTTCATCAAGCGCAAGACGCGTTCCCTGATCAGTCATTTTATAATGGGTTCCCTCTATTCCTCCCAGCAAAAGTCTGTTTAAGTTAACATTACTTTTCATATAATCCAACACCAGAGCAGCTCTCTTCTGATCCTTTGATTTTGTTGTTATGGCAATGGCATCCGTAGCGTAGCTTGCACGGCATCTTTTCGCATCAGGTGTCAAATCATATACCGCATAAGTCCCGGTACCGGCCGATTCAAGATTTTTACCCGCCTGAAATACACTGGTATTCCATAAGAAAGAGCCTGAGGTTCCATTTTCAAAATAAGCCTGTGCATCATTCGTATCATTGATTGCATCTGCTGACCATATTCCTTTTGATGCCAGCTCTGCCATCTTCTTTGCGTATTCCAGATTCAGCTCAGAGCCATAGAAGTAAAAAATATCATCTGCTGCAGGCGCCTCTTCTTTTCCGCCATGATAATACATCCAGTCATATCCTTCCGCTGCATTCTGAATCCCTCTGGTCTGGAGATAAACAGTAAGTAATTGTTCCCGGTTTGCATTTGTATTAAGAGGTGTTGCGCCTGTCTCTGCCTTCAGCGCCGCAAGTTCTTCCAAGTACTTAAGGTAATTCTCCCAGCTGTCGGGTACGGTAAGTTTATATTTGTCAATCAAATCCTGACGCACGATTGCAATGTTATACGCGGTAAATGTAGCCTTCGCCTTTGGCACTGCATAGATTTTTCCATTTATAGAAATCTGTTCCCAGCTTTCCTTTGGCTGTTCTTTATAGGTTTCAGGCATATTTTCTTCTAAAAAATCCTTTGTCAGTTCTAAAAATGCTCCCTTTGCCGCCTCTTCATTATAATAACACCAGGCTGCGGTGTAAATTAAATCCACCTGCTCCCCTCCCGACAGAAGAAGCGAGTATTTTGTGGCATAGTCACTCCAATTCAGGAATTTGATCTCAACAGTGGTATTTAAATCAGGTTCAAAATATTCTGCATTTGCTTTGTCAGCAATCTTTTGCATATCTGCCGGCTCATCACCCAGAACGTACATAACAATGGTTTTACGCTGGGATAAATCATTTCCCTTTTCCGCATAAGGGCTGTCACTTCGGATTGTAAAATTACCTGTATTCTTCTCACTTGAGGCCGTACCTGCGCAGGCGCTCAGTAAAAAAACAGTCACACATATTAAAACAGCAGAAATTGTTTGTTTCATTTTCATTCTCATCATTCCCTCCTACAATTTAACCTTTTACGGCTCCAATGGTAAGTCCCTTAACAAAATATTTTTGCAGCAGCGGATACAAAAGCACAATCGGCCCAGTGGCTATTACAGTCATGGCAAGCTTTAAGCCTTCTGACGGCAGCTGGCCAACCTGCATTCCAGTCTGCGCAGCAACGCGTTTTAATGCGGCTGTGCTGTTTAAAATATTCTGCAGTGTATACTGTAAGTTCCAATTGCTTCCTGTGCTCATAAACAGCATGCAGTTATACCAGTCGTTCCAGTAGGCCAGTGCAATAAACAACGTTAATGTGGCAGCAAGCGGTTTTGCCATAGGCATAATCACTTTATAAAAGATGAGAAAATCTCCCGCTCCATCTATCTTGGCAGCTTCCGTCATTTCAAAAGGAATCCCTTTCATAAAGCTTTTTGCAATAATCATATTCCAGACTGAGAACAACCCAGGAATAATCAAAGAATAAATATGATTGCTGAAATTCAAATACTTTGTACAAAGCAAATACCACGGTACAAGGCCGCCATTAAACAGGGTCGTGAAGAAAAAGAAAAATGAAAATCCGTTTCTCCACGGAAAGTCCGGCCTCGCCAGTACATATCCCGTCATTGTGGTTAAAAAAATGGATATGGCAGTCCCTGCTGCCGTAACAAATATCGTAACTCCATAGGCTCTTAAAATACTTTCAGGGTCTTTCAGTGCCAGCCGGTATGCCTCCATCGAAAATCCTTTCGCAGTAACAAGAAACTGATACCCCTGCGTAATGATAATATTTTCTTTTGTCAGTGACCCTATAATGATTAAGTAGAATGGTATCACGCACGCGAAAGCGAAAATACCAACCAGCAGGTATGCCATCATATAAAACGCAATAACATCTTTTCCTTTTTTTATTTTCATGCTCCCCCCTCTAAAACAAGGTATAATCCGGATCAACTTTTTTAACAATATAATTTGCCCCGCAAATAGTTGCAAAGCAAAGAACAGACTGATACAAACCTGCCGCAGCCGACATTCCTATATTGGGTGTTGTAATCAAAGAACGGTAGACGTATGTATCAATGACATCCGAAGATTGCAGCAGCAGCTGATTAGAGCCGACCAGCTGATAAAACATTCCGAAATCCCCACGGAATATATTCCCGATAGCAAGCAGAGTCATAATAATGATGGCAGGTTTTATACTGGGGATGGTAATAAATCGTATTCTCTGCCAGACGGAAGCCCCATCAATCTGCGCCGCTTCTGTCATCTCCTGGCTGATTCCTGCAATTGCTGCCAGGTAAACGACAGTCCCATACCCCGTCTGTTTCCACAGTTTCACCATCACCATCACAACCGGCCACCCGGAAACCTGTTTATAAACGCTGAAACTCTTTATGCCAAAAGCTCCCAGAACGGAATTCAGCACCCCGTTCTCCCCAAAAATATTCAGCATAATGGTGGAGACCACAACCCACGAAATAAAGTACGGAAGAAAAATAAATCCCTGCGATACTTTTTTAAATACATTTCCGGATATTTCACTTAATATAACTGCAAATCCCACTTCGAAAATTATCCCAAAGAAAATGAAGGCAATATTATAAAGCAATGTATTTCTGGTAAGTGCCCAAATCTTTCCGGTTGCAAACAAATAATGAAAATTATCAAATCCTGCCCAGGGACTCTTTAAGAATCCACTGGCGTAATTATAATTTTTAAATGCCACAACGATACCAAACATGGGAATATAGCTGAAAACAACTACAAATGCAATGGCTGGCACCAACATAAGCAGCAATGTTTTATTTTTCTTAAAGCTTTTCGTTCTATGCTCCATCCATTTCTCCTTTCTCCGCCAACGCTGATTGCTTCACATCTGCTATTTACGGGAAGAGGCATTTTTCAAAAGCCTGAATGCCTGCAGAGATTCCAATGCTCTGCCATTTGAATCAAACATTGCCATATTATCCCAAGAGCTCCCCTTATCCTCTGCTGCATATTCAATAACGCTGTCGTGAAACAGCAATTCATAATTTCCTGATACGGAAGAAGCAAAACCCGTGCCATATAATCCACTGTTCGACGTGTCTGCTCCAAGCCACGCAGGCTCCCAGTAAAATCCCCCCAGACCGTATCCCCTTGTTCCCGCCTGGGTATTCACAGAGGCAACTGCAAGAAACACATCATAAACCGCCTTCTTTTGTCCGCTGACACTTACCTCATAACCGCAATAGGACATATCACTTTTAGAGCTGACATTATTCCCCGTGGAATCTGCATTTGCAAAAGTATAAGGATATGCAGTTTCAGCTACCATTACTTTTTTGTTATAGGTCTTTGCAATATTTTTCAGGGTGACAGCCAGATCATCCGGACTTCCATGCCAAAACGGATAAGCTGAAACTGCAAATACATCATAGTCGATCCCTCTTGCAGCAGCCTGTTCGGCATACCATGAGGCCGTTGTATTTGGATCGGTAAAATGCAGTGCCTTCAAAATAGCTCTCTCACCACTCAAACCATATCTGCCATTTACCGCATTGACTGCTTCGCAGCCTTTCTGCATCGCTGCGCCGACTCCTGTGGTAAGATTCCATACACCATCATAAAGGCCGCCCATCTCCGCCATAGTTCCCATCGTCTCATTTCCAATCTGAACCATTCCAACATCTACGCCAGAGGACAAAAGCGTGGAAAGTGAATTGTACGTAAAATCATAAACTGCATCCGCCTTCTGTGACGGGGTATAATTCTTCCATGCCTTTGGTGCATATTGTTTTGCAGGATCCGCCCAGAAATCGGAATATTGAAAATCCACCAAAAGTTTCATTCCATGAGCCTTTGCCCTCTGTCCGATTGCAATTGCTTTCGAAATGTCATTATTTCCGCCGCCATAGCCTTTTTGTGCCTGTGCATCATATGGATCGTTCCACAGGCGCACCCGTATATAATTAACACCTGCTTCCTTTAAGATATCAAACATATCTCCCTGAACCCCATTAGAATAGTAAAATTTCCTTCCGGATTGTTCAAATGCCATAATACTCGAAATATCCACCCCTCTGATAAAGTTTTCCGTAACTCCCAGATCTTTTTGTTCTGCTTTCACCTCACAACTGGTTTCCGGTATCACTCCCGTCATGCTCACCCCCAGGGCTAATGCGGCCACAAGAAATACCCATCTTTTTTTATTCATATAATATCCCCCTTTCAATTGCGCAATTGTGTCATAATTGCGCTTCTTGCTTGCGCTACGTTTATATTTTATGGTAATTTTGTCAGATTGTAAAGACATAATTATAAACAAATTTAGTAATATTATATTATGCAATATTTTGTTTGCTAAAATATTTTGCGCAATTTTATATTTAATTGCGCATTTGTAGCAGTTATTTTATCATGGAGCAGCGCATTAATGGCATTTTCCATATGGTTTGTATTCCCCTCGAATAGCAGATCTGCGCCTGTATGCGTTGCATTTTTGCAACATTAATGATATGATACACTCAGGAGGTGGTAAGATGTCAATAACCGGTCAAAGAATTAAAAAAAGAAGGAAACAATTAGAGATGAGTGCAGACGATGTGGCGAATCTTTTAGGGGTTTCAAGATCTACTATTTTCAGATATGAAAATGGCTATATCGAGAAAGTCCCTGCAAACATTTTAGAAAAACTAGCTGAGATTTTAAAAACGAATCCGGCATATTTAATAGGCCGGCAGGATTATTATACTGATAACAGAGATCAGGATATTTACCTTAATACCAGGCAGAGAGGTACTGTTAAGTTTGAAGACGAAATATTACTCAAAGAAACGGCTGATGACAGCTACCACACAGATGAAGAATCAAGATCCATTGGGCAGGAAACATTCCCTGACGACAGCGATAAAATAGCTGTTATGATTGAAATTTATTTAACGCTGACTGATGCAGAAAAGGAAAAAGCCTATGATTATTTTATAAACCTATCAAAGCAACCGATGAAAGGAATGGCAAAACGAAAACTGACTGCCAAAAGGCAGCCTGCTCTTCGATTAAAGATTAACCCGAACACCACTTAATTATAGTTTCCTGACATTTCAACTTCTCTTGCCAGGCACTCCAGCTCACTTACTGACTCCTCTATGGTATCGCTTAAAACTGCCAATTCAAGAATCCTCAAAAGCCTTTCATAACAATTATCCGGTTTGTTTTCAAACCGTCGGATATACTCTTCAATTCTTTTGCGGCTTGGAAAATATGTATGATTCAGCGCATACAGCGCCTGGAGCAAATGATCTAACGAGTTTTCCAGCACCTGATGATAAAAAAGAACTTCTTTTCTCAAGATTACTCTGCCCAGGTCCTCTTCATTAAGCACCCTGGAGATATGATATTGAAACAGCTTATGAAACAATTCAGCCGGATGTCTCTTTACCATTGCTCTCATATCTGACCAGACAGAATCCTCTTCATATAATATATTAATAGTCTCAACACTGGACAATCTTCCGGTTGGATAAAAGCCGCCTGTCATTCCCAGATGTTTTCCCTGCAATGTTTCTTCCAGGTACGACATCATCTCTTTCACGGTAAAATACATAGGCATAACTTCGATACCGTCAATTACCAGTATATCTCCATACCCCCACATGCCGCCGTTGCATACATTTATGGTACATTCTGAGTATTGTCCCGCAAAGGCAGAATAGATCCGTTCACGCTCTTTTTTCTCCGGTATTTCCGTACAAAGAACAAACAGATCAATATCACTTTGTCCAGGCACCAGTATCGCATTTAAACCGCCTGTCTGCGCTATGCCTTTCACATCTACACATTTTGATATTTCGCACACCAGGTTCTCTTTTATCTGAAGAACATTCATATATCCGTTCTTACCTCCCTCTTATAATAATCGTTGAGGATATCACTAAACGTAATATAATTCAAGCTTTCTTAACGGATCCTTTATTGACATCCCATATTGTTTTTTGTAAAATACCCAATAGTTCACAGAATACGTGGCCTGCTGTTGCATCATGACGATTATTATTTCGGCTATTAAAGCATACTATAATCAGCGCCGTGAAGAAGTAACAAGACTTTTGTTGTAATATTCACTTTACAGCAAAGGTTTTTTTGATTTGAAATAAAATAAATATAACAAAGAGGATGAAATGGAATTATTATCAAAGAAATCAAATTTTTCTAAATTAACACTGGGAGGAATCCTGGTAACATTAGGTGTTGTATATGGGGATATCGGCACTTCACCGCTCTACGTAATGAAATCAGTTCTATACGGAAACGGCGGTATTCAAACTGTCTCAGAAGATTTTATTCTTGGAACCCTGTCTCTGGTATTTTGGACACTCACCATATTAACCAGCATAAAATATGTATTTATAACATTAAGGGCTGACAATAATGGCGAAGGCGGTATCTTTTCACTTTTTACACTGGTCAGAAGCCGTTCCAGATGGCTGATCATTCCTGCAATGATCGGAGGTTCCGCACTGTTAGCAGACGGTATGCTGACTCCGGCGGTGACTGTGACGTCAGCTGTTGAAGGACTAAAACTGCTGCCTGTTTTTCACGAACTATTCGGCGACAATCAGAGGAATATCATTGCTCTGGTTATTTTCATAATCTGTTTTTTGTTTTTTATTCAGCACATAGGTACTGATTCCATTGGCAAACTGTTTGGTCCTATCATGTTTTTATGGTTCTGCAGCCTAGCTCTTTTTGGTGTTATCAATCTCGCGCAAAATCCATCTCTGCTGCGCGCATTATCACCACATTATGCGATCAATACACTTTTCAGTCCCGATAATAAACTTGGTTTTTTTATACTGGGCAGCATATTTTTATGTTCAACCGGAGCGGAAGCACTTTACTCTGATTTAGGGCATGTAGGCAGAAAAAATATTTACTTTACGTGGCCATTTGTTAAAATATGTTTATTACTCAACTATTTTGGTCAGGGTGCTTGGATTTTATCCTCAAAAGGCAATCCCGCTTTTGCCTTAACAGAAGATATCAACCCATTTTATCAGATGATTCCCCATGGTATGCTGGTATATGGCATTGTAATTTCTACCCTTGCCGCCATCATAGCATCTCAGGCTTTGATATCAGGTTCCTTCACACTTGTGTCAGAAGCGATAAAACTGAATCTGTTTCCAAGACTGCATACCATATACCCCTCCCCTTCAAAGGGACAGCTTTATATTCCTGCAATCAATCGGATCCTGTGGATTGTCTGTATAGGAATTGTACTTTACTTTCAAAGCTCCGAAAAAATGGAATCAGCGTATGGTCTTGCCATAACAGTCACCATGCTTATGACAACCATTCTGCTATTTAATTATATGCAGAAAAAGAAAACACCCATTCTGCTTGCAGCCATCATGCTTGTTTTCTTTATGAGTTTTGAAATTTCTTTCTTTATTGCAAATATTGTTAAGTTTTTCCATGGCGGATTTGTAGCCATCATCATTGCCGTATCAATCCTATTTATCATGTATCTCTGGGACAGAGCCCATGTGATAAGGGTACGTTATGAGGAATTTGTACCCATTGATAATTATTTGAAATTACTGACTCAGTTAAGTCAGGATCCGGACGTCCCCAAATATTCCAGCAATCTGGTGTGCTTAAGCAAGTGTCCGAATCCGAAAGAAATCGAACGTAAAATATTGTACTTTCTTTTAGATAAACGGCCTAAAAAAGCCGATGTTTACTGGTTTGTAGACGTTAATGTAACAGATGAGCCTTATCAGGCAGAATACACGGTTGAAAAATTCAATACAAACAATATAATAAAAATCCAATTAAAACTGGGCTTCCGTATCGATCAGAATCTAAATGTATTTTTACGGCAGATATCAACAGAACTGGTGGAAAATAAGGAAATTGAACCGCAATCAAACAGTTACTCCATTCTTCCAAACCGCAAGCTGGGAGATTTCCGTTTTGTATTTATCCAGGAGATCTTATCCCATGATGCTACATTATCAGCCTGGGATTCCTTCGTATTAAATACCAAACTATTCATACAGAAATTCACAGCTTCCCCCTCAAACTGGTTCGGACTTGACACAAGCGACGTTTATATTGAAAAAGTTCCTATGTTCCTCGGACATTCAAACCAGGTTGTTTTAAAAAGAGTGGAAGAGAAAAAGAGGAAAAATTAAAATCATATTATTAAAAGAGGATTTTTCTAAATTTCAGCGGTGAAATCCCTTCTTGGTTTTTGAAAAAATATATAAAATTAGATTCACTTGAAAAACCTGTTTGATAAGCGATCTCACTTATCGGCAGGTTTGTATTTTTTAAAAATTCTTTGGCTTTTGTAATTCTTACTCCAAGCAGATAATCATATGGTGAAGTACCCGCCGCTTTTTTGAAAATTCTTGAAAACTGTGAAGGGCTTAAATTGACATATGAAGCAATTTTTTCAACGGTTAGCTTTTCGCTGTAATAGTCAGAGATATATTGCGTCGCTGCTAAAAACAGACTGTCTTTACTGCTTTTGTTAATATTAGATTCAAATAAATCTGTTATAAATTTGTATATTTTCATGGACATGCTGCTGGCGCTTACAGCAGCTGCATGTTTCACGGTATTATAAATTTCCTTTATATCTTCTTCTGCTTTTTCGTTGTATTTAATAACGGAGCCAGCTCTTTCGATCAGCGTTTCATAAAGGTTGTAAATATTACAGCCATTGATATGCACCCAGTATGCTTCAAAACTATCATTTGTATAGTAGGCATGGGGATGAAAACAATCAATAATGGCAGTGTCACCGGTAAATGCTGTGTATGCCTTTTCGTTTACTGTAAATGAAAAAGATCCCCGTATAACATACATGAACAAAATACTGTCAAAGCGGCTGCGTTCCACTCTATAATCGCTGTTGCAGTAAAAATGTCCCGCACTGAGCGGATAATAAAAAATATGATTGCTGTTCTGAGTGTTTGCGAAGAAAAACATATTTGATTTTTCAAGTACACCTTTTTGTATGGAAGGCATCGTACACCTCATAGCAGGATTTCTAAATTTATCAGCAGGTTCCAAATATAATTTCTTTAATTATTAGTGTATAATGCTTTCATAAATAAGTCAATGCAGCAGAGCCACTGCGCGGCGGAATGGAGATTATAATGAAAAAAATCATTGAACTGGATCACTGGAAATTTAAGATAGCTGGTCTTAATTTTGAAAAAGAGGTAGTGCTTCCGCATACATGGAATGTAGATGAAAACATGGACGTCCAGCTTTACAGAGGGAAGGCTGAGTATAAGACAGTCATTCCTGTGACAAACCTTGACAGCAAAACAGCAATCCTGTATTTTGGCGCAGTTTTCCACACGGCTGAGCTTTTTATAAACGGTAAATCCGCTGGGATACATACTGGAAGCGGCTATACTCCCTTTGAATTCAATATTACGGATTATCTTTTCCCTGGAGAAAACGAAATTAAAGTTATAACAGACAATGAGAAAAAGGAAGAAATGCTGCCGCACATGCTTGATTACGACTGGGCAGATGATGGTGGTTTAATCCGCAATGTGATGCTGAAGATTTGTGACAATACGGATTTATTAGATATGAAAGTTACATATTCTGTCAAAAGCATGACCGATACAGCCTGCTCCGGCAGTATCAATATCAATATTTGCGCTGTAATGCAGGATGTGCAGATCAAGGTGATTGATTGTAAAACAAATGAAACCATGATCTCAAAAGCCGCTTTTGCTGACAGTGGGGTTTCAATAGATTTTGAAAATCTTAAACTGTGGGATATCAGTAATCCGAACCTCTATATGGTAACGGTTCAATCGGAAAATGATGAATTGTCAAAGCGCATTGGTTTTCGTACAATTGAAGTACATAACGTTCAGGTGCTTCTTAATGGTAAACCCATCTATATGAAAGGCTGCGAATGGATGCCTGGTTCTCACCCGGATTACGGCATGGCAGAGCCGTTGGAACACAGCATCAAACGTCTCAGCCAGCTTAAAGCAGCAGGCTGTGTATTTACCCGTTTTCACTGGCAGCAGGATGATTCTGTATTTGACTGGTGTGATGAAAATGGACTTCTTGTCCAGGAGGAGATTCCGTATTGGGGATATCCTAAAAAAGCTGCTTCCCTGCAGCTTGAGCTGGCAAAGATGCAGGCTGATGAGATGGTTCACTACCATTCCCACCATCCATCCATCATCTGCTGGGGGATGGGCAATGAACTTGGCGGAGAATTTGATGAAACAATCAGTTATGTGAAACAAATGTATCAGTTTTTCAAATCAGCCGATGCCAGCAGGCTTGTAAACTATGTTTCGAATTCCGTCAGCAGAGATACGAATGTGGAACTTGATGATGCAACAATGTACGGCGATATCGCGATGTGGAACGAGTATCTCGGCTTATGGCAGCCGTGTGATAATATAGAGGATGTTATCGCTCGTACTTATAACAAAATCGGCAATATGCCATCTATGGTGACTGAATTCGGATTATGTGAACCTGCATTTGCCGGCGGAGATGAAAGACGGTCATTAATCCTGTTGGAGCGCATCCCGATTTACAAAAAGTTTAAAAACATGGTTGGATATGTCTGGTTTTCACTTAACGATTACCGGACGCACTGCGGCGAGTTTGGTGAAGGGAAGTTGAAACAGAGAATTCATGGTTCAACAGATCTGTATGGAAATGAAAAGAAGTCCTACAAAATTTTTTCTGATGTAGAATAATATAACTGTATAACGCAATAAAAATCCAATTAAAACTGGGCTTCCGTATCGATCAGAATCTAAATGTATTTTTACGGCAGATATCAACAGAACTGGTGGAAAATAAGGAAATTGAACCGCAATCAAACAGTTACTCCATTCTTCCAAACCGCAAGCTGGGAGATTTCCGTTTTGTACCAAAATGGCGTTGCCTGTCAATTTGACAAAGCAGCGCCATAACATATACTCCCCAGTATAATAATTACTTCATTTGGTTTTTTAAACTAGATACCTCTTCTTTTGTCAAATCCCTTAAATCCGAATTTTCCATGGACGTATCACTGTTTTCTATAAGCAGCAATTTTGCTTCTTTCGTCATAATCGTATTATGCCAGAGTGAAGGTGGAATCTGATACACTGCATGTGGTCTCATTTCAACAGTTTTTAATTTCAGGCTATTCTCCTCTTCTGCCGCATAGACAAGGGTACAACTTCCATTCAGTAAAACAAACAACTCATCTGTGCAGTTGTGCCTTTCAAGATTTCCAATCTGTTCAATGTCATTGGAGGGCTTCCAGTTCTTGATTCCTACTGTCCACTTGGGATTTTCATAAACTCTTTTCAGAGCTTCCCCATCATACTGTACCTCTGATATTTTCATCTGCATTCGTTCCTTATCTTTGATTATTTCGTTTATTTCCTATCCCTCAAAAGCCTCTGTAAGATCAACAAAGCTCTTGCAGGCCTCCAGTTTTTCCATAGTCTGTTCATTCCCAAGCTTTCCAGCAAGTTCAGATAACAGTTTTAAATGAACCGTTGCATTTTCATTATCAGACGGTACTGCGAACAGAAATATATAATGAATCGGCTGTTCATCATAAGACTCCCATGAAATCATATTCTTTGTTTTACCAATAGCGATTCCGACTTTTTTTACAAAATCAGACTTTCCATGAGGAATTGCCACATGATTTCCAATTCCTGTAATTCCTTCGCTTTCTCTTACAAATACATCCTTCACAAAACCATCGATATCAGTGACATATCCTGCTTTATAAAGCAGACCGGAGAGAAACCGGATTGCTGATTCCTTATCTTCAGCCACCATATCCAAATCAATAACCTCTTTATCTAAAATAGCCTTAACAGCCATATCTTCACTCCTCTACTTAATAAAATACTGGTATAAATCAAGACCAGTCTTCACCTGACGTATCTGTTTCATGAACTCATTATTTTCAGTCAGGGAAATAAAATCCTTGTAAAACTGCTGGGTACATGCCTTTTGCAGATCGGTATCCATTTTAAGTGCCAGAAGAAAAACAACATCTACCATGTCCTCATGCCACTCGATCGGCTTCTCCAAAACCGCTACTACCACTCTGGATTCATTTACCGCCTGGTTGTTACCGTGTGGAATTGCCACGCCTCCCCCAACAGCAGTCGTAGTCGCTTTCTCCCTGTCCATTACATTTTTCAAATAATCCTCAGATACATCACCAGATTCCAGCAGCTGGTTCACCATAAGCCATAGAAGCTCAGCCTTATTCTTAACAATAGGATGAACCAGCATATAGCCTGCGCGAAATAGCTGATGGCAGATGCCGGAAGCCCGAAAACGCATATTTCCTTTGCTGTTTCGAATTCTGGCCACTGCTTCTCTGATGGAAAATATGTCCTTATCCGTCGGAGCCTGTCCAATGCTTATCATTCTGTCATGACTGTGTTTCAAATTTATATTTGTAAATACAACATCAAACTGTTCACACATAAATGGCTTAAAATCATGTTCACTGATTGCTTTAACAAATATAATCTCAGGAATATTTTTTTTAATTAAATCAATCATGAGCTGAGAAGGTCCCATTCCCGAATTACTGACCAAAAGTGCTTTCATGGGTATGGTTTTTCGAACAAGCGCTGATTGGATATACAGCGCAATGTTTGATATTTCATCCTCGGTTATCTGCACCCCGTAATATGATTCAAAGAGAGAGCTTGTTGACCATGTCGCCAGATATACCTGCTTATACTCTATTTTTACAAATTTACTGATATTATCGGGATGCTCCTCACCATATTTCATTCTGAATATGGCAGAACGCATATGCATCAGAAGTCCATCATACAGCACTTTGTCTTCGGATAAGTCATCATTTAAAACATTGGCAATTGTGCTGATCACTTCTCCCACAAACCGCTGCAGCAGCTGATTAAAATAACTTGGATTCGTGCGCATATTCTCAGTACCGTCATTTCCGATCTTTCTGGCAGACAAAAGCATGGAGGTAAGAAGCAGGGTATCCTCATCCATACCATGAAGGGAAAACTCTGATTTCACTTTATCATAGATTGACTTTGCAAACAGATATTCCGCAAAATCTCTTAAGCTGTCCTCTGTCTCGTTTCCCTCTGGCTTTAAAGGATGGGAGGCCCTCTTGATGGACAGACATACCATAATCCAGGCAGTCCTGAACGAATTTTCGGCGAACTGTATTCTCCATGCGTTTTCCATATCCACAATAATGCTTTTTACCCTTGCATAATTCACCCCGGCGGCATAAGTCTCAAAGAGGGCATCTGTGATTTCCGGCATAATATAAACCATATAATTCACCATGGCCTGTCTGAAAGTTTTCTCATCACCCTGAAGCATAATCCCTCTGCCCCGCACAGTGACAATCTTTATATTGTATTTTTGAAACCAGCCCTCCACAGACTTTACAAGAACAGACACCGTAGGCGCACTCATATACAGGCGTTCTGCCAGCTGTAAAAGAGTAACCGGCTTATCCATGGCATACTTTAAAAGCATTCCAATCATCTGATTGTTCCTTGACATATCCTCAGTCATTTCCGTACTCTCAGAATACCCCATTGCAAGCAGCTCCGTACGCCTCGTTGTATGCAGGCAGACACCAAGCCCCGGTTTCTTCTCTATATGACCCAGTTCTTTCAGCTGCAGCCATTCATCCACCTGGTCCACCCTGGTTCTGGCAGTTTTTACCGAGACTCCAAGCAGGCCAGCCAGTTTGGAAACCGGGATATTTTCATTGTCTAAAAGAGCTTTCAGTATTTTATTTAAGTATGCCTTTTCACCCGTGTTACTCATCTATTCTCCATTTGATTTATTCATTTCCCGTTGCTATGGCATCTAAGAACTTATATCTGTTTGCGGATCCAAGAATCTCCATGTAGTACTTTACAAATTCTTTTATTCCCCTTTCCGCCTCCATACACATATGCATATAGTCCATATTAGGCTCCCGTTCAAGAGCTTCCATCATTGCCTTTTTTCCTACGGAAAATGCGTCAGTAGCTACATTTACCTTATTAATACCGTATCCAATGGCCTTTTTTAAATTTTCTTCTCCAGCACCAGATCCCCCATGAAGCACCAGCGGCATATTGACGGTCTCCTTTAGTAACTTCAACCGGTCAAAATCAAGCTTTGGAATCTTACCCTTGGGATAATCTCCATGGGCTGTGCCCACCGCTACAGCCAGTGCGTCAACGCCAGTTTTATTAACAAAGTCCAGCGCCTGATCCGGATTTGTATAAAGATCCAGATTGGTGTCGTCTGAATCCACCGCCATACCAACATGTCCCAATTCTCCCTCAACGGAACATCCCACTGTATGTGCCATGGCCGCCACCACTGCGGTTCTCTCTACATTTTCTTCATAGGACAATGCCGAACCATCAAACATGATATTTGTAAATCCCCGGTTGATACAGTCTGCAATAATCTGATAATCCGTCGCATGGTCAAGATTTAATGCAATCGGTACGGATACCCTTTCAGCAAGTTCCCTGATCATCGGAAGCATTTCTTCTGCATGTGCATGATTTTTCATCTGTCCGCATCCAAACTGGATAATCATGGGGGAATAGGCCTCCTGGGCTGCTGTTATTGCACCTCTCACCATTTCCATATTGATACTGTTCATGGCCATTACCGCATAATGATGTTTATGTGCATGATCCAGAATTGTTTTCATCGAAGTTAACATAATACTTATCCCTCCATTTTGCTTTCTGTCTACTGTATTTCGATATTAAAATCAAAATCTTCATCTTCTTTTATGTTCGTATCCTGTTCATCTAAAGGCTTCTTAATAAATGCGTATATCACACCTGTAAGTACAGAACCTATAATAAGAGCTATAATAAACACAAGGGGATTCTTCATCATAGGAACAACAAAAATCCCACCTGCTGCCGCAGGGCTTTCACAGCCAAATCCTACGGCGATCGCGCCGGCAACAGCGGAACCAATTACGGATGCCGGAATAAAACGCAGAGGGTCTGATGCTGCAAAAGGCAGTACCCCTTCCGTAATAAAACATAATCCCATTGGAAATGCCGCTTTTCCTGCTTCCCGCTGGTCTGCACTAAATTTTTTCTTTGCAATCAGTGTAGAGATAAACGCTCCGATGGGAGGTGTCATACCACCAATGATTTTTGCTGCTGCCGGTCCCATAATCTTGTCTGCCAATAATGCATTTGCTGCCATAGAAGCCGTTTTATTCACAGGACCGCCAAGGTCAAATCCCATACAGAATCCAATTACACCACCAATTATGCCCTTTGCGCCGCCGTTTAATGTGATGATCCACGCCTGGAATTTCGTCATAAGAAACGACATGGGAATTGAGAATACACAAAGGAAAATCATTCCGCACACCAGAGTGGAAATAAGAGGAATCAGCATTACCGGCATAAGACCCTGGCTCCATTTTGGAACCCGCCACTTTTTCATCCAGTTAATAAAGGAACCAATAATAAAGGACATCAGCAATCCGCCAAGGAAACCCGCCTTAGATTGTGACGAACAATATCCGATTACCAGACCAGGCATAATACCCGGGCGTCCGGAGACCGAATAGGCAACACCTGCCGTCATAACTGCAACTGCAAAATCCATTGCAAATGTACCGATCTTATTTACTCCCCACCAAAATCCCAGCCACATAAACGGATTTAAATTACTAAAAGGGGTCGCCCCGGCCTCTACTGCATTTCCAATATCATATCCTCCCAAAGCTTTTGCCAGCGCGCACAGTAAACCGCCTGCAACAACAAATGGTATCATGTAGGATATACCCGTCATAACATGACGCTGAATATTATTCTTTTTGCTATTCATATTTACCCTCTCCTTATGCATTATCTCTCTAATTTTTCGTGTGTTTTCTTTATTACACCCTTTGCGGATTTCATAACAAGACTAATGGGAATCTCAATAACCGGTTTCCCCTTAAAACGGTCTTTGGTAATTCCAATATCTGCAGCAATGATAACCACATCTGCTTCGGCTATGTCCTCAGGTGTAAGTGCGTTCTCAATTCCGATAGATCCCTGTGTCTCTATCTTAATCTCATCACCCATTTCCCTTGCTGCTCCCTCCAGCTTTTCTTTTGCAATGTAAGTATGAGCAATTCCTGCAATGCATGCTGTTATTCCTACTATCTTCACTTTCCTACCTCCTGTTCTCTTGTTTGTAATGATAATATCATCCTTTATTTCATCGGTGTAAAAGAACTTATGCCCTTAATTGTGGTAACTTTTTAGTAAAGCCTTTACCAAAGGAACACCTGTCATACTTTTTTCTCCAATAAAACAGAGCCATCCTGCATTCTGCAAGACAGCCCTTTAATCAACAAACAAATATTTACTTACTTAAGCACAAAAGCTTCTCCACCAACGCCACGCTTCCCACATTATATCCACTGCATGCATAGACTGCTTTCAGACCCGGATTGGTGACGATTAAAAGCGGAAGCTTCTCAGGGTCCACATACATTTTACGAGCCAACGGCTCTACCCCCTCATCAAAATTAAAATAACCCACTTTTATTCCGGGAATTGCCTCCAGAACCTTATGGACGGTTTGGTTTTTTAATGACCGTTCGCCTTGCAGCAGAAAAATAATCTGAGCATCCAGCGCATTTAAGGAATCCTTTTGCTCCAGCATTTCGTTAAGGACGTGCTCAGTCGGTTCCTGACCCTCAGATAAGACAGCCAGTATATTGCCCTTCTCAGCCATAAGTTCCGATGCCAAAACTATATGCTCCCCCGTATGTTCTTTCAAGTTTATTTCAAAATCATTTATCACATAGTCAACCAGCATGTCCTCCATACTTCCAGCGCGCAGGCGCATAGTAACCGACTTTACTTCATCCTTTTTCAATTCAAATAAATATTCACTGGAGTTTTGGTTACCGCTTGGAAGCCTGACAGAAGTAATTAAGCGATAGATTCCAGGACCTAAATCCAGACTCAAAACGCCATCACTGAACTTTAAGCCAGTATAATCCAAAGTTACAAACTGGCCATCTTTTAGCATACCAATGGTCCACGTCTGAAAATAAGTCAATACACTGTCTGAATCTCCGCATAACAATAGCTTTCCCGTTTCCCCAGTGGGGCATCCCGTTCCTTCTTTCTCTCCTGTTACGGATACAAAGCCATCACCCTCATAAATCTCTGCGTCCAGATTCACAGGATTTATCCTGGCGGGAATGCCAAAAGTACGGCAGATGGCTGCAAATAATATTTTCTGGCTAAGGGGATTGCCCTGCAGAAGCTTAAGGACTCCAACCGGAGTGGAAAAAATAGTCTTATAATCAAATTTCGGTTCAAAACCTATGTTATGTTTCACGTACTGCCAAACAGCCCGAGGGCTTCTTTGGAATTCTTCCTTTTCTTTCTCACCGAAGAATCCATTGATAAATCCCCGGTAATCCGTCATCTCTTCCAGCAAAATTCTGGGACAGAGTATATACTTTGCATAAACATCCAGTTTCTTTTTATCTTCCCACGTCTTGCGGTACGGAGCTGCTCCGGTTAAATGACTCTCCAGAATGTCCGCTCTGGCATCCTTATAGTCCTTAGTAGTCAGACTCTTCAGCATAATTTCCCGGTCCGGATTATTATCTTTATTCAGAAACCTGCAAATTTCATCAAAATTACCCGCAGATAACCGGAGAATGTTATTTTTCTCTGAACTTGCAGAAGCCTCTTCTTTAAAGTACCCTGCAATCCTGCTTTCCCTCATCTGATTGGCTTTATTAATCCTGTCTCTGTTTCTTTCTTTTTGCTCCTTTGTGAGTTCAGGCGCATGCATAGGATAATCCTTTGGAGCTCTGACATCCGTATCAACCCATACATCCTGGACGGATTTGTGATTTTCATTCCTTAGAAACAGTACCGCATGATCTTCATCTTCTGGTGAAATCCATGCTTCGCAGCTAAGTTTTCCTTTACTTGCCCGTACATGTACATCGCCAAGGCCAATGGTAACCGTCACCTTTCCCTGCTTATCCGTAAATAAAGCTGCCACGCCGCAGTATTCCGCCATATTAAGTATTTCAATAAAAACCGAAACGTTTTCTACCGGATTGCTTTCCTCATCAAGCACCTTTATTTCATAAAGTCTGGTCTGGGCATAGGTGCCCGTTTCATTATAATAAACCAATAAATCATCCTGCCCCAGACACTCATTGACCGAATCACCACAATAATCGGAAAAGGTTCTGGTATGTACCAGCAGTGCCCTGGAAGAGGCATTGGTAAACCAGCCCTTATCCAGCACTTCCTCCGGCTCACAGGCCCCAAGAAAATGCCATTTCCCGTCCACAAATACCTCAACCCATGCATGATTGTCATCACAATGAGCCCATCTGGGTGTATATACCTGTCTGGCCGGTATTCCCACACTCCTGAAAGCCGTTACAGCAAAGGTCGATTCTTCACCGCATCTGCCTTTTCCTGATTTATATACGGTTACAGGAGATATAGTCCTGTTATCGGAAGCCTCATAAGTTCCGTTTTCCGCGCACCAGTAATTAATTTCCAACACCGCATCTCTTAGAGAAAGCCCTTTCACCCGGTCAATCAGCTTATCGTAAAAAAATTGACGGCAGTCTTCAATATTCTCCGTATTTACACGGTAATACAAAATGTGATGCAAAAAAATATCCTCCGGGATACCCTGGCACCATTCCATATGCTCATAAACCATAAGAGAATGCCTCACAAATCCCAAAAATACAGAAAAATCATATTCCCCGGCATCCCTCAGCGGCATAGTTCCATACAAAAATTTCATGAGCACCCGCTCATCAAAACTACAGCCTTCCATGGCTTTCTCAACTTCTCCCTTAAGATCCTTCAAATAGGGAAGCCTGAGCTCATATTTTTCCTGGGCATACCTCTGCAAATGTTCTGTAAACATTACAAAATTCTCCTCTGCGTAATCAATTAATCGTATTATTTCATTAAGCGTGTCTGCCAACGGTCAGAGAATTGTGACGCCAGCCGAATAAAGCCTTTTGAACGTAGCTTCATCCGGATTGGAATCTGTAATGATTCCGTCTATGTCATCGAAATGAGCAAATTTATAGGAATCATTAAAATAAAATTTATCCTTTTCCATTACCAGATACTTATGCCTGCTGCTGGCAATAGCCGCTTTCTTAGTCAGTCCATCCTCTACCCCCAGAGTGGTAATGGAATTATCTGTAAGATCCAACCCGCAGGTCCCGATAAATGCACGGTCAAAACTATACTGCTTGATGATCTCAATGGCAGCCGCCCCCATAAATCCATTTACCGTATGGTACATAATTCCTCCGGTCCCGATGGCGACAATATTGGGATTCACTGCCAGCGTCTGCATAATATCAATCATATTTGTCACTACCGTCACCCGTTTGTGTGACTTGGCAAGCTGATCCGCCACCATAATATTTGTGGTGGAAATATCCAGAAAAATGGTTTCATTATCGCATATGAGTTCAAAAGCTTTTTGGGCAATTAACTTCTTTTTCTCGATATTTGTATCCCTTCGGTCAATCACATCCCGTTTCAATGGATAATCCTGGGACAATAATGCTCCGCCATAGGTCCGTTTCAGCTTTCCGGCATTTTCCAGACTTTTTAAATCCTTTCTTATACAATCCTCTGTTACCTGAAAAAGGGCGCTCAAATCCTTTACCTTCACCATACCCTGATCCTGAAGAATCTGTAATATCCTGTCTAAACGCTCTTCCGTAAACATGCTTTTTCCTCCATTAATTTTTTCGCCCGGCGTATCTCATCCTCCCGAGTGCGGAAGATGTCATATTCTCCGATTCCCGGAATTCCCATGCTCACATTCTCTTTCCGGTAAATCATGCCGCTGTCCACAATCTCCTTGCCTGACATGTGAAAACTACGGGCGCCTATCTCATCCATCAGACAGACCATGGTACTCACATTAACCCCGCTGCCTGCCATAATATCAATTTTTCCCTCCGCCTTACGGATCAGTTCACCCAAAAGCTTTCTTCCCTCAAGGCAGGTATTCTGCTGCCCGGAGGTGAGTATGGTATCCGCCCCCGCTTCTATGGCTTCCTCAAGGCTTTTATAAGGATCACGGCACACATCGAAAGCACGATGAAGAGTCATATTACCCGTCCCCACTTTTTTCTTAAGCACTTTCAGCCGTTCCACATCAAGATTTCCGTCCGGTTTCAAAAAACCTGCCACAATGCCGTCAGCACCAAGCTCCCGAAACATCTGCGCATCTTCAGTAATCATCTGAAACTCATAATCTGTATACAAAAAGTCGCCATACCTGGGCCGTATCAGCACATTAATGGGAATATCACAGGCTTTGCGTATTTGCTTAAACTGGCTTACTCCAGGAGTGGTTCCTCCAATTACCAGATTTGCACAGAGCTCCAGCCTTTGGGCCCCTCCCCGTACTGCCGCTATTGCAGACTCCACAGAATCCACACAGACCTCCAAGATATAGTCTTTCATCATTTTCTCCTAACAATATATTTTTCATTGCCGGCCTGTCATTTCACTCTATGACAGGCTGCAAAATGCCCCGGTCTTACTTCTTTCATCTCCGGTGTGTTTTTGCTGCACAATTCTTCTGCATAAGGGCATCGTCCAGCAAAAAGGCACCCTTCTGTCAAACGAATCGGATCGGGAAGACTCCCTTCCAGCATGATCCTGTTCCGGCTTTTCTCCACATCCGGGTCAGGGATAGGTATTGCGGAAAGCAATGCCTGTGTATAAGGATGCACCGGATCATCAAACAGAGTCTCACTGTCCGCCAGCTCCACCATGCTTCCCAGATACATAACACCAATCCGGTCACTGATGTGTTTCACCATGGAAAGATCGTGAGCAATAAAGAGGTATGTAAGGTTTCTCTTCTTCTGCAGCTCCTTCAGCAGATTAATTACCTGAGCCTGAATGGAAACATCAAGAGCGGATATCGGTTCATCACAAATTATAAACTCCGGATCAACAGCCAAGGCCCTGGCAATCCCCACTCTCTGTCGCTGTCCGCCGGAAAATTCGTGGGGAAAACGGTTTGCATGTTCTTCAGAAAGCCCTACTGTTTCTAAAAGCTCAATCACTTTCTTTTTCCGTTCCTGACCCTTACAGACTCCGTGAGCGTCCATTCCCTCTGCAATAATATCCATGACCTTCATACGTGGATTTAAGGAAGCATAAGGATCCTGAAAAATCATCTGCATTTTTCTAGTAAACTCATGACGATCTGCCTGTGACAGGCTCTTATTAATTTCCCGCCCATCATATATAATTGTTCCTTCTGTAGGCTCATACAGCTGAATGACAGTCCGTCCAAAAGTAGATTTTCCGCATCCGCTCTCTCCCACCAGTCCCAGTGTCTCTCCTTTATAAATATCCAGACTGATATCTCTCACCGCTTTTAGGGTCTGGTTTTTTCCCACATGGAAATATTTTTTCAAATGTTTTACTTCTAATAAAGGTTTCTTTTCTGCAGACATAATGATTTCCTCCTATTCCCTGAGGGCCTTCGCCCGTTCATCAAGAAGCCAGCAGCGCGCATGATGGGTTCCGCTGCAAAGCATATCCTCAGGAGGATACTGCCTGCAGACCTCCATGGTCTTTGTACATCTGGCTGCAAACGGACAGCCTTTTGGCGGTTCCATCAAATCCGGAGGTGTCCCCGGAATCGCAGTCAGGTCACTTCCCTTTTCAGAAGCCTTTGGTATGGAAGCCAAAAGCCCTTTCGTATACGGGTGGGCGGTTTCATAAAACAAATCCCTGACACCTGCAGTTTCCACCAGCTGTCCTCCATACATAACAGCAACACGGTCTGCAATATTGGCCACAACGCCAAGATTATGGGTGATTATAATAATAGAAGTTTTAATTTTTTTCTGTAAATCTCTCATCAGATCCAGAATCTGGGCCTGAATCGTTACATCCAGCGCTGTAGTAGGCTCATCAGCAATCAAAATCTTTGGATCACAGGCCAGAGCCACTGCAATAACAACTCTTTGTCTCATACCTCCGGAAAGCTGATGGGGATACTGGTCAAACCTTGCCTCCGGATTTGAGATACCGACCAGAGAAATCAGTTCAAGAGCACGTTCTTTCATCTGAGCCTTTGTCATATCCTTCCGGTGTTCTTTTAAAACTTCCACAATCTGCTTACCAATGGTCATAGTAGGATTTAAAGAGGTCATCGGATCCTGGAATATCATGGAAATATCTGATCCTCTTACTGACTGCATCTGCCGTTCACTGTATTTTGCAAGATCCTTTCCTTCCAAAAGAATACTGCCTTCTGTGATTTTTCCATTTTTAGGAAGCAGTCCCATAATACTTTTTACAGAAATGGACTTACCGGAGCCGGATTCCCCTACAATTGCCAGAGTCTCCTGTTCATCCAGATGAAAGCTGACTCCCCGGACCGCCTGAACCGTACCGTGCTGTGTCTCTATTTGTACCCGTAACTGATTCACTTCTAATAATCTGCTCACTGACGCTTCACCTACTTTCTCATTCTTGGGTCCAGTGCATCACGCAGGCCGTCTCCAAGAATACTGAAACATACCATAATAAGGACAATAACGATAGCCGGGAAAATCAGTACATGGGGAAAATTACGAAGCACCTGGTATCCGTTATTAATCAAAACTCCCAGAGAAGCCTTTGGCTCCTGCATGCCAATACCAATAAAGCTTAAAAAGGCCTCCGTAAATATGGCAGATGGAATGGTGAACATGGCATTAATAACAATCACCCCAACCGTATTCGGTATCAGATGTTTCCATATAATCCTGGAAGTACTTGTCCCCAAAACCCGGGCTGCCAGCACAAACTCCTGGTTTTTAAGCTTTAAAATTTCTGCCCGGACCAGACGGGCCATATTCACCCATCCGGTGATAGAAAGAGCCACCACAATGGTCCAAATGCCGGCCGGCATAATCATCATCAAAAGAATCACGATTATCAGGTGGGGAATTCCCACCAGTATTTCAATGATACGCTGCATAACCGCATCCACTTTTCCGCCTATAAGGGCAGAAACCGCTCCATAAACTACTCCAACAGTCAAATCCAAAAATGCAGCCACAAATGCAATCAGCAGCGATATCCGGGTCCCCATCCAGGTTCTGACCCACAGATCCCGGCCGAACTGATCCGTTCCAAACAGATGAGTGATGGAAGGAATCTGATAAATAATATCATAATTAGTTTCTTTATAAGAATAAGCGGAAAAAACCGGAGCCAGTACTGCCAAAAGCCCAATTGCTATTAAAGTAAACAAACTGGCAACCGCCGCTTTATTTTTCTTCAAACGGAGCCAGCCCTCCTGAAATGCGGTCAAATTGGGATGGGCAATATGTTCTTTTTCGGATTCATCCACATGAACCCTCACAAATAATTCGTCCATGCTCACGCCTCCTTTCCTGCTGCCAGGCGGATTCTTGGATCAATCAGAGAATAGGCGATATCAACGATCAGTACTACAAAAATGTAGAAAGCGCTGTAAAAAATCGTGATTCCCATGATTGTAGAATAATCATTGGCCTTAATGCTGTCCACAAATAAACTTCCGATCCCCGGAATGGTATATATATTTTCTACTGCCAGAGAACCCGTCAGCAGATTTACAACAATAGGTCCAAGAATGGTTACCACAGGAATAATGGAGTTTCTCACTGCATGCCGCATAAGTACTTTCATAGGGCTGAGTCCCTTCGCCTTTGCAGTAACAATATAATCCTGCTCCAATACTTCTAACATCTCTGTCCTGATAAACCGTGCCACCATGGCTGTAGCAGAGAAGGACAGGGCAACGGAAGGGAGAACCGAGCATCTCCAGTCAGTCCAAAAACCAACGGGAAGAATCCCCCATTTCAGAGCCACATAATACTGCAGCAAAGCCGCTGCCACAAAATTTGGAACAGAAACTCCCAGCACAGCCACAATCATGGTAAAATAGTCAATTCCGCTGTTATGCTTCCACGCCGCAATAATTCCCAATATGAGACCCAGGGCCAAACCGATCAATACTGCCTGCAGGCCGATCAGCGCCGATGGACCGATTCTTCCTCCAATTACGGTTGATACCTTTTGTCCCGTATAGGTAAAAGAAGTTCCAAAATCTCCATGGAGAATATTTCCCATATACTTAACATACTGTCTTGGCAGAGATTCATTTAGCCCATACTGCTCTAAAATAACATGCTGCTGCTGTGCAGACATCATATTAAAACGTTCCGCATCAAAAGGAGAGCCGGGCAGCTTTTTCATCAGAAAAAAAGTCGCCGTTACAATGACCCATAATGTCAGTACCAGATAAACCAGACGCTTGCAGATATATTTTATCATGCCGCATCCTCCTTTGCATTCCTATTTTCATGAGATTTCAAAAAGAGCCGGCCTTCTCCAATTTTGAAAAAGAAGGGGCGGCTCTTCTCATTTCCCGCATTCTAGCTGCCGGGGTAAACCTCTGCCCGCCGCGGATTACTCAAAGTAAGCGTACTTAAATTCAACATCTGGTCCGAACGGATGGTTAACCAGTCCTTTTACATTTGATTTAGTCAGTGTTGCTGACCCTCTGTGATACAATGGTGCGACAATCACGTCTTCGTCAACCAGAAGCTTCTCCGCCTGCAGCAGCATATTCAGACGCTTCGCATCATCAGTCTCAACTCTTGCATCGTTAATCAGCTTATTGTAATTCTCGTTCTGATAGGAACCGCGGTAAGGAGTACCATTGGTCCATAAATCAAGATAGGTCATGGCATCATCATAATCAGCGCCCCATGCAGTGGAAGCAAACATATAATTATCGTTATCCATTAATTCATTTCTTGCCTGAACCGTCTTCGTATCGATTGTGATATCAATACCTAAATTCTTATTTAACTCACTCTGTATATAAGTTGCAACTGCTTTTGTCACAGAATCATCACGTACCAGAAGTGTCAGCTTCGGAGTCTCTCCTAACTCCTTACATCCCTCTTCCCAATACTTTTTCGCTTCTTCTGCATTAAACGGGCATAAATTTCCATTAAGTTCACGGAACGTTTTACTTCCGTCTCCATACATACCTTCCGCTACAAGACCGTTGCTGGAAGAAGAGCCATCTGCCAGGATCACCTTAGCCAGAGTATCACGGTCAATTGCTGCTGAAACAGCCTTACGAATGTTCTTGTTTTTCATAACCGGATTGCTTAAAGAAAACTGAAGGTATTCCGTTCTGAACTCACTTTCCGATTTGAATTCCGGATTATTCTGATAAGCCGCCACATTGGAAGAATCAAGCGCCACCTGGCTCAGTTCATTTGCCAGATAAGCATTTAAAGCTGCAGAAGCGTCTTTCATAACTCTAACCTGTGCATTTTCAATCTTAACATTTGCTGCATCCCAGTACTTGTCATTCTTCTTAAGGGTAGCACCAACCGCCGGATCATAACTGGAAATTACATAAGGTCCGCAGTAAATCATGTTATCCGCACTTAAACCATACTGGTCTCCCTTTGAGGTAACATATGCCTCATTCAAAGGGAAGAACTGGCAGAGTACAGTTAAACGTGCAAAATAAGGAGTGGGCGCTTTAATGGTCACCTGGAACGTCTTGTCGTCAACAGCTTTTACACCGACTTCCTCCGCACTAACTTTCCCCTCATTATATTCAATACCATTTACAATATAATCTGTCATAATAAAGCTGTAGCCGTTTGTAGCATCTGCGCTCATCTGCTTTAACCAGGAGAATACAAAATCACTGGCTGTTAAAGGAGTTCCGTCGCTCCACTGCAAGCCATCTCTTAAATGAAAAGTATATGTAAGTTTGTCATCTGAAACATCGTAGCTTTTTGCAAGTGCTGGCTGGGCCTCATTTTTTTCATCCAGGCGAAGCAGACCCTCAAATGCGTTGTTATTTACCATGGAGGACTGGCTGTCTGAAGCAGCCCACTGTACCAAAGTCTTGATTTCTGCATTTGCATAAACGCTAAGTACCTGATCACCTGCTGCCGGAGCCGTCGTTTTGTCAGAAACAGATTCACTTGCACCTGTACTTTGAGAAGACTCACCAGCAGTTGTGCCGCTGGTACCCCCGGTAAATGCACAACCAGAAAGAGCTCCAATTACCAGACACGCAGCAGTACCTAAAGCTAATACTCTTTTTTTCATTTTTCCTCTCCTTTTGTATTACTTTTATTGTTTCGTCTTAATTTATAAGCATTTTGCCTATAAAATTATTTAAATTATACAGATATATGGTGGTTATGTCAATATTTATTTTATTACTTTATCTTGTTTAAAATTGTTTCAATTCTTAATTAAAATACTTCTTTTGGAAAGTCTGCGCAATAAAAAGTTAGTTTCTGCTTTGCTTTCGCGAAGAAGAAACTAACTTTTAAACTAATCTATTTTCAATCAAACCATAAGCTCCGTTTTATATGGTATTACGCGTTTAAATTTTTCTTACTCATTTGACCTCTCAAGTGGCTGCAATGCGGATGAGGTCTATAAAATGTCCATCATTACAGCCGCTTTGATATAAGCCTACAGGAACGCTTCCTTACACCATTCAGGGACATGAAGCCTTATAGATTCTTTCCCAGCGTTATTACACCGCACTCAGAATAAATAACCTTGACTGATAGTCACCCTGTGTAACGGACGGCGTATAAACACCAGTTGGAGTGTCCGAAATTATTAATCCCACCTGCATAAGCTCATCGCCAAAATGAGTTGTATCACGATCCGTAATTTGATACCGAATATCTTTATCCAATCCTGCAAGCTTCAACCGGCAATAACCGATATTTACCGGTTGCTTTTCCCGGTAATATCCGATTATCGCTTTCTTTTTATCCGGAGTAACCACCATCCAGGCAGTTTGTGTATCTTCAAAAGGACTTAAAAGACGATAAAAATCTCCGCCGGCAATCAGGGCACGGTACTGCTTCACAAAAGTCACCTGCTTTTTAACGATTTCACACTCTTCCGCCGAAAGCTTATTGAGGTCCAGTTCATAACCGAAAGCTCCGAAAAGGGCAACATTTAAACGGGTATCTAATGGAGTATTGCGCATTGTCTGATGATTCGGTACTGCAGATACATGGCTGCCCATACAGCTGAGCGGATACACCATGGAAGTACCATATTGTATTTTCAGACGTTCTACCGCATCCGTATCGTCAGAAGTCCAGGACTGTGGAGTATAATATAACATTCCCGGGTCAAACCGCGATCCTCCGCTCGCACAGGATTCAAATAAAATATGGGGAAAACGGTTGGTCAGACGTTCATACAACTGATAAACCCCAAGAATATACCGATGCGGTATTTCATCCTGATACCCATCATCATTGCCTATGGAATATATATCGGACAAACCGCGGTTCATATCCCATTTAACATAAGAAATCTGAGCTGTACTGAGAATACTCTCCATGACATCCCCAATATATCCTACGACTTCCGGTTTGGTAAGATCCAGAACATACTGGTTACGGCTGTGACAGATACTGCGGTTTTGTAAACCGAGCACCCAATCCGGATGTGCACGGTATAAATCACTATCCTTACTGATCATTTCAGGTTCAAACCATAATCCAAATTTTAACCCCAAATCCGTTACTTTTTTTGCAAGTCCAACGATTCCATTCGGAAGTTTTTCTTTATTCGGATACCAGTCACCGAGTGAAGTAGTATCATCATTCCGTTTGCCAAACCAACCGTCGTCCAGTACAAACATTTCGATACCGAGTTTTTTAGCGGTCACTGCTATTGCAAGAACCTTATCTTCATTAAATTCCATGTAGGTGGCTTCCCAGTTATTAACCAGAATCGGGCGTTCCTTATCACGCCATTCACCACGCGCAAGACGTGTACGGTATAATTTATGAAAGGTCTGACTCATTTGGTTTAATCCTTGATCAGAATACACCAGAATTGCCTCAGGGGTTTGGAACGTTTCTCCTTTTCTTAACCTCCAGGAAAAGCAATTTGGGTGAATTCCCATAAGGACACGCGCCACATTACAGGTATCCACTTCGACCTGTGCCTGAAAATTACCGCTGTACACAAAGCTAAATCCAATTACTTCTCCGTTCTGCTCATCGGTACCCTTACGTTTCAGCGCCAGAAACGGATTAAACTGATGACTGCTGTGGCCCCGCATACTGTGAATACCCTGGGTTCCCTGATGCAAAGGATGAACCTCCACATTTCTCTCTCTTCCCCAGGCACCAAACAGTTGGATCATATCATAATCACTGTCTGGCAAATCCAAACAAAGACTTTGGGCATTGGTAAGGGTAATACCTTCCTCCAGCTCGCAGACAAATCGGGTGCTTCGTGCAATTACCGGCCAATCTTCATATATAGTATAGGTCAGAAGCATTTTGGTTTGAATCAGTTCATCCGCTAACGTAATTTCAAGTGTGGCTGCTTCTTTATCTGACTCCACATATGTTGCAGGGAGTCCATTAAGCTTTGGCTTACCTGAAAAAATCCGGTGTTCCAGATATTTAAAATCTGTAGTACGGCTTCCGTTTTTCTGTAAAATCTCATACGCCGGATACCGCACATCACCGGAGCCATAAGATGGATATTCCTGCTTTATATGTTCCAATGAAAAGGCGGAATCTTTTTCGAAGCTGCAGTTTGCCATGTCCCGTCTGCCTAGTTCCAAAAGGTGCCCATAGTCTTCCCTGTTATGCAGGTACTTTCCAAAATAAAGCTGGCCAAGCTGGCCATTTTTTAAAATTTTAAAAATATAACTGATTTTCTTATTATATAAATAAAACTCTTTTTCTTTCTCATTGTATAGAATACTCATATTCAACCTCTATTTACATAAACCTGATATGTTTCATAATGAATTTGGTATAATGGCTTAAACCAAATATTGCTATCTTTTAGTTGGAACATAAGCGTTCCAACTTTCTGTATAAACTGCGCTTCCACCGGCGTACCGTTCAGGTTAAGTGATATAAAGTCTTTGCTGTCTGTTAAAGCTGCGAGTACATAGGGTCCGTAAGCAAGTGATACGATACTGTCATCATCCGGTGACGTTTCCACACGAAGCATACTGGAATATTTAACCTCAACGATATCCTGATCCTTCCATTGTCTGTGTAAAACCAGATAACCATTTTCTTCCTTTATTTTTTCTGCTTTTTCGTTAATCCGTACAGAAAAGCTGCCGGCACTCCAGTATGGTACCCTGATCTTTAATGTAAAATCTGCGTTTCCCTGAACCTTAAGTGTAATTTCACCCGGACAGTTTTCTTTCACACACTGAATCAGTTTTACCTGTTTTTGATCCCAGTTTACACTGGAGGGTAAAAAGAGATTAACATACATGGTATCTTTTTCGCTATAATAGATACTTTCCACATAACGGAAATGATTTTCCAATCCGGTGCCATGACAACAGGAATTCTCTTCATCAAATTCTTTCTTAAAACCAGGTGCTAAAGGCATAAAGTAAGTAGTTGCGCCATTCGGCTCACAATCTCCGGAGGAAAGAATGTGGTTCACCATCGTTCTTTCGTAGTAATCCATATAACTTGAATCTGGACTATAGCAGTATAGTTCCTTTGTCAGTTTGAGCATGTTATAGGAAGCACATGTTTCCGCCGTATTTTTGCTTAATAATCCGGCGATGCGGTTGGGTGCATGAAACATTTCTCCCTCTCCTGTTCCGCCAATTGCATAGATATGCGATTTCGTTACACTGTTCCAGAAAAAGGATGCGATATCATAATAATGTCTGTCACCGGAAGCTTCAAAAATCCGCATTGCGCCGATAGCCTGTGGTATATGCTGATTAGCGTGTAGCTCATCCAGCGCGTCTATCCTTTCTTCCATGGGATAAAACAGCCTGTCGTTATCAAAAAGCTTTGCCGCTTCAAGATATTTCTTTTTCCCGGTCAGCATGTAAAGCTGCGAAAGCACATCATTCATTCCGCCAAATTCCCCGGCAATATACATGCCCCACATTTTGGTACGCTGCTCATGGGATAATCCTGATAAACGCTGATAGACCCAGTCACCTATTTTGTCCGCTATGCCAAGTGCTTTTCTCACCCCTGCAATCTGGCTACAGTCCAGGAGTCCGGCAATAATTTTATGTAATGTATAATAAGGTGCCCAGATCTTTGGATAAGGGGTATAAACCTCCAAAAGATCAAACTGCTCCTCAGAATAAGCGCTTAAGAAGCCTGGATGATAGCCCGGCAGCTTTGCAAATGCATTTTGACATTCTTCCAGAGCATTAACCATATATTCTGCTTTTTTGCGGATTACTTCATCCCCGGATGCACGATAACAAAGTGCAAGTGCGGACAAATAATGTCCGGTTGTATGACCGCGAAGCAGCCCATCCGGCGCATCCCATCCGATCATCTCCGGGGCACCAAGAGTATCAAGACCTGCTGCACGTCGGAAATTCGCCAGCATTTGGTCATCATTTACGCTTAAAAGGAATGTTTTCACACGTTCCTGTGCTTCCAGATACGGGCTATCCCCTATAAGCAAAACCTCACCTCCGGTAAACGCATGTAAAACAGGGGATGGATCGGCTAGATTCTGATCCAGCTTCTCCACTGCATGCAGTTTAGCCGTAACCGGAATTTCCGTACCCTTTATAAATCCGGTCACTTGTAAATCACCGGTTTTATTCGGTATAATCCTGCCTGAATTACCCCAGTCCACGACATGTGCAATTATCTTTCCGCTTTCCGTCTCAATTACTGTAACCCCCGGAAGATAGAAGTCTTTCCCAACTTCAATGCAGCGTTCTACAGGATATACCTTTTTCACTTTTATATTATTTTCCTCTTCCAGCACAGTGACCAGATATGTTTTTTGTAAGACAGCCTCTCCATATCTTAAAGTTGCAGTAAGCGGAACTTCTCTTGTACCCTTTCCAAACGTCGGGCGGAACACCTTGCCCTCCGGTGTAATAATACGGTCATGTCCGCTTTCCCATCTTATATCGGAACCATTTATCCCTTTTGTCGGAAGCTTAAGATCAAACTCTACTGTTTTCAAGTTACCCAGATATATACTTTCCAAATCCTTTGTCACAATCTCTTTATTTGTCATGCCTGTTCTACATCCTCTCTTTTTCACAATTAATCTGCATATGTATCCATAACTATACTACCATATCTTTTTCAATATGCTTTGAAAATGTAAGTAAAATAATACTGGTAACAACCAATATGGCTGCCATGATCGGGAATATTTTTAACTGAGTATCTGCCGTGGTAAAAAACTTAAATAAAACCATTGTAATAGCATTTGCAATGGACGTTGATTGTGACCAGGCCGACTGCATCTGTGTCTCGTAGGATTTTGGAGCCAGCTTTGCCGTAATAGAGTTTCCAATGGGAAAAATCAGATTATCTCCAATTGACATAAACAGATAGTAAATAATTACCCATAATGGGCTGACCTTTCCGGTAATGCCAAGAATTACAGGAATGCTTAGAATTCCATAGGAAACTGCATAATTTAAAATACCGATTGCAAACTTTTTGCTGATGGGAATACTCCGGGCTTTTGTTGCAGTCCAGATATATATGAAAAACGCTCCAAGAATCAGCCCGTATGCATTATATATTGAGGTAAAGGTTGCCGGTGCAAATTCAATACCAAATAAATTACGGTTTACCTTTGCTTCAATGAATACTGCAATAGCTGTGTTGATCATTACGGCGGAGGTTGCAACGATAATCTGTACGCAAAACAACTTAAGGAAAGGTTTCATCTTATCCTTATCTGCACGTGAAATATTTTTATTGGTAATCAGTTTAGTCAAGAATATAATTGGGATAATAAAGGCTGCAGACGTAATGATATTTAAAAATCCACCAAAGGTCAGCAAACCTGTAAGGGTTGTTCCAAAAATAGCAGCGGCACCTGCGATAACCACAACGACGGATATTATGCCAACTTTTTTAGCTTCTTCGCTTTTCAGTGGTTTAATAGGCTTTAAACCGATTGTACCAAAGAATTTGTTTCTGGTTACAAAAATAACCAAACCATAAAGATAAGCTGCCATAGAGCAAATAAAGAAACCAAGATGATAATGTTTCATACCGATGAAACCAATCAGTGTCGGTGCGAATAAACCGGCAATCGCATTTGCAACCGTATGAATGGTGAATGCCGCATCCCTGCGGCCGGAGTCATTGCTTATGTAAAGCTGCCCGGTCAAAGATGCGTTACTTGCCCCCATAATAGGAAGTGACATTAACACCAGACCAATGACTGCAAAAACTCTTCCCTGTGCAAGTGATACAACCGGTATGGCAAGGCAGCCGAATGCGGTACCCTTTACAATATTGCCAATGACCAATGCTTTCTGAAGTCCAAACACACGGTCGGAAAGCCAGCTGCCGACGATAACAAACAAACTGTTACATGCACCCATAGCCGCGATCATAGATGCTGCCTGACCCTCAGAAAAACCAAGTCCTTTGGTATAAGGCGAATAAAGATAATAAATTAAAATTGCATAGATTCCACCCCAGGCAAAGGAGTTAAAAAAGTTACCAAGTGCCAGTGCACCAATTCCTCGTGGATGGCCTATGAATTTCTTATCATTAAGTACAGATTCATTTTCTGGTTTCTCAATTTCCGCTAAAATAACGTTTTCCCCTGTTTTCCCGTTTACACTACTCATTTTTCCTGCCTCCTTGTAATTATAAATGATGTGATCATTGATCCGGCTGCGATGTATCTGTCAACTGACTGTTTAAAGTAAACACTCATTCATGGTTTTCTCCCTTTACTTAATAAAATCCCAGTCAAACTTAATGCCAATATCATAGGTCTTCGGTTTTCCATCGATGCCATATACATCTTCATTATAATTCCATGGCTCAGGAAGAGATTTTTCAGAATAGATGCTTTTCATTAATTCATAACCATCCGGGTCATATATCCGCAATTCTTCCCTGGTATTCACAGGCCAACGGATACCATCCCAGCGCCCGTCAACCCCTTCCTGCATTACATTAAACCAAACCGTACCCAGAGTCGCAAAATACTCTTCGTAGTTACTGATTGCATAAGTATCCTTCCATAATCCACTATTCCTGGCTTGTTGATAAACCACTTCTATACGACCGGCCAATGTCCGATCCTGTAAACCGTTGATTCCAACCAGGTGGATAGAATGGCCAAATTCATGAATCAATACCATCTCGTGGGGATAACTGGTCGCATACCGCCCGCTTCTCAGCCGGATAACATTCGCTTCCGATATAGATGACATGGGGTTTTCCATTTCTCCGCCATACCCTGCCACATGCCGGATTGCCAACAGGTATCCCATACGGTGTTCCGGAATGTCATAGGCATTTTCCTTTAAACCAAAGATAGCAACCTCCGCCCCTTTACGGACTAATTCCGCATTAACCTCAGGGATTTTTTCCAGCATCAAATCAATGATTGAAAGAGCAAGCTTTATGGTATTTGTCTGTACACTCTTCCCCGCCTTAACGATAATTCCTGCTCTTCCTTTTTCATAAGAAGTATAGTAAGGTTCGTAGACTGCCTGATAAATGCGGTCATTATCAACCGGACAGTCCATCAGATCCGTCAGTTTTCCCACAACCTGGACCGTCAGTTCTTTCGCGCAGGCAATATCAATCGGATATACCAAAGCCAGTGTCGTCCGCATGGATTCTTTTTGATATACCGTTCCATAATCCCACGTCATATCACTTGTCCAGTGAACCAGCTCCTGTATCTCTCCCCGATACTTCACGGCAAAATCCTGTTCATTGTCTGCCTGCCGCATCTGAGAATTCCAGTACAGCTCAATCCGCCTGTTATCAATCAGTATCATACTCTTTATTTCCGCAAATACTTTTACCCGCTCCATAATAATTCACCCTTTTTTCAATAATTGGGGTTATACCTGCTCCCCATCAGTTTCCTTATCTTTCAATTGATTCAGATTCATCCCCTGTGCCAGTTTTTTCCAAAGAGCCCAACGATCAAGCCAATGATACATACTGTACCGCCTATCGCCAGGAAGAATGGAATCTCATTACCTTCCTTGTAAAAGTTTACAATCAGTGTGTTCAAAGCCGCGCCTGTTGACATGGACATGCCCCATACCGTCATCATCTGAGTCAAAAATGCTTTTGGTGTCGCTACAGCTGTAATAGAATAACCGACCGGACAGGTGAAGCCTAATGGTATAAGCACTGTCACGTCTCCCATCAGTCTTATCATAGAATTTTCCAAGCAACGCATCAAGGCATCTTCCTCCAAACATAGGCCGATAGCAAGACAAGCCATTGCAATTGCATAGCCAGCCACCCCCAGCGGCAATGACAGGCAAATAAAACCAATCAGGTTAAATTTCCTGGAAACGAACAACGATTTGCGGCATCCTAAAATACGTTCGCATACATAACTTCCCACAATTCCCGTCAACGCAATAGCCCCGGAATACAAAGACAACAGCTGAGCAGCGATCAGCTTACTGAATAACTGCATCCTTTTCATTCACCATCATACTAGCCCTCCGAATAAAAATTCTATACATGTTTTAATTTTCATTACTATGTACAACCATCTTTTGTTTCAGGGCAACGGTTTCGTATAATTTTAATCCACTTACCCACCATGAATAAATTCATTCGGTAACACCTCCCTCATTTCATTATTTTTAACATTTGTTCACAACAATGAATATAGATGCATTATACTTTCTATAGTGCATTTTGTCAATATTTTTATAAAATCAATAGTTATTTTTGAGCAATAAATACATACTTTCTACTTTTTTACTTCATTTTCTTAATTAATCTCTTTAAAAAAAGAAGATTTCGAACTAACCTTATTGGCTTTTTTTAATAAGCAATAATAAAGAGTACACAACTCCCGGAGGCTTTTTATCGTATAGGACGCACTTTCCTATACAATAAAAACAGGCCCTTTTCGGGCTTTATTTTTTTCACTATTTTAAAATAAACCTGATACTTTTCATGGCATATCCGGCTTAAGGGCACAAGACGAATCCCGGCTTTCTCATACACCAACAAAAGCTCCATTTCATGCAGAGAACCTGGTTTCAACTCATCAACCAGGTTCCCTGCATGAAATGGAGCTCCAAAAATGTATCCTCTTCCGTCAGCGCTGCCATCATATACGGGTCATACACAATGCTTATCAGATTTTCTACATCCGGTACCCTTTCCAGGTACGGCCTGCATTGAAATTCCAGAAAAATCCGTGTATTTCTTTCGGTGCAGGGAATTGTAAAATATCTATGCGCATCTGTCTCTGCCTTTTGAAGTGCCCTTCCACTTTAATTTTTCCTCATTCAGCTTTTCATCGACAATTTCCGGAACCACATTCACTATAACCTGGTCCTAAGCCAAAACAGGGATTTTTGTTCCTGAAATCAGACCCTTCACACACACCGTTCCTGGTTCTTCGCAGGATATTTCCCCATTTCCGTCCCAACCACCTCATGTGCAATTGTCCTTTCATGTCCGGTTACCCAACATATATCCGCTCATTAGCACATTTCACAGAAAGATCCAAATCAAATTTTACAGTCCTTGTATTACCAATATATAGCGCTTCTTTATCCATTTCAACAATTTCTCTTGCTGTCTTTCTTATCCTCCCAACAAATTCACTGACCTTGTTTTCTTTTAATGATTCTTCTGATGAACCCAGATGCTGACAGTCTCCATATTGTGGCGGTTATAGATGCGGTGATGTTTTCGCTCTGCAATATAGATGGAATCCCCTTCATTTAATTCATAAACTTCATTATCCAGTTCTACAGTTAAAATGCCACTCTGTACCATACAGATTTCCGGATAAAGATGCCTGGATACTGCGCCCTTTTCTTTAGCGCCTGGTTTTATCGTGATTTTTTCATACATCTGACGATCATATCCGAAATTAACTCCTTCAACTGTCATCTTCTGCCGGTCATATTCATAAATCTTCATTTCTTCTTTTCTTATAATAACCTTCTTGCTTTTTTCATCAGTAACTAACTCAACCAAATCTGTCTGTAATGCCACTGCAACGCGTTGCAGATTCTCCAAGGTTGGGCTGTTTTTACCTGTTTCCAGATTACTCAGAAAACCGATAGACAGTCCCGTATACTCAGAAAGATCACGCATCGTATAGCCCAATTCTTTCCTTAAAAGACTAATTTTCTCCCCAATATCTTCCAGGTTAATTTCATTCATAGATTATCTCCCCATTTACTTTATTTACAATGCATTTTTGGTTTTGAAATATTACGCAATATTTCATCATTATGAACACATTGCATCATAATCTATATATTTGCTTCTGTCAATTCAAAATAGGGACATCAAGATTCGTCTGCTTCCAATACTATGTTACAGTTTCTACGCTTTTGGTGCCTTTGTGAGATATTTCTCGCGAAGGTCTCTATATAATACCGGGAATATAGAGATTCTCATGCAGCCGACACATCTTCCAGCGGCTTAAGTGACAAAGATTGGTGCGAGATATTCTATTCCAATCAATACGTTTTATGCCAAAATCTCAAGACTACGAAAACTGTAAATCAGAGAAAATATCTGGAAACATTTCTGGAAGATGGTCATCTTCCCATCTCTAATAATCTTTGTGAAGCCAGTATCAAACCATATGCCACAGCAAGACGTTCCTGGCTGTTTGCAGATACTCCAAAGGGAGCGACAGCGAATTCGGTCCTCTATACATGAATACTCTTGCTCCGGAATATTCAATACGCTTGTAGAATCTGCAAAAGCAAATGATCTTGATGTGTACGAATACTTGAAATACCGTAAGCGCATAGTTTAAGGGTGGATTTTAATTAGCGCCATTTGTCTCTATAATT
>CAURBW010000011.1:0-198435 GCA_963523075.1 uncultured Clostridium sp.
TTCAATTCCAGATAGTTGTTTACTTTCCGGACACAAGAAAATTTACGCTCTCTTTGCTCTCTTATTTACCCTGTAAATTGTCGTTTATTTACTTTATATAATATTATATCAAATTATAAAATCTTTCAATTTTCTCTTGCAATTCTAAGACACTTATCAATCTGGATCGTCTGATTATTTCCTTACCTTCAAAAAACATAATAACAGTTGGCGCAGTAAATACTGAATATTTGCCTACAGCTAATTGCACTTCATCAATCTCCACCTTAGCAAATGCAATCTTACTATATTTTTTAAGAATCTCTTTTATCTTAGGTAAAAGTACAACACATACACTACAATTTTGAGAAGAAAAATATAGCATTGTAACTTTATTTTCTATTATAAATTTATCAATGCTGTCTAAAGAGTCTAGAATTTTCATATATTTTTTCATTCCTTTCGCTTTGCTCAAGGCATTTTATGGAATAGCAATACACTACAGAGTGTATTTCCTATTAAGTTAACTGACCAAATATCCTTACCACAGGTCCTTCTTTACTATCTTCAAGAACCGCTGTCATGTCGGCATTGTTGAACCACGCAAGATTCTTACTATCCGTTTCTATCATAGGTTTCCACTCCTCATTCACTTTTTGATTGACGATATGGACATTACATTTTTCGCCTTCCATATCGATACCCTGCAATGTATATTCCGCTTTTAACCTTGTCCTCTCACCATGGTAATAATCCTGTGTATCACAGCCTCCCGGTAAAATTGTCCCACGAAAAAACTCTGTATCACAATACCCGGTAAAATATATCTTTAATTTCTGATAATCGCCCTCTGATATTGTTTCCCGATTTGTAATGATCACACGAATAGTGAGCAGCTCCTGACGTTCCAACAGAAATTGTCTTATAGAAGCAATTGCACTTTCTTTTTGCTTTTCACTTAAATTATGCCCGGCATTTCTGATCAGCTGCAGGTGACACTGCCCTTTTTCATAGCTTTCTTTTGCACGTATTGCATAGGAGTAGTTGACAGTTTCATCTTCCAACCCCTGCAAAATCAGTACCGGTCCCTTATAAGCACTCAGTTCAAGAAATACATCCATAGAGACCACAGTATCATGAAAGATTTTACCTAATTGAGTTTTCTTGCAGTCTATAATTTCAGGTACATCATTTACGTCATATTGGGAACCTCCAAGACAGCCTCTTCTGGCATGGTCTGGTATACAAAGCGCCGGGTAAATCATAATGAGCTTTTTGATTTCGCCCTTACATTTTGCAGCTGTTAAACCAGAAACCAGTCCTCCCTGGCTAACTCCTGCCAGAATAAGATTGGTTTCATCTACATATGGAAGCTCTTTAACATAATCTTTCACTGCAGTAAGATCTTCAACCTCAGTAAGAATTGAGGTTTTAGTGGATTCTCCTCCGCTTTTCTGACAGGGATCTTCATAAATTCTCCCACCTCCACAGAAATTAAAACTAAATGCAGCATATCCCATCTGAGCAAATGCCCTGCAATAATCTGCTGTGCTGACATAATTACCTGTAAATCCATGACTGACAATAATTGCCGGGTACTTTGTCTTTTTAGATTCTCCATCAGGAAAATACTTCATTCCCCTGATCTGCATGTCATTTCTCTTACAGAAAAAAGGTGTTTCAGCCACACTGTTATTATACATTGATATACCCTCCAACTTTTATTTGTTATAGTAAGAATATCATATCTGCATATAGTTAATATGACATGTCATGAATTAAAAGTGACAAATATTGACCTGATCAGTCATATATTGTATGATATATTCATGGAGGTTTATTATGAAAACATCTTACCAGAACCGTACTTTACCATTTAAATCATTTCACATTATAAACTACATGTTTTCAACGCATTTACATAATCAAATAGAAGTTGTTTATGTATTGTCAGGAAACTGTATTATTACTATAGATGATATTTCATATAATGCTGAGGCTGGAAATTTTGCACTTATATTTCCTTACCAGCTGCACAATTTCAGCCAGTCAATGGATTGTGAGCTAATTGTACAGGTTTTTGAACCAGAATATGCCCCCCAATTCATCCCCTATCTCGGTAAATATATCCCGCAAACTCCATTGTTAAAAAAACTGCCGGTTGATTGTGTGGATGCACTAAAAAAATCAGAATATTACTACATAAGCAATGCAGACAGCCGTATTGCCCGTTCCTATGTAACATTATATATGAGTTTCATTTACGAGGAAATCAGTTTTATTCCAGCATCCGTCTTCGACTGCCACAGCATACTGCATTCACTTTTGATCTATATTGATTCCCATATCACGGATGAGTTAAGTCTGGATATACTCGCGCGGGAACTCAATGTGACTAAGTATTATATATCAAGATTATTTAACCTGAAGCTGCATACAACCTTCTCGCAATATATCAATCAAATGCGCCTGGAATATGCTATTCATCTTCTGAAAAATACCAGTTTGAATATAAGTGATATTGCTTACGAAAGCGGTTTTGAATGTGAACGGTCATTTTTCAGAGTATTTAAGAAAAATATGAAAATCACCCCGCTGCAATATCGAAAAAACATTCTTCCTGAAAAGGCTGCTGCTCATCACCTCCCCTCTCTTTGAATATCAAATTTTGTTAGTAAGAAAACTACACCGAATGATATCAACAGAGACTTTTAAATATGACTAAACATCCGTTCAAATCGCCGTATCAAAGATTCAAGCGGGCCATTCGGCAGGAAAGTAAGTAAACAGCCGGCGATGAGAGTTACTGCTGCAACAAGGATGTCTCCAAAAGGAATTGCGCCAATGTCGATATTCGTGACATCGATTCCTACAATCTTCAGCCCCCATGCAATGACAAACTGGACCGTATACAAAGTCAATGCCACACGCCCGACTGCACTGAAAGGCTTAAGTATTGCCATACTTTTCTTTGCAATCAGACACATCAGCCCAAGTATGATAAGAGAAAGCCCCGTTCCAATCGCCAGTTCGAAAGTAGATCCACACTGGGGAGCATCCGTAAGAAGCATCTGCCATGGCGGCTGCTGCGTATTCAGAGGCCAGATTGCATACTGATCTGCCTGAGGATTTGCGATACTCGAAAACTGCAAGAGCCATGTTTCAAAAGACTGGCGCAACTCCGGGAGTACGAAAGATGCAATCAGCTTAAAGGGTATCGATATTATAAGCCCGATTGCAACAAAACACAAAGCGGTCCGTATATTACGAAGATTTAGGCGTCCTATTGCCATTCCTGCAACAAAAACGGGAGCCCAGCCAAGTGCAGACAAGGGACCTCCGGCAATATCACTCAGCAAATACGCACCGGAAAACAGGCTTAATCCTAAAAGCATAAGCGGCGGACCCGCCAGATATAAGATGCAGGATATTGTAAAAAGAGCACGGGTTGAACGGTGAATCAGGACTAATGCCAAAATAAATAACATGGCATAGGCCGGCAAAACCACTGCAAATGGTCCGTTTAGCATGATAAGAACATATCCAACCAAATCAATAAATACAGCCCGCGCCAGTATCCGCGCCCGGAACACTGCCGGCTCTACTTCACGTTCTGTCATACGCTGCACCATAATGGAATAGGAAATACCGGAGCAAAGCATGAATAGAATCATTGTATTCCCGGATACAAAGCTGTTTACCTGGTTTAAGGCAAAATGCTGTATAAACATTCCGATTACTGCCAGTCCACGTGCAGCATCCAGTGCGATAAGACGTTTTGAATCTTTTTTAGGGAGCAAAATGGGATTCTCAAGTTCATTGTTCATCATAAATATAGCCTTCTCTTTCTAATTGTTTCATATTCGTCTTGACTATTTTTCCTGCAGAACCAAAGCACAGATGGATGGACTCAGTCGGACAAGAAACTGCACAAGCTCCGCATCGGATACATTCCACTGAGTTAGGGGATTTTACCGGGTCTACATCCATTTTGCAAACCTTAGTACACTTTCCACAACCCACGCATTTGTCTGTATCCACCTCAAGATGATAAACACTGATTTTATTCAACAGGCCATAAATGACGCCCAGAGGACACAAAGCCTTACAAAAAAAACGATATATAAGAATACAGCCTGCAAGTGTCAATACAAGGATCGTCATTTTCAGGCTAAACAGAGCGCCTATTGTCCGTTGAAGTTCCGGATGGGTACTCAGAAGCGGAATTCCGCCTTCCAGTGTGCCGGCCGGACAGATAAACTGGCAAAAAGCAGGTTTTCCCATCCCCATATAATTGGTAGACATAACAGGCAACAGGATGACAAAGACCACCAGAATTACATACTTGATTGCCCGGAATCCCTTCCAAAGTTTCAGCTTGGGAGATGGAATCTTATGGATCAGCTCCTGTATCAAACCAAACGGACATAACCAGCCGCAGACGAAGCGCCCCAGCAGGACACCAACTGCCAACAAAAATCCCACTACATAAAAGCTGAAATCATATTTCATAGAGCCAGATACCGCTTGAAGCGCTCCGATCGGGCAGGCAAAGGAAGCTGCCGGACAAGAATAGCAGTTCAGACCCGGATTACAGAATTTTTTCCAGGAGCCGGTATACAGAGAACCGTTTTTAAAATTTCCAATATGGAAATTGGTAAAGCCAAAGGCCGCAATTTGAATCAATTTACGTTTTATCGGATTTGTAATTTTTATTTTCATTGCAGCACTCCTCAGCCCAATCCAATGCATTCAAGGCAGATATTGACTGCCTTGCTCAGTACCATATCAACCTCATCCCGGTGGGTGCCGTAAAGCATAGACAATACGGCCAACAAGCTGAAACCACACTGAACCATTGTCTTTAATTGTTTATTTACCAAGATACTCCTCCACAAATGCTTTGTATTTATCTACCTCAGCTCCTACAATTGGATCACCTATAATATTGCCTTCCCGGTCAACAAAGAAAGTAGTGGGTACACCCACAACTCCACGAAGTAAATCCTTAAAGTCACCATTGGCAATAATCTGTGTAAAATCTGCATCTGACTTACTTATGATTTGCTCAGCAAGATCGTGATGCTCCTTATCATCATCTCCCTCAATATCTGATATAAGACCCACCAGCTGCACATTGTCCGGCATCTCTTTGGCCCATTTACCAAGCTCCGGCATTTCTTCCACACAAGGAGTACAGAAGGTTCCCCAGACATTAACCACAGTCAGATCTTTCTTTGCAAAGATATCATTTGTTACAGTATTTCCATTCAGATCGCTGGCGGTAAACACTGGAATCTGATTGCCCAAATCAGTGTCACTGCTCTCCATCTTCACAGGAATAAACTTCAGGTTTTCTTTCACTGTGGGAATATATTTCTTACACTTTTCGTACTGTGCAATTTCCTCGTCACCCATACCGTCAGTATCTAAATCAGGCATGGAAATAAGATAAACATACCCATCATTTTTCTGATATTCTTCAGTATTATTGAAACCGGACAGGTCATCCAGACTCTTTCCATCATCCAAATATCCCTGATAGTCTGCCTCTGGAACCAAAGTAATGTTCATCAGACATCTGGAATGAGCCCACAACTGCTCATAAAATTGATTCTGGTATTCAGGAGTGATAAGAGTCGGGTCTTTCTTCTTTAAGTCAATGAAATCATCCATTAGTTTATCAGTGATTGGACGATAATAATAATAGATGCTTGCGGTGGGCAGTTCATTCTGATTATAGTTAAATCCATCCAGCTGAACTCCTTCGTCAAGATAGCTCTGTGAGATTGTAAAAGTAAGTCCGCGCTCCGGCATTTCAGTCACCACCGCATTCGGATCTGCTGATGTGGCGGTGTTGCCACAGCCGGACAGCAGTGTCATAGCTAAACTTCCAGATAGTGCCATAGTAATCAGTTGTTTGATACGCATAATATAATCTTCCTTTCTGCTTCACCGCTTCTTTAATAACAGTCAGTCACTATATTATAGCTGTCAATCAGAAAAAAAGGCAATGTTGCAGCTTAATAAGCTTTTTACAGCGGTGAGCAAACATACTGTATCATATAAATTGCATGATTGGTAAAATTTGGCTTGAAACTTAATTTAATGTCCTGAGTTGCCGTTTTCCGCATTATTCAGGACATTTTTTATTCGTTCAGGACAAATTCTTTTCACGGTGAATGGGATTTGTTATACTAAAATGGATTGAAAAAGGAAGGTGTGCAATGTTAAAAATTATTATTTGTGATGATGACCAATTTACACTTCATCTGATATCGAGACTGTTGGAAAAAGCAATCAGGATTAGCAAAGCAGATGCCAGAATCGTCTGTCAGTCCTCTACCGGTGGGGAATTATTAAACTTTATACAAAATACATCTGATTCTTATTTATATTTCCTGGATTTTGATTTTGGAAGGACTGAATTAAACGGTATTGATCTGGTACGAAGAATCTATAAAAGAGATCCTGATGGAAAAATCGTTTTTGTAACCAGCCACACAGACAAGGGAATGGAGATATTAAGAAGTGGAATACAGGCTTTCGGCTTTATCGAGAAGAATCCCGAACAGAACATTATGGTTGAGGAGTTTGTAAAATATCTTAAAATGATAGTACCCATACAATACGATTCCTCCTTCATCCCCTATATCGAACTGTCTATTGGAATTGACGAAACCGTACGCCTTTCAATACCTGAAATTGCCTTTGTGGATTCAGTAAAAACTCTGGCTCATTCTATCTGCTATCATACCTTTGACGGCTCTGAAGTCACAGTTCGTGATACGATTGAACATGCACAGAATTTACTGGGAGAGTATTTTATCCGCTGCCATCGTTCGGTGCTTGTTAATAAAAATCATGTGGTATCGCTAAAAAACGGGCTGTTGAAATTATCCAACGGTGTCACTGTATCCTGTTCTATGGGTAAAAGAAAAGAGGTTATAAACGCCTGTTTTTCAAATGTGGAGGAATTATGATAGATGTATTCGGCTCAGGCCCTTATCTCAGTCTGACAGAGCTGCTGCCTGCAGGCATTTGGGAATTCGCAATATTTTATCTTCATTTTTTCTTTTTTCTCGCAGCGGTTCTGATGCTAAAACGACTGGCATCTGGTCATATAGTAAGTATAGCAGCACTGCTGCTTCCTATTTTACAGGTGATATATGTATGGTCAGTGAGTATTAAATCGGAATTTTTGTTTTCCTTATCCCTCGCTTTCCTCATTACAGCACAGGTCCGTGTGTTAAATCTCCTTCCTATGCAGGCGCTGGATTATGCCTTTTTATTTTCTGCTATGCTTTTCCCAAATAGACTATTTAATTCCACTTCCGCTATATTGGGAAACTTATGGTTTTTTTGGATAATATTTTCCGTGGTTTATACGACTGTTAAAATAGGCCTTCATAGAATAAGAGGACAGCATTTTGTATGTTATTTTCTTTTTGTGTTTCTATCTCTTTCAATGTACACTTATTCTTTGTCTATTTTTATCCTTCACCCCGCTTTTACTGAACTGATGGGAAGTTCTGCTTATGCAATTATATGCGCGGTAATTATAATGACTGCTTTTTTACTTGCAGTTGCATTTTTTATTAACGCCAGATTTCACTCTCAGCTTATAAAACTAAACCATCTTGGTGAAAAATACGGAAATATTGAACGCTATTTTCTGGGCTTTTCCGTACTTATTTTGATACTCTTTACCATCATTTTTTTGCCGTTTTCCATCTTACAGTTACACAATGCACTTATTGTACTGCTTATTCCATGTTTATGTCTGGCTTTACTTTGGGCTCAGATGCCATTTATCATTCTTCTTTTTCGTGTTGCAGTCTATAAAGAAAGCGCCACATTTCATGAATGGGAGAAAGAAGGAATCGCCTCTTATTACAGAGAACTTTCCGGCAGCCTTACTGCAATGCAGGAGATGCGCCATGACATCAAAAATATATTTTTTACGATGGGGAATTTCGTAGATCACAGTAATGATTTGGAAATGAAAAAATTTTTCTGGGAGAAGATATATCCCTATTCTGTGGAAACAATTCGGCAAAGCGAACTGCTTTCTATACTTTACCAGATTCCGATCGAATCTCTGAGGGCTTTTTTCAATTTGAAAATTTCTCAGGCATTAGGCAAAAAAATCCCCGTCAGTCTGAAAGTTAATATCATTCCGGAAACTTTCCAGACAGGTATAGATATTATTGATCTTACCCGTATTCTGGGTATCCTGCTGGATAATGCAATAGAGGAGGTTAGACAGATACCAAAAGGAACCATTGAAATCAAAATCACGGGAAATAATTCAGGCTGTTCCTATATCATTAAAAATTCAATTACAGAACAGACACGGGTGCGTGGGATCTACGCCGGAAAAACAAGTAAGGGTGCCGGGCGGGGAAATGGGCTTCTGATTGTTCAGCAGCTTTTAGAGCAGTATCACAATACAACATTAAACACATCTATACAGAATCTCACCTATGTTCAGAGTATAAATATTTCTATGTCATATTCTCATGGTACTGACCGGTACTGATCGATGCCACTCTGTAATGCATGGTTCTATCTCAACCAAAAAGCGGCAGTTCTCATCACTGCCGCTTTTTGGTATCTGCAATATTTTCCTGGTATTTTAATCTGTTTATTCTGTAGAAATCTGACGTGCTGATTTCCTTTCTATAAGATTCCCCTTCATTATAATCCTTTCACATGGTTTCCTGTCTTCTATTTGATCAATCAGGCACTCCACACTCTTTTTTGCCAATTCATCAATTGGCGCATTGTAAGTGGTCAGCGGCGGAGTCATGTACTGGGTCATAAAAATGTTATCATATCCTACAACTGACACATCCTCGGGTATCTCAAGCCCACTCTTCCTGATACCGCTGTAGATACCGATAGCTAAAATATCTAAACTGGCAAAAAAAGCCGTAGGCCTGTCCTTTCTTAAGAGCGATTCCTGCGTACATCTATATGCTTCTTCTATCGTATTAACGTCATAAATAAAGTATTTTTTATAATTCTCTACCTTATACTCTTCCATCGCTCGTTTACAGCCATTATATCGTGCGCGGAACCTCTGCCTGCTGAAATCCCCAAACATACCGGCAATCTTTCTATGTCCCATATCCAGGAGATACTTGACCATCAGATATCCCCCATATTCATTATCTACACTGATACAACTGACATCCTCTAAAAAATCCCTGTTCATAAGTACAACTGGAACTTTATTTGTCTTTTGGAACCGCACCAAATGACTGATATCATCCTCTACGCTCATGCAAAGAATCCCATCAATCCCTCGACTTCCCAACATATATAAATTTTTCTTCTCCCATTCAATACTCTCATTATTGTTACATAAAATGACTGAATATCCCTTTTGTGTCGCGTATTTCTCAATACTTTTCATAATCATAGGATAGAAGAGGCTATTAATATCCGGCACCAAAAGGGCAATTGTATAGGTTTTACCTTCCCTGAGACCCTTTGCCATAATGCTGGGCTTATAATTTAGTTCCTCAACTGCCATTAGTACTTTTTGACGTGTTTCTTCTTCCACAAAAATCCGATTTGACAGGGTTCTGGATACCGTACTAGCTGATACTCCAGCTAATTTTGCAACATCTTTTATTGTACTCATTACTGTCCCCTTTTCGCTTGAATATAAACTAATATATACCAGAATCCTGCTTAAATCAAGCAAATGTTTTCATCGTCATCGGAGGGCATAGGTACATTTCCCGCATACTCCATCATCTCTTCATACAGTCCGCTGGCCTCCTCCACGGAATAACCATATACTAAAACTACATCCATCAAAAAGGGGGAGTATTGTATGCCCATAATTTCCTGAGCAAACCCCATTGCTGCAATCTCACTGAGAGCAATTACATTGGAATCGTTGTGAAAAAATCCCAGAGACCATAATCTGATTTTCTCCGTCTTTGTAAAAATTTCATGCCGGTTCTCTTCTTCCAGATAGTGAAACAGTTCATGGGACAAAAGAAGCTGGCTCACGTCCACTTCTTTTGTCAAAATACCCGAAATTTCCAGTCTCTCAATGAGTTTTTTTGCTTTCATAACCGCATCCATATAAATGCAAATCTTATTTGGGGCCCGATATTCCGCAAAGAGCACCCGATCAGTTTTTTCCGGATACTCCGGATAAGAAATATCCACACCCATAAATTCTGCTAATTTCCGCGGATCTTTAGTTCGATACTTCCTGCAGATTTTCTGAGCATACTCCCTGCCACATGACAGACTTCTTTCCATCCATTCTCTGCGCTTTTTGTCCTGAATTATTCCATTTAAAGGTTCCCGGGAAAATGCATAACCATACCATTGAACCGGTTCAATTTTAATCAGGTCTGATACCATCCCTTCCAACGGACGTTTTACAAATTGAGGGGGCTTGTATTTCTGAATATCCTGTCTGCCGAAAAGTCCGTCTGTAATGGGCTTTAAAACTGTCCGAAGGTCTTTATTAACCATGGTTATTTAAATCTCCTTATTTGATGTTACAATCAGAATATCCTCATCCGGTTCCCGGTCTCCCAAATCAAGATTCATGAGAAGCAGGATCTGCTCCAAATCAACCGCGCTATAGTCTGTTACCCTGGGACCGAAGCATACATAAAAATCTGGACGGAGCACTGTATCGGTATTAAATACCGCATTTTCCTTCCAAAGCTTTTTTACAGCCTCCTCGTAATTTTTTGTCTTACATTTTACTACTGTACCATCAGAACACTGTACCTTTATGAATCCTTTTGTATCTACAATTCTCAAAGGTATCTTATCAGCTTTTTCACCTACATATACATAGAACTTGTCAGTCTGTTCTGCCAGCTTTACATTGGCAGTCTTAGGACCAAAATCTTCCAAAGCAAGAGCACGTGCTTCCGGCTCTTCGCAGGCCTTCAAAAGATCTGTAGTTTTTACTTCTGTTGATCCTGTGGCAATGGCCGTGACCTTACCTGTCTGGTTATCTATTTCAATATGTATTTCGACTGTATCAGGGGAGGCGCCAGAACTTACCGCCAAATCTGCTGCTTCCTTTTTCAGTTCCCGTATATCCTCCTGAGTGGGATTTGGAATAACACGCTCCACTACATCGCGGACCATGGAAAGTGCCACACCAATAGAAGAAATCACCTCTGCATTTTCCGGAATACTGTACTGAAGCCCCATCTTACCAGCGCAGTAAGGAACTAAAGAAGCAGCTCCGCCACCGCAGCCTACCAGTCTCATACTGTCACGATCCAGTCCATATTTTTCAGCCAGCATGCCGATTGTTGCATTTACCTTTTCAAAATCTTTATCCAGTATCTGGGTGGCCAATTCTTCTACAGAAATACCCAGCTTATCAGCTACAGGCTTCATAGCCTTTCTTGCAGAATTGGCATTGCCATATGCAAAGTACTTCTTTTCTATTAACCCCAGGACATTGGCTGCATCAGTATTGGTAAAACATATTTTCTTTCCGTTCTTTAAACGCAGGGTCACATAATCATCGGGATCACCCGGCTTTGGGCTTACCATTTCAATCTGAGGATCTACAATCTCTTCTTCCGGAGTAAAACATGCGTACTCGCAGCCTGCAATATGAGCAGAACGGGGACCTACATCTGTAACCGATTTACTGCCAATACGTACCATTGATCCGCCTGCACAACCTAAAATACGAACATCCAAAGAATTAATATAAGTGTCATGACCACCGATTTTAGCATAATCCACACCTGGACGGCCATTTTTGATAACTCCAATGTTGGTGGTGGTTCCTCCCACTTCAAAGTAAACCGCATTTGATGCACGGAGGTACATAAGGGAGCCCATAACTGAAGCTGCAGGACCTGATAGAGCTGTCAGAATAGGACGCTTACGCATTTCTCCAATTTCCATAACTCCCCCATCGCCTCTCATAATCATTAACGGTACGTGTACGCCTGCCGCATTAACTGATGATTCCGTCGCGTTAGCCGTATTCATCATCTTAGGCAGTATAGAAGCATTGATTGCTGCCGTTCTGGTACGGCGGGTAAGACCGTAAAGTTTTGTAATGTCTGATGCCATTGTTACAGGCACACCTTTTTTCTTGGCACAGTCATGGATTGCCATCTCTTCTTCCATACTGTCTACACCAAATGCCATGGAAGCAACAACTACCTGTGCCCCTTTGCTCAATAGCTCATCAATATTTTTGTTGATATTATCTTCTGTGAGTATTTTTTTCTTTATAAAGGTATTAAATACCTTTATCAAACGACCTACTTTTTCATCAAGTATAATATCTTTCAAAGCCAGCTGCCGCTTCGCCAGTAAACCTTCCAGCCCACTCCCTGCGACTCCGACGACTCCTACACTCGCCACGTCACCTTCAATAAAAGCATTTGTTGCCTGAGTGGTTGAGTGGGCTACAAACACTACATCCTCCGGTACAATATTATTTTCGTGCATACAATTTTTAAAACTCTGTACAACCCCTGCAGCAACACCATCTTTATGGTCATGCGTTGTTTTTACCTGATTTTTTCCAATAATTTCATGGGTATCATTATCCATAGCAACACATTTTGTGTATGTACCGCCAACATCAATTCCCATTCGAACTGCTCTATGCTCTGCCATTCTCTTTTATTCCTTTCCATGTAGCAAAAATCAAATTTTGCAATTTAGATTAAAAACATTTTCAGATCACCATTGAGATAAAATTAGAGAAACGTCCGGGTACGTAGGCCCGCCCCGGACTTATAAGCTAATACCTTGGATTTTGAGAGTATACATTTGTTTATTCCCAGTTTATATTATTTGAGGAACCATACAGATCCAAGTCCGCCCATTAATATAAATGCAGCTATATATTGCAGCACACCGGAAACATAAGCATTCGGTATAGAAAGTTTTAAAAATTCTTTTGACTCAACCTTTGTATAAGCAATTCCCCATGCAATCCATGACTGGGTAATACAGCTTCCTATTCCTGCGGTAATGGTTGGAATTGCAAATACTGCATAAAGGAATGGCACAGAAAAAGATGCTACATTGGATAATACACCAAGAGTGGCGGCACCGCACCCAACCAGAGTGAGTGGTCCCCGGAACATTCCCAGACAAAGAATGGCAGCGAACACAATACATATAATGATCTCACTCTTTGGCATTACATTTCCTAAAACTACACTGAAATAAGGAGATGCATAAGAAGCTACCTGATTGAACATCGGCATGGTAAGCAGAAATCCAATCAATGGGGCCGTATCAACCACGCCTTCATAGTACAGCTTGTTGACAAGCTGGCAATTTTCTTTAAAGCTTCCCTTCATTCTTCCGCAAAGGAACAAACCCAAAAATCCAGCGATTACAAAACCTCCGATTACAGAAAAGTCAAGCCAGATTTTTAAAATTACAGGTACTACAGGAAGAATGAGTGTGTAAAATGGGGCATTTTTCTGTTCAGATGAGGCACTTCGGGTCTGAGCTGCCCAGGAATGAACGATCTTTGCACGTTTTAAATAAATTGCGGTTAACAAGGTAGTCGTAAACAGCATAATCAGAAGAGCAGCATAGCCCCAGCGCGCCGCATACCAGCCAAGTGTAAAATCTGGCATCTCCTCTGGTTTAAGGAAAAATGCACGATACTGTGCGAAATTAATTGGGTTCAGGTAAATACCGGCTGCAACGGAACCCATAAAAGAAAACAGCGCAATTGCCTTTGGAATACCCAGGGACATAAGTATTGGAAGCACGATAACACCGATTGCTATAACAGGACCAGCTCCAGTCATTGCAGTGAAGATTGTAGCCGTTACCACATTCAAAAGAGCTACTGTTACGAATGGTTTATCTCCGCCCAGCTCAACCGTCTTGCGAATTAAGGTTGAGGCAATTCCAGTATCCATTAAAACACGTCCAAACCATGCGCCCCAGCATACATTTACCAGAGTGGTGCCCCAGCCTTCCGGAGCTGATTGGTAAATCTTATTCAAGATAGCAATCAATGTATTATCTGCGCCGAAATTCAATACAGGATTGGCTTCCAAAAACTCTTTGCTTACAAAAAATGTTCCTCCAAAGGACAAAATAGTCCATAATACTGAAATAACCAAAAAGCCAATCATCAGGTTATGGCCTTTAATGCAATAAAATGCCAGACCAAAGAAGGAGATCAATAAAATAATTCCAATGATGTGTTCCATAGTAATACCTCCATAAGTATTTTCTCCATGTAATATAACCAGTAAATCTGTCTCTTCCGGACAGCCCCTCTCATTTTAAATCCCGGTCTTTAAACTTCTTCATTCAGAGCTTCTTGATGTGAAACCCTCCATCAATATCAATATAATTCCCTGTGCTATAGATAAATTTGTCACTGCAGAATGCACTCACCACATCCGCTACATCCTTAGGCGTTCCCCATCTGGCAATAGGGAATACCCCCTGATCAATTAAATCGCTGTATTTCTTATGCACAACTTTTGTCATATCCGTATCAATAACCCCCGGGCGAATCTCATATACCTGTATATCGTGTGCTGCCAGACGATCCGCATACAGCATTGTGAGCATCGCTGCTCCGGCCTTTGAAACACAGTATTCTCCGCGGCTGGTTGAGGACACCGCTACGGAACTGGAAGTAATATTCACGATCACACCCCGGCGGCGTCCATTGATCTCCTGGCTAAGCATTTGCTTTGCCACCATCTGAGTCATGAACATGGTTCCCTTTGTATTAGTTTCCATCACATGGTCAAAGCTTTCCTCTGTCATTTCTAAAATATCCTGTCTTACCTTTGGCGCAACACCTGCATTGTTCACCAATACGTCGATTGCACCATATTGTTCCAATGCCTGTCTGAGAAAACCCTCACGATCTTCTTTTTTTGTGGTGCTTCCCTGCACATATAAATAATCAATACCCAGCCTCTCCAGCTCACTTAGATTATCCTTATATTCTGCCGGATTGTTCACATCCAGAATCGCCACGTTATAGCCATCCAGCCCTAACTGAAGCACAATACCAAATCCTATTCCCCTGCTACCGCCTGTTACAATTGCTGTCTTTTTCATCTTTTCCTCCCTACTTTAATTCCCCGGAGCTTTCCTGTGCCCAGTGGTCCACAATCATTTTTGGCGCATAGACAAACATCATGTGCATGTCTTTACTTCCTGTATTAACAAGACTATGAAACTTTCCGCTTTGAATGTACACGGTATCTCCCTCTGCTACTTCTTCCGTCTCATTATCCACAGTCATCTCTCCATGACCTTTTAAAATGATATAGGTCTCAACTGTGATGTGCTCGTGAAGGGGGATTGATCCGCCCGGGTAGATGACGACATAACCCTGGCAGAAATAATCACCGTTTATTGCCCCATTTTCACCTATAATCACCCTTGTTCTTCTTCCTGCAGGAAATTCTGTTCCTGTAATATCTTTAAATACATTTACCTTTTGCATTTTTTCTACCTTCCTTTGTAATCTGGCGTACGCTTTTCCAAAAATGCCGTAAGTCCCTCAATCGCATCGTGAGTTGTGTATATAAAGCCCAGTGCCAGTGCATCTCTCTGAGCTATATCCGTTGGCCGGCTGTTGGCTGCATCATATACAAGGCGTTTATCAATTTTCATAGTCAAAGGCGCTTTTAAGGCAAGTTCTCCAGCCAGTTCTTCCGCCTTCTCCCTCATTACAGTTACACTCTCATACACTTCAACAACCAGTCCATAATCCAACGCCTCCTGAGAAGTGATCATTTTACCTCTGAGAAGCATATTTTTCGCCCTGCTCTCACCAATCAGCCTCGGCAGCCGCAATGTGCCTCCCCACCCCGGTATCATCCCTATGTTAATCTCCGGAAGACCGAATTTTGCATTAGCGGAACAAATACGGATGTCACAGCACATCGCAGCCTCCAGCCCACCGCCTAAACAGTATCCATTTACAGCCGCAACAACCGGGATATCCATAGTTTCAATCTTGGAAAACAGCTTATGCCCCACTTCAATGGAATATCTGGATTCCTCGGGTGTCATTTTTACCAGCTTAGTAATATCAGCTCCGGCAATAAAGGATTTCTCCCCGCCGCCAGTGATTATCAGGCAGCGGATATTCCTGTCTTCGATTACCTGATCGACCAATATATTCATGTATTCAACTATGGGGACACTGAGAGCATTCCTTGTATCGGGTATATCAACCGACAAAATTGCATAACCTTCTTTTTTTTCTAATCGGATTCCTTCTATCATGTCATTCCTCCTATTTTATTTTTTTCCTAATCCCATTTGTTCTGGCTGGAAAATTCTCTTATCCATAAGCATTGGATGCTCAGGCATGAAGGGGATAAAATCCATCTGATCCAGAATATCCTTTTGAACATCAATACCCGGTGCGATTTCTTTTAGTTCAAGCCCTTTTTCAGTCAGCTCAAATACCGCTCTCTCTGTTACATAGATAACACTCTGATTTGTTTCCCGGGCATAATCTCCACTGAATGTAATGTGCTCTACGTCTTTTAGGAATTTTTTCTGGCGTCCTTCCTGGAGGATATTAAGTTCCCCATCTTTGATTTCGGTCTTCAGTCCCCCTGCAGTAAACGTACCGCAGAACACACATTTTTTAGCTGTTTGTGAAATATCAATGAATCCGCCGCAGCCTGCTATAGTTGGGCCAAATTTACTCACATTCACATTTCCGTGACTATCTGCCTGAGCCAGTCCCAGACAGGTCAGATCCAACCCGCCCCCACTGTAAAAATCAAACTGGGACGGTCCGTCTATCATGGATTCCGAATTATAGGCTACTCCAAATATGGCTCCGCCGGCGGGTACACCTCCGATAATCCCCTGTTCAATGGTCATTTTGATGTAATCAGAAATTCTCTCCTCCGAAGCCACTCTTGCAACTCCATCAGGCATTCCAAACCCAAGATTAATCACACTTCCCTCAGTCAGCTCCATGGCAGCCCTTCTGGCAATCACTTTCCGCTGATCCAGCTTCATGGGCTCCATGTTTTCTTCCGGCATCTTCACATCGCCGGTCAGGACGGGATTAAATTCGCCCTCAATCGTCTGCTGCTGCTGTGAATTCACCACTACTGCATCAACCAGGATACCCGGTATCCTGACCGTCTTTGGATCCAGGGTACCTGCCTTTGCTGCAAATTTAACCTGGCAGATAACAATACCTCCGCAGTTATGCACAGCCTGAGCTATAGCAAGAGATTCCAGGTAGGCAGGCTCATAAATCAGAGAAATATTTCCTTCCTCATCTCCAATGCTTCCACGAATTAAGGCAACTGTTACCGGGTAGGTCTTATAACGCAGCCACTCTTTTCCATCCATTTCAATCAGCTCCACCAAATCTTCCTTTGTAACACCGTTGAGCTTACCTCCTGAAATCCGCGGATCGACAAACGTCTTTAATCCTGTCTGGGTGATCACCCCCACTCTTTTAGCAGCAATCTCACGGTATTGCATATTCACGATTCCCTGTGGAAGGTTATACGCCTCAATCTTATTCTCGTTTGCCATTTGCTGCATTTGGGGTGACCAGCCCCAATGTCCGCCTATCACTCTTTTTATCATACCTTCATGGGCAAAGCGGCTGATGCCTCCCTTATCTTTGTCACCAATCCCTGCTGAATGGGTCAAGGTCAGATTACATGGAGTTTTTTCAATAAGGAACCGTCTTTCCAGGGCTTCAAACAAAGCATCCGGTTCCATAATACCTCCACCATTTCCTGATACAGCCACACTATCACCGCTCTTAATCAGCTTCACTGCCTCGTCTGCCGACATAAATTTACTCATATTACGCTCACCTCTGATTATATTTTTTCATGAAATCGTTGTCATGTGTGATATAGTGATTAACTTTGAAAATATATCCCTTCCCGGTATTTCTTCCATACCGACTCAAACCAGCAGTCATCCTCAGGTATTGATCTTACCTTCCTCCATGAGAATCGTATCCTGTCATCAATATATTCCGATTCCTGTATCATTTCAGAAAGCCTTTCCTTTTCCTGAACAAATCGAAAACATTCAGGCAGGTTTTCTAATGGCTTTTCACCATTCTCATCATAAATGATATAGGATCCTCTGCTTTTTCCTCCATGGACAATGTAATCATCAATTGCTTCAAGATACACTTTCTGGCTGAAAAGGAGATCACGCATCCGGTAAAGACGGCCTAACTCACCTGAATTAATAATTCCCGATGTTTTCAATGTTTCCCATTGGGCCCTGTTTTCCATAAGCGCAGTCTTGATTCCTTCCCTGGAACGGATATGCGCTCCATACCGCGACATACGGACTCCAAGCTTCTTCCTTTCCACCTTCATATCCGCAGCCGATTTTCTTTCCGTTAAAGCTTTCATGCCAAATTCAACAGATGACATGATTTGCTGCCCGCATCGGCTGGCTATTTCATTTCCGGATAATGGTTCTCCCATATAACAATTGACGATATATTCCGCTGCCCTCATACCGCCTACCTGACCAGAATTAAGAGCGCTTCCCCCGGGCCGGTAAACTCCATGGCTTCCGTTGACCTCTCCTACCGGGAAGAAATGTTTTAAATCGCTCTCCCACCAACAGTTACCTGCCAATCCTCCATTATTGTGTTGCGCACATACTGCTATCTCCAGTTTTTCGCAATGCAAGTCTATTCCATGGCTCTTGTATAATTCGATTGCAGAAGGATTCATACTTTCCAGCCTTTTAATGGGAGTTTCCTGCAAACCTCCAGAGTCTTTCAGGTAGGCATATGTTTCAGAATGCAGCAGCTCTGTACAGAAATATCCACCTTTGACGCTGCAGGAAGGATTTCTCTGATAATCCAAAAATACCCTTCTTCCTTTAATAACGGTCTCCTGATATACCAGAATATCAATTAAAGAAGAACCATAACCCCTGACCTTTCTCGGATCAAACGGCCATTGATAACCTTTTAAAAAGATTGAATAAAGCAAATGTTCCGGACAGTCAAAATATTCATCAAGAAATTCCCGTTCATCACTTCCATCCGCTTCCGTTGATATATATCTTGGAATGACCTGCTGATAAGTTCCTGACAGGTTCCAGCGAAATTTGACGGAAGCTATTCCATATTGAGATTCTGTCAGGTTTTTTCCTCTGACTCCAGCCCTGAGTGCAGTGCCAGTTCCTCCGGTCTGACTGACTGGATACACGGATGCGTCATATAATCCCGCCTCTCCTCCTGTTGCATACACAATATTCTCTGCCGAAAATACCACATACCTCTCTTCTGGCTTTACAGCCTTTTTATTGAGTGTGAGAATACCTCTGGTCCTGCATTCCATTTCATTCCGCTCAGTAAGTATCTCAATCACCTGATAACCGTCAAATACAGGTATGCCGTATCGCTCGACTTCATTCCAAAGTGCCTCTGTCATAAATTTTGAAGTCAGGGGTCCTGCGGATGTACCTCTCCTGAACGGATCATGGTCTGTCTTATACCCAATGTATTCACCAGCTCCATTGTGAGGAAAGGGTACTCCTATATCAACCAGATGACAGAATCCTCTTACAGACAGGCCTGCCTCGGTCAAAGCCAGATCCCCATCCATACAACCTCCTTCAAAAAGCGTTTGGGCCATCTCCCGCACGCTGTCTGATTCGCCGGAGCAGGTAGTCAGTTTGTAATAGGTTTGTTTATCAGACCCTGTGTTTCTGGAGGTACCCATCATTTTCCCTTCAGTTATTAAAGCAATATTTCTCAGCCCTTGCTTATATAGGGCCGCTGCCGCATTCAGCCCTGCCGCACCACTTCCAACTATGATTGTCTGAATTATAAACAAAGAAAAGAGTTCTCCATCTATCTGAACTTTTTCTTCTTTCATTGAATCAGCTCCTTTCGTGAAATCGTTTGTGCAAACGTTGTCTTCTGTTTTAAAATATCACTTTCGCATCAATTAGTCAATACTATTTTATTTTTTCTTTAATAAATTGTTGTTTTTCCACATATTTCCGATGTCTTGCATCCTGTTTTTGATAATTTATTTGCCTTTATTTGTTTACTTTCTCATAAAATCGTTGTCATGGCTCATTTACCCCTGATCCAGCGGACACAATCAGGGGTTTAGTCCGCCCATTCTGGGCGAACTAAAAACAGAGGTCAGTGTCTGACCTCTGTTTTAAATATAAAGTTTAATTAAATGGATATACAATACTACTCCGGAAGAATTCTGCAAACAGAATTACGAATTTGCAATTTCCCTGTGATCTTCATCACTTTTCCACTGTTTCCCTCTTTCTGTGATATTTTGCGTAACAAAATATCTAAAGCCATCTGCGCAATCTCTCTTGCGGGATGCTCAAAAGAAGTCAATGGCGGTACCATAAATTGTGATAAGAAGGTGTCATCATAACCAATTACAGAAATATCAGATGGTATTTTAAGACCTGAGCGGTTTACCGCATAGTATACACCCGGAACCAGGATATCGCTGAATACAAATATAGCGGTAGGCCTGTCCCTGTAAGCAAGCATTTTCATAGTTCTCTCATAAGCATCCTCAACATTTTTAACATCACGAATCAAATAACGATCATCATAAAACAGGTTTCTTTCCTTATATGCCCGCAAAATTCCATCCAGCCTGGCTTCATTATACTGCCGTTTTTTGTCATCCATGATACAGGCTATATTACGATGCCCCTGCTCCAGCAGATAGCGTCCAACTGTGTATCCTCCGTCATAATCATCACCAAGAACACAGGTAATTTTGTCCTCATCAAACTTTCTATTAATCAAAACCAACGGTATGCTATCAATAAAACACCTTATATGTTCCAAGCTGTCAGACGAAGGCAAAAAAATGATACCATCAACAAACAATTTTTCCAATGCAGTAAAATACTCTTTTTCCCGTTCCACCTGTTCCATTGCATCACAAAGAATTATGGAGTAGCCTTTAAGATAAGCAAATTCCTCAATATATTTTACAATTTTAGGATAATAGGGATTTTGAATATCAGGAATCACCAATCCTAAAAGTTTGGTTTTTGATTCTTTCAGGCTTCTCGCAGCGAGATTGGGTTTATAATCCAGTTCTTTTACAGCATCCATCACCCGTTTTTTTGTTGCTTCTTCAACAAATACTTTTTGTGATAAAGTTCTCGAAACAGTACTGGGGGACACCCCTGCTAATTTGGCTACATCTTTTATACCTGCCATTTTGCTATTCTCCCATCAGGTTTAATTTACCCCAGTATAATATATTTTTTAGATTTTCACAATGAGATAATTTAATTGGTTAATGCCCGCCTTTTGCTACATGTTCATCATGATCATAAATAGTCTGATGCACCTTTTCATGCCTGGCCTCGTCAATTATGCATAAACCGCCTCCCCACTGACGTTTATTAGTCCAATCCGTATCTGGTCCTGACCAGAACGGATCAGAAGGTGATAGTCCTAACGGCAGAAAAACAGTAGTACACAGATACAGACTGCCTGTCGAAATATAAACCTCACCAATTTCTCTTTGGGCTCCGCACCATCCAATCTGTAACCATCCATTTTCATCAAACGTTCCTGGTTTCATCATATTTTTTATCACAGCAGTAAGTGCGCAACGAACCTGCATCGGGGTAATTTCCTCCGGAAGATTATGGCATAGCGCCATTTGAGAAAGGTGCTGCATTGCTCCAAATCGATAAGCAAGAGAACGCCCTATAGCTGGAAACGTTCCTTCCGGACTGATTAATCTTTCTAAAATACCAGCATATCGTTTTGCACGGGGAATCACAGAATTACATAAATGACCCCAATCCTTGTCAGTAGGTGCCATGATCCTCGCTACGTCATAATACATAGGCTGTATTACAAAACTATTGTAGTAGTTCATGCAGAATTCTTCTCCATCACCATACATACCGTCACCCTTGTACCAGATCTCATGAAAATGTAAAGCAGAATCCACATGATTTCTGTCATAAGGTTCCCCCAACAAATAAAGCAGGGTTTCTATCATTGCAAGAAACATATAGAAATTATTGAAACCTGATTTAATTCTCGTTGAATCAGTCATACAATCGGCTATATTTTTCTTTTGCTGATCAGTCAGCGGATCAAGCAGGACCTTTTTTGCCCGTATCAGTCCGTGAGCAAAGAATGCCGCATCTACCAACGGTTGTCTGCCTTTTTTAAAATTCACAAAATCCGGAGAATGAGGATCTGTTGTGTTAATAATAGCCTTTCGGGTTATTTCAACATACTTCAGTCGTAAATCTTCTTCCTCACCAGTTAGATTCTCACAGGCCAGCCACGCTGAAATCCCATCCAGAGTTCTTCCCATAGCTTCCAAATGTGTGAATTCCTTCCGAATTTCAATTTCTGATTTTTCCTCTACCCGGCACTCACAGGGCATATCCTTATGAAGCCTGCCTTCCGCTGCAGCTTCAAGAACGGGAGCAGCAATTTGGAGCATAGTATTTAGCCAGTACATCCTATCATTCATCTTATTTTTCTCCTTTTTCTTTACAAAATTGATTTCAGCTAATCATTTAGTTGTAATTTTTTTCTTCCCACTCACATTTTATTAATTAATAATTCAGCATTATTGATAAAAGATCCGTTTGCACAAACGTTTTCATGAATTTTATAACATAAGTAAAGCCAGATGTCAATATTTAATCTTTCTGATTTCTCACGTTTATGAGTGATTATTGCACAAGCAAAAGGGCGGGTTGAACGGATGTCAGTCCCTTCAATCCCGCCTTGCGGTACAGCCACAGCTCTCTAATACGCAGAGAACTCAGTAAAATCATGTTTTTCTTTCATTGCAATATACAATTCTTCATCTGTCATATGGTTTTCTTCATTTAATAAAAGAAGAATTTTTCTGTCCTTCTCCGGGTAAATTACCAGCCGCTGCCACTGATAGAAATAAGGCCCGTCTCCCACATTTCTCACATATCCCATGAGCTGCCTTAAAAGATATGCCGTCTCTTTCATATCGGTCTGGCAGTCGTTATCATAAAATCCCTTCCATTTATCGTGACAACAGCTCTTCATTGCTTGATTTGCCGCCGAAAACCAATCGGCTGCCTGTCCCAGCTCATAAAAGGCTTTCAGATAGTTTTCTTCTGAAAAGGCATCATACGCATCCGTAAAGTGAATGACACCAGACAGGCACCATGTATGGATCTTAACCTGAAGCAAAATAGAGTCCGCCCACAGCATCCCTGCATTCCCGCCTATTCTGATACAAGATTCCAGAAGTTCATTAAAACCCGGATATGCTTTTTTGCATTTTTCCTGATACCACTTCATCTGAGCTGAAAAATGTTCTGCTGGTATACACCAGTTTAACTCCTTACAGGGTTTTGTACCTCCGTCTTTCATGAAACCATGAATCAGGACTCTGGTAACATAGTTGTAAAATTGTTCACCCGCATGTTCATCTTCCAGTATTCCATAAGGAAGCATCGTATGAAAATACTTCTGAAAGCAATCCTTCATTTCTTTTCGTAACGGTTGTCTGCAGTCTTCCAAATTATTTTCAGTCAGATAATAAGTATTCAGATAATTGTCCAGATGCTTGTCCGGCGAATCCATAACTCCATTCCAGAGAGAGGAAATAAAGTCCAGAGGATACACATGAGGCTTAATATTGGAGCAGTTAATCAGCCACATATTTTTTACTCCGCAACAGTAAGCCTTCTTTAATTCCTTTTCCACAAATTCCATGGAATTGGGAATCATGGTAAGCACATTGGCTGCCTGCAGATCATAAAAAGAAACGTGATAATAAACACCGTGACTCTGATCCTTTAAGTTCTCACCAGGAAGTGCCGGTACTCTTGGATTGTGATTTCCCTGTCTTCTGGATACCATCTTCCCATATCCGTTATCTGCCCAGATCATGATCACATCAGCCGGCAGGTTTAAAAATCCCTGCTGATATAATTCCATGGTTTCTCCATACAGATTGGTACAAAACACCGGTTTTTCTACATATTCCTTTACAAGCCGGATCTGCTCCTGTATTATGCTGCTAATTAAATCCCCTCTTTTTTGGGGAGTATCGTAGAAAGGATCCTGTTCCCAGAAGGGAGTATCTCCCTGTCCACGAAATCCCAGATTCCAGATAATCCGTTTATTTTTCTGCCTTTCAATCCCCTCTTTCCAGAGATGACGAAACAGATCCGGATGCTCTTTAAAAGATGGATTTTTATCCGGATAGGCTCGCAGGAACATTTCTGCACCCAGAGGCTCTGCATGATGGTGGGTAATCCAAAGCCCCATGTCTGACGCTAACGATGCATATCGTTTCGAATTCGAATCTGTACCCGGGATTACAACATTGCCTCCGCAGCGAAGAAGTGCTTCAAATGCCATTTCCCAGGGATATTCTTTATTCTTCCCTCCATCCCAGTGGCTGATTAAAACTTCATCATTGATAAACCAGCCCCGGAAATCCACACATTTGGAGGAAGAACCAAACTCGGAAACCGGAATGACAACTTCCTGTTTTTTTACAAATCTCTGGTCATTCCAAAACCAGAACGGCTGTATTCCCAGATAACGCTCACTGATGTGAAAAAGAGCGTATATGAAACCCAGATCATCCGCTGCCTCAATTATGATTTCACGGCAGCTTTTTACCCGTATGTAATATTTCTCAGCCTCAAGCTGAGTCTTTTGTAACATTATTTTTCCTGCTGAAGTTTCTGCACCTTTCTGAACTGGTGTAAAAATCATATCCATATCCCGGTAAAAACGTTCTATCCCGCGTTTTACAGGTTCACTTTCATAATTTGAGTGTATCGTTGTTTTCTGATTCAATATAAATCCAGCCGTCATAATACAGATCCTTCCCGTCATTTACCAGTTATTCCTTCCTTGTATTTACCGATTCTCTTATAAAAGGAATGCATTCCACATAATATGTTTCCTTTACGTCTTCTTGCTTTTTATTGCCAAGAAGGCGGATAATTACCTCACTTGAACAATAACCGATATCATGAAGCGGTAATCCCATAGTTGTAAGTGGCGGATTCTCAAAACCTGCCATCTCACGATTATCAAATCCGACGACCGCTATATCTTCACCCACTTTTAAGTTCAGTTCTCTCAGGCGGTCATATGTTCCTCCTGCCATGATATCATTCATGCAGAAAATAGCCGTTACCTTTTTTTCTACAAGGGTATCCGTATTCCTGTATCCGCTTTTCCGTTCCCAATCGCCGTATACAATCAGATTTGGATCATATAATATATTCCCTTCAAAAAGCGCCCGCTGGTATCCTTCCAGTCTTGCCTGTGTGTGCATACTTTCTTTTTTTCCAGCAATCACTCCAATTTTCTTATGTCCGCAGGAAATCACATATTTAATAAGCTTCTCTGCCCCGTCTGAATCGTTGACAGCAATCGATGGAATCTCCGGCCTGTTACTGAAGCTATATGCTACAACAACTGGTATGGGTAATTCCTTAGGAATAACATCATTCAATCGTTCATGTGCCGCCACATAAATAACACCTTCAACCTGCTTAGACAGCAATTTACTTATCTGTTTATGAACAATCTCTTTATGATTTTCGTTCCGGTAATAAGTATCGGAAAATTTTTTATAAAGGCGTAAATTAACAAGGAGTATCTGGTAATCCTCTTTCTCGCAATATTCTGTAATCCCATCAATAATATCAGGAAGAGCAAATACGGTCATATCCTCCGCAATAACACCAATACTCTTGGTGTTTTTCGTTTTTAAATTCTTCGCAATACAATTGGGCATGTAATTCATTTCGTCAATGACTTGCTGCACCCTTTTTTTTGTCTCTTCTCCAGCCCGTCCCTTATTATTAATAATATTGGAAACAGTTGCCACGGATACCCCGCTGGCCTTTGCAATCTCTTTGATTGTAGGCATGATGTCACCTCATTTTCTTTATTTGCCTGCAGCCTTTGCGACGTCAGCCAATTGCAGTATCTAAGAAATTGCTCCGCAATTCCTGCGCTCATATGGTTCAATGATTCTTTTATTTACCACAGGATTTATTATGGCGCATACTGCCAGCTGCAGCATGGAGAAGCCGATCGGCAACACTGCCAGTATGGAATACGGTGCAAATGCCAGTACTGCAAATCCCATTCCCCATATAGTCACTTCCAAAAGCAGACTCATCTTCCATTCCACGATCATCAAAATGACCGCATTTTTAAGCAGATGTTTCCCTGCCAGGTTTAACATGGCAGCTAAGACAAAGATGTACGAGCCGGACAGCAGTCCCAGAGACAGGACGCCGAAACCGATTCCTGTAATCATTTCCTGCTGCACACCTGGCATAAAATTATTTGCAAGGCTAAGCAGATAATACCCATAAAAGCAAATGATTCCGATCACGATTCCAAGAGGAATCCCTTTAAAAAGGTTGTTTTTAAATTCCATGACATAATCCAATAAGGAAAATCCGTAGCCAACCCGGAGGATTTTAATCAGATACCGGTTGAGCGCTGTCAATGCCGCTGGTATGGTAATGACCGGAATGCAGCACAGCAAAAATATGAAATTAACCAGGATAAGTTTTCCGGTGTAATTTAAGAGAATATATACCACCCTCTTTATCCCGCTTTTTGGCGGTGCCTTCTCAGTTTCATTGTCTCCATGATACCAGCTCATGAACTTGTTTAAAATCCCCATATTGACATTCCTCTCAATTCTTCATGCCTGTAAGCACAATACCTTCCACAAAGCTTTTCTGCCCGAACAGATAGATTATGATACCAGGCAGGATGGTCATAAATGTAGCAGACAAAGCGACCGGCCAGTTCGTACCGAAAGAACCGGTAAAATTGGTTAATGCAATTGCGAAAGTAAATTTCACCATACTGTTGATGTAGATGATCTGCTGCAGTAAGTCATTCCATATCTGGATAAACAGCATCATACCCACCACCACCACAGCCGGCTTAATGGAGGGAACCAGAATCGTCCACAGAATCCTCATTCTGCCTGCTCCGTCAATGGAAGCAGCTTCATCAAGATCCCTGGGAATTGTCATAAAAAACTGCCGGATCAAAAATATATTAAAAAATCCGCCGCCGGTTAAAAACGGCAGGATTAATGGCCAGTAGGTATCTCCAAGTCCAAGAAATTTCGTCCAGAATATGTAGAGCGGAATCAGTGTAACCATTCCCGGTAACAGTATTGTACCAACACAGATGTTAAAAAACAACCTTTTTCCTCTGAAGTTCAGTCTCGCAAAGGCATAACCACAAAAAATAGCCGTAATGGTTCCGAAGGTTACTGCTGGGATTATAATAGAGAATGTATTTTTAAAATACGTCCAGTATTCGAATGTTTCCAACGCTTTTGAATAATTCGACCAGAGCCACTCATGAGGAATAAAGGAAGGCGGATATTCATTTAGGGTTCCTGTGCTCATTAAAGAAGACCGGAAGATCCACCAGATAGGCAAAAGGACCAGGGCCGCAAAAATCAGAATCAGAAATGTCGCAGCCAAATTTACAATTCTTTCTTTATGTTTTCTGTTGCTCATTATTTTACCAGCCACTGTTATTCCTCCTCTCCGAACAAGTTGGATTTTTGCGTCTTAAACAGAATAAACGTGAATATGCCTACTATAATAAAGAAGATGACCGAATATGCCGCCGCATATCCCAGTTTGTTTTTCTTAAAACCATATAAATAAATTACATAGGACATAAACATGGATTTTTTTGCCGGTCCTCCATTGGTAAGTGCCAGGGAGGGATTGATAACCTGGAGATGGGTGATCAGTGCTGTCAGTATATTATAAAAAATAATTGGTGAAATACTGGGAATGGTAACATTCCAGAAGCGCTGCCAGGCATTGGCACCGTCGATCTTCGCTGCTTCCATATATACGGCAGGCACATTCTGCAGCCCGGCAAGAAAGATTACAATAAGATTGCCGCTGGTCCATATTGCGATCAGCACCAGGGAGGGTATGACCTGAGACGGACTGTCTAAGAATCGTTGGGGCGGAATTCCCAGCATACGAAATATAAAATTGAACAGGCCAAAATTCGCTTCATACAGCCACTGCCAGCCTTTAAATACGCCGATTGCGGGAAGCAGATAGGGAATGAAGAATATGGAGCGGAACAGGGTGCGCCCTTTAATATTCATATTTAACAGCAGTGCTATGACCAGCGAATAGAGAACTGCGCCGACAACCGCCAGGAATGCGTAATAAATGGTGGCACGTATGGAATCAACCAGGTAAATATCCTTTGTAAATATGCGGACAAAATTATCAAACCCAATGAACTCCGGAGTGGATAATCCGTTCCAGTTAAACAAACTCAATATAAATACTGCCAGTGTCGGCAGATAGCTGATTAAAGTAACACCAAGGAATGCCGGAATCAGACACAAGTAAGCTGTTCTTTCTTCTTTTTTCCCCGCCCTTGATGTGGTCTTCGTTTTCACTTTCCCTTTCATTTGAGCACCTCTTCATGTAGCAGGCGATCCATCACATTTCTGCCTGGATCGCCTGAATCCTTAATTTTTACTTCGGATTGCTTTCCTCAAATATACTTAACAGTTCTTCCTTGTTCTCGTCAATTGCTTCCTTCATTGTCTGCTCACCAGCCCACACGCCTGAGAAAGCAGAATTCAGTGTTGCATTAAATTCTTCCGTACCATTCACATAGTACCACGCAGTGGAAACTGCATTATTCTTTGCATAATCCACTACTGCGCTCTTGTACATCTCTTTTTCCGGGAAATTCGGATTACTGATCCATTTGTCAATTTTAGCCGGGTCCGTATACCAGGAATCCAGAATCGGCATCCACGTTCCGGCCTCAATGAGTGACCAGGAATTTTCTTCCTGATAATACCATTTCAGCCATTCCATTGATTCTGCCGGATGCTTGGTTGTTGAAAATACCACATTGGGACCTCCGGTACAGATGGTCACAGGCTTCTTCATATAAGGAAGAACTCCGACACCGTATTCAAAATCTGCATTCGGTCCTAAGAAAGTTCCTACATTCCACTGTCCATCCGTTGCCATCACCACTTTCTTGCTTCCCAGAGAAGATTCCAGGGCATTTGCTGCACTGGTGACCGGAGGTGCACAGTGATATTTGGAAGACAGATCTGCAATCTTTTGAAGCGCATCTACTGTGGCCTCACTGTCAATGGTACAGCTTTTTCCATCCTGACCATAGTAACCTCCGCCATTGGATAACGCCCAAACCTCCAGCTGCCAGGGAAGTGTATTCACAGTACAGCCGTAAATATCTACGTTATTCGGGTCAAATGCCGGATCCAACGCATTCTTTCCGTTAATGTCAATTGTCAGCATCTGAGCTGTCTTAACAAAGGTATCCCAATCCCATGCCGCATCTGCTGCTGCCGGAGGTATTAACTTGTTAATATCCAGTCCCTGCTTTTCGCATACTTCTTTTAATAAATCTTTGTTATACCAAAGATTCAGCACCTCATTGGCTGCAGAATAGGCTACTGGTGCTCCCTCATATTTAAAAGTAAGAGAATCCAGGGGCTTTGCTTCTCCTGCTCCATACATATCGCTGATATCTGCAAGTAAACCATTCTCTGCGAATTTCAGTACGCCCGCCTCACTCATAATTCCCGTATCCGGCAGTTCCCCTGCGGTAGCCATGGCATTTAATTTTGTTACATATGTATCATGATCAATCTTTACTACTTCGACCTCAATCTTATCCTGCTGGCTGTTAAATTTATCCGCGACTTTCTGAGTGGCTGCAGTTTCCGTCTCATTTCCCCATTGTGCGTATGTAATCTTAACTTTTTCGCCGCTTTTCCCGCCGCTTTTTTCTCCGCCGCTGCCGGAACTTTCACTGCTGCCCGCAGCCTCCTTACTGTCTGCTGCCGGAACATCTTTTTTTCCGCCGCTGCCCCCGCATCCTGATAATATGATTGCCGATGTCATTACAGCAACCAGCAGAATACTTACTAATTTCTTTTTTTTCATACCTGGTCTCCTTTTCATTTATTGGCATAATGTTTTCCATTACTAAGCCCATACTCATACTTCTGCTGCTTTACCTTCAAATCCTTACCTTCTGCCAGACAAGCATCTCTCCTGTTCCCCGGTTATTCCACAGACAGTAAGGCACTGCCACCAATGTGGTCTCTTCTTTTTCAAATCCCGGTCTTCCATAAAGTTCATTCTCAGAAATTGATTTATTTTTAAGCCGGATGCCATCATAGGACAAAGTCGGAATTGCTCCGGCCAGAGAATCGATGGGAGCGCTCTCTTTTACCTCAGTATTTTCTTCCACATAAACCCCTGAGAGCTGATTTCCGTTATCGATTTCTTCCAGACAATAGACCAAAGGCCCTTTCATTAAAGCTGCCTTTCCGTTGTCTGCCCTGACTTTGTCATTGGCCGCAACCCACCTTGGTTTTACATCAAAATACATCATGATACGGCTTTCTCCCTCTCGAAGATCGACGTTTAAATATCCATGCTCTTTGGAGGGAGCCATTTCTTTATCGTTGACAAAGCATTTGAAATTTCCAGCATAATGGGGAATTCGTATTTTTATTCTTCCATTCTTCGTCATCTCTGTCTTAATGGACACAGTTCCATCCTGAAAGAGACGTGATTCCATCTCTGTTTCATATTTACAGGTTCCTATAAGAGTCTTCGCTGAAGACGAAATAAACTGATGTATATAAAGTGCCTCTTCATCCATGGCGTAAATATACTGCCCCAGTGAAGCCAGGGTTCTGGCCACATTGGGCGGACAGCATGCTACGCTGAACCACTTCTGTCTTTCCGGCTTCACATGATCCATGTACGTATGTTCCGTACAAAAATCCGGAACGACTTCTAAAGGATTTACATAAAAATACCGGTCGCCGTCCATATTGATCCCTGCCAATACCGTATTATACAAAGCCAGTTCCACAGCATCGTAATAGTTTGCACTGCCTGTTGCAGAAGCCATCCTCTGTCCAAACATCATGAGGCCAATGGAGGCACAGGTTTCGGAGTAATTGGTACCGTTCGGCAGATCATAATCGGTTGTGAACCGTTCTCTGAATCCGCTGGAACCGATTCCTCCAGTTATGTACATTCTTTTGTGAACCATATTATCCCATATCTTACAGCATGCCGTAAGCAATTCGTTGTCTTCGTATTCTTCCGCCAAATCCGCCATAGCCGAACACATATACATGGCCCTTACTGCGTGCCCTTCCGCTGTTTCCTGCTTTACTGGTTCATTATGGGACTGGGAATATTTTAAATCGTAATTTGTAAATTCCGGGAAGAATTCATAGCCGCCCCTGTTTTCTATCTCCTGGAGAAAATAATTGGGTTTTTTCCCTCTTTCATCAATAAAATATTTCGCAGTTTCCAGATAACGCCGCTCTCCGGTAAGACGGTATAATTTTATCAAAGCCAGTTCGATTTCCTGGTGTCCGGGATATCCTCTCATCTGCCCTTTTTCTCTTCCAAATACACGGCAGATTAAATCAGCATTTTTCCTTGCAACATTTAAAAGCTTCTCTTTCCCGGTCTCTTTGTAATAAGCAACAGCCGCCTCGATTAAATGACCTGCCGTATACAGTTCATGGCCTTCTACCAGATTGGTCCATTTTTTATCAGGTGCGTTTACCATAAAATACGTATTTAAGTATCCATCAGCCTCCTGGGCTCTCGCAATGAGATCAATGACCTCATCCGCAAGTGTTTCAAATTCCAGCCCATCTCCGCCTGCCAGGCAATAGGCTACTGACTCCAGCCATTTATACAAGTCTGTATCCTGAAAAACAACGCCCTTTCTTTTCCCCTTTTCTTCACCTGCGGCAATGCGGAAATTCCGAATGCAGTATGTAGCATCTGCATCTTCTAACTGGTCATTCAGAATCTTCCACTGATGTAAAATAATTTTTTCACTCACCTTCTTTACATAGCTGCTGAAAAGTGCATCGGTTACTTTTATATCTTTCAGTTCCAGTTGTTTTAGATGTCTTCCCATAATCTCTTTCCTTTTTCTTTATTTTGATTAAACGATTAACTTATTGTTATAAAAAAAATAGCAGTTAAATGATTCAATTACATCCTCAATTTTACTGCTATTTGATTAATCGTTTTACGTATTTATGAACAAATCCTAGCACATTTTACATTATTTGTAAATATTATTATCTTTTTTTAGTATTTATTCACATTATTTTTTTAATATTTTTGTTTATTTTTTTCATATATATCATTGTTAATCGTTTACTCATTTTATAAATTTCTCCATTTAGATCCAGGTGGATATACCCGATAATTTATTATTGTTTTTTCTGACACATAATAAGGCTGGCAGAATCATTCTTTACTTCTGCCAGCCTTTCCCTTTAACCTTGACTTATCTGTCAGGTTTCCTATAAGTGTACTACACAGTTCTGCTCTGCCGAACGGAAAACTGCCTCCATGATATGCATGACTTCCATAACCTCTTCCAGTTGAATCAGTGGCTGCGCTCCTTCATGAATACAAGCATTAACATTGCGGTAAAAATCCCGGATATCGGCATGTACTTCCGGCAGAGGATATTTCTTCACTGTTTCATCCGTGCGGGGAGCCATGGTCTTTGTCAGACCCGCTGCCGTTACGACCGGTACTGCATCACGTTTTTCCCAATCCGAAACCATAACAATTTCACCGTTTAACTTCCAGTCATGGATAACGGCAGAACCGTTTTCTCCCTGGATATACCAGCGGGGCATGGAGATAAAATTACTGGTACCTACTTCCACTAAAAAAGTCAGCTGGTCATCAAATTGAAATAATGCACGGAAGCCATCATCAACCGCTTCGTTGGTAACATTCGTCAATTGTGCAAAAACACTGAGAGGTTTTCGGCCGCCAAGCATCATATTCATCTGATCCAGAAGATGCACGCCCCAGTCCAATACCATGCCGCCGCCATGCTCTTTCTGATTTCGCCAGTCTCCCGGGATTCCACGGGACCCATGTACGCGGCTCTCAATATTAAAAATCCTGCCCAGCGACTGCTGGTCATACAACTGTTTTATGATCAGATAATCCTCATCCCAGCGGCGGTTTTGATGTACCGTGAACAAAACCCCCATCTTTTTTGAATAATCAGTCATCTGTGCCAGTTCTTCCCTGTTTAGTGCCACAGGTTTTTCACAGATTACATGCTTTCCAGCACTCATGACCGCGAGTGCAACAGGTAAATGGGTATCATTTGGAGTCGCAATGGTTACTGCTTCCACTGCTATGTCATTCAGCAATTCCTGCTGAGACTCATAGACATGTATTCCGTCCGCAGCCGCAGCTTCCCTGCGGACGGGATCAATGTCCCAGATACCGCACAGACTGGTTTCAGTTATTTCGTTAAGCATACGGGCATGCCAGCTTCCCATGCCGCCGTATCCAATCAAGGCAATATGTAGTTTTTTCTTTTCCATAATCCAATGTTCTCCTGACTTTTAGTTCCACCACGCTTGTGCAGGCCGGTCGTGAATAACGATGGCCTTTAAGAAGTCAATGGCTTTTTCAAGTCCCTCCTCAACGGACATGAAAGCATCTTCATGCTCAATACTGATGGCCCCGTCATAACCGATGAGCCGCAAAGCAGAGATAATCTCCTTCCATTCATCCGCATCATGGCCCCAGCCAACGGTGCGGAATGACCAGCTGCGTTGTGATAAATCACCATAGTTTCCGGTATCCAGTACACCATTGATCTGTGTATGAACCGTATCCACTTTTGTATCCTTTGCATGAAAATGGTAGATTGCGCCCTTGAGTGCCTTAATTGCCTCAGCCGGGCGGATTCCCTGCCAGAACAGATGGCTGGGATCGAAGTTGGCACCGATTGCATCACCAACTGCTCTTCTTAATCGCAGTAATGTTGCAGTATTGTATACACAAAAGCCGGGATGCAGCTCCAATGCAATCTTTTTGACGCCGTAATTGGCGGCCTCAGCAACAGCTCCCTGCCAGAAAGGAATCAATACCTCATTCCATTGATAATCCAGGACATGCTGATAATCCGTCGGCCAGGAGCACGTCACCCAGTTGGGATATTTTGCTCCTTCATAGTCACCGGGACACCCCGAAAAACTCACCACGGTATCGACTCCCAGTTTCTCTGCCAGGCGCAGGGTCCGGGTAAAATCGGCAGCAGCCTGGGCACGGATCTCTGCACTTGGATGTACATGGTTGGAATGGCAGCTCAATGCACTGATTTCTAAATTATATTTTTTCAGCATATCCTTATAAGCCGACAATTTGCTCTCACTTGAAAGCAGCTCCTCTGGATTGGAATGTTTGCTGCCCGGCGAGCCGCCGGTACCAATCTCCACTGTCTGTACCCCCAGACTGCTCAGATAACGGAATGCATCCTCTGCACTCCGGTCATATAACGGAACTGTTAATACTCCTAATTTCATACGAATACTCCTTTCAGGAATCTACAGATTCATAATGTGTTTATATCCTTTTTCTATGCTCTGGTATGGAGATACAGCGAATTCCTCCTGTTCCAAAATACAGTGCTGTACTCCGATCTCCAATCCTTTGCATATAATCGCTTTGAAATCCAGAACACCTTCGTCTAAATCCACACACTTCCTGCTTTCAAAATCGGCCATTTGCTTTAAGTGCAGCAGCCGGATACGATTCCTCTGTTTTTCCATGTATGCCAGCACATCCACACCTGCATAAGCTGCCCAATATACATCTAATTCCAACACCATATCACTGGGATCAGTCAGTTGCATCAGTAAATCCAGAAGAACTGTTCCGTCTTCTGACTTCACAAATTCATGGGCATGGTTATGGTAACCAAACGTAAAACCTGCACTGCGAACAGCCTTAGAAATCGGTGCAAGCTGTTCTGCCAGAATCTCCACATCATGGATTGTTTTAAGGGGATAATAGGGCACAATGATGGTTTGTGTCCCGATCTCCCGGTTATAACTCAGCTCCTCATCCAAATCATTGATCAGACGTTCCAGCGGTACGTGGCTGCTTATGGACTTTAATCCGTTTTCTCGCAGCAGACTGCTCATCTGGCTGGCAGTCAGACCTCCATAACCGGCTAATTCCACACCGGTATAACCAATTCCGGCAACCCGTTTCAGAACATCAGAAAAATCTTCTTTGGTCAGTTCACGCAGTGAATAAAGCTGAAGATTGAACTCCTCAATCAAACTCATAAGATACCACCTCTCTGTTTTATAATAGAATCTGCCGTCCTTCTCTGGCAGACTGATAAACAGCATCTAAAATCTGTGTAACGACTGCAGCCTGCTCCGGCAATACTACCAATGCTCCATTACCAAGAATCGCATCAAAAAAAGTTTGTTGTTCCATCACCTCAGGAGTGATGACATTACCGTCATAAAAAGCAGCTCCTCCTGCTTCCAGGTTTGGCTTCAGCTCATATAAGCGGTCATTTTTGGTACCGTTGATCGTCAGCCCATTGAGCATATCCGCACCTGCTTTGGTCCCGCACAGAACGGTTTTGGCCTCATGGACATCCAGGGAGTTAAGTGCCCAGCTTGCTTCCAGGGTAATTGTGGCTCCATCCTCCATAACGACAAATCCAAAAGCACTGTCTTCCACTGTGAAATTGTCAGGTTCCCATGGTCCCCAGGCATTGGCAGGCTGTCTCTCGCCATTGAGTTTATGATATACGGTACCTACCACACTTTTGGGCTTATAATTGTTCATCATCCATAACGTCAGGTCAAGTGCATGGGTGCCAATGTCGATCAGCGGTCCGCCACCCTGTTCGTATTCGTTTAAAAATACACCCCATGTTGGAACTGCCCGGCGGCGGATGGCTTTTGCTTTTGCATAATATATTTCACCCAGTTCCCCATTGGCACATTCCTGTTTGAGGTAAATACTGTCCGCCCGATAACGGTTCTGGTAACCAATGGTCAGCAGTTTACCAGTTTTTTTCTCTGCTTCTACCATTTCCATAGCCTGACTATAATTGATAGCCATGGGTTTTTCACACATGACATGCTTGCCGGCGTTCAGTGCGGCTACCGTGATTTCACAATGGGAACGGTTGGGCGTACAAACATAAACCGCATCCAAATCCAGCTTGATCAGTTCCCGGTAATCCGTAAATACCTTAGCATCTTTTGTGCCATATTTTTTTGCAGCTTCATTGGCGCGTTCTTCAACAATGTCACAGAAAGCCACAACTTCGGCTCTGCCTTCCTGCTTAACAGACGGCAGGTGCTTGCCGTTTGCAATGCCTCCACACCCTATAATTCCTAGCTTTAATGATTTCATATACCCCTTCCTTTCATTGCTCAATGTTGATTAACCCGTTACTTGTAATTTTTTACAATTTGATTATAATATAATTAAACAGGATTAGCTTGCCGTAATAAACATAATTTGTGCCATAATTAGCTGCGTTTCTTTTATATAAAAAGGAGGCTTGCAATGATCAATTCAAACTATAATTACGAGATATCCCGGGATAGTCAGGCTAACTCTTCCTCCTGGTATTCCATCAATAACAACTGCGCTCCCCATTTCCACAGTGCATTGGAACTGGTATATGTTCGAAACGGTACCATGGAAGCAGCTCTAAATGGGAAATTTTACTGTATCCAGGCCAGGGAACTGCTGTTGGTGCCAAGCTATACCGTGCACCGTTATTTAACGCCTGAATACTCAGATACCATAGTGATGACGATACCCCTTTCCTATATACCTGTCTTTCAAAAGAAACTGAAGGGAAAGACCTTTTCCTTATGTCATATATCCAACAAAGTTCTGACCCAGGAGGTGGCCCGCTGCATGCGGTGCTGTTGTGAACTGCAGCGAAAAACACCTGAATCCATGGCTGCCAGAGGGTATATTCATGTAATTCTGGCTTTGCTGACAGAAAACATTCCGATGGAAAATACGCATACAAAGGATGACGATGCTTTGGTACGCAATGTTCTCACTTATCTTCATAATAATTACAAAAACACATTGTCCCTAAAATCCATTGCTGAGGAATTCGGCTACAGTACCAGCCGGTTTTCTCACATATTCAACAAGCATGTAGGATGCAGTATCAGTGAATATGTTAACTCACTTCGCTGCAGGCATGTCGCAGGTATCTTGTTAGAAAGTGAGGAATCCACGATTACGGAGGCGGCCATGAGCGCCGGGTTTAACAGCATGCGCACGTTCTACCGGGCCTTTATGTGCATATTTGGTGTCAGTCCGGGCAAATATACTGATGTATATAAAGAAAACGATACACTGAAACATTGCCAGCAGGAATGTCTTCCCTGGAATAACAGCAAATGCCCATGTTTACTAAAGTGAATTTTTACATAGGGGCAGAGTCCTTACTGTAAACAAAAAAATCAGGCTTGACGGCAAGTTTCCCTGCCATCAAGCCTGATTTTTTTAGTTCCGATTCTTTAAACTGCCGGAGGCTCATTTGTGGAATCGGATATTATATCTAAGCATTTTTCAATCGCTTTAGCAAATTCACCAGGACAGGAATGACCGCCATGGCAAACGATTCCTTTTAGTCTCAAAGCAACCTCCTCCGCCTTCATACCTTCTGCAAGTTTCTCTATTCCTTGTGTATTGCCTATACAGCCACCTGAAATTTTAGCATTTCTGATTACTCCATCTATCAAATCAAAACTTATTTCATCTGCGCATACTCCTTCAGTTTTATATACAAAATGTTTATCCATAATTCTCCTTTATAATTGATTTGGGTATTCGTATCCAAATCACTCTTTGTTACTAAATTTTAGTTGAATTGTAAATCAAAATATCTTCTGTAAAGCTTACATTCCTTATAAAGCATATCGTGCTGTCCTATGGCTTTGATTTCACCTTGGTCTAAAACAATAATATTGTCAGCATTGACTACCGTCTTTAAATTATGAGCAACGATGATGGTTGTCCTTCCCTTCATCAAACAATTAAGTGCGATTTGCACCTCTTGTTCATTCTTCGCATCCAGACTGCAGGTAGCCTCATCCAGAAGCAGGTAATCCGGATTTTTCAGAACTGTTCTTGCAATGGCAATTCGCTGTCTTTCTCCACCAGATAATTTAGAGCCGTGCTCTCCTATATCTGTATGAAACCCTTTCGGCAAAGCCTGTATAAAATCATAGGCATTTGCCAGTTTCGCTGCATGAATTACCTCTTCCTCTTCCACATTATGATTGACCCCGTAAACGATGTTATCCCAGATAGTCCCTGAAAGAAGCGGACTATTCTGCGGCACGTATCCTATGGCATTACGCCATTCATCCAGATTGATATCTTCCATTGGGATATCACCATATTTTACCTGTCCGGTTTCTGGTATGTAGAAACGCTCTAACATATTTAAAATGGTAGTTTTTCCTGAGCCACTGGGTCCTACAATTGCAGTTACCTTTAACTTTGGAATTGTAAAATTCAAATTTGTAAATATATTCTTTTGTTTATAGCGAAACGAAACCTCATGGAACTTAATGTCTTCATGATGCAAAGTAAGAGAGCATTTTCGTTCAACCTTCTCGCTTTCAGATTGTATTATTTCACTGATTTTCTGTGTAGAACCTTGCGCTTCCTTAAGAGACTGATAACATGAGATACATGAAATTACACTTATCGTGATTGTATCTACGTACATAAACATTGCGATTAGCTGTCCCATCTGAAGCTGTTTCTGGCTGATCAATATTCCACCATAGATAAGTACCAGTGCCTTACAAAAAGCTTCAATGGAGTATGTAAATGGTTCTGAAATCAGACTGATTTTAGCAGAATAGATCTCAGCGTTATACTGTTCTTTTGCCACTTTAATCCCCTGCTCCACCTCAAAATCTTCGGCAGCGGAAGATTTTATAAGCTGCAGATTGTTTAACCTCTCGGTAATATAATTCGTAAAAATGGAATAGGTTGACTGTATCATGTTTGAGGCTCTGCATATAAAGCGGCCCGGTAATATTGTTACAATTAGTACCCACGGTATTAAAACCGCCATTGCAATAACCATTTTGTGGCTCATATGATATACTGTAATTAATGTAATAACTAACGTGTATATTACATTAATAGAATTAAAAAAGCCACTAAGTCCATAGCTGACACTTGCAGCATCACTTGTTACACGGCTCGTTAAAGAAGATGGATTCAAGGAGGCATAAAATGGTACTGGCATTCGAATGATTTTTCTCCATACTGCTTTCTCAAGATTACGATCGGTATTTAAATCGACCCATGTACCAAACAGCCCCAAAGAGCTGCCTAATATGGTTAAAACAATTGTTACCACAACATATTTCATTACAAGCTGCTGATTGAAAATATTCCCTTGCATAATATCGCCTGCTACCTGTGGCAGCTTAACTGCTGCTGTATTTAACGCTAATGCTAATATAAGATTTAATATATACCACTTCCATGGCAGCTTTGATTGAAGCAGCAGCTTGAAAAACGGTTTCCACTTCTGCTTTTCTATATTAAGATTTCCCATGTTAATATTCCTCTCTTTTAAATTATTAACATACCTCTATCTTTTGTTGAATTTCAATTAACTGTCTGTAAAATTTATTATTTTTAACCAGGTCCTTATGGTTTCCAATATCAATGATCTTATTATTATCGAAGACGATTATCTGATCTGCCTGCTCAATTGTTGACAGTCTGTGTGCAATTACAATTGTAGTCCTGTCAGCCGCAAACTGCTTTAAAGCTTCTTCTACCATATACTCGGCCTCTGCATCAAGACTTGAAGTAACTTCATCCAGCAGTAAATATTCTGTATCTTTCAAAATAGCACGGCAAAGTGCTATTCTTTGCTTCTGCCCTCCGGAAAGTTTAGAACCGCCTTCCCCTACTTGTGTATCAAATCCATTTTCAAGAGCGGTAATAAAATCGAATGCACAAGATTTTTTAGCAGCTTCTATTATTTCCGTTTCCCTGACTTCTCGTTCTATTCCATATAAAATATTTTCACGAACGGTTCCGGAGAATAACTGTATATCCTGGGATACATACCCAAGCGACATTCTCCAATCCTTAAGCGTGTAGTCACTGATTGATTTATCTCCAACAAGAATTCTGCCTGAATCTGGCTTATAAAATCTCTCTAACAGCTTTAATATTGTTGTTTTGCCAACTCCGCTAGGACCAACGATAGCTGTAGTCTTACCATTCGGTATCTTAAAACTCAGATTATTTAATACATTCTTTTCAGAAAAATTAAATGTCACCCGTTCAAAAATAATGTCACTATTCTGTTTTTTATACTCCAGTAGGTTATTATAATTTTCTTCCGGCTGAACTGCTACTTCTGTGATACGCCGGACTGCTCCCTGAGATGTCTTAATACTCAGCCACACATTCATTACAACTGTTACCGATGCGGAAAGTCCCTGTGCATACATATAGAATGCAATCCAAACATCGATGGTAATTATCTTTTTGGAAATTAAGTAGATCCCTGTTACAATGACGAGTATGGTTTGAAGAACATTTGTAAAACTCATAAGTAACCCTAAAATCGTACCTAAACAAGATCGTATCAATTTCGTTTTTAAAATCTTGTCAATACATTCTACTCCTCGTCTTTCCTCACTCTCTTCTTTTACAAAAGTTTTAATAAGCGGAATATTCAGAAGTATTTCTGACAGATATTCTGTCAGGTTTGCAAGAGTTGCCTGAATCTTATTGTTCCATCGAAAGCTTATTCGTCCATTTATAACACCAATCAGATAGATCAGAGGTACAATTACGGCTTCTGCAGCAGCCAGACGCCAGTTATAATGAAATAAAATTACAAAGGTTCCAATTAGCTGATATAAACTGGATAAGGCATTCGCAATCCCATTTGCAAAAAAATCGCTTAGTTGTAATGTATCATTCGTTGTTCGGCTGATTAACTCGTTGGGTTGATTTTTATCGAAAAAGGATAATGGAAGATGAATTATCTTTTTCCATATAAATCCGCGAACACTCAGAGAGACTTTTGCACTTGCCACACTTCCTATAAATTGCGATACACTTGTTAATAAGGCCTGTCCCAAAACCACTATAATTGTAGTAACTATCATTTTCCGGCTTATATCACCTGCCATAATTTTTTGTGTATACTCTGGAAATAGCAGTGAGAGTTTCGTTTGACCAAACGCAATGATAATTGACAGTATAATCCATAAATATGGAAGTTTTACTTGCGTGATAAATATAAAAAATGGCTTCCATATTTTTACTGTTTCCCGATTTGTCATAACCTTGTTTTCCTTTCATAAATTTTCAAAACTATGTGACTCCGATACTTTATCACAATATTTATGAAAAGGTGGGGTTTTGTCCCGAAATAAACATATATGTCCTGAATCGCAGTTTTATCGATCAATATTTAAAATCTGTAAGAATATTTTATTGTCAAAATAAGTATTCAACTCGGCTCCCTGATAATCATCTACTAATTCTTTTACAATCTTTAATCCTCTGCCGCTATGCCCTTTCTTATCTGATTTATTTAATCGCATATTTTCAAAACTTCTGCCATCACGAACAGAATTTTTTAAGGAATACGAGACCTTGTTATTCTGGCTTCTGATTCCCAGCTCTAAAAACGGCATTTCCTGCATGGAACATTCTTCAATTGCATTGTCTATCAAAATTCCTAAAATTCTGGTGATATCCATAAGTTCCATACCCACACGGAACTCATTCTCATTTATATCAATGATTACTTTAATATTTAAATTAGCACTATGAGCCTGATATAACTTCATATGTAAAAATGATTGTAAACTTTCAGATGGAATCTTACATAGCTGTGCGAACTGATAATTCTTCTCGATCTGATCAAGAGCAAATGGATATATATTTTCCTTATAAAAAGCTTTCATTTCTTTATCATTTCCTCTATCCACAAAATTACCCATAGTCAAAAACAGGTTTCGGATATCGTGCCGGAGATTCGCCATTTCTTTCAGATTTTGATTTAATGTTTTATAGTATCCACTCTCTCTTCTTTTGGATTCTTCCATAAATTCTATTGTTTGCCTTGAATATGTCAGATGGTAAATTAAAACAAGAAATGAAATCTGGAAAAGAAGCATTATAATGTAAAATCCTGATAACCATAGTGATATCATATCATTCGATAAATCCACAGATAATATGGGGACAGGACCTGATATAACAAATACAATCATCATAACAGCAAATCCAATGATAATTTTTTCAACAACTTCGTATCTGTGACTTACATTCTTTAATGTCTCCAACTGCTTTCTCCATTTATGAACAAGCAGAATTGTGATACCTGCAAGCACTGATATTATCAGGGACCAGCCGGCAAGCAGACAGATGTTCCCGGTTGTTCCCTTATAAATGAGGGAATAAAATAAATAATCTGCAATTGGGTAATACACAAAAAACATCAGACACAAATATGCAAATGCAGCGTATAAACCAAACATCTTTCCTTTTAGAGATCCATTTTTACTCCATGTGAACAATAAAAGTACTTCTAAAACATATAAATACCATGAACCATATCCTAATAATGTATAGCTGGAATTAAAATAAAAGTATGGAACCAGAAATGATACTCCAAGAAACATAACATCCGACTTATTCATATCTATTAGACTTGACACAGATAAGACTGAAACAAACATTACCGCAAGAAATACTGTAAAAGCTACCTGTCCCTTCGAATCTATATTAATAAAATAGCAAATCCTGATCACCAGTAAGACAGCTGCAGTAATACACCGAAACAGTTCCGACTTTTTAATGGTTAATTTAGCGCAGACTGATACGACCAGTAGAAATAGTGAAGCCCAGAGAAGCTCTTCAACCCCGGAAGAAATCAATTCGTCTAATTCTTTTGCTGTTAAATTCATACTCTATCTGCCTTTCTTTACAAATATCTTCCTCTTCCCAGCCGCACACGCAACAAGCATGCCATTTGACAACTTTAACATACCACTTTCCAGTCCAATTACTACGTTTTTATTTACCAGAACCGAACGGTGCGACAATTCAAAATTTTCTCCTAATAATGCTGTTGCATGACTAATGGTATCACGCACAGTAATCTGCGAGCCCTCTATGGTATGATAACAAATATTGTGGGCAACACTTTTTACTGCCTCCACATATGCAATCCTGTCAATTTCCAAATCTATAATTTCATCAATACCAACAGGTATTGATATTGTCCTTTTCTCAAATAGCACATTTTCTTTGTCTTGTTTGGCAAATAACCGGATATACTTATAAAATTCTTTCTCTATAAAACTCTTATTCAACGACTTCTCAATAAAACCAAATGGTTCTATCCCACTTTTCAGTATATCGATTCCCTTTTCGGTATGACTTGTTACAAATACAATTTTTAATGTTAAATCTGATTTTTTGAGCAGATATGACAGATCTAATCCATTAATTTCATTTTTTCCCAAATCTAAATCCATAAAAATCAGATATTCTTTTGGGTTTTTATTTATATATTCCCGAATTTCCCCAGGTGCAGATGCCTTACAGGATATTTCAGCTTCTACATTATATTTTATAAATATTTTCTCTATCATCTCAGAAAACATATTCAATGTAAATGGTTCATCATCGCATACAATAATAGACTTCAATTTTACAACCTCCTGCTGATTCAGAAAATCAGGGTTAATGGCATGTTTCCTGACCATCAATCCTGATTTTTCCAGTTCAACGCTTCAAACTGCCTGATGCTCATTTATGAAATCAGATAAGGTTTCATCATATCCTCAAACTCTTCCTGGTATTCCTTCAGATAGTCCATGAAATACATTCCTTTGGCATTTAATGCCTGAGAAAGTTTTACCATAAAGTCCGGAATATCCTCTTTTTTTACTGCACCCAGACATTTCCCCAAATGGGTGTTACCGTTCCCTGCCGCTCCCCCTATATGAAGTTCAAAGGCCTCTGCCGGAGCATTGGAAATACGTTTTTTACAGCCGGCAAAGCCAATTTCACTTACCTGGTGTCTGGAACAGGAATTAAAACACCCCGATATGGAAACTCCCGGCAGATAATCCGTCTTTATCTTGTTTTCCATCAATACCCTGTTTATTTCTTTTAATAATGTCTGACTCTCTAAAACTCCTATCTGGCAGGTTGGTACTCCCACACAGCTGACACTCATACCAATCGGGGTTACCTGATTGGTCTCTTCCATTATTGCAAGAAGCTTTTCTCCTTCTTCTCTGGTCAGATTGCGGATGTACATGCTTTCCGTCATACTAAGGCGTATATCCTGTTTTTTATCCATAAGAAATGATATTATTTCTTCAAGGGCTTTTACAGGCAGCTGTCCGCACTGGGGATGAATGACTGCTGTATAGAATCCCTCTTGTTTTTGGGCTATCAGATTACCGCTGTCTGTATGAATATAGGAAGACTGCAGCTTATCTGCAGGTTCACCTACCCCGGATGCATCCACATTTATATCCAGTTCCATGGTTTCTTTCACCTGGGCGAGATGCTTTTTGTAACATTCGATAAATGCTTCTTCTCCCATCCTTTTTGGGATGTACCTCATTCTTGCTTTTGCCTTATTCTGATAATCCCCTTCCGCCGCAAATATTCTGGTAACAGCTTCCACATGGTACAGGACCTGGTTCAGGGGGATCAGCTCGTCATATGGTAAAGCAACTGCCGGGTTATTACCTAATCCGCCTGCAAGAAACATTTTAAAAAAAGGTTTTCCCTGATCCAGGACTGACAGAAAGCCCAAATCATTAATGGTACAGTTTGCAGTATCCGCTTCATTATTGGAAAAGGCTATTTTCAGTTTACGGGGCAGATGGTATTCCATGATCTGTTCCATGATATACCGGTTCACCTGCAGCGCATAGGGAGAAGGATCAAAGGCTTCTGCTTTATCCACACCAGACAGGGGAGACAGGGCAATATTCCGGGGGAAATTACCGCCTCCTCCTCTGGTATACAAACCATGGTCAATGGCAGCTTCCATGATATCACAGACAGAATCAATATCCAGATCATGAAGCTGAATGGCCTGCCTGGTTGTAAGATGAATTCGCTGTAAACCATATTGTAAGGCAAATTTATGGATTAATTTCATATGGGCAAATGATAAAATACCGCATGGTATCCTTAAACGAATCATAAAAGCTTCGCCGCCCCTTTGTGCATAAACCCCCATACCTCCTGATTTTCCCTTAAAATCAGCAGCCGTAATTTCCTTGTTTACAAACTTATGACCGGCTTCTCTGAATTCCGCTATTTCCGCTTTCAGTTTTTTAGTATATTCATTCATTGTATTTACTCCTATTAACCTATATGATTAGTCGTTTTATATTATAATAAAATATAAATGAAATAAAAGCAATCCCTTTACGTCTGCAACACCGAATTTATAATGAAACATGGCACCGTCAAAGGGAGAGTTGTCTGGTGGAATGACGGCTAATATCTGCCTCCCAGTTTACGAGCCTCCACAAGTGCCGGATTACCTGAAATATCACCCTTTTCAGACACACCAGGGACTGTGATCATTCCTCCGTCTCTAAGGGAGAAATAGCTCAGCACCGCATGATACATGGTTATCAGAGAATCAAAAACGGTGGGTATTGTATCAGCACAAACAGCTAACAAGACAAGTTCTTTCATTTTAAACGTATTGCGTATGGGATTATGCAGTCGGTCGATTATGCATTTCAATTGAGAACTAGCCCCATAAAAATAAACCGGAGTGGCTATCACCAGAACATCTGCATCTGCAAGTTTCTCATAGATTCCCTGCATATCGTCTTTCTGCGCACAGTTATGACTGTTATCTCTGTAGCAGAAATTGCAGCCTGTACACCCGTTTACGCGTTTTCCTGATACAGAAATCACTTCCACGGAGTTTTCCTGTTTATTGACTCCATCAATAAACGCATTTGCCAGGATCTCAGTATTGCCATTTTTCCGGGGACTGCCTATTAACACTGTAATTTTTGACATTTTGTTAACCTCCATTGTCTTGTCTGCCCGCTTGTATTGAGTTAAGATTTGCTGAATGCACATTTGTTTTAAGCTATGCTGATAAGGGGAAAAATTTTAGTATCTATGTACGAAACGTGGACTTTCGGCGCCCCCCACTTTTAAAGTAAATTATCATAACGATTAAAAATGAGATAGTCTGAGCAACCGAAATACGGATTACCTGCAATTCATCTGCGCCGGATAAGGTTGTGATATGCAGCAGATTAATGATGGCATTATTAAAAAAATGATCGGCCATGGACATCCAAAGCGATCCGGTGATTTTAGTCAGCAGACAAAATTTAAAACCAGCAATTCCTGTTGTTAATATAAGGATGGTAACAGACGGGATCACTCCCATCAGATTTATTTCTCCATCCAATAAATTCCGTACAGGTGCTGCGATATGCCAGAAGCCAAAGAGAACAGAGGAAAATACCGCTGCTTTCATAAAGGAATATTTTACTTCCAAAAGTCTGACGAATAGTCCCCGGAAGACGCCCTCCTCCATAGCCACGTTGATAATGTTCCCAACAATACAAAACAGGAAAAACAGTATGCCGGTCTGCATGCCCCGATTACCATCAATGGCATAGCTGGTCACATAAACATTCAAAGAGGGGCTGCTGTTTCTCGATAATTGCAGAAAAAACTCGATGCCATATGCAATTATATACACAGCTGCACCAAGAAGCAGACCATAAAGTATATTCCTTCCCGCTGTTTTATACGTGAAGCCGATATCAGACCATTTGAGTGAAACATATCGTATTGCCAGTCCAAGCACAAGAATACCCGCCAGTTTATGTATAAATGCCTCGCCAAAGATTGACTGGTCTGTGCGGATAACCATGTACTCAATGGCTCTGAATGCAAAACATATTAAATAGATAATTAAAACGCATACCACAGGGCGAGAGGGGTTATGTTCTTTCATATGAAACCTCCAATATTTTTTACTCATTAAAGGGATTTTCGCCATCAGTTACCTCCTGTATAATCACAATGGGATCAGATATCAGTCCGTATTTGTCATCCTCTGGATAAGTAACAGCAATTGTCGGAGTATCCCCTGCAAATGCAATCATGCTTTCCATAGAGTCCCATTTTGTGCACAGAAAAAAATGTGCATAAATAATGAAATTATTGTTGTCTACTATAATATCACAAAATTCTTTTGGATAGGAATATACTTTTTAATATATTTATTGAGGAATGACACAACAGCTTTAACTCCCTAATTCTGATCTGGTAATGGAATATACACTTGTTTTTATATTTTTCTCATCTGCATATTCCTCACGCAATGACATCCCCATTTTTTCAGCCACTTTTCTTGATGGGATATTCGTCGCCTTTTGATATGAGAAAACCTCATCAAAATCAGTATTCTCAAAAGCATACTTTAAACAAGCTTTCGCTGCCTGTGAAGCATACCCTTTGTTCCAAAACCTCTTATCAATATGATAGCCTATCTCAGGGAACAAATTGCCATCTCCATGGATGTTTTGCATGGTAATACCGCAATCACCAATGAACTGATTTGATTCCTTTAAAATAACTGCCCACAATCCAAAGCCATATTTGCCATAGTTATCAAGATTCCAGTCGATCCAGCTTTTTGTTTTATCCTTATCAAACGCCCTTGGATAGTATTTCATTGTTTCCTGATCCGATAATATTTGATGCCAGGACTCAAAATCATCCATTGTCAGTTCTCTTAATGCAAGCTGTTCTGTTTCTATTATATAATTTGTCATTGTTTCTTCCTTACACGAATTCAAATTTGCTTTTTAGTCTGATTGGAATAAATGTTTCCATCTGAGCCCAACCTTGAACTTTAATAATTTCAGCAGGCGTTATGATATGTCCCATAGCATAATGATTTGGGCGGGCATCTAATTCAAAAAAATCTGAGCTTTGGATATATTCCAGAGCTTCGTTATACAGCTTTCCGTTGGTTTCCTCATCTCCATCTTTGTAAGCATAAGTTAAATAGTAACCACCATCAAAATGAATCACTTCATTTCCACCGTCATCCATGTCTTCACTCAACGCCCATATCCATACCATTCCTTGCTGTTGTTCATCATAGTAAAGAAAATCCCTTGGTAAAAAACTGTCTCTGTCCGATAGCTGGATAGCAGAAAAGTACTTATCAAATTTGCCTAATACACCTTTAGAAGAAAAATCGAAATTTTTATCTGCACCTGATGATGCCGCTTTGAATGGGGGTAACGAGATTATTCTAAATTCCAATTATAATACCTCCTGTTTAGATAATAAATTTAATTATATCATGATGCGTTGACTTTAGCCTTTGAGGTAATTTGCGTTGCATTAGCAATTCGGTTCTCTTATAGCTCGTTCCTCCCAGTCCTATATTCTGTTCAGATAGTTTTGCAACGAATCTGCCAGTTTTCCAATATGTATCCCATCTACGAAAGAGTGATGAACCTGAACGGAAAACGGAAGTATCTTTTTCCCATCTCTGTCATAATACTTTCCCCAATCAAACAATGGGGTGGCATTATCCTTTTTACCGGAGTTTGTATGAGAAATATGGGTATAGGATACCCATGGCATTGGTGAAAACTGAAATACATCATTCCCCAGCGGCCCCGTGAAATAGTCTTTTTGATCTGCAGCTTTCCGGGCTGCTACAGAATTATAACGTTCCATTGTATCCTGCATCTCAACATTAACAACTTTAAATAACTCAGTATCATTATCCAAATAGGTAAACGCGGTGTTAATTCTGTCATAAAGCACAACTTGACCATCAAGAAAACGATAGCGGAATTCCTCAATGTCATTTGCACATTTTGAAACAATAAAGATGAGGGACAAAGTAAAGGAAAATTTTTCTGCCCGGACTTTTGCCAGGAAATTTGTAATATCCAATTCAAAAGTAATACAATAAGATGGCTCTATACTGTTTCTGAATATTTGACAGTGAACAGCTCTTTTCCAATTGGTCTCATCAACTATTTTATATGGATTCTCCATAATATTTGCACCCTCTCTTTATACATAATATATAAGTGTTTCATTGATTGTCTCTGCTCAATTCAGCAAATAATTCTGCTTAATCTAATAGGAACGGGTCTTAAATATTGGTGACTAAGTCATAGAGCCTTATTCAAATAAATCATATCCACTAATTGAATTCCACCATCAAACATTGGATGGTCATAATTGTCTATGAAAAAGTTCTTAACTCTATGAGTAATCCTAAAACCGTTTTTTTCGTAAAACCGTAATATCCATGGGCTGTCACCTGTTCCTACAATCATAGTCGTGTACTTTCTTTTGTAATATGAAAAAATGTGGTGCAAAAGTTTGCTGCCATACCCATTGCCATGCCATTTTTCATAGGTAGCTATGTTTTTTAGTTCACATACATCATCACTTTCCCGTGTAACTACGCATACGCTTTTCAAGTCGCTATCATATAAGGCAAAAAGATCCCCTCGCTCTAAATAGTTGTCGATCATAGATTCTTGTTCATCAGCTAATAAGAGTAAATCCAAGAACTGCTTTTTATTTTCACAAATACTTTTTATTTCCAAAATGCACCCTCCAATCTTTTGTCTTTCGTAATTACATCAAACATTTATATACATAAGACTTGCTCACTTCACGGAGCATCAGTAGAAATCACAATATACTCTCCAATCAGATTTTTGCGAGTTATAGAAGAAATAGAAATTCAATCACGCCATTCAACAATATCATCTATACTTTTTCTGGGTCTAGCAAGAGGATTTTCATCTGCATATCCTACTGCCATTGCAGCAAAAAGTTCTCCTTCAACATTTAACCAATCGCATAATTCCTTATATGCAAAATATGTATCGCAAATCCATAAGCTACCCAATCCAAGTTCGGAAGCTGTGAGCGTCATGTTCTCAATAGCTCCACCTATCGACTGAGCATTACAAATTTCGTAAATACGTTCTTCAGGTTTTAAACAAGAATAAATATCTAACCCAAGCGAATTAACAATAAAAATGATAACAGGTGCCTGTTCCATAATTTTCAAGGTGTATTCTGCACCACTGAGATACTGCGCGCTTTCCGGAAGAAGGGGGCGCTCTTTCTCTCTCATTAATCCTTTACCCATAACTGCAAGTATATCCTTCTTTGCATTGCCAGTTACTACAATAAATTTCCATGGCTGACGGTTTTTAGAAGATGGAGCAAGTATCCCTGACTGTAAAATTTTCTCTATCATGTGTCTAGGGACGTCTACTCCTTTATAACTCCGTATACTACGTCTGTTTATTATGGCTGATAACATTTGGGGATTTCCTCTCTTGTAATTAAATTTCTGCTTATTAATTATAAAAACTATTTGTGGCATTGGAAAATTACTAATTCGTTTTTGAGAGGATTTCCATTACCTCCTTAATTCTCTCATAAATATTCAAAATTCTTGTTTTTGTTGAAGTTTCTGTACAATCGTTATTTATATATAAATAATAGTCAATTTTATCGTAAATCATATTTATTTTACTAAACTTAACTAAATCATACCGAAAATTAATATCTTTTTCATTCTTCAGGAATTCTAAATGTTCCTCAAGTATTTTAAAATATCTGTAGCAAAGGGGCGTTATTAAATCTATTTCATCCAGCTGAAACGCTGAGTAATCAGTTCTAAAAATTTTTCCCTCCCAATAATACTCTAATGCAGAAGTTGAGATATTTTTAAAATATTTTAATAATTCTTGTTTAATAGATTTTAGCGTAGTTGCAGTACCTGTATTATCATCTATCAATAATATATTCGTCCTCTCCGGATATTGAGTACTCAATAAATGCACCTGGTCAGGCAAGGATAATTCACAATAATGGGTATTATCATATTTTGAAAACCTGACATATTCATACCCTGCCAGACCGGAACATCGATTCATGATATTGGTATATTTTTGCATAGATATAAAAAATGGCGGTATTAGTGCTGCCCCTTGTAAAGGTGAAATGATAATATCGTGTTCTCCAATATAATCACATAATGCAAAATAAGTAATAAACATAATAAGAATATTGTCCATCTCCGAATATTCACGGACATGGGAAATATTAAGTTCCTTCATATCCGATATGATACTATCAATTAAGCCAGAAGATAGCGGTGGAAATTGATTTAATTCTTCATCAAAAATAATTTGAGTTATATAGTCAGTCAAATCTATTAGATATTCTTTAAGCGCTTTATAGTAATTGACATCTAAAGACGAATAGGAGAATATGACACCAACTAATTTTGCTATACATGACAACATATATTCCGTGAGTGAGAATATAATATATCTTTTATTATCATACGATAATTCTAGATTCAAAATTATCGGTGCATCTAAGGCTACATTTTTCACTAGATCTGTTGTTACAATTAAATCCGTTGAATAATAAGTGTAATTTCTGTTACAGTAAAACGGTTTTTTCAGACTAAAATACTTTTCTAAAATCGGAAGATATTGGTTGTATTCTTCTTCAAACTTATCTGTCTCAATATATACCTCCCCGGCAAAACCGAAGTTATATTTGGTTAATATAGTTTGATTTAAGAAAGGTTTAATCATTTTATATAAATCATCCAAACTAACACCTCTCTAGTTAATTTCATTTTTTTGTAAGCACGTCACTTCTTTATCAAACCATGTTACAATATCATTTCGCATTAAAAGAACAGATTCATTCAGCGATATGGGAAGTCCACGACAACCGCCATCACAATGACCGATAATTTCTCTTTTTCTGCCGCAGCCATACCCCTTTTCAATCAGTTCCTGCAAAATTGGAGAAAATGTTTTGATGGTGTCCGTGTATTCGTCCGTCTTTGTGGATTTCACATTGATATGATAGCCGTTGTTGAGGGAAGCGTTAATTCCCCATAAATCTTTCCGTTTAAAACAATACTTTATATAGATATGAAACCCTTTTACTTCCACAATGCAGCTAAGTCCTTTATCCAGATAACGCTGATGCAATTGCAGAATGAACTCCCGCACATCCGCGGATAAAGGCTTTATTGTATCCTGCACAATGGAAAGTACATTGGTTTCATCTTTTTTCAATATTCTGTAATCACAGCGCAAAAAAATATCCTGGTTGGCAAGGGTTCCGTGGTCTGTTTCGGCAATTGCCATGACCTTCAGGCCTGTCAGCATAGTGGGGTTATCTTGATATGAGATCTTTATGGTTTTGATATCTGACAAGTTTTGCTTTTTATTATATAAATCTATACCATCAATGCAAATACCGCAATCCGCCAAAAACTGCAGACATTCAAGATTTTTGGTAACAGACAGTTTTTCAACCAGTACGGTATTTCCACAAACGAGAGAATGGGAGTTTTCAACTGGCTTGCCATAATAACCCATGTTCATAAGTATGGTACTTACATAGTGCAGGAACGGATAGTACACCGAAAGCGTAGTGCGGTTTTCGTATTCATGGGCAACTTTTTTGCTATTATCATAGTCATTGCCTTTGGCGTATAGAACATCGTAAAGCCGAACCAAAAAGGCCCTGAATGCCAGAACGCCCTCATGCAAGTTTTCATCCACTGAAACATTTTTAAATGCAGGATTAATTGCATAAATTTCGTGGGTTTCAGGCACCATAATTTCTTTTAAATAACTTGCCACATCCGGAAGAGTTTTTCTCATGTGCTTACCTCTCGTAATCGCTTTTCCTTATATTTCAAAATGTTATTTTTGTTTCATTCCAAAAGCAATCCACCGTCCGTCAATATCTTCTAACACAAATTCCAAATTATTATAATCAGTCATATGGAGCGGACGAACAATTTTGGCACCTTTACTTATGAATTCATTTTGTAATTCTTCCTGATTGTCTGAAATAAAATACGAATCTTCCCCATACCCGTAGAGTTCTCTATTTGTATAGACTTTATCGCTATATGCTTTAGTTAATATTATTTCCACACGATCACGGTAAAGACATATGTGGGGCTCTTTTACATCTAAATACTTAACCATTCTAAATCCCATAACTTCGTTATAATACTTTGCGGTTTCTTCGATATTCGGCGTTGGAAACACTGCAAGTATTGAATAAAGATGCTTTTCCATATATTTTTCTCCCTTTAATACTCCAATATGATTACTTGGTATCAAATTTATTTTTTAATGACTGCCTATAAATATAATGAGCAGTTCCAAAAACTCGCCAAATTCGATTTTAGCGACCTTCATACTATGCTCAAATACTTTATTCAACAAGCAGGGATTTGTTGAACCATTTTATACTAATCAAATTTTATTTTTTAGTATAAAGCTTGATGCTTTCAAAATTCAATTATTCTATCAGACTCTCTTCTAACCAGACCTTTAAAACCTTATTCTGTAAGTTACTTCGCACTCGTTTGTTTTTTCCCCATCCGTTTAATTCTCGTATTTTTTTTGCATATTCATTATCATCATGATTAAATGCTGCATCAATATATGCATAATTAGCTATAAGTAAATGCCACTGAGGATTAACCATTTCACGTTGTTCGCCATTGAATTCACATGTTATAAATGGTTCAAATAACTCAACGCTAGCTTCAATATATTCACCATTTTCAAGTGGGAATTTATATCTTTTATTGTCTCCAAGCGTTATTAAAAATTTGTAAAAATACCAATCATCTTTTTCTTCGCATTTACCATTTTCGTATAGACGAAATTTCTCTGCAAGTGTTCTATATGGATTATTACCTAGCTTTTCATTAACGTAAGCTTCCTTTGTTTTTTTACAGTAATTCAATGTCTTTATTTTCTCCGATGAATAGTTAGCGATAAGTTTTTCTACTGTACTAAAATGTCTTATAAGCATTTAAACCCTCCGTAATTTTCGTATGTAAATTTATAACTTCTCATTATTCCGCTTACATGTTTCTGTGTAATCGCATACATATGTGTCAATACTCTTAAAAAAAGGAGTTGATCACATGCAGTCAAATAAATCATGCCAAATTGTTGAACGATATTTAGCTTACCTCATTACAATTAAAGGTCGTAGCAAAAACACCATATTGGAATATCGTTTAGACCTTTTGCAATTTTTCAACTTTGTTGCTATTAACCAAGGTCTAGAATATTCAGATTTTAAATTTGTTACTATAGAATTCATTTGTTCCATTAGTCTTAGTGAAATGTATGGATTTTTAGCTTATTGCCAAGATACTCTTCATTCTTCTCTTGGCACCAGAACAAGAAAAATTGTTTCTATCCGGCAATTCTGGAAATACCCCAAAACCAAAGCACATCCGATTGATAGCAACATTGCCGAAGAGTTAGAAACTCCAAAACAACCCAAGCGAATAGTCAGATACCTTACTCTAGAAGAATCGGTTCGTCTGCTCATTGAATCCAGTTCAAGTTCTGTTCGTGATAATTGTATTATAACAATTTTTCTAAATTGTGCTTTGCGATTATCAGAACTGGCATCATTAAATATAGACCAAGTTAACTCTGATATACTATCCGTCGTCGGAAAGGGAAACAAGGAGCGCAAAATTTTTATTACTCCAGCTGTTAAACAATCATCAACAAAATGGCTCTCGATACGAAATTCCATGACCACTAATACAAATGCTTTATTTATCTCACGCAACGGGGGACGGTTGACAACAAGGGCCATACAAAACGTGGTTAAAAAGCATATTATTTCTGCCGGAATAAATCCGGATGGTTTGTCTACACATAAACTCAGACATACCGCAGCTACATTAATGTATAAATATGGTCGCGTAGACATCCGTTCTTTACAACAGCTTCTCGGACATGAAAGTATCGCAACAACGGAGATCTATACACATGTTGATGAAAGTCAGTTACAAGCTGCTGTAAATTCCAATCCTTTAGCCATGATGTTCAATTGAATATCATGGCATATTAAAAATAAAGTTTGCTGTTATAGAAGGTGAGGAACACAACACACGCAAACAAAATCAACTTTACGTTAGTTTCACATATTCTATCTCATCATCATTTCTTGAAATTTCTCTATAACCAAACTTGGTGTATAAATGCTGATTTCCTACACTAAATACTGGTGTTGATAATTTCCACTCCTTAATGTCTGGGTGTATCTTCTCAATTAACTGCATTACTTTATATCCGTAGCCATTACCTTGATATATTGGATCAATTACGAAATCCTCAAATCTCATTTTGTATCCTTCTATTGGAATTAAGAATAATCCACCAATAATGTTATTATCTAAAACAATTTTGTATGCTATAAAATTAGCTATAATATCGTTTTCAGATTCTACTTTATCATAACCAGGAGGTCCTCCATTTCTACCCAAGTATGTATTTATTTCTTTATTAAAAGCCTTTATCTTTATTTCTGTTATTGCCTCTGCATCTTTTAATAGTGCTCTTTTTATCTCTATCATAATTTACTCCCTGTACTAAATGGATAATCTGTTAATTTGAAATTATTTATTGTTATGAAATCTGTCTTTCTAATAAATATAATAGGAAGTTCAGAATCCCATGCAAATTGGGATTTGTCATTGTATATCTAATTGCATAAATATTGCTGTAGATGCTGGATTATTATTATATCTTTCGATATTATAAAATCCATAATACTTATACATTTTAATTGCTTTTTCCATAAAAGGAAACGTATCAAGTCTTATATGTTTATAGCCAATTTCTTTTGCATCAGAAATAACCTGTTCCATAAGTTTCTTTCCTATATGCTTTCCTCGATTACCCGGTCTGACATATAAGCGTTTCACTTCACAATACTCATCGTCATCTTTTTTTAACGCAACACACCCTACAAACTTGTTGTCAATGCATGCAATATATAATCTTCCTTCTGGCAAACCATATTTTTCTTCAAGCTTATTTATCTCATCACTATAATTCTGTGATTTCAAACACTCAGCAACATCTTCACCTTCTGCTAAAATACTATCTGTATATTCATTAAACAATTGAAGTATTTCATCTTTTTCCCTATATGCCAATCTAACTATTACATCCATAATAGTACCTTTCTAAATTCAATTTTCTATGTTACTTTACACAGTTCAATACTTTATAAATATAATGCGAAGTTCATAAGATATTTTTATACTCATTTATTTCATCTGAAGAAAAACCAATCCATTTCAAACTCATATTTTGAATTAATCTATCCAGTTGCATGATCATATACTGAATCTTAGAATCGGTCTCGAAATCATAATAGTAGGCATAGCCATGTACAATACTCCGCCTAATTTCTTTCAATTGCTCGCTGATATTTTCAGATGAAAGCCTTGTCTCTGACAGTATTTCTGGAAATGAATCAAACATTGATTTCAGCTCCTGCTTTAGATGGAATTTGCTATCTTTTGCCTTCTTTTTTTCGAGCTTTTCAAATAAATACTCAAAAGCCATAATCTGCTCAATGAATCTTTGTGGTGTATATGGAAAACCCATGCACGCTAAATGTCCTAAAGGAACACTTTGAGTTATTTTATTGCAAACATCCAAAGCTATGTTATTTAGTATTTTAGGAACATACTTCATAACATCAAATTCGCAAAAAAGAACATCATATACAGAAGTGGATTCTTCTGAAATAATATTACAATAAAACCAACCTGCAATTAAGCCCTTGTTATACAGAATGATTCGCTTGAACGATATATCAGACCGTGAAACCATAAACATAGCAAATCGCTGCAATATTATTGATATACTATAACATTCTTGAATATCTCCAGAAAGGAGAGGTATTAGCACTTCGCCCTTCTTGTCAAAGTCCTCCAACAAACCAAGCCCCCCATTATGACCGATACGAAATATCAGTTCATGTTGCTTGTTATCCATTTTAAACGGAACTTTATATACTTCTTTGAAATCTATCGATAGGTTGGCTCCGTTCTTTGCAAGATCCAAATAATTATATTTGTATTTAAAAATATCATCAAGAAACGGGGACTGAACTCCAATAGTATCATAACCATCTTTCGAAATAATGCTGTCAATAAGATAACATGACAAATAGCAGGTGCTACCAACAGAATGTTCGACAGAAATCGTAATTTTTTGGGACTGAAATCCTAATGTAAAACATTGTCCTATAAGAATATAATTCTTTTTGAAGTTATACTCTTTAGTAAAATCAGACAGTAGGTTGTCATCTGTAAACAACTCCATTCTATAATTATCAATCACAAACGGAAGCCTTCCACTTTGGTAAAGAATAAAGCCTTTAGTCATATTTATCATTCCTTTATATGTTAGATTTCAGTGTTTCGTAAAGTAAGTAGACAACACAATCTGCAATGTCTCCCAAATTTGGATTTGGAATTGATACATAATCGACGTGTACATGTTTATACATTTTCTCATTATAAATAGATTTACAACTACCTATTATGGTACTGTTGCGTTTTTTTCTCTCTCTATTTGCTAGTCTGATAATCACCTATAAACTTCGCCACCAATATCTTGATATTTATTTGCCATATGGGTATTTATATTAGCGATTACTTCGTTAACGACACCATCAATGTCGTACCATGTTTTAGAAAGTTCTTTGTCACTCCAAATAGTATTATCTGAAAAATCAATTCCTGCTTTATGAGCTAATTGCACCAGCTCAAAGGCTTTATCAAAATCAATTTCGAATTCCAAACGATGAGAGAATGAGTTTCTAATTTTATTAATTTCTTTTAGTAAAGACAATTCGTCATCCGTAATCAAATTAAAGCCTTTTAATAGCAGTATTTTCTGTTCGAACCTCAATCTTAGTTTATCATATATGCTGTTATCACTTATTTTTGTGAGTATTAGCTTATCGATGATAAATTCTGCACCTAAGTGACCAGTGATAAATGTACTTAAGTATTCTTTATCTGACAATGCATAAATATAGTCACTCATTGTTATCTTTTCCATATTATATTCCCTCCATATCCGTGCAATGGCATGCCTGTGAGAACTTCATTTATAGTGGGCGAGTTGCGCATTATTGCTATAACATACATTAGTTCCTTTTCTTACATTAAGTCGCTTCATTCCCCTATCCTCTAAGCCTAATTTAATATTTTTATGCATTATGAACTTTTGCTTTTTTATACAATTTATTTATACATTTTTTCTATAGACATATTATCGTCGTATTCATTAATTAGCTATTAACATTTTATGACAAATTATAGAAATGTTCAATCAAATATTCATAATTTATTATTTCATTATCGAATTATTCTCTACATAAATCAGAATAATCTCCCTTAAATTCCTTAATTTTTTATCTGACAATTCCCCCGTAAAATTAAGATTTATACCTTCTTGTCATCTGTCTACAATCTCATTCGTTCTACTAAACAAATAGTTACGCCAACATCCTTTTGCAGTCTCCCTTTCATTATAAAAAATGTCAGAAGTCGACAGTATTTTTTTCATCCTACCTCCACAAAACCACCTGTCCCGCCATAAAAGCAATTAATTATCATTAATCCCCCGCAACCAAAACTATTAAAAAAAATGCTGCGAAAGAATCTTGACACCTCATCATATCCTGTGATATAGTTCGTGATGGTTAGTTTTAGCTAACTATTAAACAAAAATCCACATCCCTACCCCCACTAAAAAGAAAGGTAAAAGGACATATTCATGATATTCTTAATTGCATTATTGGAAGCCTTCTTATTTGTTTTCTTTTTCAAAAATGCCATCCGCAAGCACCCCGCCATATTCTACGTACTGTCCATAGCAGTCATCGGATTTATCGTATGTTACACAAAACTGAATTTATACGAAGTCTTTCCAGAATGGACCTACCTCTACGTCATTTCTGTATTTTACAGAGGTGCCTTTTCCACTGCATTGTTTGTCATTGTCATGTATATCGGCGCATTAAATCCCAAAGGAAAAGTAGTTCGTGCGCTGATGCCAATCAGAGGCTATCTATCAATCATCGCCTGCCTGATTACATTAGCACACTCCTTTGCTTACGGAATCTATTACATATCAGCTGTTTTAAATACCCCAAACGAGCTGGATCTCCGGCAGATCCTTGCATTAATCCTGACTGTACCGCTCTTTTTAATTATGATCGTTTTAATGGTCACTTCTTTTAAAGCAGTACGAAAAAAGATGAATCCCAGGGTTTGGAAAAATGTACAGCGGCTTTCCTACCCCTGGTTTGCCATCCTTTACATGTACTTGATGGTTCTCTTGGTCCCCAGCGCGCTGGAATCTCTGAACCCTTCCTCTGATATAGAAATGATCTATAAAGTTAATTACGTTTTATCCGTATTATCATACACAGCTGTATTTGGAACTTACCTGATTTTAAGAGTTCGTAAATACAGAAAAGATCAACTAAAACGAAAACAAAATCAGCAAAAATCCGCAGCCGCAGTCTTATAATACATCGAATATTCCTTCCACGCCTTCACCGCCTCATCCGCAAGACGATTTGCCGTATCCCTGTTTAATTGCATGACCCTCCCGTGATACTGGTAATAAAGGAGGTTGGACCAGAGAACTTCATATCCGCCCCTGTCGTATTCGGCGGCTGTCGGAAGGTAGCTGGTACAGCCATTTGTATAACCATTGAAAAATACCATGGGATTACTGGTCTTTTTCCAGATTCCAACTGCAATATCAGACATGACTTCACTGGGAACTCCGCAGAGACAGCCGTCATTGACTGCAAAAAACTGTATTTCAATTTCGGCACTCTGCCTGGTTTCATGATTGTTCAAAAGTCTCTCCACTTCCTTAAGCCAGCCTGCACCGTCGATTTTTCCCTGCTCCCAGGCTTCGGCTGCAATTTCTCTCGCCCGGCTTAATTCCGGCACATCGGCATAAAAGGTGGATTTAACGGAAAACATGGATATTCTGTTGATCGGCTTTGGATTAATTTTGTCTATGACCGGCTGCAGGGACTCACAGATATCTTCTGCCATATCCTTCAATGCTTTCTGGCTCTGCACCGCATACCTCTCTTTCATCTGATCACTGACCTTCTTTACCCCTGAGAGAATTGACTGGCATACAGATTCATAATAGTCTTTTTCAACTGCAGCATTGGGGGCAGCGTGTGTGTGGGAAAAGCAGATCATGACCTGCTCCATTTTAGCTGCCAGTATCTCTGAAATTCTTTCCCGCAGCAGATTGACCAGCTCGACTGTAAAACCCAGACTGTCAATTGTTATAAGGCAGAATCTGTCTTCGTTTCTTTTGCTTACAAGAATCTGGGCCTTTAAATCCTTCATGATTCCCCTTGAACGGTTGTCAATACGGGCGTCATACCCTGCTGTCTGCACTGGTTTTTCCGGTGTAATAATTCGTTCCTCATATCCCATATAAGTCAGATTCATTTTCATTTCCTCCCATAACGGCTTTTAGAGCTATTGTATCTGTCCCTGTTAAAGAATTCAATGTACAGTTTATTTCGGTATTATTCTGTATAAAAATTCGGAGCTGCATCTGCAGCTCCGCCGGTTTATTGCTGATATATAATTTTTCTGATAGCAGAGAGGGAAAGGCAATACTGTTTTGCAAGAGATTCCATGGATCTGCCATTATGGTACTGGGTCCTGATGGTATTATTTCTCTGCTTTAATTCTTCCCTGTACCCGGTCTTTTCTCCCCATTGTTTTCTCTGTTTGCAAAGGGCAGGTATATAGATATAGTCTCCCTGGATATACTGCTGCAATTCCCTGACCAGTTTATCAGGAAGAATTGTTTTTGCGTTTACATATTTCATGCTGGCTTCCTCCTGTTTTTGAAAGATCAGAAGGCAAAACCTGCATATATTCAGTGACAGAATCTTCTCCATGCAATTGTCACTGAAACTGCCGGTTTTGCATGGAGCCAATCATCATTTTTTCTTTTTTTATTTGTGCACATGAGTTCTCCTTAAAATCAGGTTTTAATACTTTCTATTCAAAAAATAATAATAAATATTCCAAATTTTTTTACATTTATTTGCTATAAAAGAAACATATGATATAATTAATGTCAGATTAATGAATATGTGAAAGAAAGGAGGAATTATGAAAATCAAGCGCTGCCCTGTGATTTTCATAATTACTTTATTATGGGGAAAGTTCCGGCTTATATGGTAGTTCATGATTTAATAAAAATGAAAATTAAAGATGGAACCTATCCTGTTTCAGAATTCCTTCCAACCGAACCAGAACTTGAAAAGATTTACCAGGTAAGCCGCACCACTGTCAGAACTGCCATGGAAATTCTGAAGGAAGAAGGTCTTGTTGAAATCAGACAGGGAAGAGGTACGATCGTACTGGACTCCAGAGCGATTCAATCGTTAAACAAAGTCACCTCAGTTACAGAATGTCTTCGCAAAAGGGGATTTGATGTCCGTACCAAAAGCATGTATATTGACATTATTCGCGCTACTGAAAAGCTGGGAAAAGAGCTTCATCGGGCTCCGGGGACCCCAATTGCCAGAATTCAGAGGATCCAGCTGATTAATGAAAACCCCATAGCCATTATAAAAGACTACATTCCTTATGCCCTGGTTCCTGATATTGAGCAGTTTACAAACAAGTTTAACGGTCTCTATGAATTTCTGGAGCAGCAATATCATCTGGAAATCCAATCTGCTTCTGATAAAATCTTTGCAAAATCGGCAGACTTTGCTGAATCAGAGATGTTGGCGGTGCAGCCGGGAACTGCTATTTTGTGTATCCAGAGAGTCTGCTACAAGGGTAACCATCCGCTCTTTTTCAATGATATCTGCATCCTGGGCGATCAATATGAGCTGTCCATTTCCTCCAGCGGCCGTTACAAATAAAATACGTCCGGTCCTTCCTGTGTCATTCGTTTCTGCTCTGCAGAAAGGACCGTGCCATTTTATAGGATTATACACCAATTATGATTCTTTACTGCCCGCGTCTTTTAACTGTTCCTTTGCCTCATCTGACAGGGAATCCAGAAGAAAATTACGGTTTTGGGGTCTGGAATCCTGAAATTCCTCATTTACTCTTTTGTTTGCTGCTTCCATCTCGGTCTTTAACTCTCTGGCTGATAACAAAGCGCATCCCGCTCCCCTTACGATCATCTGCTGCAAGCCATCGGAGGTAGCAACGGTAATCCGGTATTTCCGATTATTGTCATGGGCAAATTTTTCAATATAATGGTCTGCTGTCTGCGCCTCTCTGGTATATACCAGATGGATATTATGATAGGCGATGAATTCTTCCCGATGCTCCTTTACGCGGTATGCGTCAAATACCGCGATGATCTGGCATTTACGGATTGCCTGATAATTGCACAGCTGATCCAGAAGTTTCATTCTGGCTCCATCCATATTTTCCTGTGCGATACTGGCAAGCTCTTGCCAGGCAAATACAATGTTATAACCGTCCACAAGGAGATATTCTTCCCTTTGTTCTGAATCATTCATGTTATGGTAAACAGGGTCCCTTCGGGTCTCATAAACAGGCTTTTTTCTCTTCCATTCTGTCCGTTTCCCTCTGTTGGCATAAAAGGTGCTTTCTATAATCCGGTCGATTTCTTCCAGACTCATAAGAGGTTTTTCCTGGCTGGAAGACCGGCCACCCACGATGTCTTCGTCAGTTCCTGACTGGGACAGTTTTAAGAAAGGCTCCAGATGCATGTGTTTTTTTACCTGATCCCAGGGAACCACAAATCCGGCACCGTGGGAACAGAATACGGATCCGGCAGGATTGTCCAGATCACTTTCCCAATCATAGCCAGACTCTTTCATTACAGCTTCCGGATTATGGCAGGGCTCATAGCCTTTTAATGTGCAAAAAAGCCTTCCCATACCTTTGGAATATGCTGATACCTCTTTCTGGTAATTTCTCATGGTGGACACCGGTGCACTGCCCGTAAGAACTGCCGCTCCTCCGTCTGTATGAGATATCCCGCAGGTTCCACACATCTTTTCAATGTCTGTCATTGCTCTTCCTACCAGAGTTTCAGGCAGTTCAAGAGTAAAACCATAATAAGGCTCCAGCAATACCGACTGAGCCTCTTTTAAGCCCTGGCGCACCGCGCGGTACGTTGCTTCCCGGAAATCCCCGCCTTCCGTATGCTTCTGGTGGGCTCTTCCTGATACAAGGGTGATTCTCATATCTGTTATTGCAGATCCGGTCAGCACTCCTCTGTGACTTTTTTCCTCAAGATGGGTCAGTACAAGCCTCTGGAAACTTTTCCCCAGCAGGTCCTCACTGCAGGCAGAGCAAAATTCCAGACCGCTGCCCGGCTCCCCGGGCTCTAATAAAAGATGTACCTCTGCATAGTGCCTCAGGGGTTCAAAATGTCCCACACCTTCCACCGGACTGTCAATGGTCTCTTTATAAACGATTCTTCCCGTATCAAAGGATACCTCCACTCCAAACCGTTCCAAGATCAGGCTTTTTAAAATCTCAATCTGGATCTCTCCCATGATCTGAGCCTGAATCTCCTGCAAATGCTCATCCCATACAATATGAAGCTCCGGCTCCTCTTCTTCCAGCTGGCGAAACCTGGGCAGCATCTGCCTCGGGTCACAGACTTTTGGCAGCGCAATCTGATAGGACAGGACCGGTTCTAATACCGGGGACTCATAAGCTTCTTCGAATCCCAGTCCTTCCCCGGGTCTTGTCTGGCTGAGACCGGTCACTGCACAGATGCATCCTGGCGAAACCTCATTTACTGCCTCGTATTTTTCACCGGAATAAATACGGATCTGGTTGACTTTCTCCTCCCAGGTTCCATTGGTCAGGATATTTTTCACACTGAGAGCCCCGCCGGTGAGCTTTAAGTGAGTCAGGCGGTTTCCCTGGTCATCTCTGGTTATTTTAAAGATCTTCGCGCCAAATTCTCCGGGATACTCCGGTATGAGGGCGTATTGGCTGATTCCCTCAAGAAGCGCTTCTATCCCCTGTAATCTCAGCGCAGAACCGAAAAAGCAGGGGAAGACAGTTCGGTTTCTGATCCCCTGCCGGATCTGGTCCACGCTTACCACTCCGTTTTCCAGATATTCATCCATCATATTTTCACCGCACATGGCAAGCTGATCATAAAAACTGTCTGTATCAGTCAGGGAAAAATCGATACAGCTGTCATGGAGCTGCTTTTTCACCTCACCCAGCAGCCTGTCCTTATCGGCAGCCGGCTGATCCATCTTATTAATAAAAAGAAAAACAGGGATCTGGTACATGGACAACAGGCGCCATAAGGTTCTGGTATGTCCCTGAACTCCGTCCGCACCGCTGATTACCAATATGGCATAGTCCAGCACACGAAGCGTCCGCTCCATCTCTGCACTGAAATCCACATGTCCGGGAGTATCTAAAAGGGTGGTTCTGATTCCTCCCATATCAAATACTGCCTGCTTGGAAAATATGGTGATTCCTCTGGCTTTTTCCAGCCCGTAGGTATCTAAAAATGTATTTTTATTATCAACTCTTCCTGGCTTTCCGATCTTCCCGCCTGCATAAAGAATTCCTTCAGAAAGCGTGGTCTTACCTGCATCTACATGAGCCAGTATTCCTATGGTTAATTGTTTCATAATCTTTTTCGAATCCTTTGTGCCATTCTTTCGTGTCTGATTTGTCTTTATTATCATACCAGTTTCCCTAAGTTTTGTATACGGGAAGATCATAAATCAATCTGACACTGGCACAGTACTGGGCACCTGTTATATTCATGAGTGATTCCTCCCTTTTATGCAAGCAGTCACTTGCATTTTGTTTTTTATAAATGGCATCACCAATAATTGGCGATACCACATAATCATGTTATTCCTGTTCAATTCCTTTTAAAAACAAAGACACACTGCCTGTGATGTACTCCTCCTGCCTGATCTTTGTAAGCTCGTCATTAAAAGAAGCTTTTAAAAAGGTAAAACCAAATGTAGAGGAAAAAATAGTCATTGCCAGGCATTCATAATCAAGTAAAGGGATTTTTCCCTTCTCATGCATTGCTTCAAAATACATAATTAAAGTTTCAAGAAATGCCTTCGGTATTTTTAAAATTTGCGGTCTGGTATCCTCATAGATCTGGGGCGCCCGCAGTCCAATAGACAATTTTACAAAATCCGGGGTAATCCGATCCAGATAATTACGCATAAACATCTCCAGGTCAGGCTGAAGCTCCCACTTAACATTCTGAAAAATTGCCGGAGATATATTCCCACGCCACTTTTCCTGCTCCATTCCAGTAAGGACGATGTCTTTTTTACCTTTAAATTTACGAAAAATGGTACATTCATTGATATTGGCACGGTTTGCTATATCTTTTGTGGTTGTCGCAACATATCCCTTCTCTTTAATAAGTTCCATAGCTGCATCAATGATTTTTTGACTTGTATCGTCCAATCCGCCTTCCTCCGCATGCAAGTATATGCTTGCATTCTAACGTAACAGCCTGGTTTTGTCAATTGTTTCTTATTTATACTCAGTTTTCTCTTACCATTTTTCCATCTCCTTGTCCTTAAATTCTTTATCAATAGAAAAACAGATAACTCTGGTGTGACCCCACAAAGAGCTATCTGTTTTTCCTTATTAATTCTATGTTATACTCTAAAATTCATCCGTTGTCAAGAGAACCTCCAGCTGGGGATCTCCCTGCAGAAGCCCGACAGCATATATTGTATTAAAACTATCTTCCGTTAATGGGATATTGGGAATCTCTAATACAATGTCTGTTGACCCGGCCGGTCTGACCTGCAGCGTTAAGTTCATGGGGTCTGCGGGAATATAAGGAGTAACCTGCTTAAATGCAACATTGGGGAAAATCACAGTTCCATCAGGAAGTGTGATATCCACTGCAGGTGCATCCGGAGATAAATGGATAAAACGTACCATCGCTTTTCCCTCAATGATTTCTCCATTGGCATCGGTGATGGAAAGCAGTCCGATGTTATCAGGAGTTCCCACTGCAGCTACTGTAAGCATCACATCCCGCTCTACCGGAAGCATGTTTTCAATAATAGGAGCATCCTGAGTTCCTGTTACATAAAGAGAAACTCTATAGGTTCCCTCCTGTACAGGTAAGTAATCTGTAAAATCTCCATATGCAAGATTATCAATAATCATCTCATCATCCACGTATATGTCAACATTGGGTGCATTGGGAACTGTGTGCATGACACGCAAATAGCCTACATGTACTTCATCTGACGGTCTAGCTGTGTACTGATCCATAATATACCTCACGATTGTTTATATACGGTATAATATATGCTTACGAAAGGGGATGTGACCGGATTTTCCCTTTTAATCCACGGGGTAAAAGTATGTTTCCAGCCCCTTTAACTGCTTCGCCACATACATGGCTGCATCCGCTTTTACAATCAGCTGGTCTATGGTATCTGCATCGGCTGGATAAAAACTGATTCCTCCGCTGATGGACAGAGAGATCGTTATGTTCTGAATCTCCACCGCATCTTTTGTCAGTTCCACAATTCTGGAGGCCACTACATGATAATTTTCCACTTCTTTCAAATCAGGCAGAAGAATGAGAAACTCATCCCCTCCATACCGGCAGACCAGGTCCTTTTCCCGGACTGCCTTACCTAGCAGCTCCGCAACATGAATCAGTACCTTATCCCCGAACTCATGACCATAAGTATCATTAATGGACTTAAATTTATTCACGTCACAAAACATCAGCCCCAGCAGACTCTTATTCCTTTTTGCCTGCGACAGCAAACTGGCGGAAACTTCATAGAACAGACTGCGGTTTGCAACTCCCGTTAATTTGTCATGGTATGCAAGCTTCTGAATTGTCTTTTCCTTCTCCTTTAACTCCTTATTGGTTTCCCATAATTGATTTACATAGGATTTCAGCTGCTTAATCTGATTAAACTGACTGGTAACATTGATGAATTCCAGCTGAATAAAATTTTTACCGTCATTTTCAATTCTGGTGACCTTCAAATTAAAATAATCGGAATTATTTAACATCTGCTTGTGGATCGCACCGGAAAAGAAACGGATAATTCCCTGTTCCTGTACATCATGAAAGGCATCCAGATAATATTTCATGCCTAAATTGGGCATTACATCAGTAATGGACTGATTCAGGATATGATAACGCTTCAAACTGGTGATATCCTCCATATAATAATTCCAGTACATGATCTGTAAATCTTCATTTAATATGACAATCCCTTCATTGAGATTATCCAGTACCTGATATAATAATTTATTCATATAGCGATTCCTCTAGCTGGCTGATTCTCGTTAGTAAATCATTCAGCGAATGAAGCGATAAATCAACAATAATTGCACCTTCAATTTCCGTATCACCAATAATAAACGTAATATATAAAAGCAAAACATATAAATTACCTGTATTCTGGTAGTCATATTTAAATTCGGACAGATTAAAAAGTCTGACTTCCGGAAGTGTATATTTAAAATTGATATTCAGGAGATTGCCTGTTTCCCCCAATATGCAGTTTAATATTATATTGCCAATTTCTTTTATAATATCAAAATCTACATCGTTAAAATCCATATCATCTGTGTCGGTCTGTTCTTCCTGCAGGCAGAGACTGATAAATGTCTTCATCTTTTCTGCTGAGAAAATCAGGCTTGCCTTGCCTGTATAACTTTCCTTAAATGAAAGAGTCGATACCATAAGTGTTCCGTTTTTTTTCATCGAGATGTACTCATCAATTGCATAGGATTCCGAGGAAACATTAAGGATTCTCACATTGGGCACATTTAGATATATTTTTTGCTGAACAATATCTGATAAGATTCCTGCTGCACGTCCTACACTGATATTAAACAGCTCTTTTAAAATATCCTGTGTCATATCACGGTTTTCCATTGTCCTTCTCCTTCATTATATTACAGATAATCCGGGCTTTCTCATCGGTAAAAGGTTTATTAATAAATGTGATGATATGACGCTTTTCCATCTCTTCCCTGACATGATTCTGAACATCGGCAGAAACCACAACAATATTTGCAGAAGGATCAAACTCCTGGATCAGTTTAATCAGGCTCTGCCCATCCAGTCCCGGCATCAGCAGATCTACAAATACATAATCCGGCTTCAGCTCCTGGTATTTCTTAAGCCCCTCCCACCCGTCGGCAGCAAATTGGATATCTGGCTCTTCTACATATTTTCTTAAAATATTGGCAGTCACTTTTTGTGAAAAAACAGAGTCATCTACAATGAGTATTTTTATCATACAATTCTCCCTTTCATGCAAACATTCTTATTTGCATGTTCATCTGATACTTTATCTGTCAAAAAACGACAAAATGTGCATGGAACTTCCCATCTGTCCCATGCACATAATCACTCACACAGCAGCCGTGGAAGGCAGATTTTTATTCTAAATATCTTGTTTTGGGCGTCCGGCTCCAAGTATAGCAGTCCTCCCAGACCTTCCGTTGTTTTTTATAATCTTAATGCTGATTTTTTTTCCTGTTACTATTTTAATAAATGAACACTCAAATTACAACTGAATCTTTTATAAATAATTTGAAAACTTTGTGCCTGACACCAATAATTTGGAAGCGTAAAGGAACTATAGGGGATTTATAAAAATATCTTGAAGTATGATAAAACACTTCGTATACTGGTGTCATGGAGGTGAAACCCATGCTTCGAATCGGTGATTTTTCAAAACTGACCCATGTATCGGTACGAATGCTTCGCTATTATGAAAACCAGGGACTGCTAAAACCCTGCTATAGAGACCCTGTTACCGGATACCGCATGTACTCTGCAAAACAGGTGCCTCTTCTGCAGAAAATTGTCATGCTGCGGGAACTCAGCTTTGGAGTAGGAGAAACAAAAGAACTTCTGTATAACTGGAATGACAGCTATCTGATCCGCCGGCTGGGAGAGAAAATACAGGATATGGAAGAGATGATTGAACTGGAGAAGCGGCGCATCGGACAGATCCGTCTGGCCGTCACCCAGATACAATCCAATGAACTTAATCAGTATTGCAATGTAACAGTTAAATCAGTGCCCTCGTGTCCCGTTATCTGCCTCCGTAAAAAGGTGGAAAGTTATTTCGGGGAAGGGCGCCTTTGGGAGGAGCTGATGGACTTTGTCTCCAGGGAACATATTGAATATGATAAAAGCAGGCAAAACGGTATTGCCGTTTATCATGATGAAGAATACCCGGATTCCGGAATTGACATGGAGGTCTGTCTGATCGTCAGACGTTCAGGAAAAAGCAGGGGGGCTTTTACCTTCCGTACTCTTGAACCAGTCCCTAAGATGGCAAGCATGATGGTCTATGGTCCATATGAAAATTTAGCGAGAGCTTATCTTTCATTTGCCGGATGGCTTGATGAAAACCAGTCCTGCGCCATGGGAACGCCCACCCGGCAGATCACCATTATTGACCATCAGGATACAGATAATCCGGAAGAATATTTAACGGAAATACAGATTCCTCTCACGGAACTTTAGAACGGAAGGCGGGGCTGCAAAATAAGCGGCCCCGCCTTGGTTACATATTTTTAATAATCCACATTCCAAGGATAATCAGCAGGGTTCCCGGAATTGCAAAGGACATGAGAATGCTGACGGATGCCAGAGGTCCAAATACAGCCATTCCAAGCGGCATTGCCAGCGTAGAAAACAGATCCACAAAGGAGAATGTGCGTCCCATATAGTTCTCCTCTGTATGTTCCTGTATATAGGTAATCAGAGGGGTATAATAAAGGGGGCTTCCGGCCCCCATCGCACACATGAGGACAGCAAACAGGAAAATTCCCCGGGCAGGCAGAAGCAAAATCATGGTAATGCCAAAAACAGCGGATGACACTCCGATCATCCGGAACGGAAAAGAAGAAATCTTACTGTATGCCATAAGAATGCTGACTGTCAGCGCTCCTACGGAAAATGACGTCTCCATAACACTGAGCATCCACACCTCCCTGCCTGCATGGGAAGAAGCTAAAAGCGGGGTGAGCTGGGAAGCCGGTACTACCAGAAACTGAAAAACAGAATAAAGAAACAGGCACCGTTTCAAAGACCTGGACTTCATAATATACCAGAATCCCTGAATCAGTCTCTCTTTTGTATTCTCCATCTCCTGCTGCCGATTCCATTCGGGTAATTTTAACAAAAACAGAAGCGATATACTCACTGCAGCAGTTCCCACATCAATCAAAAGAACCGCTTCCATATCCATTGCATTCATCACAAGCCCGCCAATTCCCGGAGACACAAGCTGAATCAGACTCCAGATTCCGGTATTTAAGCTGTTTGCACGGATCAGTGCCTGTTCCGGCACAATCCGGGGCAGAATACTCTTTGAAGCAGGAAGCTGAATCCCTGCTCCCAATGAACGCAGCGTGTGAAAGAAGAAAATACATCCGATGCTGTCCTTTCCTGTTATGAAAGTAACAGCAAGGACCAGAGTTGACAGTGCAATCATAGAATCACTTAATATCACAATCTTTTTTAACGGATACCGGTCAGCCAGCACCCCACCGTAAAGCATTACCACTGCCTGGGGGAGAAAGGTTGTAAGAGTTACACCTGTCACTGCAAATGCTGATCGGGTTTTTAATGTCACATACCAGATGATCCCAAGAGAGACTATGGATGATCCCAAAAGTGAAATCCCCTGGCTCACCAGATAGATTGTAAGCCTGTACTGCCAGGTATCCTTCGCCTTTCCATTCATAAGACACCCCCGTCCAGATACTGGCCGGTTATGCTGTCAGGATTCTTTCTGATTTCCTCCGGCGTGCCTTCTGCAATAATCTGACCTCCTTTTTCTCCCCCATCCGGCCCCATATCTATGATCCAGTCTGCCGCCTGAATAATTTCCATATCATGTTCAATAATGAGGAGCGAATGCCCTTCAAAAGTCAGTCTGTTAAAAATCTTCAGCAATCTTTCAATATCCTGGAAATGAAGACCTGTGGAAGGTTCATCAAGAATATAAAGCATGTGCTTTTTCTGTTTTGTGCTCAGTTCTCTGGCCAATTTTAAACGCTGGGATTCCCCGCCGCTTAGAGAAACGGTATTCTGCCCCAGTTTCAGATAAGAGAGTCCAACTTCATCAAGCACAGCCAGCTTCTCTTCTATCTCCGGGATATTGGAAAAGAAAGGAATTGCCTGGGAAATATCCATATTCAGAACATCTCCAATGCTTTTTCCCTGATACAGCACCCCCAGTATCTCCTCCTGATACCGATTGCCCTTACATTCCGGACAGGTGGCGTAATGATCCGCCATATACTGAAATGGGATTTTTATCTGTCCCAGTCCCTGGCAGTGCGGACATTGCCCGTCTTTTGAATTGAAGCTGAAATGGCTTTCCCCTAATCCATGCTCCGCCGCTTCCGGCTGTTTTGCATACAGTACACGTATTAAATCCCAAACCCCCATATAGGTAGCTGGTGTGGACCGGGATGATTTTCCTATGGGGCTCTGGTCCATCGTACAGAGTCCGCTTATATTCTCATAGCCGGCCAGTGTCTGACTGATGGGAAACGCTTTCCCCCGGCACTTAAATGCTTTCTGTAAAGCCGGAATCAGGGATCCGAAAATCAGGGAGCTTTTTCCAGATCCGCTTACCCCTGTCAGGCAGCACATTACGTGAAGGGGAATGCGGGCAGTAACATGTTTTAAATTGTTTCCTGTACAATTTTTAATAACAAGCCATTCCCCGGGAGTTTTGAGAGATGTTGTGGGTTTATCCCTGTCTTCTCTTAAAAAACGGCCGGTCACTGACAAAGGGTTCTTCTCTATCTGGTCAACTGTCCCTGAAGCCACCACTTCACCGCCATATACTCCTGCTCCGGGTCCCATATCAATTAAATAATCCGCACACAGCATCGTATCCCTGTCGTGCTCTACTACAATCACCGTATTTCCTTTATCTCTTAAACTCTTTAATGTATCAATCATCAGATGATGATCTCTTTTGTGAAGGCCTGTGGAGGGCTCATCTAAAATGTAGGTCAGACCGGTTAAGTCATTTAAAAGCTGACCAGACAACCGTACCCGCTGAAGTTCACCTCCGGAAAGAGTGGGAGCTGTACGGCAAAGCGCCAGGTACGGAAGCCCGACCTTAATAAGATCCAGAATTCTTATCCTGATCTCCCGCAGAACCTCTGCTGCCCGCTCTTTCTCATGTTGGGGCAGACATTTTTCCAGGGTGGAAATCCAGTCCAGCAGCCTTTTGGCAGGAAGCTTTGACAGTTCCGGATAACGATACCCCAAAATTGCTGTATAACGTGCTTCTGTACATAACAATTCTCCATTGCAGACCGGGCAGGGAATCTTGCTCATATATTGGACCTGTGGATTATCCTCTGTTCTTGCTTCCCGAAACAGCCGGTTTATATGCGCAATGACACCTGCTGCAGGTCTTCTTATTTCCGTATTCCGCCCGCCGGAATTGTAGAAGTACCGGTAAATCTTTTCTCCTGTCCCGTAAAACAGTGCATGTTTAAATTCTCCTGGCAGGTCCTTCCATGGAACCTCTAAATCTATGCCCTGATCCGCCGCTATGGCAAACAGCTCACCTGTCATCCAGTTCCCTGTTGGTTTTTTCCCCCTGAGCTTTCCAAAGTAGGAAGTTGCACCATCAAGAACGGACAGACCTTCGTCTTCCACAATTCTATCCGGATCCGCCTGGTATAAAACTCCCAGTCCGTTGCATTCATGACATGCGCCTGCGTGAGTATTGGCATTAAAGGAAGATACGGTTAATTTTTCAAAGAGATGTCCGCACACCGGGCAGCGGTTCTTATTTTTGGTGTCTTTCTTCACTGGCACTCCGCAGCAGGGACAATAAGGTGTACCAATTGATACAAAGAGCATCCGCAGCTGATCAGAAATCCCTGTCAGGGTTCCAACTGTTGAACGGGGATTTAAGCTTCCCTTTTTTTGTTCAATGGCAATGGTGGGCGTAAGACCCTGTATGGAATCAAAGTCCGGCTTCTCAATCAACTCCTGCATCTGTGCCGCATTTGACATGGTACCTAAATAACGGCGCCTTCCCTCAGCATAGATCGTGTCAAATGCCAGGGAAGATTTTCCGCTTCCGCTCACCCCTGTGATCACAGTCAGCTTTTCCCTGGGGATGGATACATGAATATTTTTTAAGTTGTTCTGTCGGCAGCCTTTTAACTCCAGGATCGGTTCATTGTTTTTGAGTGCCAAAGGTACATGCTCTTTCTTATCAAAGGACATGAAAGAAAGCTTTGGTTCCAGCAAATCCGGATCAGAAAGCTTCTCCTGTTTCCCGATCCCTGATAACCGAAGTTTTGACCGGATTGCCTCCATGTATTGACCAGGCAGGCGCTGGCATACAGAGGACAGTTCTTTACGGGAGCAGTCCGCTCTGACTGTGAGTTCCGCCATTTGATCCAGTAACTCTTTTTCTTTCCTGCTTAAATCACCATATTTTTTAAGGCTTAATTCTGTCCACAAATCCCATGGGAGAAGCTCCATACCCAGCAGACTGTTAAAATCATGAAGCAGGTTTCCTTTTACAGAATGCCAGCCCTTCCAGTTTCTATTATAGCCAAACTCCTCCGGCTGCTTTTCTCCTGATCTGCATTGCAGCCAGGCCTCCCCTCCCAGGATATAACCTGCGTCTGACGGCATATCCTGGGCAGTAAACGGGATGCCGTAATGTTTCTTCTGAATTTCATCCAGCTGAACATCTACCCTGACCCATCGTTGTTCATCTGAATGGTAATATTCAGCCAGCCAGTGATCTTCATATGGAATTTCACTTTGAAAATAACCGGCAAAACCTGACCGTACCCTGGCTGGGTAACCTTTCTGCCTTAAAAAAGACACAAAAAGCACGGCGTAGTCCCGGCACATCCCCACCAGACGAAGCCGGGGCGGACGATTGCAGGCCAATGGTCCACGATCAATTTCCAGCAGTTTTTCAAGCATCTGGGGCACTGTTCTCAACAATTCTTCCTTTGCCTGATTTCTGCCGAAGGTAATGCCATAAAGCCTGCCCAGATCTCCATGAATTACCAGCCCCCTGACCGTGTCCAGTAACTGGGCCGGATCCTTTGGCAGCGCGTCATAATGATGTCTTAATTCACCGGGATCAGTGATTATGCTCTGTTTTAAGAATGATATTGAATCCATTTTTCACTCTCCTTTCAAACCGACCATAACCCCTGACACCGTGTCAGAGTCAACAGCGAAATTACATCTTATTTTTTTTGCCTTTATTTAAATATCCATCCAAACGGAATGGCTCTGTTTTTATTATTTTTTCAATATTCATATTTTCATCAATAATTTTATTAAATTCCTCCAGTATCCTGTCATCTCTGTAAATAACCAATATGGTGTTTCCTGCATAAACAAAAACAAATTCATCGTAAAAAATCATATAATTTATATCTTTGTAGTTATAAGTAACTGCCTTATAAACCATATGATCTTTTTCAAGGTCAAAGGTAAATGCTCTGCCATATTTTTTATTAACTGCCTCCGTTATTCTTTTTTTATTCCATGTTCCAAACCACACGATAAACAGTGTGTAAATCGTAGCAGCCACTGCAGTATAAGCGCAGACTGTGGTAAAGAAAGTAAACTTATGTTTCAGCAGATAAAGGGATGCGACGCAGAAATATAATACTGCGATCAGAATACACAGCCATTTGATGCTGTTTTTCCCATATCCAACCGTATTGTTTCTCCGCCCCGGTTCCGGGTGAAATAATGTTTCTAATTTTGACAATGAATCTGCCGGAAAATTCTGATTGTATTTCATAGATAAACGGACCTCCTTTTTATACTTGATATCTAATATAGCGCAATATTCCGGTTTATACCAGATTATTGCGCTATAATTTTTATGCAAGCAGCAAGAAACCTCCTCCGGCGAGGAATTCTAACAATGCTCCTACTCCCGTACTGGCTACAAGACAAATAACAGCAACAACTGCCACTCCTGCCACTACCTTTAAGGCAGCCTCGGCAAATTCTGCTTCATCAAACCGGTCATCATTGTCGTTGTTCAGCGTAATGGTGAAACCGATTTCTACAGTAATACCGGCTTCCACATCCGGATCTTCAGGAAGCAAATCTTCCGAGCTGACACTAATGCTGAATTTCGCCTGTTTTGGTGACACATATTCCAATCCCAAAGAAATATTTCCTGATTTAACAGATAAAGCAATGTTACTCAGTACTTTACTGAAATCTGCACCATTTCCAAGTTTTCCAAGATCAATATCTGACGAAGCCTCTATGATCTGATTCTGGCAGCCTGCCGTTAAACTTCCGGAATTATCAATGCTGATTCCAATATTATAGTCTTTCTCTGATACTCGTTTCACTTCTGTTGAAAACTCTGCTGTAATAGTAACAATACTGTTTCCGGTCGTATAAGTATCCAGCAGAACTTCTTTGTTATAGGAAATTCCAAGCTCCAGTGCCTTATCCATATACCCCAATGGATCTAATACATCGTAAATATATTGATTCCTTGCAATTTCCAGCAGTGCTTTCCGGTTTTCCTCTTCCAGTTCTTCTTCTGTTTTTTCCTGTACTGCATCGAAAGCAGCGGCTCCCTCATCTCTTCCGGAACATGCATCTTTATCGATGGGGAAGTTTGGAGAAGAGGTGAATGTGTACTCATAAAACTGATCAAAAGCCCAGTTAGACGGAATGGGAAATCCTAAGTTACAGCTGAAGCCTGTGGACATATCTGCCACAAATGAGGTCTTTGCCAATCCTAACTGGCTGATCTTTGTACAGACATAACGGGGAGCATAAATACCCACCCTGTATTTCTTGTGATTTTCTGAACTGTTAAAAAACAAATTAATCCGCCTGAAATATGGAATGATAAACAGATTAATCTGATATTCATAACAATCAAAATCCACAGCAAAATAAATGGTTGAATTTTCAGGAATTCCAATCCTCTCAGCCGCGAGAACAGCTGTCTGCGCATCAACCGTACCCTGTGACGGTCTCTGAAAATATTCCAGATAATATCCTCCATCCTGATATATTGGAAATACACTGAGCCCTGCCTCTTTTATGAAGTCAATCTCTTTTAAAGTCAGATACTTTGGAGTGTGTGCAGTTCCCACAGAACCGGTCAGATACCGTCCCACATGGGTAAAGCCGGCATTTTTTAAATCAAGGGCCTGCTGTTTATTGAGTACAGTGGCACAATCACATGCCCTGGCTTTTCTTCCTGTGTCACCTTTGCTTGTTAACAGGGATTTCATAGTTGAACCATTCACTTCTCCCGCCGTAACAAGCCCGATCCCGGTTAGACCATAGAACTTCTGAAAAGCCTCCACCTCACTGGCTGTTGTATCATCAAAGATACCATCGAACCTGCCAGGATTGTAACCGTTAAAATATAGTCCGTACTGTACTAATTTATTAAAGGGTATGTAGTATGATGAATTCTGTCCAGCTTTTAATTCCCCAGGAAAAGCAGCTGTTGTTGCATTTCCAAAATTAACAGAATTTAAGTTTGTTATCAGCTCAGTGGTTACTCCTTCCGCTGCCTGAAGTGCACCTACTAAAGATAATGCTGTCTGCCTTGATACAATTCCGTCACAAGGCCCCACTCCGATAATATGGGACCATTCACTGTTAAGCTGCTGCTGAATGAGACGTGTAATACTGTTACCGCCTGACACTGTTTTAAACCAGTTCATGGACAGAAGTCCCGCCCATACTTTCCAGTCGATTTTACCTGTAACCGGCAATCCTGCATCCTTTTGCATTCCGCTGACTGCAGACACACCTGTAGTATAATAGATACCGGTGATTCCTCCTGCATTGTACCCTTTACAAAACAGGGCACATTGTATGAGACATACATTTACACTGACTGGATCTGACGGATTCATTTTTACAATCTCAGGCAGGCTCTTCATTTTGCTTATAGTAAGAGGGCCTACCGTCCCAGTCGCATCCGATATCCCATTTTGAATCTGGAACGCCCTGATGATCCCCTGCATAACAGCGGTACCTGTGTAACCATCCTCCTCCAGTTTCACCCAGCCGGAGTGACCTCCGAACATTGAGTTTAAATACTTCTGCGCTTTTAAAACATTACTGTCTGACATAATTTCTTCCTCCTTATTTTTTAAGTGATTACATAAGAGAAAGAAGAAATTAAAACCGGATTTGTAAACTGAAATTGAAAAGTTTAATTAATCAATTACAGTACCTGATCAATCATTTAGTATTGAAAAGAACAGGTTCAAATATCAAAATAATAACAAAAAGGGAGGATGCCAGTATGAAAATATTTAGTATGCCGGCAGATTTTAAAGAGAGAACCATACAAGAATATAAAGAATTGAATCAGCAATATGACAATGTAATCATAAGGGAAACTTACGGTCAGTTAACCGAAGACTGTATGCATATGTCCGGAAGAGCAAAGAGCACCATACCTCAGGTTGGTATGGGGGATCTGGAAAAGTATGTTAAATTCTCAAAGGAAAATGGAATCGAATTTAATTATACGCTGAATGCTGCCTGCTTTGGAAATTATGAATTTTCTGACAAAGGAATAAAGGAAATAAAAGATCTTATTCGTGATCTTCAGAATATGGGCGTCAACAGCTTAACGTTAACGACACCTGGGATTATTGAGTTAGTGAGAAGTATTGCACCCGGTATAAATATAAAGATTTCTGCAATCTCTCAAATAGATTCCGTGAAAAAAATGAAACATTACATAGATATGGGAGTAGAACGTATTGTAATCGAGCCGGCGGTAACTAAGGACTTTACTCTTTTGCGAAATATGGCTGCACAGGGTGCAGATAAAATAGAAGTAATCGCAAATGACAAGTGTATGAGAGACTGCCCATACAGAATCTTTCATTACAATCAAACAGCCCATGATAACAGTGAACTGGGTGAAAGTTTCTATTTTATGAGCTGTGGGGTGAAAAAGTCGAAAGATCCCCAGGTTTACTTAAACCTTAACTGGATAAGGCCGGAAGATTTACATTTGTATGAAAATATAGGGATTAAAAATTTTAAAATAGAGGGTAGGGAATTTGTTCTTAAAGGAGATATTGTAAAACTGCTGAAGGCATATATTAATGAAAGTTTCGAAGGTAATTTATTGGATTTACTTCATATATTTGCTCCCTACGATACGGGGCATCAACCATATATTGACAATAAAGCTTTGGATGGTTATGTAGAGGGATTTTATAACAATACAGTTGAATGTGACCAGATATGTAAAAAGTGCGGATACTGTGCGGAATTTATGAAAAAATCATATACAATGCCCGATAATATGTCAACTGTGGCAGCTGATTATTATAAGGGAAAAAACAGATATATTCAAAGGCTTAAGCAGGAACCTCAGATTTCAATTAAATAGGAGGAAAGAAAATGGATAGGAATGTGGTTATCAGAAAATCAGTGTACCAGGATATACCCCAGATGGTTCAACTCAGAATGGAATTTTTAAGGAAAGATCAGGGTGAGGAACAGGTAAATAAATTCCCTGAATTATATGTAAAAACAGAAGAATTTATCAGTAAGTATCTAAATAACACTTTGGATATTTTTATTGCGGAAGTAAATGACGAAATGATTGCTGTCTTGTGTGTCTTTTACTTAGAATTATTACCCCGCCTTGTTTCTCAAGACAGTAAATGCGCGCATATGTCATTCGTTTATATAATACCTCAATACATGGATGAAGAATTAGAAAAATCTCTGTATGAATACTCAATGAAAAATGCCAGGGAAAAGGGTGCGGAAGTTTTTGAAATTAATATTTTAGAAAAAGATATTGCCCAGTATGAAATGGCTGGATTTATAGACAGCGGTTATCCGCCAATCCAGTTAATGTTAGGAAATAATATATGGGGTGAATGGTCTTATACCACAGAAAAAAGCATTAACATGAGAAAGGCAGACAGCCTGGATATTCCTCAATTGATTGATTTGCGGGTGCAGTATTTATGCGAAGTATCAGACATAAAAGCGGTTAAAAACCGTACGGATTTCGAGGCAAGAGTAAAAACATATTTAGAACAACATTTAAATAAAGATCTGGGCGCTTTTGTGGCAGAGATTGATGGAGAGATCATTTCCGTATATTTTATGATTTATTTTGATCAGATTCCGGAGCCAGGACTTGTAAATGGAAAAATCGGTGTTCCCATAAACCGCTATACAAAACCAGAATTCAGGTGTGATGGTCTTTCAGAAGATTTATTTGTATTTGCAGCAAGTAATGCCGAAAACTGTGGAGTGGAGTTGCTGGAAATGGAGGTTCCGAAAGACACCATACCTTTCTATGAAAAATTTGGGTTTGAACCGATGAAGACCATCCCCGTCCAATTAAGTCTGTAATAATTAATACAAACCTATAAATTTGCTGTAAAATCTTGACATTTTTCTAAAGTTATGATAATCTTTTTAAGATTCATCGGAGGAAACTTACTCCATAGAGAAAACTCTAAGAAGTGATTTTGCCGGATAAGATGGTATATCGAGAGATATGCTGTTTTATCCGGCTTTTTTTTGCAAAGAAAGGAGAATATTTATGACAAAAATATCTGATTTTACAGTGGGTAAAATTTTATCACCCTTATTAAAGTTTGCTGTGCCTGTACTTCTTGCTATGTTTTTACAGGTAATGTATGGTGCAGTTGACCTTCTTATTGTGGGGCAATTTGGTTCAGCAACAGATGTTTCGGCAGTTGCAACAGGCAGTCAAGTGATGACGACTATTACATCCATTATTAATGGGTTTGCGATGGGTGTTACATTACTTATGGGGCAGAAGCTCGGGCAAGGCAAGTCTAAGGAAGCCGGAAATGTAGTAGGTAGCGGTATCTGCATTTTCTCTGTACTTGCAGTTATCATCACTGCTGCTATGCTTATTTTTGCTGTGCCAATATCAAGGCTAATGCACGCACCAATGGAGGCATTTGACGATACGGTGCTATATGTATGCATTTGCTCAACAGGTGCTGTTTTTATCGTTGCTTACAATGTAATTTGCGGTATTTTTAGAGGACTTGGAGATTCTAAAACTCCGCTTATAACAGTATCAATTGCCTGTGTTGCTAATATAGCAGGAGATATTCTTTTAGTTGCCGGATTTCATATGGGTGTTGCAGGTGTAGCGATTGCAACTGTATTTGCACAGGCAATCAGTGTACTGCTTTCTATTATCATTATAAAAAAACGTGGGCTGCCTTTTGAATTTTCAAAAAGCAGTATCCGTTTTCATAAGGGGATTACTTCACAAATTCTAAAATATGGAGCTCCGATTGCCCTGCAAGACGGACTTGTAAACTTATCTTTCCTTGCTATCACCACCATTGTAAACTCACTTGGTGTCATCGCTTCCGCAGGTGTTGGTGTAGCAGAAAAGTTAGCAGGATTTATTATGCTTGTACCATCCGCTTTTGCACAATCAGTGGCCGCCTTTGTGGCTCAAAACTATGGTGCAAAAAAATATATCCGGGCAAAAAAGACTTTGGCTTATGGTATTGGCGCTTCCATATGCTTTGGCGTCGTGATGGCATACTTTTCCTTTTTTCATGGAAATTTGCTTTCCGGAATGTTTTCAAAAGATACTGCAGTAATAAATGCCTCTTGGGATTATATGAAAGCCTATGCAATTGACTGTCTGCTCACCTCCTTCCTATTCAGCATGACAGGCTTTTTCAATGGATGTGGTAAAACAACCTTTGTTATGTTTCAAGGGATTTTCGGCGCTTTTTGTGTTAGAATTCCATTGTCTTACATCATCAGTAAAGTCGCGCCCACATCGCTGTTTTATATAGGTCTTGCTACGCCCTCCTCCACTTTTGTACAAGTAATATTTTGTCTAGTCTATTATATAATTGTTTTAAAAAATTTTAAGAAAGGTATGGAGGCGGAAAATGAAAATCAATTCCAGTGATGCTATAAACTTTTGGAAAGATTTATAGTAGAAATTACTTGTTACATTTAAAACAGAGGACAGTCACTCCTAAGTTACGGTTAGACTGCCCTCTCTAATTTTGTTTCTCACATGCCTAAAAGACTCCAAATTCATTTATCATAACGCCCCTATACTATATAAAATTTTATGGAATTCATTTAAGTTTAACTGCTGTTTTGCATCAGAAAGAGCCTTTTCCGGTTCTGGGTGTACTTCAAGCATCAGCATATCTGCTCCTGCTGCCAGAGATGCTTTTGCCATCGGTACCATAATATCCTTTCTTCCAAGGGAATGGCTCAAATCAGCCACTACAGGATAATTGGTTTTTTGTTTTAATAAAGCCACGCAGGACAAATCTAATGTATTACGGGTCTCCTGCTCAAAGGTCCGAATTCCTCTTTCACACATGATAATTTTGTTATTACCTTCATTTCGTATGTATTCTGCCGCAAAAATAAACTCTTCTATGGTAGCCATAAGCCCTCTTTTAAGCAGAATCGGTTTATCTGTCTTCCCCAGTTCCTTCAGCATACTGTAATTATACATATTACGGCTTCCTAACTGGAGAATATCAATTGCCTGCTCCATATAATCCAATTCACGGATATCCATTATTTCCGTTACCGATATCAAACCATACTTTTCACATATTTCATGAATAATTTTAACGCCTTCTCTTCCAAGTCCCTGAAAAGATTTTGGTGAGGTTCTTGGCTTATAAGCACCAGCTCTTAACATCTTCACCTTTTTTTCCGCTAAAAAGGCTGAAACTTTCTCCAATTGCATATATGATTCCACAGCACATGGACCAGCTATCATATTACCTGATTTACCTGAACTTATTTCTTTCCACAAGTGCTCACTGTTTCTCACGTTCATATTCTTAAGTCGCCTCTTTTCCATCTCCTAAACCTCTTCTTTGTGCTTTTTCCATTCATCTTCTGTAAGCCGCTCCACATACCATGATGGTTTCACATTTTCCTTTGATGGAATGACCTGATTTGATACATACTGAAAACTTCCTTCCGGAAGAGGATGTATGGTCACTTTATGTCTGAAAGCTGTTCCTGTATTCATTTCCGGCCATACAGCGTTTACTGTAAGTACCAGAGTGCCGTCATCCCTGTTTTCACAATCAACGACTTCCGGATATGGTATCTCCAGGCCTGGACAACAGTCAAACACTCCACGTGGTCTGTATTCGTAGGCCTGGCTGTCTGGCATGTACTTGTTTTTTTTCTGCAGAACCTGGCTGCTTACTTTAACATACTTCATAAGCAATCCTTCAAATTCCGTTTTCGGAATCTGCAGCACCACCAGCCCGGCATTCTCATTGGGATCCTGATAATCTTTTAAAAATTCCCTGCGGTAAAAACGTTCAAACAGATCGTAAAAATTAAGATTCCTGTAATCTGTTTCACTCCAGTCTGTTATGAATAAATTATTGGAATAGTAGCCTAACGGATAAATATACTTCCGGTTCAGCTGCCGGTATACATCATCTAAAGGCTTCACCCGCACAGCTACATGACTATAAGGACCCGACATTCCCGGCATATAATACTTTTCAAAAAACAAATAGCCGTTTTCTGAAACAACCCATGCAGCCGCCTGATAATTGTCTGTGTAAACTGTGTTAAGTTCACCTTCTTTCCACTGGAAACTGGTGGCGGACACATCAACACTTCCTTCCTTTGTTCTAAAATCAAATTGAACAAACCCTCCATTATTCAAAACCATTATTAAAGTTGATTCTGCATTCTTTTTTTCTTCTACCTCACTTAAGAATTTCTCTGTCTGACCGGAATTCTTCATATTGAACTGATTATCCTGATCCACTACTGCATATCCTTTTTCTCCCAGTTTATCTGTCATCTTTTGAACTGCATCAAGGCTGCCAAGTGTTCCATTGTCAAGGGATTCATCATAGATACCTTTACAGGATTCATACAGTTTAGTACGGATACCTTCCGACTGGTTTTGCTGTGCTATTGCAGAATCCGTTTCCTTTACCACTCCGGGCCGATCTTTAACAGCACCTGCACAGCCTGTTAAGATGGATAAGACTGCTGCCATAATTAAAACCAATGTCATTTTATTCAATGCTTCTCCTCCTTTAATCCTGTAATGGTAATATGAATTCCAGGAAAATGACTAAATTTAATAAAAACAGACATGGTCAGATGCCGCTTCCCGATATCCAGTCTTTGCGACAGAATCGGTCAGCAGGCGAAAGAACCATGTCTTGTCTCATTTTAGCATTTTTCCATAAAATTTAGTTAATGCATATAAAAAATCTTTTCTTCTGTTCTTGCTCACCAGTATTGTATCACTATTAAGCAAATATAGTTCGTATGATTGATAATCCTTTACAAATTCCATATTCACAATGTAGCTGGAGTGACACCTGATAAAGTTTTTATTAAGTCTGCTTTCATGCTCCTTCATACTTCGGTAGCTGATATAATTTTCATAAGTAGTATGAATCAGTGTGTTTCTTTTGCATGTTTCAATATAAATTATTTCATCGAGAAAAATTTTATGGATTCCCTGGTCATTCCGCTCAACTATATAATTGCTGTTATTATATTGAAGTTCAGATATTACATCTTTTAAGACACAGGCTAACCGTTCTCTTTTCACCGGTTTCATCAGATACCGTGTCACTTTAATATCATATCCTTTTATTGCATATGCAGACGTTGATGATAAAAAAATAATTTTGGTTTTAGGTGCAATCCTGCTAATCTGCCTTGCCACTTCATAGCCATTTTTTTCACCCATCAGAATATCCATAAAAATAATATCAGCATCCAGATATTCTTTTACGTAATTGAGTATCTGATCGGCATCTGTAAACGAGAGTAAATAAGATTTTAAATTTAATTCTGCCAGTATTTCAGTTAAAGAATTCCTAAGACTGATTAAAAATTCTTCCTGATCATCGCACATTAAGATCTTCATCGTTTTGAACTTAATCGTTCTTAATAATACCGGCTTTTTTCTTCAGTGAATCAGGTATCTCCGGCTGATGAATCGTCAGAATACAAAAAGAATTAAGCTGAGCGATTGATGTGACAGCTACAAACATTGCTGCGGTACTTAAAAAACCATACATTTTCTTACTAAACTTTTTCATGATGATAGTTCCCCCTACTCATTAATATATTATTAATTTTACCAGTTACCAAAATCAGACTAACCCAGCACAAACCTGCCAATGCCCACTTTCCTGCCTCATACTCATGGTAAAGCAGCAAACATACTGTAGTTGAAATAAGTAAAGATATAAAAAGAGCTTTTTTCTTCATGGAACCCCGAAACTTGTCCGATATCGGGTTGTTTAATGCATCAACTGGTGCCCAGAAAAGTATCATACAATTAAGTAAAATCAAAAAACACACGATCACTGGATTAAAATGTACCACTAAATTCCTCAGAATCAGATATGTAATGATATATCCGCTGATAAAGATCATCATGCACCTGTTATTTGTACTGGCATGAAGTCCTCCGGCAAAAAGTCTGACAGAGCAGTAACTGATTAAAAACAAAACTGCTCCGGTAAATTCGTGAAAAACTGCACCTAACAGTAAAACGGTACATATACTGAAGAGTGTATTCAATATGATCTGCAGACCATAATTATATATATCCTTATCGCCGCTGTTATGATTATACACCACGATTCTTTCAGAGACAATATCTGCTATTCTTTCTATCATAATAGACTCCTTATTGATAAAATGCAATTATTATGTGATAAAAAGGCATTCTTAACGAATAATTGGTATTGGTATTAATATCTCAGTTGTGAATTTATGATTGGAACATTCGAATTCACAGTTTCCATCATATTTTTCCACCGCCCGTTTTACGCTGGAAAGCCCGATTCCATGCATATCTTTTTCTGCCTTCGTGGTTTCAAATACATTCCCCCTGCCTTTTCTGCGAAGACTCCCTATGCAGTCATTTTCGATTTTAATAATAATAAAGTTGTTTATTTTTCCTATTCGCACAGATATCTCGGGTATCCGGTTGCGATCTACCTCTTTGCAGGCTTCTATTGCATTATCAAGTATATTTCCCACAATTGAACAGATATCCATATCATCCATGAAATTCAAATCTACTTTTTCAATAACAGATTCCAGCTCTATCCCGTATTTATTTGCTTCGCTATATTTTTTCCAAAGTAAAATATTCAGAATACCATTCCCGGAATCCGAAAATTTTTCAAACTGACTTAAAGTGCTTTTTATCTCTGTGAGATAATCAGGGCTTAAGGAAGAAAGAAGCATATGATTTTTCAGATCGTGATACATAATCCGCATATTATGAAAGGTTTCTTTCTGATTTATGTAATATTCATACTGAATACTGTTTTTCTGTTTCAGCATTGACAATTCCTGGTCCCTGTCCCTGTAATGAATATACTTTTCTAAAAATATAATATGCAGCATTGCGGAGATAACCAGCAAACTTGCAATTAATACAAGAATTACTATAAAATATTCTTTTTTTAACCCATCATAATCAATCACTATTTTTGTTATAAGTAAAAAACTGATGAATGATATGGTCAGAGGCGAAAAAAGATTCAGCTTCTCCCGTTTATCCAATTTCTCATAATTTTGATTCTGAAATTTTCTGCAGAGCAAAAAGAAAATCATTGCAATCATTCTGGATAAGCCCATGGAAATCAGCCATAGATCATATCTGGAAGAATCATTGAATATATCCGCATCATAATGATTCGTCAAAAGAAAGATCACAGGCATAATCAGTAATTCCGCAACTCCCAACAGCAAGATAAACATGATTGCTTCTTTAATAATCTGGAAGCCGTTCATTCTGTCGTAGAAAAAATATTCTATGACCATAATCATGCCCAGGTTGCATACTGCTCTGGTACAGACCGGCAAAGTGGTACTCCCCAGGATATAATTAATTACAAAATACGATACGTATGCGAAAAAAGCCTGCAGCCGCTTATGCTCTTTGATACTGTGACAATTCAGATAAAAAAACAATACGATAGAATCAATGAACATTCCCCCTGCAGTAAACAGCACAGCCTGCCTGTCCATCAATTATCATCCTTTAACTCATCAGACTCTTCACCATTATCATAATTACAAATTGCATATTGGCAGCATTGTAAAACCAATGAATTAAAAGATATCTTTTCACTGCTGGAAATTTTAGCCAATACATCAAAAAGTTCTTCATTGAATCTGATTGTCCTGGGTATATTTGACCGTGACATGGCTTTATCCACTTTAAACATAGGATCCAAACCTCCTGGAATTAGTTGATTCTATTATAATCAATTTTCGCACCACTTTATATAACCATTTATGAAACTAATCTTAAAATTTAAAAATGAGTATTTTCGTATTGCTGCCAGTACATACGAAAATACCCATTCTGTTTTTTAGCTGAATCTTCTGCGAATAAAATCATTGACTGTTAATTTACGCATATCAAAATTTAAATTTTCTTTCGCAATAACCGAGCTGGCATACATGGCCAGTTCAGCCATACGTTTTGCCACCTGGCAAACCAGGGGGTTGTAGGACTCAAGAGGTTCTCCGCATTCTACCTGAACAGCCACACATGCCCCTCCGCATAAGTGCTTTGCCCAGCAATTCTTGCATTCTGTACGGTTATATACAGTTCTGTCAAAGAACATCTGACGCTTCTCATTAAATCCATCTTCTACATGGCCAATGATATAATCATTATTTCCGATGAATCGCATACAGGGATAAATATTTCCCTTAATATCCACGCTTGCAAAACCCAGTCCGGAACCGCAGCCGTATACTCTTCTGATTCCTTTACTTACTGCATCTACTTCTGAAACAAATGGATAAATATTGTACTCTTCACCATTTCTCAATTTCTCCAGGAAGGTTTCCGCCAATTCGTCATATCTTTCAAAATATTCATCTAAATCTTCCTGCCTGTACGATGTTTCTTCATAGGAACCCAGTGCCGGAGTGAGTGCCACACATTTAAAATGCATGTCATCAAGCATATGATTTACTATTCTCGGTACATCTGTGACTCCCTTTGCAACCGTTGCTCTTGGAATCAGCCCAGATGGATCCACCTCTTTTAAAAGAGTTTCCACATTCTCCGCCAGCATGTCATAGGAACTTCTTCCATTTGCTGCAGGGCGGTTTGCATCGTGGATTTCTTTATCCCCGTCAATGCTGATCTGCAGTCCGATGTCATGATCCTTGATCAGCTGCACCAGCTCATCATTAAGAATCGTCCCATTGGTACTGATTGTGATATAAATTTTTTTATCATACTCTTTTTCAAGATCTTTGCACCGGTTAACAACATACTTGACAAGCGGTATGTTGGTTAAAGGTTCTCCGCCAAACAAGTTTAAGTTAAGCACCTTTGACTGTTTGGCCTGTTTTAAAAACCAGTCCAGGGTTTTATCCGCCATCTCCTGGCTCATAAGATCACGCTCGCCATTATAGCTGCCAGTTGCTGCAAAACAATACTTACATCTTAAATTGCAGTTGTGAGAAACATTCATAACCAGATTGATGACTTCCTTGTCCCGTTCGATTGCTATTTTTTCGTAACCCGGCTCTTCATCTGTGAGGAATCCGAAGGATACAAAATCTTCCAATACCTTTTGAATTTCTGTATTATCATATTTATCCAGTATATCATCTGCAGTCATTCCGGAATTAGTAAGGTAATCTGCGATATCGCAGTATGCCTTTTCTACCGAATAAAAATTGGAGTTATTCACATCCAACAGAATATTCATGCCATTATGTGAAAAATGATAGGTATCAATAAAAAACTTGTCTTTTTTTACTGCCGCTAAAGTATCTCCCATATTTCCCTCCTGCCTTTTTACAGGCAGAACGGCTGACTGCCGTTCCGCCCTCTCTAAAATGATCATTGTCAAGCATGCATATCTATGTAGGATCCTGAGTCAATTAAATACATGCAACAGCACCTGAATCACAACCGCTATTAACGTTAGGGTCTATGTTCTTATATTCCTCTGTGTTTACTTTTGTCATTGCTCTCACCTCCTGACTGGAAACCCTCAGCAGGAATAGGTATTTCTGCTATGGGAATGATAATTTTTTTGCTTTTCAATGAGTCATTTTATTTTTACAATCAAGCACCTGGCGGGTTACTTAATTGTTGATAATATGATATCAAATACCCGTCTTAATTCAACACAATGCGGATATCTCGGTATCCACAACGTTTATTTAGATGGCCGGTTGTTTCAGCTATGATACATCAAAACTCGTTTCTGCAGTCAGACCGGTCCATTTCATGAAGAATAATTGCTTCAAGCTCTCTGACATCATCAATAAAGTCTACCGATAATCGATTTTTAAAATCCTCTGGAAGCATTTGATATTCCGGCCAGGCCTGTTTCGGCAAAACAACTTTCTGAATTTCGTGTTCCTGAACAGCACAAAGTTTTTCTTTTAACCCGCCTACCCTCAGCACCCTGCCTTCTAAAGATAATTCACCTGAAAATGCAATTGGCTGCAGAAACCTTATGTTTCTTATGATACAGATAACTTTTACAAAAAAAGCCAGGCCAGCCGATGCCCCGTCCTTATATAATTCCTGTTCATAAATATTGATGTGAAAATCATGTTTTGATAAAAAACCGGGAGGTATTTTCCATTTTCTGTAATTCACTTTTAAATATGCAAATACCACATAGACAGATTCCTTCATGAGATTTCCCATATTTCCGGAAAAATGAATATTGCCTTCCCCCTTTGTAACTGCCATTTCGATTGGCAGGAGTGTTCCCCCCCATCTCGTCCACGCAACGCCGATTCCCTGAAGAGATTTTTTTCTGATCTGCTCATCAAATACATAACAGCCGCTTCCAATCATACGAAAAATCATCTTATTTGTGATTGTTATTTCCTTTTCTCTGTTATGAACTCCCTCAGAATGGAGGATTTCATATAAATTCCGGATAAGCACGGATAAATAATTTATCCCAGCTTCTTTTGTATAATGCTTGATAAGAATTTCCACAGAATGATCCGGCAGATAAACATTCTCTAAATTCCACTTTTTCTGGCATTGTTTAATGAGTGTTCCTGCATAGGAAAGCTTCTCTGATACAGATAAAGAGCCATAAAGAAATACACGGAAACGGGCACTCATTGCTGTATTGGTTCCAAGGATTGCCGTGGATGAAAACACAAAAATAATATTGGATATATTGTTCATGGAGTTAATTATTTCTATAAACTTTTCCACTTCATTGTGATAGCTTCCATTGTCAAGAGGTGTATTGCCTATATAAAATAAAACAAGGCTTTTATCCTTGCACGCATCATGAAATTCATGATTCTGAATGAAATCTGCATAATCAACCGCTATAAATTCCCTGTTAAAATCAATACAAATCCGCTTCAGTAATTCTTTTTTTCCGATCCCTGCCGGTCCATTGATGCCCAGGAAATAATTCTCTCCTCTCTCCGCCCCTAATGCATGACACATTTTTAAATACTCAAAAATTCCTTTTCCCCAGCCCATATCTGCCATGTTATCATCCTGAATCATAATTTAATCCACTCCATCAGCATTATTCCTTTAATATCATCTGAACCGGTGTATAATTTATCTCTCTGAATCCGATTTCCTTACTTACCGGAAGACCTTTTTTTGTTACTTCCATGTTCAGAAGTTCAATCCCTTTTTGCTTTGCGTATTCTGCAGACATTTTTAAAAGGGAACCTGCCAGACCCATTTTCCGAAATTCCGGCTTTGTATACCCGTTAATGGGAACTCCTGCAGTACCTTTTGGGAAATCGGGATGGGGGAGGCGGGAGTAATAAGCCGTAAAGCTGGTTGATATGATTTCACCTTTGTACTCTGCTACAAAAGCATCGATATCTTCATTTAGGTGTGTATGGAAAAAGGCTGTCAGTTCCTGTTCAAAATTATGCACCGTGCACACTGCTTCTTCCCCTAAATCCTCATATAAATAGGCAATCCGCATGGATACCAGCTGTTTAATATCTGACATTTCTGCTTTTCTTAATATTACATCCGTCATTTTACTCTTTTTCCTTTCCTGGAAAGCTCTGCACCCAGCACCAGAGCTTCCAGCATTTTTTTTCGCATTTCACCAGAGTAACGCTTTATCAATGTTTTCTCTATATCTTTTTCAGAGATAAGATATCTGCCGCCAGAAAAAGCAATCCCCAGCATAATTATATTGGTGTTCCTCTTCGTCCCGTTTTTCTTCCACTCGTTTTCCATATCATAGCAATTAAGATCAATATCAGACCTGAGCATAGTTTTAGACAAAAGAGTCTCCCTGTCATAATAATCTGGTGCCTGTGCAACACCTGAATGCTTTAAATATCTCTGATTCCGCAAAGCCTCAGCAAAATCCATGGAAATCACTTCATCTGCTTTTCCTACAGGAATAAACGGACTGTGAATTTGTTCTCCAATCCGCACGTGGCTCAATACGCTTCCCCCTCTTTGAGCCATTCCTATCGTTTCTGCACTCCGCACTTCCAGACCTTTTTCCAAAGCTGTTTCCAGGATCAGCCTTGAACACGTTATGACTCCCTGCCCTCCGATTCCTGCTATAATAAATTCATTCATATTTCCCTCCAATCTGCAGGATTGCGTGTTGGTTACACACTCTGGTGCATAAGCCGCATCCATTACAGTCTGTTTCGTCAATCTGAATGAGCCCATTGCTTAAAGTCATCGCAGGGCAGCCCAATTCCTTCATACATAATCCGCACCCATTGCAAATTGCTTCTTCTACCATTACCTTTTTTTTGACAATCTGCTTCTTTTTACAAGGTGCCCGGAATATGATTGCCTTAATTCCGTCTAATACCGCCGTCCTTCTTACAATTTCTATCCCCTCATTCAAGTCATAGGGCGATACCACGGAAATTTCCAAGACACCGAGTCCGGCCAGAACCTCCTCTATTTTTACAACCTGGGGAGACTGGCACAAAACTGCACCTGTCTCCGGTGTGGGTTGTCCCCCGGTCATTGCAGTTGAATTATTATCCAGAATAATGATTGTCAGTTTTCCATTGTTATAAATTCCATTTAAAACCCCCTGCATTCCTGAGTGAAAAAATGTGGAATCGCCGATAAATGAAAAAACAATATCTTTTGGATTGACTTTTTGTATTCCGAGACCAATCGTAATACCTGCTCCCATGCATAAACAGGTATCCACCATATTAAGCGGCTCTGCTTTTCCCAGAGTATAACAACCAATATCCCCGCAAAATACTGCCCTCTGATCCTTCATTGCCTGCTTGACTGTATAAAAGGCGGCTCTGTGAGGACAACCTGCACACAAAACTGCCTTCTTTCCTTCCGCTTTATCCCGGGTATCGGGATGGTTCTCAACAAGTTCGGGTATTGCAAATACTTTTTTTAACAGATGAATGATCTCATCAACCGTATTTTCTCCTGCAGCCTTCATATCTCCGGATATTTTCCCATAGATCCGGGGAGCAGTTAAACCTGTTTTTCCATACAAATAATATATCTGCCGCTCTATGACCCCATCCAGTTCTTCAATCACAACGATTTTTTCTATCTTGTCCAGCAGGGAAATAATTCCGGATTCCGGCATAGGAACAGTCGCTGCCTGTATGAAGATATATTGCTCTTCCTGTAAATTCAGAAATTGAATTGCTTCTCTTACATAAGCACAATTGACGCCTGATGCAAGAATCAGAGTGCTCCCCGTCCCATACTGCCGGCAGTATGGAAGAGATTCAAATTCTTTCATCAGATCGGCAAATCTTTTTTCCACTTTTAAGTGATTGAAATAGGACAGAGAGGGAAAGCATACCCATTTATTGTCTTTTTCAAATCCTTTTTTCACTGGAGTCAGGGAAATTTTATTTCTGCTTACTCCTGCATAACTATGGCATACCCTGGTTGTGGGCCGTAAAATAACCGGAGTGCCATACTTTTCGGAAATTTCAAAAGCCTTTTGCGTCATTGTGTATGCTTCCTCCGGCGAGGATGGATCAAAGAGCGGAATCTTTGAATAGAGAGCAAAGTTTCTTGTATCCTGCTCTGTTTGGGAAGAGATAGGACCCGGATCATCTGCGACTACGATCACCAGGGCCCCCCTGACTCCTATGTAAGATAAGTTCATGGCAGGATCGGAACAGGCATTCAGCCCTACCTGCTTCATGGCAACCATACTTCGGCAGCCGGAATACGCCGCCCCTGCCGCTACCTCCAGAGCCACCTTTTCATTTACTGACCATTCAACATAAATATCATCCGTCTTATTTTTATAAACGGTTTCAACCACTTCAGTTGCCGGAGTCCCCGGATATCCGCTGACAAATGTAACTCCCGCATCAATTGCTGCCAAAGCGATTGCGTGGTTTCCCATCATAAGTTCCTTTTGCATGCCTGTATCTTTCCTCCATTTTCTTAACTGCCCAGACCGATATATTCTAAATTACAACACCCTATTTTTCTTTACCACTTATTGTGAATAACTAGGTGTTTAAACCGTTTATTTGTCATTACCCGGCAGGGTTAAATTGGGGAACAAGCATGAAAAAAGAGCGGATATCCTCACAATACCAAAGCCTATCTTACGGAAAAATAAAGCAGAACCAATATACCAAGGATGATGCGGTACCAGCCAAACACCTTAAAATCGTGTTTCTTTATATAACTCATCAAAAATTTTATGACCAGTATGGAGACGGCAAATGCAACAGTCATACCGGACACCAGAATGAAGAGTTCCTCCCCTGTAAATGACAGGCCAAATTTCAATATCTTTATGGCACTCAGACCAAACATCACAGGCACTGCCATGAAAAACGTAAATTCAGCAGCCGCCGTGCGGGATACTCCAATGAGCAGCGCGCCGATTATGGTTGCACCGGAGCGTGAAGTGCCGGGGACGATGGAAAGCACCTGAAATAACCCAATAATAAATGCGGTCTGGTAATTGATATCTCCTATTTTTGTTACGGCAGGTGTCCGATTTATATTCCAGTTTTCAATCAGTATAAAGGCAGCTCCATAAAAAATCAGGGCTGCTGCAATAACACCGGGAGTCTGGAACCGGGCGTCGACATAATCATCGAAAAGGATTGTTACAATTGCTCCCGGCACACAGGCAATCACTACCTTTATCCAGATAAGAAACGTTTCTTTTATAAGAAAAGGCCTGTTTTTATCACTCCACTGGAAGGGAAACATCTTATTCCAAAATAAAATCACTACAGCCAGAATTGCACCCAGCTGAATCATAACGAAAAACATTTCCTTAAAGCTCTCACTGGCATTGATCTGTAAAAACTGATCCACAAGCAGCATGTGACCGGTACTGCTGATCGGCAGCCACTCCGTAATTCCTTCCACAATTCCTAAGAAAACAACCTTAAAAAATTCTATTACAATTGAAGCCATTTTTATAATTCCTCCTGCTCTTATCTATTTTATTTCTATCTACCATCATCCTCTATTATGCAGAAAAATGCAAGACACCTGCCGTAACAAAGTAAAAAAGCCCGTGACACGAACAGTGTCATGGGCTTAAAACCACGCTTTTACGTTTTTTACTCCGCCAGCTCAAATTTGGAAACCAGATTCGTCATGATTAAGGATTGTTACAATTTATTCTAAAATCAGACTGAGGACATCGCGCCTCATGGAGTTTGGAGCGGATGTCTGCGGTTCTCCTATCCGTAAAAGCATCTGTATGGTCTGGCCCTGGCCTGCGTAATCGTTTCTGAAATCATCATATGGCTGTTTCATCTCCGGATATTCTTCCAGCACCTGACTCAAAGGCTGCATGGCAATACCAAGGGTGTGTCCTGTAAGAATCAGCCTGCTGTAAAGCATACCGCTGAGGACCTGGTCTGTCCGGCTGTTTCCGCTGGTGGTTATGACAGCATAAGCGGGTGTATGGTCAGCAGCTGTCTTGGTATAATGAATGAAGTTTTCAGATGCACCCTTTCCTTCATTTATTGAGGGAAACATGGTGATTAATCCCTGCAGCAGATACCGTTTAAAACCGGAAGCTCCCTGCCCTTCAACGGAATAGCCCCAACGGTATTTATTCTTCTCTCTTTCATTTGCACGGAATATGGCATTTGATTCGTCCATTGCTCTGGTTACTCCGGCTTCAATCTTTGCACTTTCCATGACATAGCCCCCAATTTTATCCAGATCAGCTTTTTCTGTATAAAATTTTATGGTTAGTCCGCCCTCATCCGGCAATTGTGTAAGCGTTGAGATCTGTAAAGAATCAGGAGCCTCCTTCTTATAATTCCCCCGGTTTGTATCTGCCAGAAACATCCCGTTATAAAGGGGACTTTCTTCCGGCTTAGCAGGTAAAAGTGTGATCTTTGCAACCGGCTTTTTATCCATGCTGCTTAAAATATCCCCTTCCTCATACTCACCCTCTGGAAAAATCGCGATATCTGTGCGGAATCCTTCCTTTTCTCCTGCCACTCTGACATATTCTAAAAATGTACCCTGAGTAATCATCATCTGCCGGTAAAGAGGATCCACCTCTTTTGTCGTTCTGGAGCTGTCTGCATATAAGTAAAATACCATGGGATCTGCTTTGTCAAGCTTCACTTTCCACGGCTGCATATTATGGTTGTTTGCAGCAAGCAGTCCGGCTGCTGCCAGCCGTACCCGGGGATCTGTATACTTTGATGCATAATTTTTGTTCCATGGTTCTAAATAAGACTGCTTCATAAATCCTCCGCCAAGAATAAATAACACAAACAAAAGCAATAAGATTAAACCGGCTGCACTGGTAAAGATTTTAAAAAGGATCTTTTTGCCTGACCTGATTTTCATACCTCACGCTCCTTTACGGTAACAAGCCGGAGTAAAAGCTGGAAGCACTCTTCTAAGAATTCCTCCACAGTAATATGGTGATACTTCTCCAGATACTCCTTTTTCCTGCCGCCTGCATGGAAGGCTCCTACGGTAAATGCCCATAAGATCAATGCGGTTTTCTCACAGTCCATATCATTTTTAAGGCTTCCGTCATTCTTTCCCTTTCTTAACGCTTCCGTAAGATAAAAAAGGACCTCTTCACCCAGACGGTAACACTCTTCTTTGGAATCCCCGCTGACTCCGGCCGGATTCCCGTTATCCTTTGCCTCATACTCCATAATTGCCTTAAAGTAATCTTCATATTTGTCACGGAAGGAAAATAAGGTGTAAAAAATACAGCGAAGCTCTTCCAGTGCACTGGCCGGTTTTTCTTTTTCAAACCCTTCTTCCATCATTTTGAGAAGCTGCTTATAACCTCTGATCATAATTTCGAAATAGATCTGTTCTTTGCTGTTAAAATACACATAAACAGTTCGTTTGCTGAATTCCGCTTTCTTTGCAACTGCATCCATGGAAGAATTCTCATAACCGTTTGCAAAGAACACTTTCTCAGCAGCATCAATGATATCTTTTCTCTTAATCTCTTTCTCCAGTTGCTTTCGTTCTTCCGCTCCCAATTGCGATTCCTCCTGTATTCTATTATTTTCAAAAAGTAAACTAGTAGTTTACTTAATTCTATAACAGTTTACAGTTTATGTCAATCCCCACATATGATTTAACGGCCCGCTGCCCTTACCCAGATTTAACTGGTCATTTAAAGCTCCTGTAATATACGCTTTGGCATTCTTTATGCTCTGTTCCAGGGAACAGCCATTTGCCAGGCTGCAGGCAATGGCAGACGAAAGCGTGCAGCCGGTCCCATGAGTATTGGGGTTGTCAATGCGTCTGCCTGTTATCCATATCATTTTTTCTTTTGTATACAAAAGATCGTCAGAAGTCTCCGTTAAATGACCTCCTTTTATCAGGACTGCACAGTTCAGCTTTTGAAAGATTGCCTCTGCCGCTTTTTCCATGTCGTCTTTGCTGCTTATTTTCACATCGCAAAGTGCCTCTGCTTCCGGAATATTCGGTGTGACAAGAAGGGCCATCGGCAGCAGTTGGGTAACAAGCGCATCCATCGCTTTTTCAGAAAGCAGTCTGGAGCCGCTGGTTGATATCATAACAGGATCAACTACCAGATTTTTCACGTTGTATTCTGTTAGTTTTCCTGCAATGGTCTCTATAATCCCGCTGTTTGAAACCATACCGATTTTTACCGCATCCGGAATTATATCTGTAAAAATACAATCCAACTGCTGTCCTGCAAATTCAGGTGTCACATCCATAATTGATGCAACACCTGCGGTATTCTGGGCCGTCAGTGCCGTAATTACACTCATACCATATACCTTGTGGGCAGTCATTGTCTTTAAATCAGCCTGTATACCGGCACCTCCGCTGCAGTCGGAGCCTGCGATCGTTAATACCTTTTTCATAAAACTGCCTCCTTTACCAGCGTTAAAAGGCTGCTCACCGCTTTCTTCTTGTCCCGGGCAGCAAATACCGCGGAAATCACCGCTATTCCGTCTATATTGCTTCCCTTCAGTTTTAAGATATTATCCTGGTTGATTCCTCCTATGGCAATCACCGGAATGGAAACGGAGCTGCAGATCTCTTTTAAAGTCTCAAAGGAAACAGGACTGGCATCGGTTTTGGTAGAAGTTTCAAAGACTGCACCCACCCCAATATAATCCGCGCCGTTTTTCTCAGCCAGAATAGCCTGTTCTTTTGTCTGGGCGGATACTCCAAGTATCTTGTCAGCCCCGATCAGTTCCCTGCATTTTTTTGCCTCTAAGTCCTTCTGGCCTACATGAACTCCGTCTGCTCCCACAGCCAGTGCAACTTTAATATTATCGTTGATTACAAAGGGGATTTTGTACTTTGATGTAATTCTTCTAATCTCCTTCCCTTCGGCAACAAAGCTGTCAAAATCAAGATTTTTTTCCCTCAGCTGAATAAAGGTAGCACCTGATTCCAGAATTTCCTCCACCTGCTCATGAAGCCTGCTGCTGCCAAGCCACGTCCGGTCAGTGACCACATACAAAAGCATGTTTTCTTTAGATACATTCATACGCTGCACCTTCTTCCAGCATTTTTCCATCCAGTCTGCTCATTTCATCAATCAGAAGCATACGGTATGTACCGGTACCTCCATGAAGCTCACACATTCTTTTATATGCCAGTTCACCGCATAATCCCATCCCACATACGGCGGCTGCCGATGCGGTAAAAATATCACCGGGATTGGCACCAATATAGCTGCCAGTAACAGCAGAAAGCATACAGCCCGTTCCAGTAATTTTACTCATCATGGAATGACCGTTTCTGATCGCATACGCATGATCCTTATCTGCCACCAGATCAATGGCACCAGTAATCACAACGACTGAACCGGTTCTTTTTGAAAACGCTCTTGCAAAATCTGCCACGCTTTTTAAATTTTCCTCTGTCACTTTATCCCCTTCACAGGCATCTACTCCCGAGGTCTTCCCTTCTCCTGCAGCCAGAAATTTAATTTCAGATATATTTCCTTTAATTACGGAAAACTTTATCTCTTCCAAAAGCTGAAATGCAGTTTTGTTCCGATAGGCTGATGCCCCGGCTCCCACAGGATCCAAAACAACAGGCAGGCCGCATTTATTTGCTGTTTTTCCTGCTGCTGTCATGGATGCAGCCGTCCGCTCATTAAGGGTTCCCATATTGAGCACCAGAGCGGAGGAAATAGCAGTGATATCACTGACCTCATTGATGTCATCCGCCATAATCGGAGATCCTCCGCTTGCCAGTATGATGTTGGCGCAGTCATTTACAGTCACATAGTTCGTGATTGCATGAACCAGTGGTACATTGTTTCTTACATTTGTAATCATTTGTTCAAACATTTTCTTACTCCTTTTCCTGGTTTTGAGGGAAAAAAATGAGATATGCCAATAAAGACATATCTCATGATATTCAGTAAGAGTGGCTGTCCCTACGTTGGCATTACCCAAATCAGGTTAAACGGGTCGAAGTTCATTACTTCCTCTCAGCCAGGTCACCAGCTCCCCAAAACTATATTGATTTTTCTCGATTTTAACACAGCAGACATCTGAAGTCAATTCAATCCCAGTACATGACTGACAAAAAAATTAACCAGCTCCGGATCAAACTGCTTTCCTGCCCCCCGGATCAGTTCATTTCTTGCATAAGAAGCCGGCAGTGCCCTCCGGTAGCTTCTGTCACTTGTCATGGCATCGTAGGCATCGGCAATGGATATGATTCTTGCAAACAGCGGAATATCTGTATTGCTTCTTCCTTTTGGATACCCCTTCCCATCCCACCGCTCATGGTGGCATAAAACAATCTCTGCTATCTCCGACATATTGGGGGAGGTGTTTAATATACGGTATCCGATTTCTGAATGCTTGCGGATCTCCTGATATTCATCCTCTGTTAAAACACCCGGTTTATTCAGCAGTTCCTCCTGGATTCCTATTTTTCCGATGTCGTGGAGCAGTCCGGCTGCCTTAATCTTCTTAATATCACTGTCTGGCATCCCCATCTGTCTGGCCATTGTTTCACAAAGTTCTGCTACTCTCTGGGAATGCTGCTCCTCTCTTGGATTCTTTTCATGAAGGGTGTTTAATATAATCTCCAGGGTCTTGCTTCTTCTGCTGTAAGCCTCATATAATTTGTTCTGATACATCTCATCTTCTGCCACCTTCACAGCATTCTGAACGGATAAGCCGGAATCCGTTATAATACAATAGCCGAATGAAACTGACAGCTCGATTCCATTGATGGTCTCGCATGCACATTTTTCTTTTAATTCCCGGATATACTGTTCTGTCTCCGCTTTCTCAGTCCTTCTTAAGATAATAGCAAACTCATCTCCGCCTACACGGCTGATCAATTCCCCTTCCTTTTCCGAATCCGCCAATATTTCAGCAAATCTTTTCAGCATATAATCCCCGTATTCGTGACCAAAGGAGTCATTTACCATCTTTAATCCATTGAGGTCGGAAAAAATAACACTCATTGGATAATTATCTTCCTGGTTCAGTTCCTTCGCTTTTTTGTCAAAATACCTCCTGTTATGCAGTCCGGTCACCTGATCATGATAACTGATTTCTTCAATTTCCCTGATATAATTATGAGTTTCCGTTATATTTCTTGCAATTGCAATGACTTTATCATCAAACCATTTTACAATCCTCAGTTCATGATATTCTGTCACCTTGCCACTGGTCCATTCATATTCAATCTTCTGATTCTCTCCAGTGAGAAAAACCTGGCTGATCAGTTCTCTCCCCTTTGCCGCGATACGGCGGGGCATCACATCTTTAATATTCTTACCGATAAACTGATCCTTTTTAAAAAACAAATGATCGGTATCTCCGATGCAGTCAAGAAATACCCCTTCTTTGGAAATGACGAATACCGTGTCCGGAATTGCTTCCATCAGGGAATTGGCATATTTCAGACTGTGGTACATCTGGGTTTCCCGCTCTGTTAAGATCTGATTCTGCCTGATTAACTGTTTCTGGGAATCAACATTCTCATTCAGAGACTGCTCCAGCTTTTCACTGCTCTGCTTTATCTGCTGCTTCATTTCATCAAGAGACTTTCCTATTAATCCGAATTCATCTGATCTTGTTACAAGTACTCTGCTCACTTCCTGGTCGAAACGGTGTTCTCCAATGCTCTTTATTTCTCTTAAAATAGCTTTTACCGGACGGTCAATAATCCTGTCCGTGAGAATAAAAACAGTGAGAAACATAAACAGCAGAGAAAGTCCGAAAATCCATATGAATGTGTCTGACAGCCGACGTAAAGGCTGATGAATGGAACTCTCCGGAATCTCAAAAACAATTTTCCAGCCCAGGTCATTGAGAGTTTTATAATACAGACTGGTCTTTTGTTTATTCTGGTAATAGGAAGTGCTTCCATTCTCATTGGAAATGATTTCAGTAACGGCAGCAAGAAAAGACTGATTCTCTGAATCATATACGCTGTCTTTTGCCTTCACCACAGCCTCGTTTTCCGCAGCAAGGTAAGTTCCTTCCCTGTTGATAATATAGGATGTACCGCCATATCTGGCAATGTAGTCCGAGATAAATTTCTGCATGGCAGACAGACCTACATCCACAGTTACACATCCGATATAAGTTCCGTTTCCGTCTGTGACAGGCTGGGAACAGGTAATCATATACATATCACTGGTCTGGTCATAGTACATATCGGTCCAGACAGTCTTATTCGTCTTTTTTGCAAGAGTGTAGTAATCCTGGGAAAAGTAATCGTAATCTGAGTTACTGTAATCAAATGTGGGGATAATCCGGTCATCATCCCTGTACACATAGGGGCCCATATATTTTTGAGACTGATTGTACATATAAGGTTCAAACCAGAATCCAGCCCCTAAAATAAACTGATTGTTTCTGACAACCGGCTCTAAAATATGAATGTAATAATCAGGGGAATGATCTTTGTACCCATTCCCCGCAAACACTGCCAGAACCCGTGTTATTTCAGCAGCATCATTCATGTTTTTTTCAATCATATTTTTCTGGATTTCCTTTTCTGCAGATATTCTCTCACTGGTTTCATGATCAACGATCCTCTTTGCTGTTCGTACACTTGCACTATAACTCAGCATGATGACCACACATAATACCGGAATAACGATCAGAAGCATTTTCATTCGTATATGGCTAAGCATATCATCACCTCTATCATATGTATTCTGATTCAAACCATTAATCTGTCATTCCATTCCAGCACTCTTTCAAATATTTTAATTATATTATCGTCAGGATGTCAAGCTGAATTATAGCTGCCTGTCACAAAAAATAATTAACCTGTCATTTTGCAGACTAATTATTGTATTATATAATGATACAAGTTATAATAATTTTATTAATTATGATATCTTAAGATCATGAAACTACAATCTGTGGAGGTATTTAAGTATGCCGAATTTAAACGAGCTGCTGCAAAAAGCTGATTCCTACAAAAAAAGAATAACCTCTGCCCGGCCGCTGGCCAGAGAAGAGTTAAATTCACTAGATGATTATTTTCGTGTTGGATTTACCTACACCAGCAACGCATTGGAAGGTAATACTCTCACTATTTCCGAAACAAAGATACTCCTGGAAGATGGTCTTACGGTTGCCGGCCGGCCGCTGAAGGACTGCTATGAAGCTGTTGGTCATGGATCCGCTTATGACTTCATGCTGGATCTGGCCCGGCAGCAGGATATGATCATCACAGAGGATCACATCAAAAAGCTGCACCGCCTTTTCTATCAGAAGGTTGACAGCGATCAGGCTGGTCAGTACCGCACGATTCAGGTTTACATCTCCGGTACCGAATATGTCCCTCCATCACCGGGTGAGGTCCCTGGTCTAATGAAACATCTGGCCGATCAGATCCAGTCCTCCCGGTCCTCACTACACCCCATTGAACTGGCGGCCATAGCACATAAACGTCTGGTTGATATCCATCCTTTCATAGATGGTAACGGAAGAACTGCCCGGCTCCTTATGAACCTTATACTGGTAAATACCGGTTATGGTGTGGTATCCATTCCTCCAATTTGGCGTAATGACTATATTAATGCACTGTCCGCCTCCAGGCGGCTCAATGATATGGAACCATTCACCACGCTGATTGCCGAATGTGTCATTGAAACGGAACGGGATTACTGCCGGCTGCTCAAACTATAATATAGAGTAACAAAAAATACCGAATGCAAATGCTGCATCCGGTATTTTCGTCATTTATCTAATCTCATAACTTTTTTAATCAGGAACCGCAAGGGCTTATAGTAAATCCCTTCCAGGGATTTTGCCACCTGCGTCATTTCCTGGCTGATCTTAATATGCTGGGGACAATGGGATTCACACTTTTTGCATTTTACGCAAAGAGACGCATTGCGTGGTTCATTCTTAATGCTGGTCTGCATAATATATTTGCCTCTGGAGGCTAATTTTCCTTCTATCTCCATGTCATTATAACAGGAAAAGCAGGTTGGGATATCCACTCCCATGGGACATGGCATACAGTAATTGCAGCCGGTGCAGGGGACCCTAATTGTCTGATCAAGAATATCCTTTACCTGTTTAAAAAGGTTAAAATCAGCATCTGTAAAGGCGTTTACCTCCGTCTCGGATGCCACTCTAATGTTTTCCTTTAACATCTCCATGGAATTCATTCCTGACAGCACAACCGTAACTTCCGGCTGGTTCCAAAGCCATTTAAATGCCCACTCTGCCGGTGACCGCTTCACGGAAGCATTGTTCCAGACAGACTCCACCTTTTTTGGGAGATTCGTCACCAGCTTTCCGCCTCTTAAAGGTTCCATAACCATTACCGGAAGCCCCTTGCCGGAAGCATACCGGATTCCCTCTATACCTGCCTGTCTGTTCTCATCTAAATAATTATACTGAAGCAGACAGAATTCCCACGGATAGATATCAACCAGCCGGATAAATTCATCCCTGCCGCCGTGATAGGAAAAGCCGATATTAAGAATCTGCCCCTTTTTCCTCTTTTCCGCTATCCACTCATTCACTCCCAGCTTTATTAACCGTTCCCATACTTTAGTGTCAGGCAGCATATGAATTAAATAATAATCAATGTATTCCGTGTTAAGCCTCTCTAACTGGGTTAGAAAAACCTTGTCAAAGTCTTCGTATTTTTTAATGGTGTGGGGAGGCATTTTGGAGGCAATTTTCACACGTTCCCGGTATCCGTTTGAAAGCACTCTTCCTAAGACAGCTTCGCTGTTCGGATAAATATAAGCTGTGTCAAAATAATTGACTCCATTCTCGATTGCATAAATGATCTGCTTCTCCACTTCCTTTTCATCCCGGCTGAATCTCATGCAGCCAAAGCCCAGTGCCGAAAGTTCGTCCTGATTTTTGGGATTAATCCGATACTTCATTCATTTGCCCTCCTTTTTTTCGGGTGCTATCCCCATTATACTCGTTTTTCAGGACATGGCAATGGTCAGAATCTCCTATTTTACCACTCCCTTTTTCAGGATGATATTGGCATACAGTTCACTTTCGCCAGTCATAATGACAACAGAGGATAGATTTTTTGTCCGGTCGTAAAAATCCCACTTATTGATTTCTTCAAAGCAGGCAGCCCCCCTCTCGTCATGCTTTGCCACAATTTCCTTATATTTGTCCCAGATTGGCGTTTTTACATCATCCCCGGGAACTACTCCCATCAGCGTAACCGGATGATCCACATAGGTATCAAGGGGGAACAGCTGTAAAATTGAATCCAGTATTTCCGGCACTCCGTGGCCATCCATACGGATCACTTTTTTGCCGTAAGTATGGCCCGGAAAATTTCCGTCTCCGATGGTAAGCTCATCGGTATGACCCATTTCGCATAAAATCTTTAATAACTCGGGACTGATAATAGAAGGAATTCCTTTTAACATAATAGTTTCTCCTTTTCTCAAAGAGCGCTCTCCTTTTAAAGGAGAGCGCTTCATAATTAATCGTATAAGTTTTGTGAAATCTCACTGCTGTCCATATTGTCTTTGTTGTACCACTGGCTTCCTGTATCAGCATCTGCAACGGATTCTCCCTTTGCAGCTGCAACAGCCAGCTTTACAGTCTGATAACCGATTTCCACCGGGGCCTGGGTAACAGCGCCTGCCAGCTTTCCGGATTTGATTGCATCTTTAATCATGGTTCCGGAATCAAATGCAATTCCAATCACATCTTTTCCTAATCTTCCTAAATTCTCATCACCCGTAATCAGCCCTTCACCGGTCTTTTGGTTGGAAGCAAAGATGCAGATGGTATCCTGTTTGTTTAAAATAGTCTGGGCATCGGTAGTCATCAGGGAAGCTTCTACCTTTGCAGGTACGGCTACATCAAGTATTACATCTGCTGAGTTTCCTTTATCTGTCTTAGCATCCGTTACAAACTTATCATTACCGGTGATACATACGGTTTTTCCGTCTGCCTTTATTAACTCTGTTATTTTATCAATAAATCCAAGACCACGGCTGATAATGGACTCTGAGGTTGCATCCTGGTTCAGAACGCCGATGCGGACACTTGTTGATGATTTTGCAATTAAGTCTTTTATGAGGGGATAGGTATTTTCTGCTGCAACTTCTCCTGCCTTGTAATTATCTGTGGCTGCATTGGCGACAACAGCTCCCTTTGGCGCATCGGGAACACCGGAGTCAAATCCGATAATCGGGATTTTTGCATCCTGGGAAGATTTAATGCTGTCGTTAAGGGCTGAAACATCAAGTGCTGCCAGTCCAATGGCCGCCGGCTTCATCTGAACTGCATTGTTCATCATCTGAACCTGCTGGGCAATATCTGACTCTGAATCCGGTCCCTGAAATTCCAGATGAACGCCTAGTTCTCCTGCCGCCTTCTGCGCCCCCTTATATACTGCCTGCCAGTACTGGGACTGAAAGCCCTTTGCCACCATATAAACTGTCATGTCTTCCTTGCCTTTTGCAGCTTCCTCAGTGCCTGCCTGTTCGCTTTTGCTTTCTGCCGCTGCTGTACTTTTCACATCACTGATTGATGATTTGCCTGCGCAGCCGGCAGTCAGTGATGCCATCATAGCTGCTGTGAGTAAAATGCCCCATACATTTTTTTTCATTATTTGCTTCCTCCTGATTTTTTTCTATGTAATTTCTTACGAATTACACTGCGCTCAGCTCTTTCTCCTGTTGCGGTACACATCGGCAAATACGGCGACGATGATGACCAGACCTGTGGCTACCTGCTGGTAATGGGTCTGAAGTCCCACAAAGGGCAGCCCGGTTTTTAATACAGAAATAATAAATACACCAATCATGGTTCCTGCTATGGTTCCGATTCCGCCTGACATGGAAGTTCCGCCGATTACGACGCCAGCTATGGCATCCATCTCAAATCCGGCTCCGCCTCCCGGCAGCAGCGTGGAATAAATGGTAGAATAGGCAAGACCTGCAATACCTGCAAATGTGCCGCTGATGATATAGGCAATAATTAAATATTTATCCACATTTACCCCGGATAATCTGGTTGCTTCTTTGTTGCTTCCAAGAGATAAGATATAGCGGCCGGCTTTGGTTTTATTCATCACAACTGCCATGACAACCGCAGCTGCAATCAGGAATAAAAAACCGGTTGGAATCAGGATTCCGCTCTCTGTTTTTATTTTAAATATGGCGCGGTACCAGCCCTCTGGATCGGAACCTGATTTCCAGGTAACTGACTGGGCTCCTGTGATGATGGAGCCGATACCTTTTGACAGCATCATGGTTCCAAGTGTTGCGATAAAGGGAGGAAGCCCAAGCTTTGCGACTAACAGGCCGTTTGCAGCACCGAAGGCAGTTCCGATGAGAATACAGATAATGATCACGAGCCATATGGGAAATCCCATATTTACGCTTAAGTATCCTGCCACCAGACCGGACATGGTAAGCACTGTGCCGATGGACAAATCGATCCCGCCGGTTGCAATCACAAAGCAGATGCCGATTGCCATGAATCCGATATAATAGGAGGCATCAAAAATGTTCACCATGGTGTTATAGGTTGCAAATCTGGGATTCATGATTCCGAATGCCAGGTAGATTACGATAAGAGCCAGCAGTGCCACCAGCCTCTGGGTTCCTATTGCCTTAATAAGCGGGTTATTTTTCAGTTTTTCCATTGCTGACCTCCTGATTTCTCATGGTAGCCGCAGCCATGATCCGCTCCTGCGACACCTCTTCTATTGGGATTTCATCGGTGATGCGTCCTTCACACATTACTATGACCCTGTCACTCATCCGCAAAATTTCAGCCATCTCCGACGAGATCATGATGATGGATTTCCCCTGTTTTACCAGCTCGTTCATCAGGTGATAGATCTCGCTTTTTGCTCCGACGTCAATTCCTCTTGTGGGTTCGTCAAAAATCAGGATATCGCAGTTTTTAATCAGCCATTTGGCAATTACCACCTTCTGCTGATTTCCTCCTGATAAATTCACCACCAGCTGGTCTACGCCCGGAGTCCTGGTATTTAAAAGATGAACATAATGCTCTGCCTGCTGATGCTCCTTTTTCTTATCGATGAAGAAGCCTTTCATAAAGGAAGAAAGGGATGCCATGGTGGAGTTTTCCGCGACAGACTTAAAAACCACAAGTCCAAAGCGTTTCCGGTCCTCTGATAAATATCCGATTCCCTGATTGACAGCATCTTCCGTCGTCTTTATGTCTGTTCTTCGGCCGTTGATGAAGATCTCTCCCCCATCTTTTTTATCCGCTCCGAAAATAGCTCTGGCCGTTTCTGTTCTGCCCGCTCCCATTAATCCGGAAAAGCCCAGAATTTCACCCTTTTTCAGTTCAAAGCTGACATCCTTTACCAGTTTCCCGGCGCTTAGATGCTCCACCTTTAAAACTACCGGGGCATCCCCTTTTACGCTGCCAGCCTGCTTGGGCTCTTCGTAAATCACCCGGCCTACCATCATATTGATGATGTCATCCTTAGTACAGTCTTTGGTTGTCAATGTACCCACATAGGTCCCGTCACGCATGACAGTCACCCTGTCTGTAATCACCTTAATTTCATCCATTCGGTGGGATATGTAGATGATGCCCATCCCTTTGGAACGCAGATCCCGGATAATTTTAAACAGTTCTTCGATCTCGGTCTCCGTCAGTGCCGCAGACGGCTCATCAAATACGATCAGCCTGGCTTCTCTGGAAATCGCTTTCGCTATCTCACACATCTGCTGCCGCCCCACGGTTAAATTCCCCATTACCTCCGAAGGATTGATCTCGATATTCAGCCTCTGAAACAGCTTTTCCGCTTCTCGATTCATCATGGAGTCGCTGATGAATCCTCCCTTCATCATTTCCCGGCCGATAAATAGATTCTGGGCCACTGTTAAGTGATTCATCATATTCAGCTCCTGATGGACAATGGCAATTCCGGCTTCCTGGGCCTTGCCCGGAGTGGTAAAATTCACCTCCTGGCCATCGAATTCAATGGTACCGGAATCCTTGGAATAGATGCCTGTAAGAATTTTCATCAGAGTGGATTTTCCTGCTCCGTTTTCCCCCATCAGCGCATGGACCTCTCCTGCCTCTACCTCCAGATCTACGTGATCCAAAGCATGTACACCAGGAAAGGACTTGTCAATTCCCTTCATTCTCAGCATAACTCTGCCCACATTCTCACTCTCCGCTTCTTTTTTTGTTTTGAACCATGTGCTTCGTTCTCATGATCTCATTATATCGGAATTGAAAATTTCTAATATAGAGGATCTTACAAAAAAAGAAGAAGATTTTACTTTCTTAAAATGGGAAGAGCAGCTTCTGATTCTCATCGGTATAAATATTGTCTGCAGTAATCACCTCCGTATCGCAGTAGATGTTTTTCTCCGGCTTCTTCCCCCGCACTGCTTCCACCGCAGTCTGTATCCCGATATATCCCATATTAAAGGGCTTTTGGACAATCAGGGTGTCAATGATCCCTTCTTCCAGATACTGAATTCCTTCTATGTCGTTATCGAAACCTACCACATGCACCTTATGGCTTAAATTCATCTCCTTAATGGCTCTGGCCACTCCTACTGTGGAATACAGATTCAGCCCTGCAATCAGCGTAATGTCCGGATTTGTCCTCATCAGCTCTCTGGTTTTTTCATATGCCTGGTTATAATCGGAATTGCTGTAGAGGACCATTTTAATCTTGCTTTCATCCTTCCCAAGCCCCTCTCTGAGTCCTTCCTCCCGCTCTATGGCAGTGGAAGAACCTTTTACATGGGAAACCACAGCGATCTTCGTGTCAGGCCTCACAAAATCCCGCATCTTTTTCCCCATCTGCAGGCCTGCGTTTCTGTTATCCGTGCCGATGTAGGTTTCCTCTAAGTCTTTATCAAGCTTGGAATCAATAAGGATCAGTTTAATTCCGGCATCTGTCACCTGCTTTACGCAGTCCGTCATTTCTGAATACCGAATGGGAGCAAGTGCGATGGCGTCAGGTTTCATCTTTATTGCTTCTTCAATATATTTTTTCTGGGTTTCATAATCATTTTCCTCTTCCGGTGCCAGAATAACCAGATTGGCCTGATATTCCTTGCCTGCGCTTTTCGCCCCGGATATCATGGACATCCAGAAGTCGTTTGTCTTGTCCTGAACCTTGGGAATAAAGACGATTTTAACCGTTTTCTTCTCCCCGAACTCATCCAGTAAAAAAACTCCGGACAGGAACAGCACAGCCAATGCAAAGAATAGAATCATTAAAAATGCATTTTTATGTTTCTTCATTCAGATCCTCCATCAGCTGGTAAGGTATGGTGATGGTCACTGTGGTTCCCTCCCCTTCCCTGCTGTCCACGCTTAAGCCGTACCCAGGTCCGTAATACATGTTAAGCCGGTCCTGAATATTCTTCATTCCCACTCCGTTATGCTTCTGATCTGTTTTCTTCTGAAAAATAGTGTTAAGAGCTTCCTTCGTCATACCGGCGCCATCATCCATAACTTTTAATATCACGGTTTCTTCCTGCCTGTACCCGCAGATGAGAATATTTCCCTGCTCTGTTTTATACTTCAGCCCATGATACAGGGCATTTTCCACCAATGGCTGTAAAACCAGCTTGACAATAGCACACTCCATGACTTCTGAATCAACCCTGATATCAAAAGCCACTTTATCCTTATACCTCATCTGCTGGATCAGCAGATAATTTCTGGTATATTCAAGCTCCTGCCAGACCGTCACATAGATGTTGGAATTGCCGATTGCCTGACGGAAAAACCTGGCAAGAACAGAGGTCATCTTTATGGCCTGCTCTGAATCTTCGGTTTCAATCAGCCAGATGATGGAATCTAAGGTATTATAGAGAAAATGGGGATTAATCTGCGATTGCAGCGCCTTTAATTCGCTTTTTCTCTTTTCCGCCTGTTCCTTGCTGTTTTTCTTCATCAGCTCGTCAATCCGTTCCGTCATGCTGTTAAAGGAATGAGTCAGACTTGAGATCTCATCATCCCCTGCTGTTTCAATAATGACAGGCTGGAATTTCCCCTCCTGCACCTGCTTCATGGCTGCCTGAAGCTGCTTGATGGGCCTGGTGATTTTTGCTGACAGTAAGACTGCAAACAGGCTGGCCAGCAGAATCAGTATAAATGCGGCTCCTGTATACATTGTTTTCATGGTAAATTCGTTACCTGCAAGCTCAGAGGTATAAATCACACCAACAATTGTCCAGCCGGTTTTTTTTGAGTGAAAAGGCGTATAGATCTTATTCTCTCCGTTTTCATCGGTATGGGTAAGACTGGTTTTGCTGGCTGACACTTCTTTTAATAGTTCCTTTTTTACGCCGCTTAAAATCAGCTGCTGCTGGGGGTGATAGACGATTTCTCCCTTTCCGTCAAGGATGTAGACATACCCCTTATTTCCCAGGCTGATGGATTCACATAAATCATTGATTACGTCATAATTTAAATCAATGACCAGCAGTCCCTCAACACGTCCCGTAGCCGGATTGGGTATTCCCCGGCTTAGAGTTACCACCCATTTATAATCATTCTTTACCAGATTCTGTACGTGTGAGGAGGAAATGAGGATTTTGGTTTCCGCCATTTTCGCATCCTGATACCATTCCTTGTCATTAAGCCGGGCCCTTATGTTTAAGCTGTCACTTCCATTATTGATAAAATATCTCCCATTATCTCCCAGGACAGCAACGTTATAGATATCTGTCCTGGCATGGAGGATGGTCTGAAAAGCCTCCTTTAAATCCTCTCCTGTCTCTTTTCCGTCACCGAACAGATATCCGGTTATATCCCGGTTGTTCATAATTACCTGAGAGATATTTTCCATGTAGTCAATGTAATTTTCAATATTGAAATTGACCTGTTCAATCAGCTGCCGGCTGTTTTTTTCCGAATTGTCCATGAGATTGCTTTTGGTAAACCGTATGGAAAAGAACAGGAATACAGTTACGGTTAAAAGAACCAGAAGGGAAAAATAGATGATCATATTGGTCCTTATACTTTTAAACCTGACTTCGATTCTCATAGCTGCCTTTCCGGTTCTTTCTCAATCCCGCGTATTCTTTTGGTGTCTTTTCCGTTGCCTTTTTAAAAATGGCACTGAAATAATTGGCATCGTTGTATCCGCATTTTTCTGCAACCTCGTAAGTCTTTAAGGATGTGTTTTCCAAAAGCTCCATGGCTTTTTCCATCCGTTTTTTTGTCAATGCTTCCACAAAGGTCATGCCGGTATAGTTTTTAAAGGCGGAGCTGAAATAACTGACGCTGATGGCCAGTTTTTCGCATATCTCCTGTAGGGACAGACTGCAGTCAGAATAATGGCTGTTGATGTATTCCAGTGCTGCTATCGCCTGATGATCCCCGTAATTGCCTCTGTTGCTGTTCACAATTTCCAGTGCCGTATGAAAAAAGTCCAGCACCTTTTCTTCCATCTCTGAAATATAGGAACAGCCAAAAAGTCCGGATATGATCTCCTGTTCTTTTAAGAAAAATCCGTCTTCCACAAGATTAAGCCGTTCCAGAAAATTCATAACTGCAAGGATCAGGCTCTGGTAAATCACCACTACCTTATTCTTGGTGACCCAGTTGGCCCGGCATTCCTCCCGGATCTGCACAATCTCCGTTTTAATCTCCTCTGCCAGATTGCTTCTGACTGCAAGCACAATTCGTTTTTCCCGTTCCCCTTCACTTAAAAGCCCCTGGGCACTGAGCCTGCATTTTTGAAATCTGTCCCATTCATAGATTCCAGGCTTCCGCTCCAGATAAAGATATTCCTTCATCTCCATGGCCTTTTCATAAGAAAAGCTGAGCCCGCTTAAATTAAATACACAGGTTCCAACCAGACAGTATACTGTTTTCCCCATCTTCTTAAGAATGAGGTCCGCAGACTCATTGCAGATATCCGCCATCTCTTTTTTCATCTGGGAGCTGTTTTTCTTTTTCACATAAAGAAGGATCTGACCGTCATCGTCTTCTGTCACAAGCACGTCTTCGCTCCATTCCTTCCGGATTAAGTCCGCCATTTGGGATATTTCCTTTTTTTCCGTCTGTTCCCGCGGGCAGAGGAGTGCCGCGCAATAGCATTCACCGGAAAAATCGATGTGGAATTCTTTTAGTTTATCCCCAATCTGGTCTTCATGAATCCGTCCCTGTCCCAGCTGAAGCAGAAACTGATTTTTTAAAAGAGGGTAACTCCCTTCATAATAGGTCCGGACCTGGAGATTTTCCGCTTCCCCATCCAGGATTTTTTTTGCCTCCTTTAACTTTTCAATCAGTTCCCCTGCTGTGACCGGCTTTAACACATAGGAAAGCACGCGGTATTCCACCGCTCTTTTGGCATATTCAAATTCATCGTAACCGGTTATAATCACGGTCTTTGTACGTTTTCTGTTTTCATATAAATACTTAGCCAGCTCAAGGCCGTCTACATAGGGCATGCAGATATCTGTCAGTACAAGATCCACCGGCTGTTTCTCCATAAAGCCGATGGCCTCCTTTCCGTTTTCGGAAGTCCCTGCAAGCTCGTAACCCAATGATCCCCATGGTATTCTCTGAGAAATCCGCTCTCTTATGAGAATTTCATCATCAACCAACAATACCTTATACATATAACTATCCCCTCAGATCTCCAATAAGCGCTGCAGTCAGTATGCACAGTTTCCAGAAAAGAAAATAGCAATAAGGCCGGAATTTCTGAAGTGGTTTGCCTGTGCTTCAAAAATTCCGGCTGTTTCTTATGTACCCGGTTTATTTTACAATAAAACCATCCTCATCCCAGAGATCATGCCAGTCGCCTGCACCTTCCCATAGGAATACCTGCCCTTTCACCAGACGGTTGTTCCTCTCCAGGGTTGCAATCAGGCTCATTTCCTCTTCTGTAAGGGGATCCTCTGTCATTGCCTTTAAGTTACTCACATACTCCATTTCATGAATGGAGAAAGGAATGGGGATCTGTCCTCTCTGACGGGCCCATTTAAGAGCAATAACAACTGGATGAACGCCGTGAGCCGCTGCGATTAGTTTCATCACCGGTGTCTGTAAATCCGCCACATCCTCCGGACACATATCTCTCTCAGGTCTCTGGGGAGAACCTAATGGCATGAAACCGATGGGCTGGATATGATGAGCAGCCAGATAATCAAACAGCTCCTGCTGCTGGAAACAGGGGTGAAGCTCCATCTCACAGGCTGCAGGCATAATATTCATATGCGGCAGAACTGCTTCCAGCTTTGGAATGGTCATATTGGAAATACCGATGTTGCGGATCAATCCTTTTTTTACCAGTTCCTCACACTGACGGTAGGTTCTTAAAAATTCTTCCGGCGAAAATGGTCTGGAATCCGGATTGCGGGAATCTACATCGCAGTGGGGAGCATGATAATTTGGAAATGGCCAATGAATAAAGAACATATCCATATATTCACACTGTAAGTCAGCAATGCTTTTTCTACAGGATTCCTCCACCCGATCATGCATGTCGTTCCATACCTTTGTCATAATGAAAAGGTCTTTTCGTTCCACTACTCCCTCTGAAAATGCCTGATGGAATACTTCTCCGATCTGATCCTCATTTCCATAGCAGGCCGCACAGTCGAACATGCGGTATCCACATCGGATTGCGCCCCCTACAGCTGCGGATACTTCATCAGGAGTAAAACGGTCGGAACCAAAGGTTCCCATACCCACACAGGGAATCTCCTCTCCTGTGTATAATTTCACTTTTGGCACCAATGCCGGATTTACAGATTCTTTCATAGTGTTATTCTCCTTCTCTTTTTATAGAATTGTGATTTTATAGCTCAGCCGTTTTTCTTCCCCTGGCTTTACAATTGCTGCATTTCGTTTTTCTTCAAATACATCGTTCTCATCGCTGCAGGTGGACAGCCCGGTCCATGGCTCCAGGGCTAGAAACGGTCCGTCATTGGCAGCTGACCAGATTACAAGATAGGGAAAGGATCCCATCTCCAGTTCTACTCCATGCCCGTTTTCTCTATGGCAGAGGGTCACTTTTTTCGATTTCAGCCGGTCAAATATGATACCGTCTTCGTAAAACAGAGAATGGGCGAGAGGAAGAACGGTGCCGTCAAAGGCGATTTCTTTCCTGTGTCCCATATCAACCAGCCCTGTTTTTAAGTCCGGTGCGGGAGCGGTTTTCTCTTCTTTTGCATCAAAGATAACCTGATAATCTCCATAGTCCTCTGTCTGTAAAAGAGGGCAGCGAAACGCCGGATGGCCTCCGATGAAGAAGGGCATATCCTCTGTCCCTGTATTCTTTACCCCATATGTCACATGAATGCTGCTTTCTTCCAGCCTGTATTCCATGGTGAGAGTAAAGGGATAAGGATATTTTCCCAGCATCTCTTCATTTTCTGAAATGGAAAAAAAGATACTGTCCTCTTTTACTGACTCCAGCTTAAATTCTTCCCTGCGGACAATCCCATGCCTTGGCATCTGGATCTCTTTTCCCCCTTTTGCGGCTGCCCTGTTGTTTCTTAAGCTGCCGCAGATGGGGAACAGGACGGGAGCCTGCCCGCTCCAGTACTCAGGGTTTCCCTGCCACAAATACTCCATACCTTCTTCGTTCTTTATGGTTGTCAGGGCGCCTCCCAAGGAGGTGAACCCCACTTCCAGCCGGTCATTCTTTAATGAATATTTCATTTTTAACCCCCGATTCTTGTGATTTCTATCTGCGGCAGCAGCCGATTCCTATCTTCCATCAGGAAGAATCCTGTTTCCTCTCTTAACGCAGAGGCTGTTGAAACAGCACTTGCATTTCTTAAGATTTCTTCCATTGGAAGCTGTTGGGATAGCCCAAGAGCAAAACCGGCAATCATGGAGTCACCGCATCCAACCGTATTTACTGCATCTATTTTGGGCACTCTGGCTCTGTAAATACCGGAGCTGCATACCACGAAGGACCCTTCTGATCCAAGGGAAACTGCCACGATCTCCACACCGCGTTTATGAATGTCCTTTGCAGCTTCAATCATCTCTTCCAGGCTGTCGCAGCTCTTTCCTGTCAGCATACGGATCTCATCTAAATTGGGCTTGATCATGGAAGGAGCGGCTTCAATCCCCATCTTAAGCAAGTTTCCGCTGGTATCTAAAATCACCTTTTTTCCTGCTTCCTTTCCGATCTTCACCATTCTCTGGTAAGCAGTGCCGTCAAGTCCCCTGGGCACGCTTCCTGATATGGCTATGACTTCTGCCTCTTTCGTAAGCTTTTTAAAATGTTCAAGGAACTTAAGAAAATCCTCTTCCTCCACTTCAAAGCCAGGTTCCAGAAATTCTGTCTGAATCTTATTTTTTTCATCCCAGATATTAATGCAGGAACGGCTCTCTCCCTTCAGATGGTAAAATGCACTGGTGATGCCAAAGGAGCTTAACGCTTCTTCAATATAATTACCTGCATGGCCTCCTACAAAACCGGTTGCCACAACGCTGCCTCCTGCAATGACTGCCGGCTTTGAAACATTTAAGCCTTTCCCTCCCGGCGTATAGGAACATGTTTTCACGCGGTTTACCTCTCCCTGTGAAAAGCCATCAACTACATACCGTTTGTCAATGGCAGCATTTAATGTTACGGTCAGTATCATAGGTCCCTCCTATTCGTTTACCAGCAGAATCTTTCCCTTTACCAGACCCGGTGTCTTAAAGAGCTGGAATGCCTCCTGAGCCTGGCTCATGGGCACCTTCTTATAGACAAAGCCAGGATCAAATTTCAGCTGTCCCGTTGCAAAGTAATGAGCGGTCAGCTTCCATTCTTTTCCAGGAAATGGGGAGCTGTAAGACATCCAGGAACCAGTTAACTTAAATTCTTTCCGGTTCATGTTTTCCCACATGGAAGGAGTAAACGATAAATCAACATGGGGGGTTCCGATGAAACAGACACTGGCTTTATTGGCTGCCAGTTCAAATGCCATCTGCATGGTTGGTACCTGTCCCGCCGTCTCAAATACATAGGAAAAGCCTTTTCCTTCTGTAAGAGCCATCGCTTTTTCTTTAAAGCCCTCTTTTGTGGTATTAATTGCTTCATCTGCACCCAGACGTTTTGCCAGCTCCAGACGTTCTTCACTGATATCAAATACGACCACTTTTTTTGCTCCGAAAATCTTCGCCCACTGCATGGTGAACATGCCGATGGTACCGCCCCCTAAAACTGCGGTATACTCACCGCCCCGGTAGTCATTCTGGAACAGACCGTGAAGGGCAACGGTAGAAGGCTCGAACATAGCGCCCTGCTCATAGGAAATGCTTTTATCAAATGCAACCGCATTCTGCTCGGGAATTACTACATAGTCCGCATTGCTTCCCTGCTGCCTGGAACCGATAAAGCTATAGTGTCTGCAAAGAGAGAAGTTTCCATTCTGGCAGTCATCGCATTTCATACAGGGTATTAAAGGTGCTCCTGAAACCCGGTCTCCCGGTTTTACAGATGTAACCCCTTCTCCGACTTCCACTACATCTCCGGAAAATTCATGTCCCAGTACAATGGGATAAAAATGTACTCCGTTATGCAGCACTCTTGGAATATCAGATCCGCATATACCGGATGCCTTCACTTTGATCTTTACCAGTCCGGGACCTGCTTTCGGCTCCTCATAGTCCATATACTTTACGTCCTCATTTGCACAAACAACTGCTGCTTTCATGACTCATTTTCTCCTTCCTGAACCATCATATTTTTTAAATGTTCATATAAGCTTAAATATTTCCGGTAATTCCGGACATAGATTTTACGGTCTGCCTGATTGGGAACATGATACCGCTTATTTTCCACAGTCAGCTTTACTGCCTCTTCAAAATCCTGATAAATTCCAACTCCGACTCCGGCCAGGATTGCCGCTCCTAACGTTGTGGCGGTATCGGAAGAAGGGACGATCACAGGCTTGCCGGTCACATCGGACTTAATCTGGGTCCACAAAAGAGAATTTGCAGATCCTCCCATGGCCCTTAATACATCAACTGATGCGCCTGCCTCTGCCGCCACTTCCAGATTATGCCTTAAGGACATGGCAACTCCCTCCATGGCCGCACGTATGAAATGGCCTTTGGTCTTTCCAAAATCCATTCCGTAATAGACGCCTTTTGCATAGGGATTCCATAAGGGGGAGCGTTCTCCGGCCATATAGGGAAGGAAGATCAGCCCGTCACTGCCTGGAGGGACGCTTCCGGCTGCTTCATTGAAAAGATCCAGGGAACTCTTCCCGGTTCTTCTGCCTTCTTCTCTTTCAAACCCGCCAAACTCCTTCTCCAGCCACCGCATGACTCCGCCGCCTCCGGTAGTGCCGCCCTGTAAAAGCCATTTGCCAGGCACAACATGACAGCTTAAAATCAGCCTTGGATCGGCTTTGTAGCTGTCGATGCAGATACTCATTCCACCAGCCTGACCTCCCTGTTCCTGGGTTTCCCCGGCATGGATCACTCCGGCTCCAAGTGTACCGCAGGCTGCATCAAGACCGCCAGCTACCACAGGGGTTCCTTCCGCCAGTCCGGACAGGGCAGCTGCCGCTTCCGTCACTGCGCCGATCACCTCATGGCAGGGGTGAATATCCGGAAGTATCTGCGCCGGAATGCCAAGAGCTTCGCACATTGCCTGATCCCAGGTTCCGGTATGCATGTCAAAGCAGTGAAAACCATATCCCTGGGAAAGGTCCTGGGTCATCTGACCAGTGAGTTTATAAGCAATGTAGCTGTTGGACTGGAGTATCTTATAGATATTTTCATACACCTGGGGCATATTTCTCTGGTACCAGATGATTTTCCCAGTGCTGTAGGAAGGCTGCAGGGAATTACCGGCCACTTCAAATATCCTGTGTGCTCCCACTTTCTCGCTGAGTTCCCTGCAGATGTCATCTGCCCTGGTATCCATCCAGATCGGCGTATTGATTAAGACACTGCCCTCTTTGTCTACCGCTATGGCTGACCAGCTCTGTCCGTCGATTCCGATTCCTGCGATTTCCTCCGGCTTTATCTGGGATTTGGAAAATATGTATTTCATCGTGCTGCAGATAACCCGCCACCATTCATCCGGGTCCTGCTCCGCCCAGCCTGCCTGGGGATAATAAACCTCATACTCCCCGGTTGCAGCCTCTAAAACGGTTCCATTTCTATCGAAAACGGCGATCTTACAGGCGCTGGTGCCTACATCTATCCCCAATAAATAAGGTTTCATTTTTTCCTCCATGAAATAATCAGTCCGCTTTATGGTCACAGCCGCAGACCAGAATTCGGTTCTTAACGAACTGCTTAACTGCTTCCATTCCAACAGTGCCTAATTTCTTGGGATCAAAGGTGTCCGGATTCTCTTTTAAAAGCTTCTTTCCCGCATTGGTATATGCCACTCTTAACTCTGTGGCGAAATTTACCTTACACATTCCTCTGCTGACACATTCTCTCACATCTTCGTCGCTTAAACCAGAGGCACCGTGAAGAACCAGCGGCACAGACACAAGCTTTTTGACTTCACTGATCCGCTCTTTGTCTAAAACCGGGGTGGTTGCATAAAATCCGTGGGCGGTCCCGATTCCAATTGCGAGGGAATGAACCCCTGTCCGCTCTACGAATTCCTTTGCCTGCATGGGGTCTGTGTTATTGTCCGCTTCCGCTTCCAGATCATCCTCTTTGCCGCCAACCTTTCCAAGCTCGCCTTCCACTGTGATGCTGCAGGCTCTGGCAGCATCTGCCGCCTGTTTTGTCAAAGCGATGTTGCTCTCAAAGTCCTTGTGGGAGCCATCAATCATGACTGATGTATATCCAGCACGGATTGCCTGAAGAACAAGCTCATAGCTGCTGCCATGATCTAAGTGAAGACATACCGGCACGGTTGCTTTCTCAGCCTCTGCTGCTGCCATGGCGTAGTATGTTTCCAGTGTTCCGTATTTGACAGTTGATGGAGTGGTCTGAAGCATAACCGGAGCCCGAAGCTCTTCGGCTGCGGCCACCACAGCCTTCAGCATTTCCATATTCTCGACATTAAAAGCTCCTACAGCGTACCCGCCTTTTTGAGCATCCAAAAGCATTTGTTCCGATGTAACCAGTGACATATTATTTTCCTCCTTACATTCTTACGGTCATTTGGTTCTTTACAATTACCATTATACCGGTTCTGTTAGGGAAAATTAGAGGGGAACCAGACAGAAGGCGCGTCTGTATGTCGCGTTATCGAACATTCCTTGACTTGCATAAGTATTGCTGATAAAGTAAGATGAGAGAAGAAAATCGGAGGGGGAAACCATGAGGACGGGATATAAGGATTTAAATATAAAAATAGTAATCGATGACACCACATTTCTGGTCTTAAACATTGTATTTGAGCGGTTTCTTCGTTCCATGCCAAGACACAGCCATGGTAACAACAGTTATGAAATTCACTATATTCCCTACGGTCATGGCAAAGTAAATATCGATGATCAGATTTATAATATTACCCCCAATACCCTGTACATGACAGGTCCTCACGTGGAGCATGAACAGATTCCTTTAAAGAATGATCCCATGGCGGAATACTGTATTTATTTTAAACTGCAAAAAAACAGCACCCATTCGCAGCCTGAGGTGGAAACGGTGGCTTTTAAATTCGAAAAAACCCATTTCTGGTTCGGACAGGATACCCAGGAACTGTATCCGCTGATGCAGCAGATCTTTTTTGAACTGGAACACCGGTATACAGGATACATGATTTTAGTGGAGGCCCTTCTCCAGCAATGCGTTGTTAAACTTGTACGGAACTATGAATATAAAGCCCAGTCGAAGGTCCATTTTTCGCCCTCCAATCTGGTGGACAGCAAATACATCATTGTGGAAGAGAGTTTTCTCTATGAATACGAGACCATTACCCTGGAGCATCTGGCGGAACGTCTTGGATTAAGCATACGCCAGACCGAGCGGTTTTTGAAGGATTATTACGGCAAAACATTTCAGCAGAAAAAAACAGAAGCCAAGATGTCTATGGCAAAGATCTATTTAAATGACGCTGCCATTAATATATCGGAAATTTCCGACCGGTTGAATTACTCTTCCATACAGCACTTTTCCTATGCATTTAAGCAGTATTACGGGATCTCGCCAAGCAATTACAGGAAGACGAATATGATACCGGATAAATAGAGAAGGAAGGAGGATTAATTGATTCTCCCGATCTTCCACTCTGGCTGTTTAGATTTTAACTAAGTCTTGACAGGAACTAATAGTAATGCTATTCTAGAATTATAAAAAGGAACAACCGTCCACAAGGTGGTTGACCATTACATGAGTAGCATATCCACCCCGTAACTGCCAAGTTTAACCAGGGTGGTTTTTGCTATGTATTACTACTTACAAAACGTAAAAACGAATGTAAGTAACGCCAGAAGAAAAAGACCAAAGGTCATTAAATCCTTAAAGTCAAACTTCATAAGCATCACCCCCATTCCAATAGAGAATGAGGTCAGCGCACCCTGTAACACGATTATTCCATAACATTATGGTAGCATATACCATTTCAATGTACAATTACTTTTCCCTGCAAGATTTAAGATTTAAGGCACCCTGCCAATGTAAAACGCAGAGTGCCTTTTCTTATAAATATAAATTCAAATCCATCAGATATGTTTACCAAGCCACAGTAAGATATCCGCGATGATCTCATCTCTGCACGGCTCGTTTAAGATCTCATGAAACAGATTTGCATAGATATGCAGGCTCTTATCCTTAGAACTTATCTCTTCAAAGAGATCCAGGGAATCTTTTGCAGCAACCAGTCCGTCATCAGCTCCATGAAGAATCAGAACCGGATCGGAGAAGCTTTTTATATTAGCTTTCAGCCACTGCACTCCTTCGTAAATCTGATTGATTAACCCAGTGCTGATCTCCTTTTCCACCAAAGGATCCGAAGCGTATGCTTCAATCACCTTTTTATCGCTGCACACTCCGTCTCCAAGCTGATTCGGCAGATAGGAATCATCCGGAGCATCAATGGGGAACTGATCTCCCATAACCGGATGGTTGTAATGAGTCAGCGCACCGGAGGTAATAATTCCATCTGCCATTCCCGGATTCTTTGCACCGAACAGGGTTACGGTCTCCCCTCCCATGCTGTGTCCGAACAGAAAGACTTTTTTCCCAGCGCTCTCCTCTCTGGCAAAAGCAAGGATCTGTCCCAGATCGTCAGGCATCTCATTGAAATCTTTAAAATAAACTTTTTTCCCCTCTGATTTCCCATGTCCCCTCTGGTCATACCGGTAAACGCTGTAGCCGTTCTCGTTAAGCTTTTCCGTAAAGTAATCGTACCGGTTTAAATGCTCACATAAACCATGGGCAATGACGATCAGCGCTTTTGGATTCTCCACTGCATCTTTTTTAAATCTCAGTTTTGTACCATCGAAGGAAGAAATCATTGTTTCCTCCTGCCTTCTGCTTTCCCCATTCATAGTTCCTTCTCCTTTCAAATTCACATGAATTTTAATGCTTGTACTCCTGTAAATTCATCATACTACAAGGACTGTTTTGTGGCAAGAATGTTTAAAATCTAACAAAGAAACTGGTTTTTCCCATACTGCTTTTCACACTGATATGAGCATTATGCCTGTCAGCAATCTGCTTTGCAATGGCAAGCCCCAGCCCGGTGCCAGAACGGTTCTGAGGGCTGTTTGTTTTATAAAAACGGTCAAAAATAAACGGTATTGTTTCGGCCGGGATCTCTTCCCCCCTATTTGTGACAGTGATCAGGCAGCCTTCTCCCTGCTTTGTAAGAGTAAGTTCCACAACTCCCTGTTGTACGGAAAATTTGACCGCATTATCAAGGAGAATTAAAACAAGCTGGCGAAGGCGGCCGTAATCTCCATTCACAACGCACTCTTCTCCCGGACAATTTACCAGAAACTGAAGTTCTTTTTCCTTCACAGAACGGCGGATTGATCTTTGTGTATCCCGCATTACATCGCAAAGATTTACCTCTCCCATATCGAGGGAAAACTGGTCATCCTGAAGGCGGGACAAATCCAGCAGATCATTCACCAGCCGCTCTAAATGTCTGCTCTCTGCTAACATCTGATCATAGTATTCCCGTATTTCTTCCGGAGTATTGATGGTTTCATCCCAAAGCACTTCTAAGGATCCCCGTAAAACTGCTACCGGGGTACGGAGCTCATGAGAGACATTTGCCACAAAATCCTGTTTCATTTTATCCAGGGCCGCCTGCTGCTTTCTGGCCTCGGTCAGACGTTTGGAAAGCAAATCAATGGTTTGGGCAAGCTGACCGATCTCGTCGGCCTGGGCAACACCGGTTTTAGCCGTATAATCACCGTCAGCAAGGCAGCGGGCCGCATCATTCATCCGGCGCAGGGGATTGGTAAAGCGGTAAGACAGCCACACTGCTGCCATACCTGCAAGAACCAGCGCTATGACAGCTCCTGCTCCCAGTGCGGACAATCCCTGAAGCACAGCTTCATTTACTCCGCTGACTGGGGAGTGAAGAAGAACAGCACCGGAGATTCCGTCTGCTGTACGGATTGGCACACCAACGGTCAGAGTCGGTGTATTTAGTAACCCGGAGAATTCCTCTCCGTAGGTGATTTCACCTTCTAAAACCCTGCTGATGATTTTCTCCGCATTCTCAGGCAGTTCCTCTTTGGAAGTAACCCCGTCATGACTGGCAGATATGAGATTCCGGTCATCATCTACAATCCACACCGTCGCCATGGCCATCTGATCCAAAAATCGAAGATATGCACCATAACCTGCCATTGCGTGGTGCCCCATTCCCATCCCCATTCCAAACTGCGGGACTCCGCCTTCTCCGTTTTCATAGAGTGCCAGCGTTTCTGCGATGGAAACCGCCCGTTTTTCCATGGAAGAGCGGTTGATTGCAATGGTATGCTGCCGGAACATGGACACAAATACGGTACCCAATATGGCAGTGAATAAAAGGAGCACTGCTGCAAAAGAGGCAACCAGTTTCCAGACTATTTTCTTATTCATGGGAGCACCTCAAATTTATAACCGACATTCCGGATCGTACGGATCTCCCAGGTGGGGTGAGGAACTTCTTCCAGCTTGGCTCTCAGCCGTTTCATATGAGAATCAACCGTGCGGGGATCACCGTAATAATCATATCCCCACAATAGATCCAGAAGCATCTCACGGGTATAGGCCCGGTTTCTTCCGCCTGCAAGCGTCCAGAGCATATCAGTCTCCCGCTTTGTTAAAAGTATGGGCCTGTCACCAACCATGACGCTGTAATTTTCCAGGTTTATAGTCAGATTCTCAACAGAAAGTATTTTCCCTGGTTCCCCTGTGCCTTTTTCTATACGACGCAGCACAGCCCTCACCCGTGCCATAACCTCTCCTGGTGAAAATGGTTTAACAATGTAATCATCAGCGCCAATATCCAGACCCATGATCTTCTCAAAATCTTCCCCCCGGGCAGTTACCATTATGACCGGAACGTCGGACTGCCTGCGGATTTCCCGGCACACCTGGAAACCGTCCAGTTTTGGCATCATCACATCAAGCAGCACAACCTGTGGCTTCTTAGCATAAAATTCCTCTAACGCCTGCTGCCCATCCTGTGCAAGTACCGTCTCGAAGCCCTCTTTCTTTGCAGCGCTGTTTAAAATATTTAATAACTGGGGACTGTCGTCCGCGATCAGCATCATTGACATATTGAATACCTCCTGTTATTTTATTATAAATATAACAGCGAAATAAGGCAACTTCGTGGCACAAAAAATAAAATGACAAACAAAAAAACCTTTTCTGACACATACATGCCATATACAAACGTTATTATGAACGTACCGAAAGGAAAATAACACAAACCGAAAGGAGTTTAGAAGACTATGAAAAACAAGAAAAAAGTAATTACAGGATGTGCCCTTGCACTTGCACTTTCAGCTGCAGCCATGACCTCATTTGCAGCTGCCGCTTACAAGACACCGGCTGAAGCAGTATCAGGTATTACAGGAAAAACAATGGATGAAGTAACAGCAGAACGCAAATCAGGAAAAAGCTACGGATCAATGGCCGCCGACGCTGGAAAATTAAGCGAATTCCAGCAGGCAGTAGCGGATATCCACGAAGACAGGCTCAATGAGGAAGTGGCTGAAGGTACACTGACCAGGGAACAGGCAGATGCACAGCTTGCCGCAATCCGTGAGAGACAGGCGGCCTGTGATGGAAACGGAACCGGCGCAGGTACAGGTTGCGGCGCAGGCGGCTGCAGCGGCACCGGAATGGGTTATCACCACAGAGGTAACGGTAACGGTAACGGATCAGGATACCGGAACAACTAACAGAATCGTTTAAGATATTGAAACAACCGCCCCTGCCGTTCTCAATTCCGGCAAGGGGCGGTTGTGATTCCTTCTAACGCAGATTATCTTCTCTGACCCATACACGCATTTCATTTTCTCCCCTGTTGGCCCAGCTGTAATAAGGAATCCATTTGATTTTCGTCTTCACTTTCTTTTCTGCAGAATTACTTTTTCTGTAAAGTCCTTCCTCTTTTCGATCCACTTCTGTCTTCCAGCCAGAAGCAGTGAGAACTCCCACACCTCCCAGAAGTGTCTCCTCAAATTCATACTCAAACGGTTCCTGTTTTTCCACCGACAAAAGGTGCAGGTTCTTTCCGTTATCTGCTTCTTCCAGGCAATAGACAATGGGACCTCTGGAAACCGCAAATTTCCCCAGATCGTTTTCTACCATCGGGTGGGCATACCAGCGCTTTGCTCCCATATCCAGTTTCAGGCGAATGGTGTCCTCTCTGAAAACCTGATTCACATAGATAAATCCGTCTTTCGCCTCAAAAGCTGCGCTTTCCTGATTTATCTCCGCACCAAAGGTATCTGACCATGACGGCACCCGGATTCCCAGACAGACACTGGCGGTTCCGCTGTAATTTAACTTTATTTCCACACAGCCATCCCATGGATATCCTGTCTTTAGTTCTATTTCCAGAATACCATCCTCTATTTCAAAGCTTCCCTTGCATTCCACAAAGAGATTCACTAAAAGCTTATTTTTCTTTTGAACAAACACATACTGCTCTACAGAGGCTAAAAGCCTTGCAAGATTGGGTGGACAGCACGCACAGCCAAGCCACTGGGGACGGACGCATTTTACATGGCTCTTTAAAGGATCCTTTGATGATTTACCTGGGACCACCTCCAGAGGATTCACGTAAAAGAAATGTTTTCCGTCAAGAGCCACACCTCCCAGCACCGTATTATAAAGTGCGCGCTCCATCACATCTCCGTATTCCCCCTTCGCCTCAGACAGAAGCATCCGGTATGCAAAGAATACCAGCCCTACCGATGCACAGGTCTCACAGTACATGGTATCATTGGGTAAATCGTAATCCAGCGTAAATGCTTCCCCTGAAACGGTAGAGCCAATTCCCCCGGTAATATACATACGCCTGCTTACAATGCTCTTCCATAACCGCCTGCACGCCGAAAGAAGCTTCTCATCCCCTGTCCCGCCCGCCGCATCAGCCATTGCAGTGCAAAGATAAACCAGCCTTACTGCGTGCCCCTCAGCAGTATCCTGCTCCAGCACAGGAAGGTGAGCCTGATAATAGGTCAAAGGAAGATGTCTGGAATTCATAGCATCGCAGTCTGTTCCCCTCACATATAAAAAGTACCGGGCGAGTTTTAGATATCTGTCATTTTGTGTCAGCCGGTATAACCGCATCAGGCCGATTTCAACCTCTTCGTGACCGTCATAGCCATGAATCTTTCCCTCCTCCTCTCCAAACACAGAGTCGATGTGGTCTGCCAGCTTACATGCAGTCTTAAGAACCTTCTGATTCCCCGCTGCTTCATAATAGGCCACCGCCGCCTCCAGAAAATGTCCGGCACAGTATAACTCGTGGCTCTCCCACAGCCGTTTGTATTTCTGACCCGGCTCTTCAATGGTAAAGTATGTATCCAGATATCCATCTTCTTCCTGGGCTTCACTGATTAAATCCACAACATCATCAGCCAGACACTTTAATTCTTCATCCATCTGCTCCCGCAAGGTATAGGCAACCGCCTCCAGCCATTTATAAAGATCGCTGTCCTGAAATACCCAGCCATAATGATTTCCTTTTTTCCTTCCGGCTGCAATCCGGAAATTTTCAATTACATGGCTTTTCTCATTTGGAATGGAATCATCGTTGCGTTCCCGTTCAATGGTTATATCAATTTCATCATTTAAAACCTTCCACTGATACGGAATCATCTCCGTTTTGATTAAATGTTTGTACCTGTTTAAGAATCTGTCGCGTATTTCCACTTTATTCATACTGCACCTCCTGATTTACTCTGCAAAGTGACGTCGGCATTGACAGCCGGCGCCACTTCATTATTTATTGTATGTAATCCTATTTTTTAATTATACCATCAATGACTGCCTGTGCTTTCGCTGCAGCTTCCTCCGGTGTGCCTGAATCTGTCATCACCTCATTAAATGCCAGGGATATGGCGTCAGAGATGTCCGGCCATTCCGGTAACGGCCCTCTTGCATTTGCATACTGCATCTCCTCAACAAATGCGTCATATACCGGGTCCCCTTGAAACTGCTTCTTTGCAATGACAGAATCAGAAGAGATATATCCCATTGCATTCATCATGTAAAGGCAGGTTTCTTCGCTTGTGGCATATTTGAGGAACTGAACAGCACCTTCCTCATTGCCTCCTGCAATCACCGCATAGTTTTCTCCGCCCAGACCGGATGCCTGTTTTTTATCCATGGGAATCGGGGCAACGTTCCATTTTAAATCAGGAGCTTCCTGGCGCATGGTGGGAACCTGCCAGGTTCCGTTGATCATCATGGCTAAGTTTCCAGAGATAAACTGATTCATGGTGTCTCCCTGTGTCCAGTTAATTGCTTCCTTTGTCATGGCACCGGAATCAACCAGCTTTTTCACCATAGTCAGTGCCTTGATTCCGCCTTCCGAATTCAGTTCGTAGGCTGTGGCACCTGCTGACCATACCCATGGCAGGAAGTTAAAGGTACCCTCTTCGTTTTGCAGACTGCAGTGTGCAAATCCGGAAACCTGGCCGGTTGTGCAGGCTTTTGCAGCCGTAAGCAGCTCATCCCATGTGGTGGGAACCTTGCATCCTGCTGCCTTTAACATATCCTCATTATAGAAAAGGAGCAGACAGTTGCTACCGAAGGGAACTCCGTACAATTTGCCGTCTAATGTACAGGAATTAACAGGACCGGGATAATAAGTGCTTACATCAAATCTTCCGGTCAAATCTGCAAAGATCCCCATGGCTGCATAAGAAGCATGATCCGGATTATCAAGAATTACCAGATCCGGGAGCTCATCTGCAGATGCGCCGATGGAAAGCTGCTTTTTAAAATCGGCAAATGGAACGTACTTTGCCTGTACTTTAACCTCACTTTGTGATCCGTTAAATTCTTCGATGATATGATTCAGTGCTTTCTGATGTCCTTCTGTCTCCCAGTAGTACCAGATTGTCACATCACCAGTGGTCTTGCTTTTTTCTGTCTCCGAAGCTTTTTCACTTCCTGTTGCCGCCGCTTTCTCACTGCTTTTAGCGGTGTCTGTCCCACTTTCCGTCGCTGACACAGCTCCGCTCCCGGAGCTGCAGCCAGTCACCGCTCCCCCAAGCAACGCTGCAAAAAGTAAGGCTGTCATTAACTTTTTCATGTTTTTCCTCCTTTATTTTTCTTGTTTCAACGACTTCATTATAACGGCTGTACACTCCCAAAAAAACTCAACAAATCTTAGAAAGGGTAAATTTTCTTAAGTAGGAATTTGTAAAACAACTTCCGTCCCCATACCTGACCTGCTGTTAATCTCAATTTTCACATCGTCACCGTAGTACATACGAAGTCTGGTAATAGCGTTTTCCATGCCAATATGAGACGCCGCATCCGACTCTCCAAAAATTCCCCTTCTGATTAATTCAAGCTTATCCCGCTCCATCCCTTTTCCATTGTCACGAATGAGAATCCGTAATTCTTCCCCTTCCCTGCACATACTCACTTCCAGAACGTGATTGGTCTTTGTTCCCTCAAAGCCATGAAGGATCGAGTTTTCAACAAATGGCTGCAGCAAAAGTTTATGAATCCGCCGGTCCATCACATCAGGATCCACATTGATGCTGCAGGTAAAATTATTTTTCAGCCTGAACTGCTGTAAATAAATGTACTTTTTCAACCAGTCAATCTCATCCCGCACAAAAACCTCCCCGCTGCTGTCCGCAATGGCATACCGAAGTATGGTGGCCAGGGAGTTTATGGCATTACTGATATCAAATTCATCTTTATCAATTGCCATCCAGTTAATGGTATCCAGTGTGTTATAGAGAAAATGAGGATTAATCTGCGCTTCCATTGCCTTTAGCTCTGCCTGGCGCTGCATCTGTCCTGCCATCTTTTCTTTTTTAAGCGCAGTCTCCAGCTTCTCCAGCATATCATTAAACTGGACAGCTATCGTCTCAATTTCCACAGGCATTTTCTTGTCAGTCTCTACGCGGACCTTTAAATCTCCTTCTCTCGCTTTCTGCATGGATGCCACCACCATTTTCACCGAGTCAACAAGGCGGTCCAGCACCCCAAATGTCAGCAGCACAGTGACCATAAGAAGAATAAGGCTTAAGGTTACAATCAGATAAATCTGACTGTTTAAGTTCTTCATTAAACTTCCCTGATCCATCACATTTACCAGATCCCATCCCAGAGTGTCGTCATGGTAGAGCCAGACAGAGGTATAGCGTTCCTCGTACAGGTCCTCTTCCCTGATGAACTTTTTGCACGCTTCCACCCTCGCTTCTAAAGGCGCCCCCTTCCCGTAAAGAACTTTTCCTATCTTTTCCGGTTCACGGTAAGCAATAATCCGGCCGGCCTCATCAATGATGAAGTTAAAGCTTTTATCCCGGTCCTGCCCCTGAACCTTGCACACACTCTGAAGAAATTCTTTATCAAGACTGACAATCACAATCCCATTTTCTTTGTTTAAGTTCCTGTAGTCTATAATCCGGTGAGCCAGATGAAGCAGATAATAATCCTCATTTGCAAATCTGGTCCCGTATTCTGTGGGAAAAATATGAGTCTGATTATCCGAGGACACTTCCCCATACAGCTCCTCCTGAGAAAGGCTGAAACTGTTCATCCACGAATTTTCATAGGTGGACGCAGACAGCTGGTTGTATGTAATGCTTAGCCCCTGAGGCGTAATGACTGTGATGGACTTTATGTACTCTTTTGTATTAAGAAGTCCTCTTAAATACCTGCGAAGCTGGTTCTTTGCAACCGATGCATTCTGCTTCTGATCCAACCGGTCCACCCATGCTGCCACATCATCATTGGTATAAACCTGGAACAAAAGATCCTCATATGCTTTCAGCCGGATAATTAAGTTATTATCCATCTGCATTAAGCTTACACTGGTCAGCTCCTGGGTGTTCTTTTTTAATGTGACTGAAATGTTATAGAAATAATAAAAGCTTAATACCAGAATTGGAATTGTAGAAGTCGCCCAGAAAAGGCGGATTAATTTTTTCTTCAGACTCACTTTTTTCATATGGCTCCCTCTCAATTCCCAAACTGCCTGCCTAATTATAAACGCCTTCTATCCCTTAACTGCACCGCTTGTCATTCCCGATATGATATACTTCTGCATAAATAAAAAGATCAGCGCAACCGGTATAATCGTCACGATGGCAAAGGCAGTTAAATAACTCCACTTTGTACCGTACTGCCCCATGAAATTAAAGATTCCCGCTGTAATCGGCCGTTTTTTCTGATCCAGAATAAATGTCATGCCATAGGCTAAATCTCCCCAGCCATACAAGAAGGAAAAGATCGCGCACACAACCACTCCGGGCTTTGCAACCGGAAGCAGAATCCTGATAAATGCCAGGAACCGGGTGCACCCGTCAATATAGGCAGCTTCCTCAAGATCTCTTGGAACAGAAGCAAAATAATTCTTTAAAATAAGCACCGAAAATGGGATGCCAAGAGTTGCATCGGATAAAATGGCGGACAGCCAGGTATTGTATATATGCATTCCCTTAAACATAATAAACATGGGTGTCAAAAGGACGGAGACCGGAAGCATCTGGGTTACCAGAAAGCACAGAAGCATACCGTTTCTCCCTTTAAAATGATATCTTGCGACGGCATAGGAAGCCGGAACAGCCAGTATAACTGCAATTGCCATGGCTCCGGAAGATATCATGAGGCTGTTTGCAAAGGACCGGAACATATTAAAATCTCCGCTGCCAACCTGGGCCGCATAAGATTTCGTATTTAAAACATGGGGATAAAACGTGGGCGGAATCTGAAAGATTTCCTTTTCCGTTTTCAGTGAGGTGATAAAAATCCAGAACAGCGGAAACAGCAGCACACACAGGATAACCACGGAAATAAAGCATAACAGAAATTCCTTTTTCCCCTTTTTTCTTTCCTTCTCCATCACTCCTTCTCCCCTTTCATCGTGATTTTTAAATACACAACGCCCACAAGCAGCAAAATTACCAGCAGTACATTTGCGGCGGAAGAACCAAGGCTGTACTGGAACATCTCAAAGGACAATTTGTAGGAATAGGTGGACAGTAAATGGGTGGAATTTACCGGACCGCCCCCAGTCATTACATAGACCATATCATAAACCTTGAATGTGTAAATAAAACCCAGGACGAGAAGTGATTCGATTGTGGTTCTCATCAGGGGAAGGGTGATTTTAAAGAATTTCTGCCTTCCGTTTGCTCCATCAATGGATGCGCTCTCGTACAGCTCCAGGGGGATTGTGGTGAGTCCTGTTGAAATCAGAATTGTATTAAAGGGAATTCCAATCCAGATATTTGCTATAATAACTGCGGTCATCGCAGTAGCCGGGCTTGTGAGCCACTGAATATTTTCAGAGATCAGGCCTGCACTTTTTAAGAAATAATTGATAATCCCCACATCTGTGGAAAACATAAACTTAAAAATCAAAGCCGTTACTGTCATGGGAATCATCCACGGTATCATAAGAAGCCCTCTGACCGGTCTGGCAAAGGAAAAATCTTTTTGAAACATCAGTGCCAGCGCAAAGCCGATGACAAATTGGACAATCAGGCAGCTTACCGTAAACAGCAGCGTGTTAAACATCGCCCTTAAAAAAACAGTGTCATGCATCAGTTTAATGTAATTATCAAAACCAATAAAGTCTCTCGATCCACGGACCAGATTCCTGACCGTAACATTCTGAAGACTTAAAATAAGATTGCTGACAATGGGATATCCCACAAAAAACAGCATATAAAGAAATGCCGGAAGTGCATACAGCAGTCCGATATTCTCATATCGGAAAAAGCTTTTGATTTGTTTCACTGAAAATAGTCCTCCTTTTCATTTATTTCCACTGAAATCATCTTACACTGTATGACTGCTTCCCAAAATAAGGGAAACCTTGAAAAGGAGGAAAAACCTAAACGCTTTGTCTATTTTAAAGTCTTTCTGTAATCAGCAGGAAGCTGGCCGGTCATCTCCTTAAACACCTTGCTGAAGTATTTCGGATCAGAATAACCTACCTTAGCTGCTATTTCATACAGTTTCAAATGCGTCCCGCACAGCAGTTCCTTTGCCTTGCCGATCCTGAAATTTTTCATGTATGTACTGAAGGTCAGCCCCATTTCCTCATGAAATTGTGTTCCCAGATATTCCGGAGTGACATTCAGCTTTGAGGCAATCTCATCCAGTGTGATGCCGCTTTGATAAAATTCCTGTATCATGCTTCTGACCCGCCTTACTGTCAGATGAGTGATCTCCTTATCTTCCTCCCGGGGCTTTATATAGGCAAACAGGAAATCCGCCGCATCTGCCAGTTCCTCTCTCCGCTTTGCCTCCATAATTATCTCCAGAAGCTTCTGCTGCTTTAAAGACTCAAAGTTGATACATCCCAGTTCCTTGGCAATTCCCATTACCGCCCATAAAAAACGCACATAGCATTCCTTAATTTCCTTGGGCGCATAGATCTTACCATCATGAAAACTGTCATGAAATTCTCCCATGAGCGTCTTTGCCTTATCCCAGTTATCGGAACAGATAGCCACTTTTATCCTCGTCTCCAGCTCAATGGGGTAAATGCAGGGCACCGTCTGTACATGGGTAATTTTTGGGTATGATATGAGGACTTCCTCATCAAAGGATATATTCCAGTCCATATAAGGGCTGAGGCTGTCAAGCCCTCTCTTCAATTCCGCCGCCCCTGCAGCCTCAGTCCAACCAAACGTCATCCGCTGAGGTCTCTGCTTTAGAATCTGCTGCTGCAGCCACCGCTCCAGATCGTGGGAATCCCTGTAATGGTAAAGAACCACAACCAACGATTTTCTGTATATAAGATCCAGAATGCAAAAGGACAGATCCGGATACATGGAAAAAACATGACGTAACTGTTTCATTGCACCATCCCGCTCTTCTTCATAGCGGTTCCCCAGATAAACATAGATTAATATCAGTTTCTCAGTTTCCTCCATCTGATAACTGTGTCTTAAATAAGCGCCGATATCCTCAGCCATCTCCATGCGGCCATTTATGAAATCATGGAGAATCTGCTCCAGAGTCCCGATCTTGGCAGGCTTCTCCTGCCTGTCCTTTTCCACCTGAAGTTCTACATGTTCCAGTGCCTGTGAAAAATCATTGAGTGAGATGGGTTTCAGCAAATATTCTGTCACTCCAAGCTTCATTGCCTGACGGGCATACTCAAATTCCGAATAGGCGCTTAAAACGATTGCTTTCGCAGTAATCCCATCTCTCACCGCATTGGTCAACATCTCCAGACCATCCATCTTTGGCATTCTGATATCTGTTATCACAATATCCGGCTTTAACTCTTTTAACAGCAAAAGCCCGTCTTCCCCGTTTTCCGCTTCTCCCACAATATCGTAATCCTGCCTCATCTTGCCTAAAAGCTTTTGAATTCCTTCTCTGATCCGTATCTCATCCTCTACAATCAGTAACCTCATGCTTCTTTCCCCTTTTATTAAACTGCCCGCCATTCTTCCCCATTCAATTGCTGTTCTCATATTACTTTAATCTAATTCAGCTGTCAATCCTCCCCCTTTTCCGTGATGCTTATAAGAGCGGAGGCCCCCGTAACTCTACGAAGCGTTTATTGAAAAGACCATAATCAGGAGCTACAATCATGAGGAAAAGACCGCAAACAGACTTTTTTCAGACAGGTGGTGACAGAATGGAAAATCTAACCAGAAAAGCATTAAAAGAGCAGTACAAAAACAGAGTTCTTACGGGGGGAATATACCGCATTTCTTGCAGCGGAGATAAATCATACTGGTTACGTGCCAGTTTCGATATGCAGGGATCTAAGAATCGGTTTACTTTTTCAAAAACAACGGATTCCTGTCCTGAAATATGTATGCTAAAAGCCTGGAATCAATATGGGGCATCCGCCTTTTCCTTTGAAATAGTGGAGGAGATAGAAAAAAAGGACACGCAGACAGAACGGCAGTTTTCAGATGATGTGAACACACTTCTGGAACTGTGGAAAGAGAAATTGATGGAAGGGAACACTTTGTTATCTGGCTGAAAAGTTCCAGCCAGACCGCAGCTATACGGAGAAAGAAGTAAACTCCATCTGTGATGAATGGCATACATTCGGAGATCACTTCCTGCTCAGGAGAGAACTGATTGACAAAGGGCTTCTGTGCCGGGAACCAGATGGCTCGCGGTACTGGAAGCCTGAGTCTGAATAAAAGAAAGGAGAATACAAATGTCAAACATAAACACTGACTTTCATCCAATTGATTTCGATAACTGGGACAGAAAACAGTATTTTTATTATTTTACCAAAATGATGCCTACCGGATATTCCATCAGTATTGAAGCAGATATTACCAATACCTATAATATGATAAAAAAGCAGAACAGAAAGTTTTTTCCCGCTTATTTATACCTGGTTTCAAAGCTAATAGCAGAACAAAATGAGTTTCGTATTGCCGAATCAGATGGAAAGCTGGGTTATTATGAGGTTTTACATCCTTCTTATGCATGCTTCCATCAGGACGACAAAACCATGTCCTGCATGTGGACTGAATATGACTCCGATTTTGATACTTTTTATAACAATTACATGAGTGATCAGAAAAAGTATGCAGATAACCACGGTATATTAGCTAAGCCGGATATGCCTCCCCAGAATAATTTTATGATAGGAATGCTGCCATGGATTAAATTTACCAGCTATACACCGGTCCCTTATACCAGCAGCTCTTATTATTTTCCGATTATAGAAGCCGGGGAATTTTTTGACAGAGACGGCAGAAAATGGATGCCGCTTTCTATTACCGTTCATCATGCCGCAGCAGATGGTTATCATGTAGGTTTATTTCTTGAGAAATTCCAAACAGGTATGGCTGCCCCTGAGAAGTGGATTTATTAGCTGGAAGTTCCATTACCCGATATATTGTTCAGGTATTGATCCAGCTCTTTGTTCCACTCACTGTACTTTAAATCACTCCGATGATCCGTCAAGTGATAATGTGCAGCCAGATAACTGCCTAAATACCGGCTTAGCTTATCAGCTCCGCTGGTATTTAAGTGGTCCCCTCCGTCTCTGCTGTCCCTGTTCCAGTCCATCTTCAAATCCTTTGTGTAAAGATTTAAATCCAGATAGGGGACTTTATTTTTCAAGGCATAATCATTTATTGTATTATGGCGGCTGTAGTCCCAGTTTTTAGGTGCAGTGACTCCTACTAAAAGCAGGCTGATCTGTTTTTCCCTGCACAGCTTCACGATCTTGTCTGTCCAGAAGGTCACAGTCCGGTCAACAGGCTCCCTTCCCTCTGATTTGTTCATGTATTCGCCACCCTTATAAGCCGCTACCTTTTTACTGTTAAGAAAACCTTTCATAGAATCCCGCTGGTCAAAGTCCCACTCCTGTTCCCAATCACGGGCAGTGAGCTTTTTCCACCTGTCATGATATTTAAAGACTGGTAAATAGTACTGTGACGTCTTTTCCAGCGCATGATTTAATTCTGTCTGTACATCCCGATGGTGATAGAATAAATCTGTTTCCAGAATTACCAGCCTGGGGGTTTGCCGTTTTAACACCTTCTTAAGCATGTAGTAAGCTTCTACAGAACGCTGTCCCGACTGGCTGCAGACAAAAGATGTAATCCCACGTTCTTTCCACATCACCATGGGTGAAATTCCTGAGTATCCTTCACTATCACCCACAATAACCACATCCAGGGTATTAGCAGGCTCCGCCATCACTCCATTTGCATAAATATCTCTGTCTGCCATCCCATCTTGCACTGTATTTCTTTTAGGCATAAACAAATAAGAACACTGAATTAACAACAGGAGTAAAATCCCCCAAAATCCGATAATTTTTCCAAAGTTTCTCATTTTAGCTCCACTTTTCCTTTAATAACTAAAATAAATGCACATCACCACCAATTTCATTATACTTACTTTATAAAAAAAATCAGCTAAATAAATCTTAACATTTCTGAAGATTTTTATGTCAGCCGCATTTATCTGCTGCATCCTGACCTGCGAACTGGCTGTTATACAATTGTTCGTAAAACCCTTTTTTTGACAGCAGTTCCTCATGAGTCCCCTGCTCAATAATTGTACCATGATCCATTACCAGTATGCAGTCTGCATCGCGGATTGTTGACAGCCGGTGTGCAATAATAAAGCTTGTTCTGCCTTTCATCAGATGATCCATTGCTTTTTGTATCTCCAGCTCAGTCAGGGTATCAACACTGGAAGTTGCTTCGTCCAAGATCAGTAAAGGGGGATCAGCCAGAATCACTCTCGCAATGGTTAACAGCTGCCTCTGGCCCTGGGATAAGTTGCTTCCCTCTTCTTCCAGAACCGTATCATACCCCTCCGGCATTGTGCGTATAAAATGATCCACTCTGGCGGCTTTTGCTGCTGCAATTAGTTCCTCTTTTTCTGCATGAAGAACACTGTAAGCGATATTATCCCTGATTGTGCCGCCAAACAGCCACGTATCCTGAAGAACCATACCAAACTGTTTTCTCAGTTCTGCCCTGCTAAAATCCTTAATATTGACCCCATCTATGGTAATAGAACCGCCCTGCGTCTCATAAAAACGCATCAGAAGATTTACCAGAGTCGTTTTTCCTGCACCGGTGGGTCCCACAATCGCCACTTTATCTCCTGCTTTTAAGTGAAGATTTACATCCTGCATCAGAATTGAATCATCCCGATAGCCGAACCTTACATGATTAAAATCGATATCACCTTTAAAGTCCTCTGTTTTTTCCTGCCCTGCCTTATCAGGTATTTCTTCTTCCATATCCATGATCTCAAAAAAGCGCTCAGAGGAAGCAATGGCGGACTGCATCACATTAATGATATGGGCACATTCAATAATCGGCTCAGAGGAACGGTCAAAATACTGGACAAATGCCTGCACAGTACCGATGGAAAGTCTGCCCTGAATAATAGAAAGGCCGCTCATTACTGCAATAAAAATATATCCGAAACTGCTGATAAAACGCACCACAGGAGCCACAATATACGTGGAAATCTGAGCCTTATGGCTGTCCTCACACAGCTCACTGTTGATTTTGTCAAAATTCCCAATGGCTGTATTTTCATGTCCGAACGCTTTAATAACAAGCTGGCCGGTAAAAGCCTCTTCTATGTTTGCGTTCATATGCCCCAATGAAGCCTGATATTTTGAAAAATTATTCCTGGATCTGGTGGTAATCCACGAAGTCAGAATCGCTGCGGCACCTGCGACGGCAAGTGAAACAACGGTAAGGAGAGGACTGATCAAAAGCATCATGATCACAGCACCCGCAACCGTCAAAAGCGCGGTTATAAGCTGCCCTGCACCTTCCCTTAAAACTTCCACGACCTTTTCAATATCATTGGTCGTCCGGCTCAATACTTCTCCTTTTTCCGTAGCATCGTAAAATCCCAGAGGAACCCGTGAAAGCTTGCTGCTCAACTCTCTTCTCATCTGAAATCCTGCTGTCTCCGATACCGATGACATAATGTATTGTTCCACGTATTTCAATATAAAATTAAGTAAGTAAAGAACCATTAAAATACCGATGTAAACACCCATGGTCTGAACATTCATGTGAAACCGTGTTCCATGTGCTGCTGCATCCCTGATTCCGTTAAAAATGTGATCGATTGCTTTTGCCAGCACAAATGGAGCAGCCAGTGCAGAAAGCGTACTGAAAATAATGGAAGCAAATACAGCGCTCATTCTGCCTTTCTGTCCGCCAAATAAATATAATATCAGCCGTTTTGCAGTATTCTTTTTCATTGTTATACCACCTCCTTTGCAAGTTGTGACTCACTTAGCTGGGATGCCGCTATCTGCTTATAAACGGGACAGTGCTTCATCAGCTCATGATGTGTACCGATTCCTGCGATTTCCCCCTGGTCCAGCACAATAATTCTGTCTGCATCAAGAATGGTGCTGATTCGCTGGGCAACGATTATAAGTGTCGCATCCTTATTTTTAATTTCATCCTGAAGTGCTTTCCTGAGTAATGCATCGGTTTTGTAGTCAAGAGCGGAAAAACTGTCATCAAACACATAGATTTCCGGCTTACGCACCAGTGCTCTGGCAATTGCGATACGCTGCTTCTGACCGCCTGAGAGGTTGGTTCCTCCCTGAGATACAAAGGAATCATAACCTTTTTCCATCAAGGAAACAAAAGTATGGGCCTGAGCAGTTTTTGCGGCCTGAACAATTTCCGATTCAGAGGCATCTTCTTTTCCGTAACGGATATTACCTGCAATCGTTCCCCGGAAAAGAAAGGTTTTCTGAGGAATAAAGCCGATTTTTGCCCTTAACTCCTTTTGGGATAATTTTCTGATATCAATGCCGTCTATTAAGATCTCTCCCTTATCAACATCAAAAAACCGGGGAATTAAATTTGCGATGGTTGATTTTCCTGATCCTGTGCCTCCGATAATCGCTGTGATCTCCCCTGCTTTTGAGGTAAAGGAGATCTTATTTAACACCGCCTCTTCCGCATTGGAATAACGAAATGTTACATTGCTAAATTCAAGGTGTGCCCGAAGCGGGGATAAAACAGTGCTTTGCGGCAAAGATTCTCCCTCATCCTGTATCTCCGGCTCTAAATTCAATACTTCATGAAGCCTTTCCCCACAGGACTGCGCCCGTGGTATCTCCATAAACACAAGTATTGCCATTGTTACAGTAAACAAAATGATGGTCAGATATTCGATCAGTGCAAAAATACTGCCGATTTTCATCATTCCCTCAGAGACCTTCACTCCGCCGAATAACAAAATACAGACAATACCCAGGTTTGTCAGCAATGTCAGAGTCGGTAAAAGAACGGCAAAGATTTTATTGGTTTCAATTGCAATATCGCAGTAATCCTTACAGGAACTGCCAAAACGTTCTTCTTCATATTTCTCCCGGTGAAACGCGCGTATCACCCTTACACCGGAAATCACTTCACGGAGAACCCGTGTCAGATGATCCATTTTAACCTGCAGCTGGCGAAACAACGGAATTGCCCTGCTCCCTATGGTGTAGGCAATTACCCCTGTAATTACAATAATTCCCGCCATTACCAACCCCATGGTTGCGTTGGTGCGAAACGCCAGCACCAGACCTACCACTGCCATGATGGGAGCAGGAAGAAGCATCTGCAGAATCATCATGAAAGACCGCTGTATTATGGTAATATCATTGGTACAGCGGGTGATCAAAGAAGCCGTCCCAAATTTCTGATAATCACTCATGGAATACTGCTGTGCCTTTACAAAAACTGACCGGCGCAGATCTCTGGCAAAACAGGAGGTCACTTTTGATGCATACACTGCCGATGCAATATAGGTTACGCCGCTTAAAACGGCTACCAGCAGCATAAGGCCTCCCATCCGGTAAACATAGGGCATATCACCTTTTAAAGCTCCTTCATTTATAATCTCTGCAAACACGCCCGGCAGATATAATACACAGATATTGTTCATCAATGTAAAAAATATGGCACTCAATGCCATCCACTTATATGGCTTCATCAAATGTAATAACTTATTCATAAAATCTCCTGCTTTCCCTTATACTTTCATCATGTAACGTATCACGTCATTGACAAATTCCTTATCGTGTGACATTATAACGTATAGTGTAACCCGATAGTCAAGAGGAGATTTTAAAATGATCCATGAGCAGTATCTGACAACCAGTGAATTCGCCAAAGCCTGCGGAGTGACCAAACATACGCTGTTTCATTATGATGAGATCGGCATTCTAAAACCGGAATATGTGAATGATAAAGGCTACCGCTTCTATTCTATAAAACAATTTGCAACTTTTGATATTATTGAAGTGCTGCAAAAAGCAGGGACGCCCCTGAGCGAAATCAAAGAATATTTAGAACATAAAAGTCCAGCGCGGTTTCTTTCGGTTGTGGAACAAAAAAGGAAACAACTGATTTCAGAACAAAAGAAGCTTAAAAGAATGGAGAAGCTGCTTCAAACCACCTATGATATGACAAAAAATGCGTTAAGCGTTATCTGTAATGTCCCCTATACAGACAATCAGGAAGAGGAATATTTTATTGCTGTTCCTTTATCCCGCAGCGGCGCTGAGAATGAAGATATGAAAAAAATGGGGGAGCATTATGAATATTGTGCCGCTCATCATATTGAACTCACTTATCCATTTGGCACAATCATCATAAAAGCTGATTTAGAAAAACAAATTTATGACAAGCCTGCATACTTTTATAACAAATTAGGAAAAAAGCAAACAGGAGAAAAGGTACACATCAAACCCAGAGGCCAGTATGCTGTTATTAATCATAAGGGCGGATATGAAATGCTGCCCAGATCATATGAAACTCTGGCAGACTATATTAACAAATCTCATCTGCACATTGCAGGGAATGCCTACGAGCAGGAGATACTCAGTTATCTGGCTGCAGAAGATCCTTCTGAATATATCATCCAGATTGCAATTGAAGTTGTTTCATGGGAATAAAAGGAAAGGTGCCGCACATCGCTGTTTTGCGGCACCACCTTCTTTAATTGATGTTACTATACCTCCTGCTGTTGCATTCTCATTGATTTCATAAACGGTACTGTCTCCGCTCACATCGTCAGTTCCGTGAGCCATTCTAAATGATACGGAATTATTCTTTCCAGAATACCAGATTTCAACAGGTTCACCCCAGTAAGCGGTAAACCGTGTATGTTCTACTTCAAAAGGAACCAGGGACCTTTCGTCCACACAGTAACCATTTTTACGGTTCTGTACAATATACAAATGGTAACAGAAGAATGTTGCAGAAATTAAAAATAATGGATTAATCAATGAGAGAATAGATCTGGATACTTGCCACTTTCCTGTTCTTTATGTGAAAGTTCATTACATTTGTATAATCTACTTCCTCAAAGCGGAAATCGTCTTCCCCATTACTTAATTCTCCGCCCAGTAAATTACCTTCCGGATAAGCTTCTTTCAGCGTTTCAAAGCTGTCTCCCACCTTGACATTTCTCACAGTCGTATATTGGGAGCTGGTTATTTCAATCTGATAAATATATGACTTGTTATCTTCCGCTCCATCTATTGTTTTAATAACAAGTCCTGGATAAAGGTACTGCTTTTCGGTCCTTCCTGTCAGCTGGTCCATGTTTAATCCGTCAGAAGAAGAATACGTGTGGGTTTTCATGTTTTCCGTTTTTCCAAGCATGCCCTCAATTTTTTGATCATCTGTTATGTCTAATAGAGTAATTGTATTTTTCTTGTAAATGAACCCCAGCTCCTTTAAAGATTCCTCTGTCGTATTTGCGGAATCTCTCACAGCAGTGGTTTCTGCAGCAGCAGAGGAAGCTGCTGTGGTTCCAGGTTCGGTAGTAACTGACACATACGTCGGAGCAGTTGTCTGATTCGGTGATTTTACCCTGTCTTTCCCGCAGCCACCTAATGCGCCCACACATAATACCAGAAATCCGGTTATAATCCATATTCTTTTAAATGCTTTCATCGCTACTCCTTTCAATCAGTTAAGCCTCTCTATTCCACTTATTGTACCCGGTATTCCTGCTAATTAGCAAATGTTTTTATATAAATGGCTTCCCAGCAGAAAAACTGCTGCAGTTGAGTAGTCCCCCGCCTGCAGCAGTTTTCATGATTTAACACTTGCATTTACTTATTACTTCAATGGTTTACCAACCAATTTAATGACGCCTGCAAAGATTATTCCTTGGTGTAAAATAATGATATTATGAATTTCATAAGTCTTTTAATTATATTATCCACTCATCTTCTAAAATCGAATAGATACAATCGTCATACCATCGATTATCCATATAAAAGCTCTTGATAAAGTGAGCTTCTTTCCTGAATCCAATCTTCTCCAGAAGCTTTATGGAAGCGAGATTATCCGGGTCAACAGATGCAGTAATTCTATGTTTCTTCAAAGTGGTGAAAATATAATTAACAATTCCATTTACTGCCTCTACAGCATATCCCCTGCCTTGGTACTCTGGAGATAATGTATACCCAATTTCAATTTGATAATCATCAAAAAAGTGTACTCCTATGTCGCCAATCATTTGCCCATTCTCTATACAAATAGCTAATTGCAGCCACGATCCTACTTTATTTGATATTCCCGAAATGTTTTTCATAATAAATTCTTCAATTTCATAAATGCTCTTAGGCTTCCACGACTGAAACTGAAATATTTCTGGAAGTGAACGATACTTAAAGAAAGATTCTTTATCATTCATATCAAGTATTCTTATTAGTAATCTACCTGTTTTTATTCTAAAATTCTCCATATCAAACTCCTCTTTTCTCCAATACTATTAAGAATATGCTAGATCAATTTCAGTCCCACCACGCACTCCACGAGAGAGAGAAAGCCGAACAAATATACCCGGTAGTTGACGGAAAACACAATGATCCCTCTTCGTGCCAGTCTTTCTCCTTCAAATTCCATTTCAGCGGTATATCTGCATTGCAGCCCGCCTCCAAAATACCATATCAGGGCAGGGCGTTTTTCATCCGCCTTCTTTGCTCCAGTCCAGACATTTAAATAAAGGCAGTCTTCACTCATCGCTATATATTGCATATTCACTTACAATTCTGTTATTTCTTCCTGCATCGCTCTGCAAGCCCCTTTAAGAAAACTCTGACATAACGGTCCCCGCACACCTTGTAATTGCGCTGGCCTTCTCTCCTTAACAGGGCACTTAATTCCCCGTTTGACAGTTCCGCTCCTCCGGCTTTAAAAACTGCGAGCATATCATCACCGGTAAAAGCCAGTGCTATTTTAACCTTTTTAAGAAAAACGTTGTTCACATTCCGGTCGTCGTTTATCATAAAATTCTGTTCTTCGGATTCCCCGGGTTTTGATTCCTTTTTTCCCCGTTTAAAAATGATAAAACCATTTAAAAATGATTCCAGCATTTGATAATTACATATATGATTCACAGGGCCAGCATCACTGCTGTCATTGAATTTCAACAGATCCTGTACCTCAGCTTTTGTAAGCGTTACCCCGCCCAGTTTAAAAATCTCCGCCATATCACTGTCTTTGATATCCAGTGCATATCTTAATCTCTTTAATATATCGATATTTTCCATAGGAACCCCTTTGTATTTAATTTTATATTCATGCTTTACTATAACACGCCATTAATATTTATCCAATGCTTTTGTTACCTTTAATTGTTTTCCATTTATCGTGGTATGGCTCATCGCTTCCAGCACTACAGGACCTTTTCCATTTAATATTTCCACATAGGTAAGTGTATCCTGAATTGTTATGATTCCAATATCTTCCGCTGACATGCCTTCTATATTAGACAACACTCCTACAAAGTTGGTTGCTCTGAGTTTCTTTTTCTTACCGCCGTTAAACCGCAGTTTCATGATCCCTTTGTTTAACTGATCGCTTTTTAACTGTTTGATTTCAGGTGCGGCTTTTATTTTCTTATCAAAGATGAGCCTTGCCTTTGATACCTCAGCTTTCTCATAGACTGCCCGCTCCTTTATCTCAAATCCAATGAATGCTTCAATCTGCCTGACGAATCGGTCCTGGGATGGAGTTGCCAGCAAAACCGCCTTTCCTTTGTGCCCTGCCCGCCCGGTTCTTCCTGTCCGGTGTACATAAGTTTCCGCTTCCAGAGGAATATCATAGTTAATAACAAGAGATATATGATCCACATCAATGCCCCTTGCCGCCACATCCGTAGCAACCAGATACCGGTACTGCCCCCTTTTAAACCGGCGTATGGCAGAGAGCCGATCCGCCTGTTCCATGCCGCCGTGCAGCTTTTCCGGGTGATAATTCATCTGTTTTAACCGTTCCCACACCAGATCCACCCGGTCCTTTGTGCTGCAGAAGATGATACAGCTGTCCGGATTTTCCATAATCGTAATATCAGTAAGCAGTTCAAATTTTTCTTCCTCTGATGTAATAAAAAGGGAATGATCGATATCCGCTGTCGTATCGCTTTCCTCATGAATATCGATCTGGGTTGGCGTCTTGAACTCATTCCATGATAGATCTTTTATTTCCTGAGGCATTGTGGCAGAAAACAGCATGGTAACCCTGTCCTCTGGAAGCTCTTTTATGATCTCCTCTACCTGGTCAATGAATCCCATATCCAGCATCCGGTCAGCCTCATCTATAACCAGACAACTGATCATACTGAAAGGCAGAGTCCCTTTTCTTATATGATCCATCACCCGCCCCGGAGTGCCCACTGCCACATGTGTTTTTTGCTTTAACTCTGTCTTCTCAACGGCAAATGGGTGACCGCCATAAATTGCTGCCGCCTTTATCCGCTTGAATCGTCCGATATTAGTGAAATCCTCTTTCACCTGAACCGCCAGCTCTCTTGTGGGCGTAAGAATCAGTGCCTGGGGTTTATTTTCCAGCCAGCTGACCATCTCACAGATGGGAATTGCATAGGCAGCGGTTTTCCCGCTGCCTGTCTTTGCTTTCACAATAAGGTCTTTTTTTTCTAATGCCAGTGGAATGACACGTTCCTGAACTTCCGTGGGTATTTCATAATCCAAAACACGAAGTGCCTTTTGGATTTCATCGCTCAAAGAAAAACTGCCGAATTTTTTATGAATCATTTTTGTTCCTTTCATTCCGTTCGTACGGTGCAGTGATATGCTTTTAAGACTGCATGTGAATATTCTATCATCTCATTGAGCAACGAACAACAGCAACTTCATTCTATTGCCATTTTTCGTACTTTATGATTTCCTCAATCTTTTTTCTTGGCCGCTGTGAGGGAGCCTCATCGCCATAGCCTAATGTTATGATTCCGCATACGTATTTGTCATCTGGAATATTCAGTACTGACCTGACAGCATCCTGCTCAAACCATGCAGTCCAGCAGGTGGAAAGTCCAAGATTCTCTGATTCAAGCAAAATATGCTCTATTGCAATTGCCGTGTCCCGTATGATCTGCTTAAGCTCTGGTTCCGGGCTGCTTTCATGCAGTCTGACTTTTATACCTTCAGGAATGCGGGATCTGATATCAGCTACACACACGATGAATACGGGGGCTTCCAACATCCATTTCTGATTATGATCTGCGATTGAAAGTTCTTCTTTCGTAGTTTCCGATTCAACAATAACAAACGTCCACGGCTGCGTATTACTGCCAGAAGGTGCCAGCCTGGCACTTTCCAATATCTGAATTACTTTCTCCTTTTCTACCTCTTTATTCTGATACCTGCGGACACTTCTTCTATTTTCAATTTCTGTTATCATAACCGTCTCCTTTCGTATTTACTTACTTTATGATTATGGAATCGGTTTTTCCTTCAGTTTCCTTAAGGCTTATGACAAAATCTCTACAAATCCTTCGGTTCCATTCACACGGATCTGCTGTCCGTCTTTAATCAGCATTTTTCACGCCTACAACAGTGGACCCTTACAGGAGAAAATCTTAATAAATAGTCTGCAATATGCGCCAAAAGCACCCTGCCGTCATTATGAGCAGGGTGCTATATTTAATTTGTCCGCTTATGGTGCTGTAACCTGCCACTGCTGATTATACCCGTTGTTGCTGCTCCACTGAATTACATTCCCGCCATCAGCCGGAATACTCTCTGTCATTCCATATAGAGAGCCATTGGCACAATGGGTCACTTCTCTGAGTACATTGGCACAATCTACTGTCATTACATTTGCCGCCAGTGCCGGAATTTCCGTCGCCATGGAGAGCACTAGCATAATGCTGAGTACAAAGGCCAACACTCTTTTAAATTTCAGCATACATATCCTCTTCAATTATTTTGTTTGAATGCATTCGCTATTTAGAAAGTAAAATGCCTTAAAAATGTAAACAGCTAGTTTGAAAACAAAAAAAGAACGGTAAATATCAGCAAAGGCTAAAATAATTATCGTTCTTTTATCATTTTTAAAGGATATTCTTTCATTTGCATTTCTTCAATTTGAAGAGTATTTATTTGAACAGCCTTATTGTATTGGTGTCATTTAAATGGCGGAGCAGGGAGAGGAAAATCGGGAAGCTGAACAATCCTATTACGCCAAAAAGCTGTGCGCCTACAAACATACTTACTAAGGTGACGATTGGATGCAGGCCAATTTGACTTCCCACAATTTTGGGTTCCAGAATGTTACGGATGACCGTAATAACCAAATACACCACCAGCAGCCCAATCGCCAGCGGATAATTTCCCTGAATGGCTGTAATAATCATCCACGGAAGCATAATACCGCCTGTTCCAAGCACAGGCAGAATATCAAAAATAGAGATTGCAAAAGCAATTAAAACCGCATTGGGCACGCGGATGATGGTAAGCCCAATGGACAACTCCACAAATGTAATCGTCATAATAAGGGCATAGGAACGGATGCATACAAACAGCGTGCCTACGACATATTCCCTAATTTGCAACAACAGTTTGCCTGCCTTTTCAGAAAGCTGGCGGGACACAAATCCAACCAAAAGATCGTAATCACCCGCAATAAAAAAGGTTGAAATAATCATCAGCAGGATTTTGACAAACATTCCAGGCAGCAAAGAAGCATAGCCGGAAAGTGCTCCTACTACCTTGACGGATAAGTTGGTGATCAGCTCGCCGATGGATTGGACAAACTGTGTGAACAGACCGTTGAGAGCTTCTACAAGAGCAGAATCCATCCGGGAAACGCCCTGCTCAATGCCGTTAAAAATGTAACTGAGGGCAGGTTCAATTTCGTTAGTATAGATGGTCGGCAATGCCAGGACCATATCCACGGTAACGGTAACCAGCTTAATTCCAAGTAAAGAGATCAAAATTCCCACAGTACTGTAAAACAGCAGTACTAACAGCATAACAACCAGCTTGTAAGAAAGCTTTGTCTTTTCGGCAATCCATTTTGCCGGTGTCTTTAAGAAGTATGCTATTAAAAATGCTGCTAAAAATGGTGAGACCAGCCCTGTTTCGTCTCCTTCCTGAATTTTTTTTAATATGATATCAAAAAGAATTACATTTGTCAATCCGTATATCATTGCTATCGTGCATTCTAAAACTACACAATTCCAGAACAACCTTGTCAAGAAAAACAGATATTTTATCCCGGTCAGCCTCTGACCCAAAAAAATTGACACTCAGTGCAGGTTTATTATCAAAGGTAGAAACCGCAAGTTGAAAATAAGGGCTGTATTTCACAGAACCGGTCATGTATGCATTTTTAATTTTCAGTTCATCAAAATAAAACCGTTTTTTTTCTATTATCCCTATATTGGTAAAGGCAATTGGTGCATTATTAAAACTCCTGTTTACCATGCTTTCTGCCAGCTTATAAGGCAATACATCAAACACTTTCTCAAGCATGGATATACTTTTCAAACAGGCTTTACTGGATTTTTCTTTATTCATGCTATCCCTGACCTTTAGAAGGGTATCTTCAAACGATGTTCCAATGTCTGATCCGATGTCACAGGTGAGATTGGTACACAGATTACAGATACCCTCTGCTTTATGACCGGGTAAATACTTTCTTAAATCAACCGTGCTGGGAATTGCAAAAACATAACCAAAAGTTTCATAAAGAGTGCGGATATATGCGGTAAGTATCATATCGTTTATTGTAGCATTATGACTCCTGGCATATTCTTTCAGCCTCAAAAAAACTTCTTCCGGGATGCTTCTGATCTCTATAAATGGATTATTTAAATCTCCATCCAGTTGGAATTGTGCAGGATCATGAGTAGACATGTCATTCTTACTAAACAGAATTTTCATTCTGTCTTTCAAGGAAAACATCTGATTGATCTGAGATAATCTCCGGCTTCCTGAGACCGGAGAATGGAAATCAGCATTTCTACCCATATTGTTGTAGATGCTGCTAAGAAGATACAGATAATCTTTAAACCCGGCAGCATCACACAGCATATGATTCATTAATATTACAAGAGTATCTGCCTGTGTATTCCGAATCACACACAGTTTTATCTGAGGTCCTGTTAACGCATTCACCTCTGAAACAAGGAATTGGTCCACAGCATTATCAATGTCTGCCGTTTCAATCAAAGTCAGCATTTCATCCGCTGTATAATTGCAGCTCTCCCAGTATGGCCGCTTTCCATTTTCGTTAAAACGGCACTTGAGCAAAGGGAAAGCCTCAGCTGACACATCAAGAGAGTTCCGCAGACGGCTATAATCTAATTTACTTTCAAACGCTGCGAGAAAATGTAATGTATGATCATTTATCTTTTTCACTTTAAATAAATGCTGTAAGCTGTCCCATGCTTCAACTTTATACCGGATACGCGAATCACCCATTGCCGTCACCTCATAATATTTGCTTCCAGAAAACTTCCTATATCTTTATATACCTTTTTCCCTGATTATACCACGTTATTTGAGATCTGTGATCTTTACTCCTACATTTCTTCCGGACATGACATACCAAGCAGACCACAAGCATCCAAAATTACACTCTGAGCCAAATCTGTAAGAACAATTCTAGCCTGCTTTATGTTCTCTTCAGCCTGTAAAATAGGACACTCATGATAAAATTTATTAAATGCAGCGGCGATCGTCACTAAATATCTTGCAATAACAGACGGTTCATAACGCTCTGCCGCTTTTTCTATAGCTTCCTCATAACCGGACAGTGCCTTGATCAGTGCATATCCCATATCTTCCGTCAGTACATAAAAATCAATATTTTTGTAATCGGCTTCCTTATTATTTTTTCTCATTATGCTTTTCGCGCGTGCATAGGTATATTGGACGTAAGGACCGGTGGTTCCATCAAAGCTTAATACCGCGTCCCATGAAAAATCCACATTTTTTATTCGCTGATTAAATAAATCATGAAAAACAACCGCACCAACCCCTACTATTTTCGCAGTTTCTTCCTTATCCCTTAAATCCGGATTTTTATCCTGGATTGCATGTAATGCACGCTCAATAGCTTCATTTAAAATATCCTCAGCATAAACGATATTGCCATTGCGGGTAGATAACTTTTCTCCTTTCAAACTTACTAATCCGTAAGGAACATGAATTAAATTATCCGCCCAATGATATCCCATTACTTCTATTGCCTTAAATACCTGCTTAAAATGCAAGCTTTGCTCAAGTCCGGTCACGTATACACAACGGTCAAAGTCATAAGTTTTTTTCCGGTATAAAACGGCGGCAATATCCCTGGAATGATAGATCGAACTGCCATCACTTTTGGTTATGAGACATGGCGGCATATCATATTCTGACAAATCGATGATATCTGCTCCCTGACTCTTCTTTAACAGCCCTTTGCTTTTCAATTCTTCTACTAAAGCCGGCACTTTATCCCGGTAAAAACTCTCCCCGGCATAAGAATCAAACGTGATTCCCAGCAGATTATACACACGGGAATATTCCTTTAAACTGATCTCTTTAAACCAGTTCCATAACCCCATTGCCTCTTCATCATTCTGCTACATCTTTACAAACCAGCCCCTGGCTTCTGTCATCAATTCAGGATCTTTTTCTGCTTCTATATTAAATTTTACATAGATCCGGAGTAATTCCTCAATCCCCTTTTCTTTTACTGTTTCTTCCTCACTCCATTTTTTATAAGCCACAATCAGCTTACCAAACTGGGTTCCCCAATCCCCCAAATGATTGATCCGGACAACATGAAAACCCATTTTTTCATAAATCCGGTACAGGGAATTACCAATGACTGTAGTTCGTAAATGCCCAACATGAAAATATTTTGCTATATTGGGAGAGGAATAATCCATGCATATCGTTTTCCCTGCCCCGGTCTTTTCCAGTCCAAAATCAGGTTTCTTCATTTTATTGATCCAGTACTCCACGTATTTTTTCCGATTCATAAATATATTCAAATACCCATTTACTGCCTCTGATTTTTCAATCCCCAGTTCTTCCTGCATTACTATCATTGCTGCATTCAGTTCCTCTGCTATTTTAACAGGGTTCTTATGCAATACTTTTGCGAAAGAAAAGCATGGAAGTGCGAAATCTCCCATTTTCTCCTCTGGAGGTACTTCCATAAACTTTGTCACCTCCTGTTCACTTATAATTACCAGACTTTTTGCAATCCATTTGCAGATTTCTTCCTTCATATTATGACCTCCATTTTTCTTCATTTTTATAAAAGAATAAAAAAGAACCGCAACAGATCAGCATATGCTGAATCAATTACGGTTCTGTTATAAACTATGAACATCCCCGCACAGAAACAAGACGTATCAATCTTGTAACCATGCGAAGTATCTTTGCATCAGTTACAAGAACTTACGTCTTTCTCTGCGTCTTAAGCTATTCATGTAAAATGGCTTCATAGTCTGTTTCCTCTCAAAATGATGTATTTATTCTACCGTAGAAAAATTATTTTTGCAAGTCCTGATTAGATGATTTTATATAAGTCCATCTTTCCTCGCCTTTTCCACAGCCAGCATCCTGGATGATACTCCGAGTTTACCAAAAATACTGAGTACATGGGTTTTCACCGTAGCCTGGGATATGCAAAGCTTCTCCGCAATCTCCCGATTGGTAATGCCCAGAGACAACTGGCTTAATACCTCATATTCGCGGGCTGATAACATCTCCGCCTTACTCTCCTTAACAGTCTGGCCTCCGCAAATGACAATGGTTTCACCTAAAAATGACATTTCCACAGTACTCAAGAACTGACTGCCAGCTGATCTTTGATACAATTCCTTCAGTATAGGCAGCAATGTATCACGATCAAGATAAAATGGCATAAGAATGCGGTCTTCCTGCGCATAATGGATGGCTTCAACCAACAGATTGCTGATTTCCCTCTGGCTTGCAGCCTTCACCGGCACATGAGAAAGCATATATATTTTCAAAATGCCGGCTTCTACAAGACGAAGCTTATTATGCTGCAGACGGGATGAGATCAGTATGCCTTCGGTTTCTTTCAATGCCTCAGCCGTACTGCCATGCTTAAACAGAATTCGTCCACGCAGCAGTTTCATAAACGGCTGCTGGCTATATTTCTTCGCAGCTTCCAAATCTTTTAAGAACTTATCAGAAAGGCTCTCTGTGAGTCTGTCAATACAGGCAAGCTCATAGAGCAGACGTCCCAGAGTAAGTACACTATAATTAGGATACTCAGACAAAATTCCTTCAACATAAGAGACTGCTGTATCGTTATCACCGCGGAGAAACTTCATTTCAGCCAGATGGTAAGCCAGCGTCATGTCAGTGATATCCACATGAATATGACGTTCCTCCAACAGCTGCCTGGACTGCTCCAGCACATCTTCCGCCTGTTCCAGTTCCATTCTGCGCATATAAACTCCAGCCAGACCGAAGTAATAATTGGTTTCTATTCCCATTAATCCACGAATCGGTTTCAACACTTCTTTTGATTTGGCATAGCAGGAAAAGCTGTCATTTAACCGTCCCATTTCTTCATAAACCTGACCTAACTGATTATAAGCGAAAAAGCCGATAAAAGGATTTAGGCCGGAAGCAATTTTAATCCCTTTTATGATGCAGTTTTCCGCTTCCTCATATTGCATCTTTTCTAATAATGCGCCGGCATTTTCAATTAACAGCACAGCTTTCACCACAGGTCCATAAGGAATCTGATCAATCTGTTTATCTGTCAGCGCAGGATATTGAGGCAAAATCCCATTCTCATTGGTAAAATAGATCTGAGCGAAGTCAACTATACTAAATAAATCCGAATCTTCATACAATTCTTTAAATTTTTCATAAATAACATGGCAGCGTTCCATATTTAAATTTCCCAGATTATAAATAAAACACTGAGCAGCCAGATCCGTATCCTGAAATAAAAGATCAATGGGAACCTTGTCAAGATAATTCCACGCTTCGATCCTGCCTTCCATTGATTTTGCCAGACGCAGAACCTCTTTATAATTACCTGCCTCACAATACTCCTGTAAGGCTTCCTCCAAATCCCCTTTTTCTTCAAATGCTCCTGCTGTTATTTTGTAGCATTCTGCTTTTTGCTCCTCTGAGAGACAGAGAAACTGCTGCTTTAAATATTCCGATAAAATATTGTGATAGCGGTATATTCCGTTTTGTTCGTCCAGGCAGATAAGAAACAGATTTTTTTCCATGAACCGTTCCATCATCTGATCGAAATCCGGTTTTGTAAAGCCCTGGAACAGCTTATTGCAGATGTCCGCATCGAAATAAGACAGATATCCTGTTTTTATCAGAAAATCCTGTTCTTTTTCCGTGAGAGCATCAATAATTTCACGGGTCAGATATTGGGAAGCAATCCCGCCCCCGGCACGCAGCAGCTGGCCGGAATACGTTCCTGCCGCTTTGGCTGCCGCCGCAAGCTGAAGACCTCCAATCCATCCTTCCGCATAGTGGTTCAATTGATTCAGTTCTTCTTCACTGCCCGCCAGCTTCATCGTATCTTTAAGAAAGGACATCCCCTCTTCTTCAGTCAGCTGCATCTGCCTACCGTCAATAAACAGCAAACGGCCGGATACTGCTGCCGGACCTAAATATACAGGCGGGTCCTCCCGTGAAAGCATAAAAAAATGGAAATTGGAAGGCATTGACTCAATAAAAAATTCAAAGGTTCGGATGAGGGCCTCATCACGGATGCAATGAACATCATCTAACACCATGTAATAGTCTTCGTCTCCCCATAGCCGGTTAATCAGCGTAATCAGCAAATTCTCCATATATTTGGTATCTGGATTGGTTCTCATCAGATTTAAAAGACTTCCTTCATCCTGTAAAAATGGGCTGACTGACGCAGTGAAATAGAGCCAGAAGGAATACACATTGGTATTTGTGGAATCCAGTGACAGCCAGCATACATTTTTAAGTTCCTTCTCATGAATAAATGATGAGAGTAGCGTTGTTTTGCCAGTACCGGCACCGCCGCTTAGAAAAATAATACTCATATCCCTGCATTGGGAAAGCTGTTCAAACAACCCATGGCGCACAATATAATTTTTGCGGGGTGCCGGTATTTTTAATTTTGTAGTAAGAAGTAATAAGTCTGAGAAATGCTCCATCGTTTATTCACCTGTCGTTTATTTATTACTATCATTGTAATGCAGGCAGCCGGCTTTTACAAGAAATGTATCGCTTTCATACCCTTTTCATATATTTCATTCGTAAAACGGAGCAGGAAACCACAAACAGAATAATGGAAAGAGTAATTACATAAATAATGCTAAAGCTATGCTGCCCTGCCTCTCCCCGTTCCATGTACTCAGCAAAATTCATTAACTGCTTTTGAGGCAGTACCTTAATAACCAGATCCAGCAGAATATTTTTTTTGCTGAATAAGTAGAAGCTGCCTGCAAGCATTGATGTTAAAACGATAATGGATCTGCCAAGCATGGAAGCATTATCCGGTTTATTAATCAGTGTATTTAAGAACAGTGCGAAGGAAATGCCGAACAATCCCATTACTGCAAGCAGACCAGCATACTGCAAAAGTGTAAAGCCAATTTTAAATCCACAGTATTTTAAAATAATAAGCAGGATATATTCCGGCAGAAACATGGACAGGCAATAGACGCAATGAGCCGCAAGATACCCGCCAAAAGAAACCGGCGCTGCTGTAATCCGCCGCAATTGCCCCTGCTCCTTGTCATCTGCGAAGGCAAACAAATTGGCAAAAACCTCCATGAGAAGAAACATCATCATGAAACCTATGATATTTGCGCCAGCCCCCCGGGCAGTTTTACTATCTTTAAGAATGGCGTCCGGGTTTTTAAGCAGTGTAAGCACCATGTTTTTATAACTGTCACTGCGAAGTGTCTCAATCTGATAATCACCGTTTTTGCCTATTGTCGCATAAGCATCATACTTTTGCTCTACAAGTGCAGAATGAGGCGGTTTTTCTGCGGATACTACGATATTAAGTCTTGCTGAGCTTTGAGGTAAAGTCTCAGCAGATTTGTCCGTTACCAGAACAATCCGGCCTTTTACCTGCCGTACCTCCGTCAAATGAACTGCCAGCACCATGGAGGCAAGGGTGAATGCTGTTAATAAAATCAGCGTAACAACGCGTGGGATGGTCCGCTCATAAATGTTAATAATGGTAGCTGTAAAGGTCCTCATATATAATCCTCCGTTCTGAAAAATAATCCACACCCCAATGTCAGCAGCACAGAAAGAACTGACGCAGTGATAAATACCGGCCAGAAATACTGTAAACTGTTGTCACAGGATAGAGTAAAGAAAGCTTCATTCAGCCATTTTACAGGTGATATCTTTGTGGCAAAGGCCATCACACTGCCCATCCCATCAAGGGAAAAGAAGGTTCCACCCAGAACACAAAGCAGACTGATCACCGTGCTAAGCAATGTACTTGTGGTTTCTTCACAATGGAACACACAGCAGAAGAAGATCCCAAGAGCCGCTGCTGCAAATTCTACCGGTGCCATCAAAAGAATAAAAAAGACCGGATTGCTCCCCAGACTGACATGGAGCAGCGGGCACATAATTATAAGCAGCAATGAATGCAGGATATAATTAAAAAGAAACGACGCGGTCATTTTAGAAAAATAAACGGAAAATGCTCCGGCCGGGGAATAAATAATCCGAAGATTGGCCCGTTTGATATCGCGCTCCATAAAACAGTTGGAAGCAGTCATAGCTCCGTTTAGCATTCCATAGATGATAAGAGAAACTGTATAATACTGGTATGCAGTGTTACTGTCAGCATAATCCCCTCCGCACAAATAGCCCAGGATCAAAACTAATAGACCTGCAAATGCAGAATTATATCCTACAAGAACAGGATTTTTAAACAAATTGCTGAAATCCATTTTAAAAATTGTCATAAAACGGCGCATATCCAACACTCCTTTCTCAGTCACGCAGCTTGCGTCCGGTTAACTTTAAGAAAACCATCTCAAGACTTGCAGCTTCGCTTGTAATATTCCGTATCTTTTCCCCATGATCGCTTAACAGGGAGATAATCCGGTCAAGATTTTCTATCCCTTTCAGTGATGTGATCTCAAAGGTATTACCATCTATTTTTACTGACTTAACACCTTCCACCGCAAAAAAATCATCGTGTCCGATGGTGCCATTTTCCTCAACCTCTATGATATACCTCTTTTCATTCTGAATATCCTCCTTTAAGCTTTCCTTGGTTCCCTCTGCAAGAACAGCGCCGTGATCCATTATAATAATCCGGGACGATATCACTTCCACCTCTTCCATGTAGTGAGTGGTATAAATAACTGTCATGCCCTGATTTTGCAGCTTTTTAATGGAAGAAAGAATATGATTGCGGCTCTGGGGATCAATTCCGACCGTAGGCTCATCCATAATAACCAGTTCCGGATGGTGGGCAATGGCACATGCAATATTAAGACGCCTCTTCATCCCGCCTGAAAAAGTTTTTACCTTGTCCTTTCTGCGGTCTTTTAAGCCGGCAAACGTAAGCGCCTCCTCTACTGCTTCATTAAGCCTGCTGCCATAGAGCCCATAAAGAGAAGCAAAAAACCTCAAATTACGTTCTGCACTTAACTCTTCATAAAGTGCTATATCCTGGGGAACAATGCCGATTGACTGTTTATAGGTGCGAAGTATTTTACTGATTTTTGTGCCTTTAAAACGAATATCCCCCCCATCACTTCCCAGTACAGCGGTGAGAATATTAATGGTGGTGCTCTTTCCTGCACCGTTGGGGCCCAAAATACACAGCACTTCCCCACGGCGTATCTCAAAACTGATTCCTTTCAGGACAATATTTTCTTTAAAACTCTTTTTTAAATTGCTGACTGTCATTAGATTATCCATAGATTTTATCTCCTTATTTGTTTGCTATGGATATCATACGGGATTTCAACAATAAAAAAATCAACCATTTGGCTGATTGAAATGGTTGATTTTTTTATTGTTGTACAAGTCTTATATTGCTCATACCATGATGAGTGCCTGGCAAATTCCCGAAATTACAGATAATGAAACGATAGCCAAAAAAATTACCATCAAAAGCATTAATATTTCCTGCTCGCTAAGTTTAATACTTGGCAGAAAATAGGAAGAATCTATTTCATAACCTCCACCCAGTCCCTCATAGGAAATAATGGGAACATGAAGCTGACTGAGCGCATCAATATCTCTGTATACCGTACGCTCACTTACATCAAAATAGTCAGCCAGCTCTCTGGCAGTCATTTTTCTTCGCATTCTTAACAAATGAATGATTCCATTCTGTCTTTCTGTTTTTTTCATTCAATCTACTCTCAATTCGTATTCATTTGATTTATTCAGAATGAGTGACAACACAATATTATTATAACACTTCAAACAGTATATTACAGTTTCCCTCAATTTCAAAGCATTTTTTTATTAACCTTAAACCATAATGAAATAATTGAAATAATTAATAAAAAATGGTATGCTACCAAAGGTAATCTCATAAACTGCTATTTATCGATTTAAAATTCATAATAACGCAGTGACTGGAGACCGCAAATTACATGGAGGAATTACATGATAAAAATTGAAAATCTATCCTACTCATTTCCACAGAAGGATTTGTATCATAACATTTCGTTTACTTTAGAAGAAGGTCAGCATTGTGCGTTTATCGGCACAAGCGGAAGCGGAAAAAGTACGCTGGCTGATCTCCTTATGGATCCTGAAAAATATATGTTTGAAGGAAAACTTGAGATATCTCCCAATTGCAGAATTGGATATGTAAGCCAGTTCTCGCAGCTGGATCATACAAAGGAAATAACCGTCTCCCAATATATCGAAGAGGAATTTATAAAACTGCAGAATGAAATAACATCGATCTGTACAGAGATGGAAACATCATCAGACATCGATACTCTTCTGGAAAAATACCAGCAGGCCCTGGATGCATTTCAGGCAATTGACGGAGACAATTTTGAAAGCAACATGAATAAGCAGTTAAGTCTGGCTGACTTAGGCAAACAGGAAAATCTGCCTGTCTCCCAGCTCAGCGGCGGAGAATTCAAGCTGGTTCAGGTAATAAAGGAAATGATGACCCAGCCTGACTTAATTATAATGGACGAACCCGATGTGTTCCTGGATTTTGAGAACCTGAATTCTCTTAAAAATCTGATTCAGTCACACAAAGGAACCATGCTGGTTATCACACACAACAGATATTTATTAAATCACTGTTTTAACAAAATCATCCACCTGGAAAATAAACTGCTCCAGGAATTTGACGGACGGTATATTGATTATAACTTCTCTTTGCTTCAAAATAAAATTGAATTACAGGAACTGGCTGCCGCTGATACAGAAGAGATCCAGAGAAATGAGATTATAATCAACAATCTAAGATCACTGGCAACCACACATACAGAAGCAGCCAGAGGAAAATCCTTAAAAGCGAGGAAGAAAATCCAGGAACGGTTAATGTCCAGAAGAATCCAGGCTCCATTTGTGGATATCAAACAGCCGGAAATCCACTTTACAATTGCCAGTGAACTGGAAGATGAGACCGTGTTAAAAGTCAGAGATTACAATGTTGCATTTGATGAAATGCTTTTAGAAAATGTTAATTTTGAGATCAAATCCAAAGAAAAAGTTGCACTGATCGGTCCAAACGGAACGGGAAAAACCACATTGCTCCGGGAAATCTTTAAAAATAATAAAGACTCCATAGAAATAAAGGAAAACGTTAAGACAGCCTTTTTATCCCAGCTTCAGGGTGAAATGCTAAACGAGTCTGAAACAGTATTGGATGAATTTTTTGGCCTGGGCTTCAAAACGTACGATGAAATCAGCTCCTATCTCTCAAATTTTGCATTTGATGAATCTGTTCTTCATCAGAAAATAATTGCTCTGTCCGGCGGCGAAAAAAATATGCTTCAATTAGCCAAAATTTCTGCAGGCAAAGCAGATTTGCTGCTCCTTGATGAACCCACCAGCCATTTAGACACCTATTCTCAAATAGCATTGGAAAAAGCAATTGGAGATTACAAAGGTGCAGTTCTGATGATATCTCACGATTTTTATTCAATCGTAAACTGTGCGGACTATGTCTTAATCATTGATGATAAGACAATCCGAAAAATGAGCATGCGTAAATTCAGACAAATGACCTACGCCAGACATTTTGATAAAGACTATTTAGAATTAGAGCAAAAGAAAAAGGCAGTCGAAACCAAAATAGAACTGGCATTAAAAAACACCGATTTTGAGCTGGCAAAAGTTTTATCCGAAGAATTGGAAACCATTATTCAACTGCTCTAAATTTCGGTTAACTTTTTATTTCATATGCTCCTGACCCCATTGATACATCAACTCCAGTATCGGAATCAGGGTGCGGCCTTCTTCTGTCAGAGAATATTCCACACGGGGCGGTACTTCATTGTATTGCTCCCTGTGGATTAAGCCGCTGGCTTCCAGTTCTTTCAGCTGTGCACTTAATGTTTTATGGGCAATTGGGTGCAGTTCACCCCGTAGTTTATTATATCGTATGATTCCTGCCTCATAAATCCTCCATAAAATAATCCATTTCCATTTTCCTTCTACAGCTGACATGGTGTAATACATCGGGCAGCTGCTGTAATTCTTCTCAAAATCTGACATCGATTCCTCCCTGCTAACAAAAAAGTTAGTATCTAACAACAATGTGCATACTTTTCTCATTGAGTATAAGGATATATAATTTATCTGTAAAAATCAAGTAGGAGGATGTAACTATGAAAGTGATCGCAATCAACGGGAGTCCCCGGAAAAATCACAACACTGCTGTTCTGCTTAAGAAAGCACTGGAGGGAGCACAGGCAAATGGCGCTGAAACAGAGCTTATTCATTTGTATGATTTAAATTACAAAGGCTGTACCAGCTGTTTTGCCTGTAAGAGAAAGGATGGACCGAGTTATGGAACATGTGCCTGGAAGGATGAATTAAGTCCCATCCTTCAAAAAATTAAAGAGGCCGACGCCATTATCCTGGGTTCCCCTATTTATCTTCATGATGTTACCGGACAGATGCATGCCTTTTTGGAGCGCCTTGTTTTCCCTTATATAACATATACGGAAGGCTACAAGAGCCTGTTTGAACGAAAAATTAAAATCGGACTTATTTATACCATGAACGTGACTTCCGAACAAATGGAGGAACGAGGCTTCCGCTCAACATTAATCGATAACGAAGGCTTCCTGAAAAAGATCTTCGGTCATAGTGAATCACTGTTTTCCTATGATACTTACCAGTTTGACGACTATGATAAATACGTTGTGACGGTTTTCGACGAGCACCATAAAGCATTGGTCAGAGAAAACCAGTTTCCAAAGGACTGTCTCAATGCCTATGATATGGGACAGCGTTTTTCCACGCAGGAAGTATAAAACCAGTAAAGCTCTCCTGATCCGTGATATATTTACAATCGACGTCATGGAGAGCTTTTTTCTGCATCTAATATTTTAACCCATATCCAACTGGAAACAGGACTTGTTCTGTTCTGATATCCTCAACCCCTGAGTAATATGGCATAGGCAGGGTTCCTTTAAAGATTTTCTTTCCTGTCAGCACATTGGCTATGCCATCCCCTTCACTTCCTGGCAGATAGCACATAACAATCCCGTCCCATTGTTTCATATAATCGCTGATAATAACATTTCTGCCAGCTACAATTAAGGCTACGGTCGGATGCCCAAGACTTTTGGCAAGATCGATCGCTTTCGTATTACCGGAGAGGCCGAGACTGCCGGTTATACTGATGTCCGCACTGTCACCCTTCCATTCCGTGTAGGTCTTTTCTCCCAGACACAATAAGGTCGTATCGGCATCAGCCGCTTTTTCCGGGTCTGTGATAATCGTAAGATCATATTCATTTGCAAGTTCATTCAGACCATCCAGTATAGTTTTTCCTTCTGGTATCCATTTGTGACCGTGGTTTTCTGCATCCGAACTGCCAAGCCAGGTGACGGTCCAGCCACCACACTGTACTCCCACGTCATTTGCGGCAGGTCCTGTAACAAACAGTTTTGTTCCTTTCTTAATTGGCAGTATGGTGTTGTCATTCTTTAATAATACAAGACTCTCTTCTACCAACGACCTGGCTAAATCCCTGTATTTCTGCGAACCGACACGGTTCTCCTCAGATGTCACCTTTTCCATCATTGGATCATCTAAAATTCCCATTTCCTTTTTCACAGTAAGTATCCGGCTGACAGCATCATTCACACGGTCCATTGGAATTTTGCCTTCATTTACAGCTTCAACGATATATTTCCGGCATTCCTCAAATTTACAATCTTCCATCAGCATATCAATACCTGCATTGACTGCAGTAATCGTCTGATCTTTTAAATTGTCACCTGGTATATTATGTATGGAATCCCAGTCGCTTACGATAAAGCCTTTAAAGCCCATATCATTTTTTAACATTGATATATATTTTTCATTGGCATGCATCTTTGTACCGTTTACACTGCTGTGGCTGATCATGATAGTCTTAACGCCAGCATCGATTTGTGCCTGATAAACCTTTAATAAATCCTGAATTTCTGCAGCCGAAAGCCTGGCATCACCACGGTCAATCAATCGGTTTTCTCCATCAGATTTTTCACCTGTTCCATACAAAACATTTCCGTCTGCAAAAAAATGCTTTGCACAGGGGAGAATTCCCCCATCGATCAGCCCCTTGGTAAAGGAGGTACCAAGCTCTGTAACCATACCGGTTTCAGAGGAATAACTTTCATAGGTACGCCCCCATCTGGGGTCTTGTGCAGCAGATAAGCATGGAGAAAAGCTCCAGAGCATACCCGTCAGTTTTGCTTCATCTGCTACTGCCAATCCCATCTGATAGGTTAACTCTTTATCATTCGCAGCACCGATTCCTATATTATGGGGATATATAACAGTTCCTTCACAGGTAGCGACGCCATGAACTGCGTCATTCCCGTATATATAAGGAACACCTGCCTCTGAACTTATGGCTTCTTTTTGATATTTCAGTATCATATCCTTCCATTCAGATGAGTTTAAGGAATTTTCACCAAATGTGGACAGAATACTTCCATAGCAGTTCTTCTTCATCATATTATCCGGTATATTGTATACTGCTCCCTGTACCATCTGAGCTGCCTTTTGATCAAGAGTCAGTCTCCCAAGAATATCCTCCACCGATGTACTGCTAATCTTATTGCTGGATTCAGCAGACATACTTACTTCCGTCTGACCAACGTTATCCGTCTGTACCCCCATGCATCCTGTTAATGCCAGCATGAAAGTCAGACATACCCCTGTCACACCGCCTCTCATCACTAAATTCCCCCTTATATATATCTTTTCAATTAGTTTACTCCCGTTATCAGTGATATGCAAGAACCAGTCACTCTTTTTCAGCCGCGTAAATAATTAACTTTCGAAACGATTTCTCAAAATGTTCATCATCTTCTTTTGTTCTTTTTCCAGGACCCTTGAGATGATTTTTAGATTTTGCTCTTCTTGCTGCTTTTGCAATGTGCCGTTCCATAAGGAGCTGATTGATATTATCATTGGTATACCACTTTCCTGATTGATGAATTCCATATGCGCCTTTTCCCAGCGCCATCGCCGCTACTCCATAATCCTGTGTTACCACGATATCACCTGATCTGCATAAATTGATTAATGCAAAATCCACAGCATCAGCTCCTGCGCCGATAATTCTGATCTCGCTGTAATCAGACTGCAGCACATGATTGGTATCACAAAGGAGACACACATTTATTAAATGTTCCTTTGCTGCCTTTTCTACGATACGAACTACCGGGCAGGCATCTGCATCTACATAAATTGTCATTTATTTTCACCTCATTTTTTTGACAGGTATTTAAAAAGTCATCATTAATTATATATGCCCTGCCGTCTGCGGTCAATTCATAGCAGTATGTTGAAAAATATAAGAATGGGGCGGCTGACTTTCTTCTAAGTTACATACAAGAAAATCAGCCGCCCCATTATAAGTTATCCTAACCTTTGCAACCATTTTTTGCATAAAGATAATTATATAAAATCCCATGTCTAATTTCGTCTGTTATAATTTCGATCATCATATTAATATGCTCCCGAAACTGCATGGCGTAGAGAATTTTACGATATCTCTCCACAGCATTCTGTTCTCCTAATAGAGCGCGGGATAAGCCGGAGCAATAACTTTCCGGCGGAACAAACTGCTCTCCCTGAACCTGCCTTGGCATCGCTCCGGTAATTTCGCTGAACAGCTGCTTAAATAAAGCATAGTGCCCAATCTCATTGTCACGAATTCCAGATATTATCTGTATGTCTTCATTTGATGAAGCATTTTCAATTAGCCATGTATAAAACAGTCTGTCTTCGGTTTCACCTGCAAGTGCCTGCTGAATCAAAGCAAGTGCATTTGGCAGATTTTGCGGAAAGGTGAAAATATCTGCAGTTTGCTGCTCCCCCTGCATCGTTGATGCATTCATAACAGACACATATGGATTTGTATATCCAAAATTATAGGGAACGTAACCGCCGTATTCATTATAACTCATCATTTCTCTCCTGAGAATATACTCTTAATATTATATGAAGCATTATGAAACTGGTGTGTTCCATGATATAAAAAACACATCTATGGAACATAATAACTGTATCATAAATGTGCACGCAATGCAGTCTGTTGCTTCCGTTTATTTAATTATAATAGTCATACACTTTCATGCTTCTGGCGACTGAACTGCCTCCTGACACATGCTGATAAATTTATAAATTCCTACTGTTTCTTCCGCTGCTTCCTGATTTGCCTGCTGCTGCCAAAAGACTACAAATAAAAGTTCAATGCACTGCATCATAAGCGGCAGCGCCTTCTTTTCCTCTTCTGCTAAAGCAATAATAGTTTCATAACCAATGAGAAACTGGCTGATAAATGTAAGCCATTTATCTTTTATTGCCACAAGGTCCTTCTGGCCTGATAATTGCCCCAACAGAAAATAAGCTATGTCAAATAAACGGGCATCCTGTTTCCCTAAGTCAAAATCCAGAACACCGGTTAATGTTGTTCCTTCAAACAGCAAATTACCATAATGCAGATCCCGGTGAATCTGCTGCTTTGGTAAATGAGGGTAAATACAGCATAATGCTTCTATTGGTCCGGACCATTCCTCTTTTGTCAGCAAACTGCTGTCGGAGAGCCCACTGCTAACCCAGCTCTACAGTTCCTCATCTAAAAATGGGAGATCTGTCCGTTTATCGGCAACTGTCATAAGTGCACTGTGGATTTTCGCAGCAATGATGCCTGTCTCATAAGCAATGGCTGCATAATCCTGTCTAAACACATCTTTTATATGGCTGCCAGCCAGCTTTTCCATTAACAGATAGCAGCCCTCTTCTTCCACTATAAAATCTCTGCCATCTTTTGTTTTCAGAATATGCGGCACAGGAACTCCATGGGCACGAAGTGCTGCAGTAAGCCTTATATTACTTAGTGCAGAGTTCTTTGTGTTCACCAGTTTTAGAATATACTTACCTGCCACTTCCCAGGTTGTTGGCGTAGTAGCAACCGGATCTCCATTAATGCCCCAATTTACATTTATATCTGCTGTCATTCATGTCCCCCCTTATTTTTCTCAGGCAATATAACTTGGATAATATTGTATCATGAATTTTATATTTAACAACAGTAAGGAAATATAATATAAAAGGAATTCTGGCGCTGTACAATTAATCAGCTGCCTGAATTCCTTTCTCGTTTGTCTTATAAAATATATGAGAATCAACCTGTAACATTAATGGAAGCCGCTGCGCTTCCATTCGCTGCCCCCTGATTTCCCCGGCTTTCTTTCGCCGCACTATTCCATGCATGATTATATATCCCCCAAAGCTCAGTTTCACGGGCATTTTCCGCTTTTGTTCCATAGGAAATCCATTTGCCATTGGAGTAAGAAGCTACCATTTCTCCGTTGCTGTCATAAAATTCGGCGTAAGACACATCGTTTGCTTCCTTGCTGTATTTAACAGAACCAAACATATAATCCAGCAAATTAAAGGTTTTAGGCTCCTGTCTGATATTTTTATATATCGCCCTTAAGCCCTCTGAAATAATACTTTTCCGATCGGGTGAAACAGCAGAGACATAGCTTTTTACCAGGTTTCGAAAACCGGCAGACTCTGACTGAAATTTTCCAGCTGCCTGATCCTTTTGGGCCTGCTCTATTATAGCTGTCTTATAGTTATCATCGCTCATTGCCGGTGCTGTTTTTGTGTTAAAATGAAAATCGGTATAATCGGGTGACGGCACATACCCCCGTTTCTCTGTTCCACTAAGCGGACGGCTCTGTGCTAAGGATTGGTCATTTCCTATTCGCATCTTATGTACTCCTTATCTTTTTTATCTGTTGAAAGACTTCCATATGGGCTGGTCATATGAAAATCTTCCATGTAATTTCTGTTTATTTCGATAACAGGAAATTAAAAAGAGTCGTCCCAATAAATTGTAATGTATGGATTAGAGTATGTCTTAGAACCAATATCCAGTATCATTCCGTGAGAGATTGCACCTCTTAAGCAAGTGCAGTTAAATGAAATTGTATACGTTCCATTGGCTCTTGAAGCTAAAAACCCGCTAGTTGTCAATGTTGTATTTTCCTTACCGTTCCAGCTCACCTTCTCTGCTGAGCTCCTGTTGCTGCTCGATAAAGTAAGGTAATTGGTCAGCATGGCTCCTGAATAGCTTTTCAGCGAACCTGGATTTACCTCAAGCTTTGTAATTACAGCATTTGCAGGCAGACCGGAAACCCGGAATGTAACTTCACTGGAATTACCGGTTTGTCCCTTCTTTAACGCGATGCTCATGTTACCGGAAGAAGTTATCTTCTTAGTACCTGTTGCAGCATATGCAGAAGTGGTTGCTGTAAATGCCATTGTCATAATTAATAAAGCGCTGAAAAGAATTTTTAAAAATTTGTTTTTACTCATAGAAATACCCCCTGTTCTGAATTTTTCAGAGACTGTCAGCAACCAACCTGCTGCATCTCTTATTATGTTTATCGGATTCTTTGGGGTATTTCTAAGATTTTTTGAAATTTTTGATATTCCATTTCGGCATAACTGTCAATAAAGCCCAGGTTAGCCTATTTTGAGATACAGTTCAAAATCCCGTCTCCTTCTTTTACAGTTTTTACTTCTGTCGGCAAAACGTCCGCATATGCCGCTGTATTTGTAATAAGGATTACAGTCGTGACATCGTATCCCGCTTTCTCAATTTCTGTCAAATCTGTCTGAATCATAACATCACCTGTTTTTACTACATCTCCTGCTTTGACTTTTACATCCAGATGCTTTCCGTTTAATTTTACAGTGTCCAGTCCGAAATGAACCAAAACTTCTGCACCTCTCCCCGTTACAATTCCAATTGCATGCGGATACGCGGTAACAACTCTTCCATTGCATGGTGCACATATGGTTCCGTCTTCTGGAATAACAGCGATTCCTTTTCCTAAATTCCCAGAAGAAAAAGCGTCGTCTGCCACTTCATTTAATAAAAGTATCTTGCCGTTCACCGGTGCTGCTATTATTTCGTCTTTTATTATTTCAGCCTCTGTTTCGTTTACCGATGCAGTTTCAGCCAGCATATTATCGCTGTAACCGAAAAAGAAGGTTCCTATGATACTTCCGAAAAATCCAATTGCAATACCAATTAACATTGCAGTTCCGCCCGGCCAGGTTGTTGTCACCGGTAATGTGAAAATACTGATACCAACAGCATCTGTAAATCCTGCTCCGGCTGATGCAATAATTGCTCCGGCAATACCATCGCAAATACATGCCACAATAAAGGGCTTCTTATACTTTAAGTTAATACCGTATATTGCTGGTTCTGAGATACTGCCTACAAAGGCGGAAAAGAATGCAGCTGTTGCAATCTCTTTTACTTTTCTGTCTTTTGTCTTAAGCGCAACGCCAAGGGCAGCCCCCGCATGAGAAAATGTACATGGAAAAGTAATTGGAAGAATCTTATCGATTCCCAAAACCATCAAATTATTAATAGCAACCGTAATAACTGCCCAATGCAATCCAAACATAATAAATACGGACCAAAAGGCACCAAAAACAAAACCAACGAAAGGCGGGCATATTCCAATCAAATATGTAATTCCTGATGCAAGCCAGGAACTCAACTGACTGGTAACAGGTCCAATTATAATCAGTGATACAGGTATTGTTACCAACAATGTAAATGACGGAACAAAAACACCAGCTACAATCTTTGGAATGATTCTTTTAAATATTTTCTCGATTCTTGTCATTACATAGACAGCAAATATAATCGGTATAACCGTATTTGAATAGTCTAGTAACTTCAAAGGTATTCCTATAAATGTTACAGCAGTATGAGCCGCATATAGTGAAAGAATTTTGGGATATAAGAACGCCGCCGAAACTCCCATGCCCAGATACATGTTACTGCCGAATTTTTTAGCAGCAGACGCCCCCAGAAAAAACGGCATAAAATAAAAGAATCCGTCACCAATCGCAAATAATATGGTATAAGTAGCTGAATCTGGGGATAATACGCCAAAGGTGGACAGCATAATAACAATTGCCTTTAATATACCTGCTGCCACCATAATTGGCATGCATGGCATAAAAATTCCGGATATCGTATCAATTAACCTGTTTACTAAATTCATTTTACCGCTTTCACTTAAATCACTTTGCCCACTATCAATCTGTATTCCTTTTATTTTCCCTACTGCCTGGAACACATCATCCACTTCATTTCCTATTACCACCTGATATTGACCGCCTGCTTTCATCACAGATACTACCCCGCTCAGCTTCTCAATATTATCCGTTTCTGCAATGCTTTCATCCTTTAATACAAAGCGGAGCCGCGTAATGCAATGTGTCAGTGATACTACATTTTCTGCTCCGCCAATTAAATTAACAATATCCCGGGCTAATTGATCGTAATTTTTTTTCATATGCGTCCTCCTGCAATTTGCACATTATATCTGTTCAACTACCAGCAGCCAGTCTCCTTTTCCTGGTTTTACCGGCGTCTCCCACACCCCGTTATCCACATAAAAGATTTCCTCTGCCTCTGAATACTTACCCTCCCTTGGATCGAACCACCGGGCACTGTAATCACCTTTGCTGAGGTCTTTTATTTCATATTGCTTTCTCACCGTATCGCTGTAATATAACACCAGCCTATTTGCATCTTCACTGATTGTAATTAATGGAAACTTCTTCCCGAATGGGTTTCCTGTTAATTCTTCTCCCTCTTCTTCATAGGGATGCAGTTCCCAGAAACGCACCTTTTCATAAAATGCTTTCATATAACCCATTTGTTTTCCGCCTGCTCCTTCAATCGCCTCATACCAGGTAATATCATATTGATTAAAAAGCTTCATCGGATTAGGCTGGCCTTTTTCCCACACATTATCCCAAATTCCCTGTGCACCATAGGTATAACCGCACCCTCCCAGCTGAATGGACATATATGCAACTCTTCGAAGCATATCAGCTGTACACAAACGTGTACCATTTTCTTCTAAAGTTGAACAAAACTCATAAAAACATTCTCCTTCGATAAACGGATGCCGGGGAAACTTTTTACGAAATTCACGATAATGAGCGGGACTAATTGGAAAATCTCCATGTCCTGCCTGATTTAACGTAAAATCAAACCAGCTTTCATCCTGGTAATAATCAGCAAATGGCCGTTCATTTGTATAATGGGCCGTTTGTAAAGTTCCGTAGCCATCTATGGATTCTACATATTCTGCCACTTCCCTCCATCCGTCTATTCTTAATTTTCTGTCTTCCCCGCCGCTATATCCTGCAACTTCTCCTGCCAGGGTCCATATAACGGGCAAAGCGCCATAACGGGCCACAATATACCTTGCCAGACTCTTTTGAAGCTCCACATTATCTGTAATTGAAATAAACCAGGCAAAGCCTAAGGCATTAACAAATCCCAGATCAGCAAGATAATACATTCTCCTGTCCAACTCATTCTGATAGAAAGCTATGTTGGGCAGCTTACCGTCACTTCCTTCCAGCCAGTAATATTTATCTCCCCCCATAAGAGTGTCACTGCGTAAATTAGTCTGATAAATATTGTATCCCTGTTCCATACGCTTTTTTGCCATTCCCTTGAACATACAGTCCATATCCGGGTGATTCGATTCATCCCATCTTTCTCCGTAAGCAAATTCCCAGTGGGTATCTCCCAACCAGAAAAACGGTGTACCATCATCATACATTAAATATTTTTCAGAAGGATGAACCCGCAGGAAACCATGCTGGTAAACAGGGAGGGCACCGGTATATTCCTCACATTCTATTTCTCCGGACTGACCGTTAAGCCCTGACCTGTCATCAGTTTGTATTACCCATGACCATCTTCCCAATTCTGCAGGAGCAAAAGAAATCTTGTAATGATCACCCCCATCCCAATAAGCTTCCCTTCTTATCTGCCGCCCGGATGGACCGGTAAATACAGCCTGAATGCTCACATCCTGAAATGGATTGTTATATTCGTACCTGCTATGAAAATCTAAAATAATCTGCCGCCATAGCTCTGAACGCTGCCTCATCCCGTCACTCTCCTTTATCTTTATTTTAAGCCTCTCTTTCCGGCAAGGCCGACTGCCAGATCAATTAATTCCTCTGCATCTTCCCTGCAGATGTATCCTTTCGAAACCTGCTCCTGCGTATCTTTTGTCACCAAATCTCTATAGTTGGCAAGGGTGGTGTATAATTCACGGATCATTGCCTCTGAAAATGCCTCCTGGTATCCAAATAATCCATCTTTATCGGAAGCCGGATCAATTGCATTCATTCCCGGATCCACATTGCTGGTATTAAAATACCGTCCGGTGGGATAATTCAAAAGGCAGGTTCTGCATCCTCCAATTGTATTACCAAACGCGTCCTTACAATTTTCTCCATCACCATCTACTAAAATACGTTGGCAATGATTTGGTGCTGTCCCGTTTCGTACCCATGAAAACAGATTACGGAAAGCTGCTGAAAAAAGAATATGAGAGGGATAATCATTCCCCTGCTCATGCTTTCCTGCATATTCAGGCAGATGCTTAATCCGTATTAAGTCCGGATCTTTTTTGTAGTAATCCACATAGCTGAACATCGTATCATGACTTGCACCTGTCACTTCATAAAGCCTGTGTTTGAAATCAGTTCTGTCACTGTCAGCACTCCTGGTCCGGCAGCCATCATATCTTCCATTTTCACTTTCTGTCTGGACTGATATAAATGGCTGGCTGATTTTCTCAATATAATGCAGTTTACGGCTGTATTTCCTGCCTGTTTCATACTGGCTGACCGGCACTGCCAGGGACCGGACCCCGCCACCTGCCAGATAGCCGTCAAACACACATGCTCCTCTTGCAATTTCCGGTCTGTAGGCAAAACTATTGACATAACGGAAAAGGTAACAGGCTGACTGGGACCAGCCGGTAAGGCAAAGGCATTGTCTTGCATAATTAACAAGCGGATTCTTCTCATCATCAGAGCGGATTAACCATGCCAGATCAGTAAGCATGTCCCAAAACAAACCGGTTTCATAAGAAATATCAATATCCGGCAAATTACCCGGATCTTTCAGAATTTCTTCCACATTAAAAGGAAACTGCTTCTCAGGAGTAGGATTTTCCCATGATAACCGCCCATATCTTTCCTGATTAAATTCCACCAACTTTGCTATCGTATTTGGTTTACTGGTTATACCTATATAGATATCACCGTTTCTTAAAAATTCTTTATGCCCTAATATCCACATACGGTCTATTTCCATAAATGAAGTGGGGTTTATAATCTCAATTACTACATTACCGCTGCATTCTTCCGCTTTCTTTGGCTTCCTTACAATAAAACGATTTATGTATGGTGCATCTGATGTCTTAATTTCAACGCCTCCATCTTCATCTGCCGTCTGATAAACATTAGATGTACCGTACATATAATACTCGGACTCCTCATAACCTTTTGAAGACAAATCGCAATATCTCTCCGCACTTGCAAATGGATAATTTAACTCCGTAATGGGTATCTGCTCTATTTTCGTAATCATGTCAACGCTCCCTTACTCTCTTAATAAGAATAATATAAATTTTTATCTACTTAAGTTCAATATATTATTTAGTATATTTACTCAAGTTTTTACTAAAGATAATAATTTATTGAGCTTATAATTGATTTTTAAAAATTTATGCATTATAATATCGCCTATAAACAATCCTATGAATTCAGAATAAAGAGGTGATATCATGTCCGCTACAGCAAAACAAATTGCACAGCAGCTGGGATTATCGGAATCCGCCGTTTCCCTTGCTCTGCATAATAAACCAGGCGTCAGTACAAAAACCAGGAACCAGGTAATCGAAACTGCCAAAAGCTTAAATTATGATTTTACAAAAATAACTCCAGCCAAAAATCTTGCCGGAGTCATTCGCTTTATTCTTTATAATAAAAACCGCATCTTCGAAATGCCCTTTTTTACCGAGCTGAAAGCAGGAGTAGAGAATGAATTTAAAGATACAGGATATAAACTTATAATTAATCATGTTCATGATACAGAAGATATACTAAAGCAGCTTGAAGATATTGTAAGCTTAGGCTGTGACGGCATTATACTGCTTGGAACTGAAATGCTAAAAGAGGATTTTGCTCCGTTTTCGTTTATTGACTTACCCATCATTTTATTGGATTCCTATTTTAATTCCTCAAAAATGGATTGTATCCTTATCAACAATGTAGAAGGTGCAAGATTCGCAGCCAATTATCTGATTAAGAAAAGACATACTCAGCCAGGATATCTTCGTTCTTCCTGCCCAATCAGCAATTTTAATGAAAGAGCCGACGGTTTTTATAAAGCCATACGGCAAAATGGAATGTCAATTTCCAAATCTGTCGTGCATTATTTAAGCCCTTTTATCGATTCTGCTTACGCTGATATGCTGGCTGTTATTGAGCAGGGAGAAGAGCTTGCTGACTGCTACTTTGCAGATAACGATGATATTGCAATCGGTGCAATGCGTGCTTTTAAAGAAAAAGGATATCAGATTCCAGGCGATATAGCTATGATTGGATTTGATAATAATCCATATTCATCCTTTGTAGAACCTCCGTTAACGACTGTAAACGTACCGAAGGCATATTTAGGCCAGCTTGCCGCAAAAAGAATGCTTTCCTTATTGCACGAGCCTGAACATCATCCCATTAAGATTGAAGTGAACACAAATCTCATCATCAGGAAGTCAGTTACATAATCAGCCGATGACAGATATTATGTTTCCTTAAGTATTGAGAAACATCTCTTCCAGAACTCTTCCGTCACAAGGTCCAAACTCAACGCCAAGGATGGCTGCCATTGTTGGAGCAATATCTACCATATGGATTTCTCCCAGCTGGTATCCTTTTTTAATACCTTTTCCCGATACGACAAAGCAGCAGCCATACTCTGGCTTCTCCGGAGAATATCCATGGGTCGCATACGGTTTATTCTTTTCCTTTAAATCCGTTACAAGGGGGCCCTCAATGCTGTCATCAAAACTATATCCCAATTTTGCTTCCACCATACAGCCAGAAACCAGGAAGGCATGGAACCGTTCCAGATCTTCTCCAGTATAGATTTTCTCAATACCTAAGTTTTCCTCTTCTGCCGCTTTTTGAAGAATCCGCAGTGCTCGCTGCTTCGCTTCCTCATCATTTTCATTTACGTGCAGATAGGCAGACCCGCCTGTCGACTGCAGATATGCCCTCCAATGCAGGCTCCCATTTTCTTCATAAATAAGACCGTCTTCTTTGAGTAATTGATTCAGCCTCACTTTATATCTGACATTTTTCTGACCATGGTCACCCAGCACCATGAAAACCGTTTCCTCTGAAATGCCTGCCTCAGCAGCCGCTTCCATCATCTTGCCGATTCTTTCATCCATGCGGATTAAAACCTTGTCAACCTCGGGACTGTCTGTCCCATGGTGATGCTTTGCATCATCCAGATCAATAAAATGAATCATCAAAAGCTCCGGTTTTTTTCTTAATATGGTATCTTTTCCACACATGACGGTAAAATCATCCAGATATGGCTGTTCAATTCCTTTTCTTAATTTTCCATATTTAAGCTCAAGCCCCGTACAAAAGAATGGATTTCCGTTTTTGAATATCTTGAGAGCCTGATTCTCCTGTCCGATTGCCTTTATCTCCGGCATATTATAGCGAATGGCTGCCTTTCCGGTAACAGGCCATAGAATTCCAGATGATTTCATCTTGTGCTTCTTCAAAGCGTCGTACACAGCAGGCACTCTGATATCTTTTTTAAACCAGAACCAAGCCTGATCTTCTTCGTTAACAAATGGCTGCAGCGGGTTATTATGATAGACTCCATGCTTATCCGGATAGACGCCGGTCACCATGGTTGTATGTACGACATAGGTAAGAGTCGGATACACACTTTTTAATTTCGTGCTGGAAGCTCCGGTTTCTATTAATCGCGAAAGATTGGGAAGCCGGCTCGCTTTTTCCCAGTTATCTTCAGAAAATGCATCATAAGAGATCACGATCAAATGCTTTGCTTTTCCCTTATTCATCTTTCTATTTTCACCATCCTTTCTCTTAATTTTATTCCATAGGAAGTCTTATAAAAATCAGGAATCCCACTAAAAAGAGAGGAATAATTCCCAGAATACTCCACCTCGCATTGCCGGTAACTGCTGTTGTAAGGGACATCAGCGTTGGTCCCATAATAGCTGAGAATTTACCAAATATATTGTAAAACCCAAAAAATTCATTGGCTTTATCCTTTGGAATAATCTTCGCAAAATAAGACCGGCTCAGCGCCTGAATCCCACCCTGTGCAGAACCGATCATGGCACCAAGAATGAAAATATGCCATACAGAAGCCACAAAAAATGCCGCAACGCAGGAAATAATATAAGTGAATATCCCTACGATAATCATGGTTCTCGCCGAAAAACGTTTCGCCATATTTCCATAGAAAATAGCACATGGGAAGGCGATTATCTGTATAATCAGTAAAATTGTCAGCAATGAGAAGGTATCCAGCGCATCATTTCCCATAACAGCGGTGGCATAGGGAATCACCATCTTAATTATGGTATCCACACCATCAATGTAAAAAAAATATGCGCCCAGAAAGCAGAAAACTGTTTTATACTGTTTAATCTGTTTAAATGTTTCTGCCAGTCTTTTAAAACTATTCTTTACCATATCCTGCCTGGGTTCTACATAATGAATCTGTTTCACATCTCTTATCATTGGTATGGTAAAGAGTCCCCACCATAAAGCAGTAATGATAAATCCAATCTGATATCCGATTGATTTTTCCATTCCCAAAAGAAATATAAGCACCAGACTGATGCCAAAGGGTATCACACTGGATATATAGCCGAATGCAAAGCCAAGGGAGGATATCTTATCCATTCTTTCATCACTGGTTACATCCACAATAAATGCATCGTAAAAAATATTGGATCCTGCAAATCCAATTGCTGATAAGATAAAAAATAGAATTAAAAGCTGCCATTGCCCACTGGAAGGAGGTATAAACGCCAGCGACGCGGTAGAAAGGACACCCAGACAGGTAAAGAATACAAAAAACCGCTTCTTTTTGTCTTTATAATCGGCGGCAGCACCTAAAACGGGACTTAAGGCCGCAACCAGAATACTGGCAATGGAGTTGAAATATCCCAGGTCCATGCTACGTTTCACATTGTCAAACATTCCGAACATAATCGGCAGTAATGCGGTGGTGACAGCCATGGAATAAGCTGAATTACCGCAGTCAACCAGTATCCATGACTTCTCTTCCCTGCTTAATTTTATCATTGAACCCTCCTATTTCTGGTCCATTCCTCCCTGCACTCTCCCTACAATTCCTCCTTCCAGCATCACTTTAATACCTCGTGGATGATTGGGAGAATTGGTTAGTATTCTCTGGACCACACCTTCTGTCAGCTTGCCTGTTCTCTGATCCTGTTTTTGCACCACCATAACGGGGTCACCGATTTTAATATCTTTTCTTACTGTTCCGTCCATTTATGTTCCTTTCATTGCTGAAATTTGCTATAGGCTCCTCATACCGCCAATTTTACTTTTTATATTTTAACGTAATTTAGAGTCATTTCCTGCTGTGCAGTCAATTGCAAAACCAGCCTATTCCTTTCCTCACTGAACGTAAACTTAAGTTTTGTATTCAGTGGTGTCTCATAATGCCAGATGCAGGCTGAAAACTCCTCATGACTCCACTCACCATAGCAGACCGCTCTGTAAAAGGATTCTTCTTCCCAGAACGGCTTCGTGTTCTCCGCCCACTTTTTCTCTGTAAAACGGACCACATATACGGGTTGAGAGTTATCCCCGTTATATAGAGCAAGCAGACATTCGCCATTTTCAAAATCAAATCTGATCTTTTTTATTTTGAAATCTTTCTCCGCTACAGTATCAGAAGAAAGCCGGTAGGACGCCCGAAATACGGGATAGGATTCTGCATTTTCGTTGACCTTCAGATGTGTCTGGCCTGATCCAAACTCAACCAGTTTTCTGTAATCATCACTTTGAGGCAGAGCCGCTTCCCCTCTAAGCGCCGGAAGAAGGTCACTCCAGATCAGTTTCATAAATTTGCCCATGTCTGCATTGCTTGTTACAGCAATAACACAGTTATATTCAGGCATAACGATGCAGTATTGCCCATACATGCCGTCTCCGCGGTACACTCCTTCGGGTACACATCTCCAGAACTGGTATCCATAGCCCTGTGCCCAGTCGTTATCGGCTTCATCTCCGTTGTTAATCTGTTTGGACGTTGCTTCTTCTATCCATGCTGCAGGTACGAGCTGCCGTCCATTGTATTCTCCTTTTTGCAGAAGCATCTGCCCAAAAACGGCGATATCCTCTGTTTTAATATTCAGCCCAAAACCTCCAAAGCTGATACCTAAAATATCTTCTTCCCAGACGGGGTCAATACCCAGCGGTTCAAACAGCCTGGGCATAAGATAGTCCACAAGCTTCTGCCCGGTTAATCTTGTAATAATCGCAGAACACATATAGGTTGCCATGGTATTGTAAAAAAACGCGCTTCCCGGCTCATTCTTCACATGGGAGCTTAAGAATCCCAGAATGTTATTATAATTCTCATCATCCCAGTTCCAGTTCTCATATGTCATTCCGGTTCCCATTGTCAGGAGGTTTTTCACGGTCATTTTCTTAATTTTCCCATCAACCTTTTCCCCCAGCTCATTCATTTCAGCTGTAAAGATATCAGCAATCAGCGTATCTGTTGTCAGCAGACCTTCCTCAATTGCCAGCCCAATTGCAATGGATGTAAAGCTTTTGCTTAAGGAAAACAACTGGTGTCTGTATTGGGTCCCATACGGCTTCCACCAGCAATCAGCAATATTTTTACCGTTCTTAAGCAGCATAAATGAATGAAGTTCTAATCCCTGTTCGTTTACTTTGTTTAAAAATTCCAGAATCGAACGGGAATGAACTCCCTGTGATTCTGGTGTCGCTTTTTCAAGTCTCATACACTACCTCCCAGATTATAATCAGTCTATTTTGCATTTATCATCATTGTATGACAAATTGCCAAATAATACAATTAAATCATTGATAAACTGGAGCCAAAACGCTTTAAGTCCCTGCATAAGTCTTCTCTATCAAATATTGAACCGCTTCGCAGACCAGTAACAACAGGCACCTCTTTCACATCAAATTCGAGAGTTTTAAACATCTGATTCGTATAATTTATATAGGGCTTAAACAGATCAGCATCGGGGTTCCCCTGATTAAAGGAAAGAACCATTTGTTTCTTAACAGAAGGCAGTATTTCCTTCTTTTCGCTGACTTGCGATAATTCCCATAATATTCATTTGGTTTCCTCCTTTTGAATTAAAAATATTTTGATTCATTTTTTGAGTCCATGGACTCATACTGGTATGATAATGCTTTTTGTGTCCTTGTCAACAATAATTGCATAATAAAAAGCAGCCCTCTCTTTCTTAATTTGGGCTGCCTCTCCATCAGTTATAATTTATCACACCAGCCAGACGTAATATCTACACCCAGCTTTTTTATCTCTGCATCTAAATGTTGATTAAACTTTACCGCAAAACCAAGCATACTGTCATACTGTTCTTCTGTTATTTCATCAAATACCGCTTTATCCCGCTCTTTATATTCTCCATGCAATTCCTCATGCACGTTGTATATCTTATCTCCCTGTTTTGTAAGTCTAAAATATACTTCTTTTCTGTTATCTGGTTTCTGATAACTTTCAATAAGCCCTTTCTCAATGAGATTCTTTGTCAGTTTACTGATCGCGCTTCTTGTCATATAAAACGACTCAGCAAGTTTTGTGACATTGGAATCTTCATTTCCACCAATGTATTCGATACAATGTACTTCCGAAGGATTATACCCCTTAAGTCTGGTTTTCATTTTGAAGCTGTCAAGCCACATCTTCTTATTAAATAAATCCCAAAGTTCTGACATAACCTGTTCTTCTTTGTTCACAGCCTTTCCCTCCGTTACTTCTAATTATCCCGTTTTCCGGAAGCATATTCATTCAACTATATTCAGTATAACATGGCAGCTCATATTTTTCGATGTCCAATCAATAAATAACTTCAAAAAAATATTTATCCATGATGTTTACATTTGCATGGTATATGACTTTTTATTTGATGAATGCATTCAAAGGATTCTATTTAAAAAGTCATGAAACTTCATGACAAAAATCAATTTATGTAAAGGAGATTAACTATGTCTAATTCATTAGGAACTAAAGGTGCAGAAATAATAAAAGAATCTGAGGGCTTTAGCTTAAAATTTTACGGTGATCCAAAGGGATATCCAACCGTTGGCTGGGGACACTTAATTACTACAAGTAAGGTTTATACAAAAAATACAACTGGCAATCCAAAAGATTCCCTTCTGACTCAAAAAGAAGCTGATGCCTTAACAAAATCACTTGGTCTGAGTTATACTTCGCCAATTAAGCAAAAGAAGGCCGATGATTTTTTCACTAGCGATACACAAAGTGCCGTCAATTCAGTAAATGATCTAACCCTGCCTTCTGGAGCTTCATTTTCTCAGGAACAATTTGATGCTCTGGTCTCATTAACATTTAATGCAGGCTCTAAAGTGCTTAAGACCAACGATGTCGTCACTATGCTCAAAGATCCAAAGATATATCCAACTTATACAAAAAAACTTAAAGATACCGAAATTGACAACTGTTCAAAGTTGGTCAGCAAAGCATTTTCTTACGACAGAAACTTAAAGAAAAGAAGAGATAAAGAGGCAACTTTATTTTGTACAGATATGAAATATACTCATAAATATCCGGTATATTCTTTATAACGTTATCAATTGACCAGGAAAGACCAGTATTAAGACTGGTCTTTCCTGCTTAAAATATGTCTCTATTTTATTAAATAATCTTTAATCCGTGACTCTTTTTAATTCAAATACGGCTGCTTCCAATATAAGGATAAGTCTGTCATTATTAACATCTAAGAAACTTACGGGTATCGCAAGCCCTGTCGATGAGTCAGATACACCTAACACCTTAACTTCATCATTCATATTTAAACTTGATATATCAATTTTATCAACTCTATAAAAAGAATCTGCGTTATAGTGGATTTCTTCAATATTATAAATTGGTTTCTCCAGTTCGAACTGATACGTCTTGTAACTTGCAAACCCTTTTGATGAAAAGAAATCTTTATTAATTATAATTTTATCACCAATAATTTTTTGCCCTGTTGGATATTCAGACGCATCATTATAAGAGTCTGCAAATCCTAACAATTTTTCAACGCTCCACGTTCCATAGAAAAACTTCTCAGTTTCACTATCCAGATCTTTTCTCCCAACAAACGGTTCTGATGTATGATCTGGAATCTCATTTTTTTCCTCTGCCGACTCAGCGAATAAAGTGCTTGCTTCTGCAGAAGATTCAATTAAAGGTTCATTTTTTATTGCAGACTCTTTACTGCACCCTGACAAATTTACAGACAGTATAAAGATTAACACAAATACAGGCACTCTCATTCTCATTTTTCCCTCATAACAATATAGTTTAATCATTAATGGCACAATCAAGTTTTAAGGCAAAGCGTGTTATATTATTCTCAGCGATTCTCGACTGACTCTGCTTGCAGCCAGTTATCTTTTTCATAATAAATTTCTCCATGAAATTCATTTTGTCATAATTGCATTCTCCACCGAAAAATCCCTTGGCAACAGCAACCGCCAGCAGTTCCTGGGGGAAAGAGGAGTCAAGCTGCTTTTGTGCATCATCTTCCTTTGCCATTCCACATATAAAAAGCCCCAGTTTTTTCCCTTTAAGAGTACTAAGATTGTCTGAGCAAAAACGCATTACCGGCTTTCTTATCTTCCCTGCATAGATGGAACCGCCTATGATGACTTTATCATATTTCATCAGATCAGGAAGTTTCCTGTTTAAATCACAGGTATCAACATTTTCACCCAGTTTTTTTGCAAGAATCTCAGCACACGTTTTAGTAAATCCATATTTGGTTGCATATGCGATTAATGTACTCATTTATAATACCTCCTATATTAAATCGTTATCGGTTTCCATTTCATAAACTGCATTGTTACACGCCATCCGCTAAGCCTTTCATCGTAAAATCAGTGAGGTAATTCAAAATCTCCGGAAAATACTCAAGTCCAATTTCCTCCTTATGGATCTCAATAGTAATGATTGATGTAAAAATCGCCATAATCATTCCGCTGTCAATATCATTCCTTATTTTCCCGTCAGCCTGCCATTTTTTTATGATCTCTAAAAAATCCCGATACATGAAGTCAAGCCGGTCCAGCCCTTTCTGTTCACGGAAATACTTCTCTATTTTAACAGATACGTCCTTGTTATACCATTCTTTCAGAATCGGATTTGATTTCATACCTTTTAAATTTAATAGCATCAATTCCTTAACCACACTACCGGGATCCTGTTCCATATTAACTGATTTCATAATTTTTTTCTTAAGCTTCTCGTTTTCTTCCAGATGTATTTCCATGAAAAGCTCTTCTTTTGAGGAATAATAATTATAGAATGTACCTGTTCCTATTCCAGCTGTTTTCGTAATATCCGAAATATTGGTATCCTTAAACCCGTTCCGGCTGAACAGTTCCTTTCCGCAATTAAATAAAATTGTTTTTGTATCTTTCAATATACAGACCTCCTGAATATCCTTTCTCAAATAACGACTAATTTCTAATCCACCCCTGCCATTCGATGCCCTATGTAATCAAAAATCCGCCCCATCAGCTTTTTAATTGGATTTAAGGATACATCGTAATAATAATCCGATTCAAACCAGCCATTTATGCTGTAGTGCCGATAGTCATAATACTCATCGTTCAGCATTTCTTTCATGCTTGTTCTTGACATTCTAAACATCATCAGCCTGAAAAAAGATGGAGATGGAGCCGTTTGACGCATCAGTACCCGGTTAAACCTTACAGCGGCTTTTTTTATTTCAAGTGAGTTCTTTTTCTGTACATCTTTTGTAACCGGCTCCAGAGTCTTTAATACACAGCCTTTCGCAGTACTATATCCCAAATTCTCTCCCATATTTCCGAGGTACTTTATAATCGAGTTTCCCCCGTAAATTCCCTGAGTAACAATCGATGTAAATGCCTTCCCGAAAAAACACGGCCGATGCAGGAAGAAAGCTGTCCGGTCCAATAAATTCTTCATGGATGCCGAAACGTGAAAGGCATAATTGGGGGTAGCAAATATTACCCCGTCAGAATGGATCATCTTATCAATCAGCAGATCCCGGTCGTCGTGTATGGGGCAGAATTTTTCTCCTTTATTGAAACACAGCTTACAGCCCCTGCAAAACTCAATTCGATAATCCTTTAAAAAAACATATTCAAATTCAATCTCCGTATGCGATTTCAAATATCTCTCAAATTCACGGACTGCTTCGTAAGTAGCCTTTTTCTGGGCACTTCCTATAAATGCGGTAACCTTTTTCATATGGGACCTTTCTGAAATTTACAAAATGTGAATGAAATTTTTATTATTCATTCACATTTTAGCATTTTCACTCCCGTTCGTCAAGTTTGATTTCTCGCATTTCAGTGCGTAACCCAGACTGTTATGGGTATTTCAGCACAACGATTTATAACACCATTTCGCAATTTCCGCGATCAAATCCAGCGGAAGCTGCCTGTCATAAGGAAACTGTATCGCACCCTTACTTGTTTTATACTCCGTCAGCCGTCCTGCAAAATAGATCATTGCATTCTCACCGGGATATACTCCTATATGTTTCTTAAATGCAGCAAAATGAATAATGTTGTGACCTCTCCAGTATGTTGGCATCCTCCATGAAATACGCTCCTCCGCATCCGGCAATGCAGTTCGGATCGTATTCCGAACCTGATGCAAAAGCGGCTGAACCTCCTTCGCCTGAGCTTCAATATAGGCGCCAATTGTATCTGGCGTCTCACTGCAAAAATGATTTTGATCCTGAATTTTAAATTCCCGTCCACATTTTGGGCATTGCCACATATTCCATTCACCTTGTCCTTTCCCGGATTACCTGACTCTTATCCTTCCATACCAAGAATTACAATACCGATAGCTGCTATAGCAATAACAAGATACTGTTTCCATGACAGCTTTTCCTTCAATATAATTCTTGCCCAGACAAGGGAAAAAATGCAGTAAGACGAAATTAATGGAGCAGCAACAATTGCATTATCCCCTAATGCGTAAATATAAGCGAATTGTCCTGCAGTTTCAAATACACCTGCCAGTACTTTTGGTTTTTCTGCGGACAGTCTGATTTTCTGCTTTTTAACAATTACCACATAAATCAAGGCAAACACTGCCATCAGCAAAAATGTAAATTCGTATGCAATATTGGCGGATCCCTCTCCAATATACCGGTCAAGAACCAATGCATCTGCAAAAGTACCAAGTCCATCAATGATACAATAAAAAATCGGAAAGAAAATAGCAATAAAACTGTGGGTATATTTCCTGTCCGGAACTATGCCGGACTGCATACGTTGTGCATCCTCCTGTCTCTTTTCAAAAACAGAAAGAAGGAAAATACCGATACATACCAGTGCCACTGCAAAAAACTGTAACCCGCTCATTGTCTCCTTCAGAATAAAGAAACATAAAAGAGCGGCAACTGCGCCTGATGAATTACAGATGGGGGTGGAAATGGAAAGTACTACATACCGCAGACCGACATAACCGAGTATCATCGCTAAAATATATAGAAATGATACTGGCAAATATGTAAGGATATCTGAAAGTTGAAACTCGGCTCCTCTGCAAAGTTCAATCACTGCGTGAATCCCCATGACCGTACCAACTGCCATAACCATTTTCCAATGGCTGTATTTATCATCTGGCTTTGAACCTATCTTTGAAAAAAGGTCAGAACCACTCCAAAATAATATTGCTGTCAGCGAAAGTATAAACCACATCGTATTTCTCCTGTCTTTACCATTTTAATTTCTTGTTGCAGCACCACACCTCCATAAATAATTCAGCACTGTAATTCTTAATAGCTGTCTTTTCACAGAGAAGTGCAGTGCCATTATAACATGGCCGCTTATATTTTTCGATGAAAGCATTTTAACTATACAAATAAATAGCTTGTCATGGATAAGGAACCCAGCATGCAGCTATTGTTATATACCGTTATTTTATCCTCTTCATCGGCTGCTCCAAGTAAATATAAGATGGGGTTAAAATGATCCGGCGCAGGTACTGCTGATTTCGCTGCCTCTCCCTGATTCATATAGTGAATGACATTCTCATAATTTCTATTTTCAATATTTTCTTTAATAAAATCATCAAACTTATATGCCCAGTCAAACCCCTGGTCTTCCATTCCCCAGTCAATCATTCTTAAGTTGTGTACAATATTTCCGGAACCAAATAAAAGAACGCCCTGATTTCTTAAGGATTTCAATTCCCTTCCTATCTGATAATGAACCTGCGGCGGCGCAAAAGCATCAATACTGATCTGAAAAACAGGGATATCCCGTTCAGGGTATATATGGGTCAGAACAGACCATGTGCCGTGGTCAATGCCCCAGGTATTGTCATATGCGCTTGGTTTGCTGATTAGTTCTTTTACATGACCTGCAAGTTTGGGATTACCGGGGGTATTATATGCAATCTCATATAATTCTTCGGGAAACCCGTACATATCATATACTGTTTTTGGATTTTCCTCATTCATAATCTTTGTACCTTCCGTATACCAATGAGCCGAGATTGATACAATTGATTCAGGTCTGGGGATTTTCTTTGCCATTTCCCTCCAGCCTCTGGTATAGCGGTTATCTTCTATTGCGTTCATTGGTGAACCATGGCCTGCAAATATCATGGGCATTTTAGACATATCGTTAACTCCTTTCCCTTTTATATGTATCAGTTAATATCTGATTATCATTCCCATATTAATTAATATCCAGTAATTTCTGAATATTTTTACTGCATACAAGTTCAATTTCATCATTATTCATTCCGGCTTCACGCATTTGATTGATTGCCAGGTTTATATTATCTGTACCATAAGGAGCATCACTGCCAAGCAAGATTCGTTCAGCGCCAAAATTATTCCATGCTCTTACTAACATTTTAGTCGAATGAAGTAATGGACACGAAATATCAAAGTATACATTTTCTCCAATTGAGCTTCCAAACTCTTCTATTCCAATTAAATGTGCAAGTATAAACGTTACTCCAGGATACTTTTTTGTGAGAGATATAAACTTTTTTACCTGTGTTTTGGATTTTAAATGAATAAATATCGGTTTCTGATTAAATTCCGCCCATTCAATAACTTTAACAATCCTTTCATCCCCGATGTCAAACTTAGTCCAGCACTGATGCATTTTTAACATGCAGAATGAGTATTTTTTAGAAAAAACTTCAATTTTTTGTATACAGTCCGCTTCTACAGGATTTATCCAATAAGTACTTAAAATGTAATCCGGAAATTCCTGTGCCATCAATGCAACCGTTTCATTTCCCTGATCTATATGCCTGTTCATTCTACTGATTCCAATAATCATAGCGGTCAGAGCATTATTCATATAAATCAGCCTGGAGCCCGGAAACATTTTTGCTAAATAGGGCAGCTTATATACCTTCCTGCTATCAGGTTCTCCTGCCGTAAGTATTATTTTATAGATATTATTTAATTTCATGTAACTCACCGTATCAGCTGCATTTAAAAACATCCCGCATGCATGGGCATGTCCATCTATAATTTTCATATTTTCCCTGTTCTCTAACGCCAATATATTAGAATTTCCCATATCCTGCTTTTTGTTTTAATATATCCAGTCCTATTCATATAGTCAAGCATTTTTTCATTCGTTCCTTTCATCGGATCAGATACGGTTTCTTTTAACACTGCCGGTTGGAAATCAGCGTACTCTCTCTACTATACAGCTATAACAACCTGGTACAGCATTATGAACGCTTACAGGGACGCAGTCCATCGTCCTATTCCCCTGAAAACCGTCAGGCTGCGAATGGGTCGGGAATCACCTCACGCTCCACACGCCCAAGTCTGACCATGGCTTCACTCTCCTCATCATATCCTTCACCTGACAGAATGCCGCCGTTCTTTACAGCAACTTTTGCAGAGGACCGGTTGCTTTTATCACATGAAATCATGACCCTCTGCAGCTGCAGCAAAACCTATACGAAAGAAACCGGATTTATGTAGTTTCTATACCCATTATCATTATTATAGCTCAACTTCTGATAAAGTGAGATTCATTGCACTGCCCCCAACCCTGACTTCCTGAATTTCATTCTCCTTTACCGCTAAAGAAACCTGAATTTCAGATGGTTTTTTCATGGAATCCCCCTGCTCAAATACGATATTCGATTCCTGCCCGCTGTTAATTTTGCCATAATGGTAAAGATAGCATCCCAGTGCTCCATTTGAGGTTCCTGTTGCCGATTCTTCCGGAATTTCATATAATGGTGCAAAGTTTCTGCAATTAGCGTTGGCACCATGCAGGGATTCCAGGGCAAAAACATGGTAACCAACTGTATTATATTTTTGGCTGATCATTTTGATCTTCTCCATATCCGGATTCATTGCATTTAAAATCTCAATACTTTTTACAGGTATCATGATATCACGAAGTCCTGTAGATACAATCTGGGCCGGCAAATCTTCCAACATTTGCGAATCATCGATATTTAATGAATCCGCAAGTTCATTTTTATCAATTATTTCTGAAAACACGGGGACTGATTGGTTCATCATAACGGAATTATCTTCTCTAATTTCAATTCCCAGAATTCCGGCTTTTGTCTCCTGTTTGTACTTGCCTGGTTTTAACAATCCCAGATATGCCATGGTATAAAAGGCAGCAATTGTTGCATGACCGCATAAATCGACCTCTTCCTTTGGCGTAAAAAATCTCACCCTGAAATCTGCTGCATCTGAATGCAATATAAAAGCAGTTTCGCTGAATCCAAGAATTGCAGCAATTTTTCCCATTTCCTTTTCCGATAATGAATCTGCATCAATCACAACGCCTGCCGCATTACCGCCTTCTGTCGTTTTGGCAAATGAATTTAATTTATATACTTTTATTTTCATGTTAATACTCCTCGTTTCATTCCAGCGTATCCCAGGTATTTTAATCCTTATTTCAGAATTCACCATGTTCTTCCATAACGAAAAAAATACCCGTCGGATTTTCCAAGTTGTTTTTTCGAAGTTCTGTCCATTATAATAACTGCTCTTAATAGTGATTTCACAATTTTCCCTTTTGCCTTATTAAAATTACCATCTTTTACATGAATCAGTTCTCCTGTTATACCGTTTTCATCATTGTTCATTATTTCTATTTCTTTTCTCATGGATTCTTCTGAATCTAAATTGCTCTTTTGTATCATGAATTCCTCCAGATCCTATATTAGTCTCTATCTCCGCATCATTTCTTTAAATTTCCTGACAACCTTTTCTTCATATTCCGGATCACTTCCGCCCCTTCCCATCCGGTCACAAAGCCCCAGCAGCGCAACTTCATTGATATCGGTTTCCTGTTTCATTTTGCTGGCATCACCAAATGGGAGTTTTTCTGTAATGTACAAAATGTGCATATGATACCGGACCAATTTTGCGACTGACTTAATCCATGAAACATCACTGGTAAAACAGGACAAAAAATCTTCTGTCAGCTGCTCTCCCTGGAAATCATGATCATAGGAGGTGATTTTTTCTTTTTTTATTTTAGTTGTCCCCGGTTTACCGATATCATGAAGCAGCGCTGCCCACATCAGGGTCCGGTCCGATTTGCTTTCCATTTTCCGTTTTGCTGCCTCATCTACCACCATCATGGTATGCGCCCATACACTTCCTTCCGGATGGTAACGTTTTGACTGGGGAGTTTCCTTCAGTTTTAAAAGCATGGAAAACGGATATTCAGAAAAACACGATTCCATGCTGATCTGTTCAAGATATTGGGAAGGACAGTCATCATGAAGCAGGTGAAAGTCTATCTGGTTAAACTGCTGTTCCATATTATTTTTGTCTGACATAAAATCCGCCTTTCTGCTTATTAACTTCCTGGTTTTAATCATACCATAATAAGATGATTTTCTCCATCATCTTCCAGTAAAACCCTGTTTCCCTGAATCAGTCTGTTATCAACAGTAATCGTTTCCGTTGTCAGCTTTCCCTTGCTTCTGCTCTCAACCCTGATTTCATAATGAGAATTACCATACTTATATTCGATGGAAAAATCGCCGAAACTTAAAGGAGTTGCCGGATCAATCACCAGCTCATTTCCTTCTTTCCGAATGCCCAGAAACCAGCTTAACAGTCCCTGATACATCCAGCCTGCCGAACCAGTATACCAGCTCCAGCCGCCTCTCCCTGTGTAGGGCGGGCTTAAGGATATATCAGCTGTCATTACATAAGGTTCTTTTTCGTACCGGAGAACTTCCTTCTTTTTTTGCGTAATGTAAATCGGATTAAGTATGGTGAACAGGGTCTGTGCCATGTCATAATCGTGCTGCATGGCTGCTGCAATTGCCAGCCAGACCGCTGCATGGGTATACTGACCTCCGTTTTCCCGAATCCCGGGGATATAATTTTTGATATAACCAGGATTTTTGCTTGTCTTATGAAAAGGAGGCGCCAAAAGTAAGGAAAGGGCATCCTCTTCTCTCACCAGATAACGCCATGCCGACTGCATTGCTGTCTTTGCCCGTTCTGCCCGTGCTCCCTTTGAGATTATGCTCCAGGACTGGCTGATGGAATCAATCATGCATTCGTCGTTTTCTTTCGAACCAAGCTTCGTACCATCGTCATAAAATGCCCGCAGATACCACTCCCCATCCCATGCGTATTCTTCGATGCTTTTTTGAAGGGCTTCCCGCTTCTGCTCCAGTTCCTGACTGTAAGCTTTGTCACCTTCCAATTCGCATAAAGGAATGAAATCACTTAATACGGTATACAAAAACCAGGCAAGCCAGACACTTTCTCCTTTTCCCAATATTCCAACTTCATTCATACCGTCATTCCAGTCGCCTCCCCCCATAAGCGGAAGACCATGTTCTCCGAAGAAAGTCCGATCAATGGTTTTTTTACAATGTTCAAAAACACTTTCCAAACGCCCGGATACTTCCGGAGTAAACATTGCATCATGCTGGTCCTCCTTTAGTGCCGGACCTTTAATATAGGAGACCTGTTCCTCTAAAATCCCTGTATCTCCGGTATTTCGAATATAAGCAGCGGTACAATAAGGCAGCCAGAGCAAATCATCGGATATACGTGTCCTTACGCCGATTCCCATGGGAGGATGCCACCAATGCTGGACATCCCCTTCTTCGAACTGTCTGCTGCAGGCAATCAGAATCTGACTGCGCAGGATGCCAGGATCTGTAAAAAGCAGAGAAAGGGTATCCTGCAGCTGATCCCGGAATCCATAAGCACCTCCGCATTGATAAAATCCTGCTCTCGCCTGAATACGGCAGGATAACGTCTGATAGAGCAGCCAGCCGTTAACAAGGATATCAACTGCCCTGTCCTTCGTTTTTACCTGAATGGTCCCTAATAACCTGTCCCAGTGGGCTCTGACTTTTTCAAGCTCTTTTTCTGATGTAGCTGCCTCCCTGTACTTGTTTCTCATTTTGTTTATTTCATTCAGACTGCTGCTCTGTCCAAGTCCAAACACCACAGTTTTACTCTCCTGGGGCTGTATTGCAACCGATACCTGTATTGCACCGCAGGAATCATAACACACACCCGTATTGCAGGTGAGCTTGACCTCCGCTCCCCTTGGTTCCCGTATACTGCCCTTACGTCCCAGAAACTCCTGTCTGTCTCCGGTATAGCCCACAATCGTCTCACTGGAGAACAGATAGGAAATGTTGTTTTGAAAGTTCATGGTGTAAATGTTCTTTGCATACAAATATTCATGTTCATTATCATAGGCGGTGAGAATATAGGGATTGGTCTGCTCTCTTTGCGTACCCAGGACCCACTCCACATAATAGGTCAGACTTAAATACTTCACTTTATCCGACTGATTCTTAAGCGTTAAGTTCCATAGCTTTAATGATTCATCCAAAGGGCAGAAAACAGTCAGCTCCTGATCAACCAGTGATTCCTCATGAAGGAATCTGCTGTATCCGAAACCATGCCTTACCCGGTATATGCCCCTGTCAGATCTTCCCAGGGACATGGGCGTTATAACCTCTCCGGTTATTTCATCCAGAATATAGACTGCCTCGCTGGCTCTGTCACTGACCGGATCGTTGGACCAGGGTGTAAGTTTATTTTCTCTGCTGTTGACGCTCCAGGTAAAGCCCCCGCCGGACTCCGATATCTGGAAACCGAAGTTCTTGTTTGCAATAACATTAATCCAGGGTGCCGGCGGCCTGTTATTTCCGTCCAGCAGAATTTCATATTCTCTGCCTTCACAGACAAATCCCCCAAAGCCATTAAAAAATTCATAATTCTCCATAAGACCTAATATTCCTCCAGCAGCTCCAATTGATTTTCTTTTACATTTGTAAAATAAATTCCTGTCTTCTCTGAAAATACCACCCTCGCAGCCGTATACAGTAAATCAATCTCTGCCGGCAGCAGTTCATACGTATGCAGTGTAAAGAAACTTGGCTTCCCGCTTCCAGAATCATAAATACGAAGGGAACTTGTCAGATCGTTGATTAATTGATCCACCTCCTGAAGATACCCATATTTGGAATCAATGAGGATAATTAAATCTACCATAACAAGATTGACTCTCAAGTATTCGTACGCCTTTAAAACATCCTTTATCGTCCGTTCTTCGTTCATGGACTTTACCGCTAAGAGCAGAATCGGATTATCTCCGGATATGCCGAATTTCCATAAAAAACTCTGATTCTTAAAATTACGCCTGATATTTTCATGAGGCCCCCGGTAAATGCCTGCAGGATAAAAGATGGGGCTGATCATATCCTGAAAAGAATTCAGCTGTGTTCTGGTAATCTCCAGATACTTTAGCTCCAGATTGCTTTGAAGCCGAAACTTTTCCAGGATATCATCAATCCGGTAACCTACGTTCAGTTCCTCCGCGATCTTTACTGCCTCTTTTTTACTGCTGCATACACCGGTAATAAAAGATATGCAGGCTGATTCACCTGCTCCGATACATAACTGTCCCCGCAGGCTCATAATCGGATCGTTGCAAAAACCTGAATCATTAAAAAAGGCAATGCTGTTAACTACAGAATCGGGATTTTCCAGCGTATTGTTCCTTCCGATAAATCGTTTTCTGTCATTTTCAAATTCTATTTTTTTACATAATTTAGCACTGGTTCTTGCCATATGCATCACATAAGGATTGTCGGGCTCTCTCCTTTGCCGCCTTTTGGTCAGAAAGATATTCTGATCCTTCAGATATTCACTTTCCAGAAAGAGCTTATTAAACGCCGGATGGCTGATCTCTGCCAAATGGGTATCATCTGCCACTTCCATATAGCTGGTCACTTCCAGCTGTTTTTCCTCATTTCCATGATTGGTTAATGTGATCTTGCGTATCTCAAAATTGTGATCCGCATCCAGACTGACAATCATATGAGTTGAGATATCCCCATCCCTTCGTTTAAATTCCGCATGGTGGGGACTAAATACCACCTGGTAATCATCCGGCTCTGTACTGGTTGGATGATAGGCTGCACTCCAGTATTTCCCCTGCTTCATATCCTTGATATAGATATAATTACCTGTATTTTCATAAATATCTGATCTCCAGCGGTAAAGCATACGGTCCTCATATTTACTGAAACCATCCCCATCTGAAGTAATCATCAGGGAATACGTTCCGTTTGATAGATAATTTACAACGGGCGGGTTTACACCTGCATGATTGATATACCGGTCACTGTATCGGTCTTCTGAAAAAAGGGATTTTCCGATTTTAATCGTATACCCCTGTCTTGCAATGGAAATCAAATATGACTGCCGCTTTTCTTCCAGCAAAACTTCTGTAGCCTTTATCATCATCTCCGCATGAAATCTTTCGCGAAGAATGCCTTCATTGAGGTAATTATTAATTGCAGCCAGATTCATCCCCTGATGATGTGCCATATAGGATTTTACAATGCAATAAGGTTTCAGTTCCACGGAATTCGGTACATTAAAATCAATGGACTCATAGAAACCGTAATCACCGAAAGCCCCTAACTCTTTCAGCCTCCTTAAATTACTGATACATTCCTTTTCTGCTGTATCCAGTGCCAGTATTGTTGCATAGGGTGCAACGACCAGGGAATTTTTGCGGACTGGCTGAAGCCTTATCTTTGGAACTCCAAAAGCCTTATATTGGTAATTCGCATTTAAGTCAAAACGGTAATACTGGGATTCTGATATCCCCCAGGGGATTTCTGCCTCCTTTGCGTACTTCATCTGCTGGAGTACCGCCGCCCTTGAGGTCTGTTCATAGACAGATCCTTCATATTCCTTTAGTACAAGACCTGGCATCAGAAATTCAAACATTGTTCCGCTCCAGGATACAAAGCATGGAATGCCCTTTACTACAGTCAGCGGTCTTCCCAGCTTATACCAGTGTTTTAAAGGCACTTCTCCCATTGCTACAGCAAGAAGGCTTGTAAGTGATGATTCCGATGCCATCAGATCGTAGCAGCCGTCATCCAGCGTATGTGAGGATACATGATACCCAATATGAAACAGCATCCTCTTATCATTAAATAAAATCCGAAAATCAACTTTTGCTAACATGCTGTCTATTTTATTGCATAGTGTTCTTATCCGGTCAATCATGCTGTTTGCAAATTTATTATCCTCTGCTGCAATGCGGCTTAATGCGGGATAAGAAGTAAATCGTTCATCCTTCAGCTTTAAAGCAGAAGCTTCATTCACAATACTGTCGATGAGGTTCATTAAATGTCTGGTCAGGCGGTAATCGGAAGATGGTTTCAGTTCTCTATCATTTAATTTTTCCCATATATCTGCAAGGTCCCCGATCAGTTCCCCTATCTTCTGGTAACCAGTCCTAAGCCTGTTTTCGGATGAACTCCCGGTTCTTTGCTTTATCTCTTCATTGCTGTTACTTATTGCAATCCTGAGTTCAGAAAGTAAATGATCGGGACAGACAGGCCTCTCGATCTGTTCCAGAAGGCCGTTTTTCAAGGCAATCATATGTCCCCAGAAATTACCGCTGTCTACCGTCGATATATAGGCGGGATTAAGCACCTCCAGCGTTTCAATATGATACCAGTTATAGAGGTGTCCCTTCCATTTTTCCATTTTCTGTACTGTCTCCATCAGGTTTTCTACTGCCTCGACTGTGGAGCTTAAAGTCTCAAATCCCAGATCCCTGGCTGAAAGAATTGACAGAAACTGAAGCCCGATATTGGTGGGCGATGTTTTATCACTGATTTTTTCAACCTTTGAGACCTTATAATTATCCGGACAGAGCCAGTTATTTTCCTTAGTGGAAAATTCTTTAAAAAACTGCCAGGTCCTGCGTGCAGTATCCATGAGCAGCTCCTTATCCTCTGCCTTATCCCTCTGATGCAGCTTCTTTTCCGGCTGACTGATCCAGTAAGCAATTTCAAAAGCAAGAAACCAGTCCGTCATGAGAAGTACTGCCAAAAACATTCCTGCCAGGGGCAGATTCCCAAAAAATAAGAGGAATAAAAGGCAAAATGCAGGGAGGAGTGAACTCCACATGGTGAGAAAGTAACCTTTTCTGGTATTAATGACAGAGGCATCCACTGCCTCTGCCGTATTCCAGCGAAGCAGATTTTTTTTGCTGATCAATATCCGGTACAGAGTTCTGACAATTGCATCCAGTGCAACATAAGCACGGTAGGGTGTGATCGAAAACTCCAGAAATGCGCTTACAAACATCACCGCCAGTCCTTCTAAAAAGCCTTTATACACAAACGCAAGCTTCGGACGGAAGAGCTTTTGGGTGATCACGGCAAATAATAAAATAACCAGGTTAAACAGATCATGAAAGAAAACAAGAGGCAGCCAAAGATAAAATGCTTCCGGCATCCATATCAGATTCAGCAATACAAACAAGGTCTTGCTGAAAGGAACCAGGCTTCGTCTTAAGTTATCAAAAATCTTCCATCTCGATAATAGGCTTAAGCTTCTTCCATCCGAAGTCTTTTTCATGAACAGCCATGGCAGAAGCTGCCAGTCCCCGCGCAGCCAGCGGTGCTCCCTTTTTGTAAATGATAAAACACTGTTGGGAAAATTGTCCATAATCTTAGCTGTACTGGAAAAAGCCGTCCTTGCATAACAGCTCTCAAAAAGATCATGGCTGAGGATCCTGTTTTCCGGTACCTTATTATGAAGTACTGTGCTGAAGGCTTTTCGGTCATAGATACCCTTCCCGATATAGATCCCTTCATTGAAAATATCCTGGTAGATATCTGATATTACGGTTCCGTAATGGGCAAGACCAGATTCTCCTCCGAATATTTTCGTAAATCTGCTGCCATTCTTATCCGGAATGTGATTTCTTACCGAAGGCTGAATGATTACATAGCCTTCCTCCACCTTTTGACCTGCCGGATCCAGAACTGGTTTATTTAACGGATGATCAATCAGACCAACCAGTTTTGCCGCATTGTCACGAATCAGATTCGTATCTGCATCCAGTGTAATCACATACCGGAAGGTGGTTAGAAGCTTATCATCACAATAAACGGCGGTAAAAGTGGTATTCTCTTTTCCCATTCCGTCCAGGAGGTTATTAAACTCTTCCAGTTTTCCTCTCTTGCGCTCCCAGCCCATATAACAGTTCTCTGCCTTATTCCATTTACGGCAGCGGAAAAACAGCGAAAATCGCTGATACTCCGACGGATAGAGCTCATTTAGTTCTTTCATGCGGGCAGCAAGTGAATTGCGGATCACATCATCCTTTGGCATGAACTGGTCCTTTGAATCTTCAAAATCAAGCAGCAATGCAAAGAAAAGGTTCGGCTGCCGGTTTGCAAGATAATGCTTATGCAGACGCTCCATGTATTCCAGACCTTGTTCCTTTGTGGAAACGATGACCGGCATGACTACAAAGGTTCTTGCATCTTCCGGTATTTCCTGCAGATAGTCAAGGGCTGGAATCTTTCTGACCGTTATTCTTCTGGTAAAAATAAAATTTATAATTTCTAAGGAAATGCCGGACAACAGCGGCATAACCGCCAGAAGGGTAATGACGGACCGGCCGGCAGTCTGCATACCGCCAAGCGTCCGAAACGCATACAGCAGGCAGGTACCCAGTCCCAGAAACATGAGAAACAGGAATAAGAAATAAAGAAAGCCTTCTGCATTCCATTTTTTCTTAATCCTCCGGGGGACCGGCTTTCCTAATGCCTTTGCTTTGAGAATCGGATAACCCTTTCCTAACAGATAGGATCCCACATGATGCGGACAATACAGATCATCCCGCCCCTGAATTGCCAGTTCCAGGCAGTCTTTTGCTATCTTTTCTTCCATCAGCCGGTAACGGAGAGATAACTTCACGATTATCCCACGGTACATGCCTCTGGATTCCAAATCCATTTTTGAATAAACTCCTGCCGGATCCTGGGACAAAATCTGCTCCAGACAGGAGTATCTTTCAAAAAACTTTTCCTCATCGACTTCATTGATGTCTCTTAAGCTGACAATTAACGTCCTGATAGTTGTCTCGAGAAATGACTGAATTTTTCCTTCCTCCTGGAATACAGAAGAATTCCTCACCTGTCTGTCCTTAGAGGCGAAGTGATATTCCAGGTATCGTTGAATGGATGCCTCATCAAAGGACATATTTTTCATCAGATAGATGACATGAGCGTGAAATGAGTAATTAACCCTCATGCTGTCCTCTGTTTTGCAAAGAAGCGCTGATAAATCGGCCGGTCCCTGTTTGCGCTCCAGCTTTTCCCTTAAAAACGTTTCTGCCTTGGATTTCACTTCGATCATATGAAGAATTTCATCCGCAACTGCAATGATTTCTTCAAGAATGCAAAAGCCCAGCATTTCCGGCAAGACCCAGATCTCCTTGTCCGTAAGGGCTATCTTCTGCTGATAGGCTGACAACATCACGGAAATGTTTTCTTCACTTAAATGTCCGCCGGTAAGAGCCACCATCTTCTTTGCTACAACATAGATCCGCGGAAAGTTATGGTATTCCTTAACCTTCAGAATTGGTAATACAGCATAGCTCGTTCCGGAAGTACGCACTTTTTTCATCTCCCTGTACATCATCTGGAAATTATCATAGAGCCAGCGTGCAGCCGGAATCAGGGAAATGATGCCTGGAGACAGAGCAGAGATCGTATCTCTGATCTTATTCAGTTTTTTATAAGCGGCCTGATTGTAATCATTAAGAACAAAGCTGTTCCCGGTCAGTCTGACCTGACTGTGACCTTCCGCCAGTTCAAGCATCTGTTTCTCCCATTCACCGGGGCCCTGCTTATCTCCTGATTCCTGGAGGCAGGTGGGAAAATGCACGTTCTTATCAAAATGGTAACGCCGGTAATACAGCACAAACAGAATCAGGCAGATTAAGAAACTCAGTATTAATAAAATAGCCGGCAGAAACGGTGAATTTATATTAAATATAATTTTATCAAGCAAGATCTGCAACAGAAACTCTCCTCCTTATTTGAGATCCTTCAGATATGATGGCATCTCTTTTCAGTTAGTTTGTCTATTTTTCCATAAAAAAATAGCACAATACTATATTGTTACATTTTTTTATGATTTTTATAATTTCTTGCCGGATTTATTTAAATAAAAAGGAAATAAATCAGAGGCACGCCTCTAATTTATTTCCTTTAACTCGCCTGTAATCATGTATATCGTTCTTTCACATATATTTGTGGAATGGTCGGCAATTCGTTCAAGATACCGTCCTAAGAACAGAAGTTTCGTACCTTGTTTTGTAAGTTCCCTTTTTTCTGTGATGATATTAAGGATATCATTGATAACCGCTTCATAGAGGGTATCGACTTCTTCGTCTCTCTCCGCTGCCTTTTGCGCAAGGGAAATATCCTCATTAACAAATGCATCAAGACTCATTTTCAGCATTTTTCTTCCAATTTCCGCCATCTTTGGAATATCTGTGATGGCATTAATAATTGGTTCTTTGCCTATCTCAAGTGTAACCTGTGCAATATTTACTGCATTGTCTCCCATTCTTTCAAGATCTGTTATAATCTTCAGAACTGATGCAATTGTTCTTAAATCCTTGGCAAGAGGCTGCTGAAGGGCAAGAAGCATGATGCATTCCTTTTCAATTTCAAGTTCTAACTGGTCTATTTCATCATCCTGTTCAAAAACTTTTTTTGCCAGTTCAAGATCCTGTGTCTGTATGGAAGTCACTGCCGTATCAATAATAGTTTCTACGAGAGCTCCCATCTTTAATACATTTTGCTTCACATCAGCCATCTTCTGTGTAAAATGTTCTCTAACCAAAATTCCCATCTCCTTTATTAGCCGAATCTACCGGTAAGGTAGTCGTTAGTCCGATTATCCTTGGGGAATGAAAAAACTTCCTGGGTATAACCTTGTTCTATTAAATCTCCCATCAGCATAAACGCTACCCTGTCTGCGATCCGTCCGGCCTGCTGAACTGTGTGAGGAGCAATGACAATGGTGTACTGCTCTTTCAGCTGTACTAAAGATTCCTCAATCTTGGCCGTAGATATGGGATCAAGAGCCGAACAAGGTCTGTCAAGCAAAATCACCTCTGGCTCAAGAGCCAGCACTCTGGCAATACACAGACGCTGCTGCTGACCGCCGGATAATCTGGCTGCAGGCGTATCCAGTCTGTCTTTGACATCATCCCATAGAGCTGACATTCGCAGAGACGTTTCTACTTTTTCTTCCAGATCCGACTTAGATTTCATTCCTCCCATACGGGGTCCCAAGGCCACATTGTCAAAAATGGACATAGGCAGAGGTGTTGGTACATCAAAAACCATACCTACCCTTCGGCGCAGTTCTGTCACATTAACATCCGGGGCAAAAATGTTTTTCCCGTCTAACAGTATCTCACCCTCCTGACGGGCTCCTGCCGTTAAGTCACTAAGCCGGTTCAATGTGCGAAGCAGTGTTGTGATACCGCTGTTGGCAGGACCAAAAATACCCAGAATCCTGTTTTCGGGTATTTCCAGGTTCAGTTCTTTAATTACCTGTTTTTGTTCGTAAAAGAAATTTAATCCCTTTATATCTATTTTTGCTTTCTGCGTCATTTTTCACCTCTTAACGGCCCTTCGCTATAAATCGATTGACCAGCATATTGAAACCTACATTAAGCAGAAGAATCAGAATAATGAGTAGCGCTGCTGTTCCGTAAGCGTTATCCATGGATATTCCCTCCCTCGCCAGTATATAAAAATGTACTGCCATCGTCCGGGTCGGGGAAAACAGTGATTCCGGCATACGAAGTGCTGAACCGGCCGTTAAAATAACAGCAGCTGTTTCAGCTACACATCTGCCGATACTTAATATCACTCCATTTACGATACCAGGAAGCGCTGACGGGAGTACGGTCCTGGTTATTGTCTGTAATTTCGTCAATCCCAGAGAGAATCCAACCTCCCTGTATAGCTGGGGAACAGTACGGATCGCCTCTTCCGATGTACGTATGATCGTAGGCAGAATCATAATCGCCATGGTTAATCCACCGGACAAAATTGACCAGCCCATTTTTAAGTATATCACAAAAAAGATAAAACCGAAAAGTCCATATACAATAGAAGGTATACCAGCCAGAGATTCGGCACTGAAACGGATAATACGGGTAATTCTTCCCTCTCTTGTGTACTCAGTAAGATAGATTGCTGTTCCAATTCCAAATGGTGTTGCCACAATAACGGCCACTGCAGTTACAACCAGAGTCCCGACAATGGAGGAGGCAATGCCGCCGGAACGGCCCATGTCTCTGGGAATATCCGTTAAAAACTTCCAGCTGAGCATAGGGATACCCTTTATTAGTATATATGCAATGATGGAAAAAAGAATGGCAATTACAAAAAGAGCCGCCGACCAAATCGTAAATTTTGCTATCTTTTGTGAAGTGTTTGCATTCATTCTCATCGTGACCTCACCTCTTTCGTGTAATGTACTGGGCAGTCGCATTTAAAATCATGATAATAACAAATAATACAATACCCGTGGCAAAAAGCGCCTGCTGGTGTTCACCGGATGCATATCCCATTTCAATACCGATATTTGTGGTCAGCGTTCTGACAGGGTCTAGTACGGACTGAGGAAGTGCAACCGCATTGCCCAGAACCATAATTACCGCCATTGTTTCACCAATTGCTCTTCCTAAACCTAAAATAATAGCAGCAACAATGCCTGATTTGGCAGCGGGCAGCAGCAGAGAACGGATTGTCTGCCACTGTGTCAGCCCCAGCGCAAGTGCACCGTCTTTGTAATGGCGCGGCAGTGCAAGAAGGGATACTTCGGTGATACTTATTATGGTTGGCAAAATCATGATACCCAGAATAATGGAACCTGCCAGTATACTTAAGCCCGGACCTCCCAGGTATTTACGGATCACAGGCACAACAAATAAAACTCCCCAGAATCCGTATACAACGGAAGGAATGGCAGCCAGTAACTGAATGGCAGGCCTGAATATATTTCTAAGTTTTGCTGGAGCAAACTCAGCCAAAAATATACTGCAGCAAATGGCGATGGGCACTCCTATGACAGCTGCCCCTATCGTAACCGATACCGATCCGACGATCATCGGGAAAATACCGTAGTACCCCTGGCCGGGAGCCCATTTCATCCCAAAAACAAAGTTGATAATACCTACCTTGGCAATAATCGGTACACCTTTTATAAATATAAATACAGTGATGAGCGCCAATACCGATAAAGTCGAAAGAGCGATTAAGAGAAACACACGCTCCGTTAATTTTTCCTTAAAACTTTTCATTTTGCTGCCCCCTCTGCTGACGGGATAAGTCCCTCTTTGCTCAGTAATTTCTGCCCTTCTAAAGAAAGGGTAAAATCAATAAAACTCTTTTGTATTCCTGTTGGCTCACCGTTGGTGACAAACAAAAACTGTCTGGACAGTTTATAACTGTTATTCATGATATTTTCCCTTGTCGCTTCAACGCCGTCTAAGTTAAGCGCTTTCACTTCATCCGAAACCAGCCCTAAAGAGATAAATCCTATGGCATTGGGGTCATCTGCAACCAATAGGCGTACCGCTCCATTGGAGTCCTGAACGATGGCTTTGGGAGTGATCTCTTTCTTGCCCATAAGCAGTTCCGTAAAAGCACTTCTTGTACCGGACCCTTCTTCTCGCGCAATAATATTGATCTTGGATTTTGTGCCTCCCACCTGACTCCAGTCGGTAATTTCAGCCGCATAAATATCACGGATCTGATCTGAGGTAAGGTTTTTTATTGGATTTTCGGGGTTTACAATAATTGCCAGACCATCCTTGGCAATTTCCACACTCCACAGGTTTTTTTCTCCTTCCTCCAATGAACGGGAGGACATACCGATATCAGCACTGTGTGTCTGTGTTGCTGTAATACCGGCGGAGGATCCTCCGCCCTGGATATCAATCACGGCCTCCGGATCCCGAGCCATAAACTCTTCGGCCAGAATCTCAGCATATGGCTGCACCGAAGTTGATCCGGCAACGATTGTTGCTGATTCAGGTGCCTGGCTGCAGGCAGACAGCAAACCCATAGAAACGGTCAGTATCACTGTACAGGCAGATACTTTTATTCCTTTTAATAATTTGCATGTTACATTCCTTTTTTTCATATCTTCACAAAAATCAAACATCAAACTCGAATGCCCGATTTCCTCCATTTCTCAGAATATAGAAAGAACTACATGTTCTCTGGTATACTTGTCATCCGAACCGGCCTGTAATATAGTCCTCGGTACGTTTATCTTTGGGATTGGCAAAAATCTGTTCTGTTGGGGCGTATTCCACCAATGTCCCTGCTCTGTCATCATCCATCATCATAAATGCAGTCATATGAGACACTCTCGCCGCCTGTTCCATACTATGGGTTACAATAATAATGGTATATTTCTGAGCAAGTTCTTCCATTAATCCCTCTACCTGCATTGTAGATTCCGGATCAAGAGCACTGCAGGACTCATCCATTAATAAAACCTCAGGTTCCACAGCCAGTGCACGGGCAATACACAGGCGCTGCTGCTGACCTGGAGAAAGCTCAAACGCAGACTCTTTCAACTTGTCCTTAACTTCATCCCATAAAGCCACCTGGTTCAAATTTCGTTCTACAATCTCATCAAGGCGGGCTCTTTGTTTCACTCCGTGATGCCTTGGACCAAAAGCCATATTATCATATACAGACATGGGAAATGGATTCGGTTTCTGAAAAACCATGCCCACTCTTTTTTTCAGTGCAACAACATCCATACTTTTATCATAGATTGAAGTATCATCAAGCAGAATTTTACCTTCTACCCTGACTCCCGGTATCGGGTCATTCATACGGTTAAAAAGACGCAGAAGAGAAGATTTCCCGCAGCCTGACGGACCAATTATTGCTGTAATAGCGCATTCCTGAATATCCATTGTAACATTCTTAAGAGCCTGGAAGCTGCCATAAAAAAGGTTTACCGCATCTGTTTTTATCTTGGCTTTCTGCCCAGACTTTAACATAAGATCATCCATTCGTCACCCTCACTGATCGGCTCCTTATTAAAATCTAATAAGAAACACTTATCCTTTACTATACTTTGATTTTACATCTTCTTTACACCAATTATTAATTATACATGAATTAAGAAAAATTAAAGCATTATCTATGTGAATTATAAGTAAAATTCTTGTAAAATTTTTTCCGTATCAGAGGCTGGCAGATATGATAATGTTTAACTTTTGGAAACTATTTTGCAAATGTTTTGGCATCTTAATATATTGCCCATTTTCTTTAGCAATATAGTTTGCTAAGCAGAAATATTTTACACTATTTGCTTGCTTTTAACGTGAATCACAAAAAACTGCACTATTTGAGTGGTTTAAAAGGATAATGGATAGGAACAGAATTCTTTTATCCACATATTCTTAATACCGTCAAATAGTGCAGTCATCACCATAAAAGGGGAGCAGTTCCAGATTTTCCATGCAGCCCTGAATCCTACTCTTTAATCACTTTATTCATCAATTATTTTCACCTGATTTAACCACTGTGAAAGAAACATTATTACTCTTTCCTCACGCCAGTTACATTACCATTTTCGTCTGTTTCATATCGGCCCTTTGTCATATCCAGTATCACATACTTATTATCCCATTTATCAAGTACAACTGCACACCGTCCAATCGGAACATCAAACGGGCCATATTCTACCTTGCCGCCTGCTTCTGTTATCTTTTCAATGGATTCGTCAACAGATTCCACCTTGATATCAACAAGAACCTGCTTTCTTTCACTTTGTAAAACAATTTCGGTAATACCATTTTCCAGAATAAAAGCTGATATCCCTGTTCAAATTATTCTCAATATAATCAATAGCTTTTTGCAAAGACTGCTCTTTTGGCATAATGTCAGTCGAGTAGACAGTCTCGACACTCCTTTCTACAAATATTTTTTTTTTTTTTTTTGTGAAGGGATTGCCTACTGCCCCTCACAGAACCGTACGTGCG